>NZ_JBFQGA010000002.1:0-627014 GCF_040932435.1 Kluyvera sp. STS39-E | reverse complement strand
AGACAGATGCCTTAACAGCGATTCAATTTCTGATGCGACAAAAGTAATTTTAGGGTCAGCAAAAAATTTACCTTTATGCAGCGTTGCCCATGTTGCCTTTAAACTCTCACTGAAAGCATTCACCGAGGGGTTTGCCGCAAGGTTGTCACTTATTTGATCTGTCAGCCCTTTAATCGTTTCGCGCTCAGCGTCCCAACGAACAGCGCGAAGTAAACGCCCTAGTAATGCATTCGCACCGTAAGCAATATGGTCAGCGGGATCGCGTCTGGCAGGCAAATAGTGTACCTGGATATGATTACGTTCAGCGCGTGGAACCTGAGCGACATTCAGAGGCAGGTCATCTCCATCAACTTCCAGGACATATACCAAAGCGTCTTCAATATCTCCATCTAGCCCTATAGTCGCATTAAGGCGAAAACGCACGCGCGGAACCCCATCCGGCTCGTCCAGTCGCATATGACTAAAATGGGGAGCTACGGTACTGTTGTCCTCGTCATCTTCCAGTTCGGGAAACAGAAAATCAGCCTCTATCCATAGCTGGCGCTCAAGCGGAACCTCCTCCTCATCAAAGGGAACGTGGAAATCTGAACGCTGGATCCGCCTTAACGCGGGGTCGAATGCAAAGAGTCGACACAAAGCCTGGAGAACTGCGGTTTTACCTGAACCATTAGGACCAATGATATATGTTATATCTTCAAGGCTCAGTTCGGTTGATTCATGTCCAAACGACTGAAAACCAGATAAACGAATCGTTTCAAGCTTCATGCGCTTCCCTACACAGATTAATTAAATTTATAAATCAATTGCTTAACCCACTTACCATCTAACAGCGACATTCTGTTAAACTCAGACATAAACATGATAATTACAGAAATTTCTTATTTCTTATTCCTTATGCTTAATAAATTTTAATAACAGTTTTAATGAAAACATTAAAGTCATTTTTGTTAATCCAGTCATTAGGTAATCTCGCTCCCCGACAGCAGAGCTAACACTCAGGTTAGAGCAGAACACAAATAGGCCGAAGCCGGGGGAAGTGAGTGCTGAAATTAAGCAAAGCGACTCTTGCATAAGGTCGCCCGGGTGGTAGATTTCTGCATGGCTTAAGGACCGGGAAACGAAGCAGTATGCGGAGGTACGAACCATGCAAAGCCCCGGATCGCGTCAGTGTGTTGGCCCAGTCCTTGTAGCCACTAAATTCGCTACCAGGAAGTTAGCTGCATGCGTGTTATTTACCACCAAACACAAGCCACTGGGCCCAAAATGCCGCCTCTGGTTGACCTGTTCCCAGTTGATTGACACACGACATTGTGAGCAAGATCTATGGCGACTCAAGTACGAACGTCTGCTGATCGCTCAAAGCTGACCGTCATGTTCCCATTTTATTTTTTGATAAAACTGATGTTTGTATTGAGCCCTAATTATTAGGGCTCAATACTAGCTCTTACTATTGCAGATCCTTCTCTTTCAGGAATTTACTTACCAAATCAGCAATCTGCACATTGTTGAGGTCAGAGAACGGGAAGTGAGTATTGCCTTTGATTCCTACCTCTGGCAGATGCGTCACCGTCACATCCCCGCCATGCTTGTTCACCACGTCACGCCACTCACGAGCCATCGCCAGACGTACGCGCCAGCTGTCCTGCGCGGGCATGGCGACGGGCTTATCCGGTATATTATCGCCGTAAATAATCAGAATCGGGATTTTGGTCAGAGCCATAAACTGCTCCATCGGAACAGGCTCACCCTTCAGCGTGTCGAACGCGCTTGGCATAGGGGCTGGGAGTTCTTTTTCAGGGAAGACAAAGCTGCTGCCAGGCTCGAAGGCGATAATGGCTTTGACCTTGTCATTTTTCATCGCCGTGTACCAGCCTGGTCCGCCACCCTGAGAGTGGGTGAAGAGGATAGCGGGGCCGGATTTATCCACGACGGCGGACATCGCATCAGAGATAACATTGATATCAAACGGCCCCGTATTTGGGGTCATCTGACGGAAATATTGATTCAGTGCTTCTTTGTCGTGAGAGAACTGAACGCCCTTAAAATACTCTGGCCACACGCCAACGCGGAACTGATTGAACCACATCTGTTCATCCGGCTTAGGCGTAACAGTACCTTCTACAGTCGTGCGTCCGGCGCTGCCCCGACGCGGCTGATCGACAAGATAAGTTGAGAACCCGCGACGCAGGAAGATGTTCTGGAACCCTTCGCGACCATCCGGGGTACTTTCCCAGGTACGGGAGAACTGACCTGCGCCGTGCAGCATGACGATAGGGTATTTATGCGGATTCTCCGGGATTTGGTAGAACACTGAGGCATGATCGCCATGATAGGTTTGGCCAGCTGAATCCAGCGGCTTTTTTGCATCAAATGTTCCTGGTGCGGTGATGATAGTGCCACCAGCAGAAAAGCTTCCCTGTTCCTGAATGACCAGCGGCTCGGCGTATACCGACTGAGCCATCAGGCCACCCGCCATCACGCAGATGGCCAGCGTTTTTAAGATTGTCTTCAAGATTACATCCTCTGTTATGTTTGCCGTTCAATCATATCTGAGTAGTCAGCGTTAATTATTTAGCACCCCTGATTGCCCTTATTTGGCAGACTCATGAATGCAGACGATTAACTGCGTATTGTCTCTAACCAACTTGTTACCGTTTCAGTGGTTCTTCGCTCCTGGTCGCATTCAATGACCAGCGGTTTTTCCCGACGCGCAGTTGGGGCGAGACTGGCAAGGATGTCGTCGCTGTCTCCTTTACCGTAGCCACCGTGAGTAATAAAGGGGATAAGTAATTTGCCCGCAAGGTTGTGGCTGCTGAGAAATGCTTGCACTACAGGCGGCACGCTGGTCCCCCAGATCGGAAAGCCTAAATACACGGTCTCGTAGCGTGAGGTATCTGCAACGCTATTTTTTAATGCCGGTTTTACGCCTCGCTCACGCTCTTTTTTCGCCTGTTCAACGGTCTGAAAATAGTCTTCCGGATAAGGCGTAGCTGGTTCGATTTCAAACAGATCGGTATTCAGGCTGCGGTGAATGACGCCCGCAATCACCCGTGTATTTCCGCTGCGGGAAAAGTACGCCACCAGAACACGGCTTTTACCCTGCACGTTTGCGGTTCCGGTCGCAGCTGAGGCAAAAGAAACGTTCGCCAGCGTCAGCCCGGCAAGGGCGGTGATTAACATTCTGCGGTTGGGATCATGCTCCATAATCCACTCCTAATTGTTTGCGAGCGCCTGCTGCAGCGCCTTTTCAGCTCGCGTTGCTGCATCACTTTCGCCATGTTCACGCAGAACCTGTGCCAGCTGGCGCAGCTGCGACGCCGTCAGGCCGACCCGCATGCTTGCTCGCGTATGCGACAGCAGTTGTGATTCGACGCCCGGCGTGGCCGCTAATGCGCCAACCGTTGCCAGCTCGCGGCTTTGCCAGTCGAGGTTATCGCGGGCGAAAATGTCGCCGAAAAGGTGCGTTTGCAGGAACTGGTTAATGACCGGGGCAAAATCAAACAGCGGACCCTGGACGGGAGCGCCTGAGATTTTTGTCTGGTTTGCGGTACCGACACGGCGAAGCTCATCCCCAACGGGGATCGGGGCAACCGGTTCTTTACCCTCAACATCTTTGATACCACGTTGTTTACGTGCTTCGACGACCTTCATCAGTTCACTAAGCGCATTCAGGCTACGGGGGAAGCCCGTATAGGCATAAAGCTGGACGAGAATTTCTTTGGTTTCGTTTATTGTGAGCCCGGCGTCAATACCCTGATTCAGGGCTGCATTCAGCTTATCCATCTGACTGCTGGCCATCGATGCCGCAATCAACGGGATGGCCTGTTGGCGGGCTGACAGCGTATCTGAAACCGTTTGTTCGTGGTTCATTTCTGAGGCTCCTTTATTGACGGACGCAGCATGTGCCGCGAGACCAAAACCAAAGGTCAGCAGTACCGCTGCCGCTAATGTTTTAATGGGCGTGGTATTGTTCATCTGTCACTTTCTCCATCCAGTTAACGCTTTTGCCATCCACAATCCCAGTTATCGCCAGATGCGTCATCGCGCTGTCGGGGGCCGCCCCGTGCCAGTGTTTGACGCCAGCCGGGCAAGAGACAACGTCACCGGCGCGGATAACCTGCACCGGCTGGCCTTCTTGCTGGGTGAGCCCAACACCCGAGGTCACAATCAGCCGCTGACCTGCCGGATGCGTATGCCAGGCGGAACGAGCGCCGGGTTCAAACGTGACATAAGCCCCGGAAACAGGGATGTCGTTATCCGGTTTGAAGAGAGGATCAACCCTGACACGACCGGTAAAGTTCTCGGCTGGCCCGAACACCGCATTCTGACTTCCTGCGGGGGCGATATGGACAGCGGGATTTTGTTCCGCTGCCCAGGATGAAAATGTGAAGAAGGGCAGTAACAGCCCGAGGTAACGTAAATGTCCGATCATGCAAAGCGTCCTTATCAATGAAGAGGGGATTGCCTGCGATGATTTTATCGAGGGGGTAATGACGTCAGGCTGACGCCCCCCTGACAATTCTGTCAGTTAAACCGGGTTCCGGCTCAGTGCTGGAGTGAGCGTTGCCCGACGCTTTATCGTCTTGCATCGCAAAGGTGAGGCCAAATGTATTGATGCCAGCTTCACTACGGGCAAAGACATCTCCCCGGTGCATAATGGCGACGGCACGCACGATCGACAGGCCCAGCCCATGATGGGTATCACTCCTGGCTCGGGAGGTATCAACGCGATAGAACCGCTCGAAAAGCCGGTGTAAGTGCTCTGGCGCTATCGGCTCGCCAGGGTTTGAAACTTCAACACAGGCTTGATTACCGGTTTCGCTTAACCGCACCGTAACCGTGCTGTTGGAGGGCGAGTGTCTTGCGCTATTTTCCAGTAAATTGGCCAGTGAACGGTGGAACAGTCGTCGGTCGATGTGCGCGGTGACGTCGCCCTCCACATCCAGAGAAAGCTGTTTTTCGGCAAAAGAGGGTTCAACGTACTCCGCTGTTTTCAGGGTTTCTTCCCGCAGGGAAACCTGCGTAAGCTGGGAAGCATGCTCACCCGCATGAGCATGGGACAGGAACAGCATGTCGTTAACTATCGACGTCATGCGTTCAAGTTCTTCCAGATTGGAACCCAATAACTCTTCCAGTTCATCCTGCGAGCGTCGGCGTGAGAGACCCAGCTGCGTCTGGCCGATCAGATTAGTCAGCGGAGTCCGGAGCTCATGCGCAACATCGGCGTTAAAGCTTTCGAGCTGTCGCCAGGCGACCTCTTGCCGTTCCAGCACGCCATTAAAAGATGATGCTAGCTGCTGTAATTCGTCAGGTAATGCTTCGGTATTCAGGCGCTGACCATGGTCCCCGGGAGCGAGTTGCCGGGCCTGTTTACTGAGCGCCCCAACGGGACGAAGACCGATTCTTGAAACGACGTATCCCAGTAAGGCGACAATCACGACGCCCAGTGCGGTAATGATCAGCAGTGTACGCGTGAACGCATCGAGTGTGCCCATGTACGGCGTGGAGTCGATGGCAACCACATAGCGCAGCTCAGGCCTTTCACCGTTGGCGGGGATAGTTTTCACTAACAGAAACAGCGAGCAGGCACCTTCCGATGCGCCGGGTACTTTATTAAAGCCTTCCTGTAAAGTAGACCACTGAACACCCACCGGCGGTGTTCCCCCCATGCTAAAGCGTGGGTTATCGCTCACTATCCAGTAGCGAACGCGTTCACCTTCAGAATTGGTTAACACGGTGAATTTATTGGCCAACGTCGACCAGCCGTCAGCCGAGGTTCGTGCGGTGATCCACGGACTCATTAATGATTCCCGGAATAGCAGCTCGTTGTGCATCTGCTTTTGCAAAGAGTCATGCAAGGAACTTCTCAGCAGGATACCGATAACGGACACAATCAGCAGCGCGGATAAGGCAAACATCAGCGCCAGGTGAACCGAGATGGAACGCTTAGGCATGCTTATCCCCTTCATTTATGCGGACCGGACTTCGAGGACATACCCCATGCCACGAACGGTATGCAGCAGTTTGATATCGAACGGCGCATCAACTTTGGCCCGAAGTCGTTTAATGGCCACTTCAACCACGTTGGCATCGCTGTCAAAATTCATGTCCCATATCTGCTCAGCTATCATCATCTTTGACAGAATCTCCCCCTGATGCCGGGCCAAAAGGCTCAACAGGGAAAACTCTTTCGCGGTCAGTTCCAGCCGTGTTCCACCACGAAATACGCGGCGAGCCAGCAGGTCGAGATGCAGATCGTGAATTTGCAGCTGAGTGATGTCTGCGCCATCCGTAGCGCGGCGACGTACCAGTGCCTGAATACGCGCCACCAGCTCAATCAGCGAGAAGGGCTTGGGGAGATAATCATCCGCGCCAAGGCGAAGCCCTTTAACGCGTTCATCGACAGAGCCGCGAGCCGAAAGCATCAGCACCGGCGTCTGTTTGGCTGCTCGCACACCCTCAAGTACCCGGTAACCATCCATCCCCGGCAGCATCACATCCAGTATTATCGCGTCGTAGTCGAACTCCAGCGCGTAATGAAGACCTTCAGCTCCGTCTGCAGAGACATCTACCGTAAATCCGGACTCACCCAGCGCACGGGAGAGATAGGTTGACGTTTTTTCTTCATCTTCGACTAACAACAGGCGCATAACGGGATTTCCTCTTAACTTTTCATTGGTGCTTCAACATCGGAATAAACCTGCACGGCATCAGGCAGACGTTGCCCCTGGATAGTGATCGCATCCAGTGAACGGGTGAGCTCGGTCATCTCAGCGGAAGTCAGCGATACGCCGGTAGCCGCTGTGTTTTGCAGCATATGGTCTTTATTGGTGGTGCCAGGGATGGGAACAATCCACGGTTTACGGGCCAGGAGCCATGCCAGTGCAATCTGCCCCGGCGCGGCATTTTTTCGTATTGCCCAGGATTTCAGTAGTTCAACCAGCTGTAAGTTGTGTGGCAAGTTTTCAGGCGAGAAGCGTGTTTCTGTCGCGCGGAAATCACCAGCAGCGAACCGGGTATTCTCATCAATCCAGCCCGTTAAAAACTGCACACCGAGTGGGCTCCATGGTACAAAACCAATGCCCAGCTCTTCACACACCGGAAGCACCTGTTTTTCAGGGCCGCGCCAGAGCATGGAGTATTCACTTTGCACGGCGGTAACGGGTAATGCGGCATGGGCGCGTCTCAACGTGTTGATGCCCATTTCAGACAGACCCCAGTGCAGGACTTTCCCTTGATCCATTAAATCCTTAACCACACCGGCGACATCTTCGATCGGGATCTGAGGATCAACCCGGTGCTGATACAGTAAATCGATACGATCGGTACGCAGGCGTTTGAGCATATTGTCGACGACCTGTCGGATATGCTCCGGCCTGCTGTTAAGGCCCGGCAGACGCTTACCCGTCTGTTGGTCAATGTTCCAGCCAAACTTGGTGGCGATAACGATTTTGTCCCTGAACGGGGCGACGCCTTCCCCGAGAATTTTTTCGACGTCAAACGGGCCGTAGGCTTCAGCAGCGTCGAAGAACGTTACCCCTTCATCAAATGCCCGGTGGATAACATTGATCATCTCGGGACGCCAGGGAACGGAGGTGTCGTATTTACGACTCATGTTCTGCACGCCCAGACCGATGGCAGAAACTTCCAGCTTCCCGAGTTTACGCTTGCCAGGAGCTGAAGGGCGTTGGCTGGATTGTCTGGACGAATCGACCTGAGAGGTTTGGCTCGCCGCTGATACGTGGGGAATCAGCGAGGCGGCGGCAATACCGGCCCCGGCGACCAATAGCTTGCGCCGCTCTGGCATTGTTGGGGCATTCTGGCTTTTCATTGATCGCTCCGTTTCTCAGAAAATTAAACATGACTCGCATTTAAGCGGGACCATTCTGCGTTGTGATTGCCAACATAAAGCTGACGGCTACCTGACAGCGTTGTCAGAAACACCTACCTATCCAGTCTGTTCCTGACAAAAATGTTATTTCCCTGTCACGATGCTGACAGCCCTCTCCGCCTAATCTGAGCCTGCAAATTTGATTCTGCGAGCCTGTATAACCAGGCCGACACTCATCGGGAGAGACCATGAAATTCACGCTTATCAGTGCAATGCTACTCACGGCAATGGCTGGAGTGACCTCAGTCAATGCGGCTGATTACAAAAAAAATCCATTCACTCTCGTCTATGACGGAGCCATCACCGAGAACGTCAAAGGTAAGGTCAACATTCACCCAGTGAAATACGATCTGCATGGCATCCAGATTGCTGCGAATGTCTATACCCCTGCTAACTACGATCCCGCCAAAAAATACCCTGCCGTGGTGGTTGCACATCCTAATGGCGGCGTAAAAGAACAGGTCGCCGGGTTGTATGCCCAGCGTCTCGCCGAACAGGGCTACATCACGATTGCCGCCGACGCGGCGTATCAGGGTGCCAGCGGTGGGATGCCGCGCAGCGTGGATAAACCTGCTAATCGTATCGAGGACATTCACGGCATGGCTGACTACATCAGCCAGTATCCTGGTGTCGATACCGCCCGCCTCGGTCTGCTTGGCATTTGCGGTGGCGGTGGTTATTCACTGGTTGCTGCCGAGACGGACAAACGGTTTAAATCGATTGCAACCATCAGCATGTTTAATTCAGGCCTTGTGCGCCGTAACGGTATGCAGGATTCACAGCTTGATAGTATCCAGCAGCGTCTTCAGCAGGCTTCTGACGCACGTGCTCAGGAAGCCGCCGGAGGAGAAGTGCTTTACTCCGGCGATGCCAACCTGACTGATGAACAGATTGCTAAATTACCCTTTGCCTTGTATCGCCAGGGCTACGAGTACTACTGGAAAACCCACGCGCACCCGAATTCCACGTTTAAATACACCACCAGCAGTCTTCTGGATTTGATGAGCTTTGACGTAACGGACCATATCAATCTCATCAATAAACCGCTGCTGATGATTGCCGGGACAAAAGCGGATACGCTCTATATGACTGAAGATGCGTTCGCGAAAGCCACCGGTACGAAGGACAAAGAACTCTTCCTGATCGATGGTGCTACCCATATCGAGACGTATTGGGTGCCAAAATACGTTGACCAGGCAATGCAAAAGTTAGACGTCTTCTTCGATAAGAATATTTAGTTATCCTCCGATGACGCCCCAGCCGCGCAGGCTGGGGTATGTCCATCAGCTGTAGCCACTTTCCGCTTGCGTGTTCACGCGATAGACCCAGATTAACGAAGTTGCGGTTAAAGATAATTACGCTGCTTAAATAGGCGCTATGAATGGAATTCATAGACCTAATCTGGAACCGGGAATGAAAACGATGAGACTGATGTGACAGGATGGATCTGGATAGAGTGAATCATTCACTTCAAATTACTTTCAGGCGGAGAAGCAAATGAGTTCGCAAGAGCCAACATTTAGTGAGGTAGTAAAAAACAGGTACTCGGCTAGAGCCTTTCTTTCATCTCCCATCCCCAGCGATATCCTCAAAGACATTTTGCTCGAAGCGCAATGCGCACCATCCAACTGCAATACTCAGCCCTGGTCCCTGCATATCGTTGCAGGAGATAAACTTCGTGAATTAAGCCACGCACTGACGGAAGATCTGAGGGCGGGGAACTACAGCCTTGATTTTACGTTTGATAAAGAAGCTTATCCTGAGCCATTCAGGCAACGGGCTTCGGAGCAGGGGCGCTCGTACTATCAGGCCCTGGGCGTTGCGCGGGGGGATAACTTAAGTCGCTCAGAAGTGGTCGAGTGTAATGTGAGATTTTTCGGCGCGCCTCATGTTGCCCTGCTGTTCATTCCTGCTGTAGGGGACAATGTTCGCGTAGCTTCGGACGCCGGTATGTATGCCCAGACATTCCTGCTTTCCCTGGCAGCTCGCGGTTACGCAGGCGTTCCACAGGCAGTGCTGAGTTATTTTGCCCAAACGGTGCGTCGAATATTAAATGTTCCTGAGGGCTTCAGGCTGCTTTACGGTATTTCTTTTGGGATCCCAGATAAAACGCATCCCTCCCTGAGCTACAGGGAAGGGCGGGTATCTCTGGACGAAAGTGTCGTCTGGCATCAATAACGACGTTTTATTTTTTTAGCTGAACGGTCAGTGCCATCAGGGCGCTGGCTACTGTAAACAACGCAATTATCCAGCCCATCGTCCATGGCGTGCCATCACTGAACAGAGCGAGAAGCAGCGAAGAGACGATGCCGCTGCCGTATTGTAACGCGCCCATTAGTGCCGACGCGGAGCCAGCCACATTAGGCACTGCGTCCAGAGCGCAAGCCGTGGATGTCGCCGCGATGATGCCATTCATAGAGAAGAACACGAACACAGCGCCGACAATCACGATAATCCCACCTACGCCCAGGCCGGTGGTGACCGCCAGCACTATCGCCGCAATAGCGGCGATGAATACGGCATTCCGGAGCAACGCTTCCAGTGGATAGCGGTGAACCAGGCGTCTGTTGACCATGCTCACTGCCATAAGTCCAACAATGTTTACTGCAAACAGCCAACCGTAATGCTGCGGGTCAACGCCGAAGTATGTGATGTACACAAACGGGGAACCGGTGATAAAGGCGTAGGCTGCAACGTAGTAGAACGTCAGGCACAAAGTAAATCGCATGTATCTGGCGTTAGTGAGCAAGGCATAGTAGTTGTGAAAAGCTCTGGTTACGGAGGCTTGCGAGCGTTTTTCCGCAGGTAATGTCTCCGGTAACCAGAATAAAGACATCAGCATTAAAGCTCCAATAATCGCCAGTAGCCAGAAAATGGCATGCCACGAGGTGACTTTAATCATCTGCCCGCCGATCAGGGGCCCGGCAATCGGCGCGATAGCCATGATGATCATCAGTGTCGAAAGCATTTGTGCTGCGCGAGTGCGGCTAAACAGGTCACGGATCATTGCTCGAGCCAGCATCGGCCCGGTACAGGCACCTAACGCCTGAAAAACTCGCCAGAAGACAATTTGTACAATATCTGTTGATAACGCGCAGCCCACCGAGCCGATGATAAATAGACCCAAACCGATAAACAGCGGCAGACGGCGTCCATAACGATCGCTAATTGGTCCCCAAATCAGTTGTGCAATGCAAAAACCGATAAGGAAACCTGTGATTGTCAGCTCTGCATCACCCTGCAAATCTTTGGCCATCACGGGCATGGCGGGCAGATAGATATCGGTTGATAAAGAGGTTACAGCCATCAGGGCGCTGAGGATGAGTAGAAACGATAGGCCGGTTTTTTTAGCTTTAACCGTCTGTGTATGTGCCTGTTGATTAAGCATGGTGATCCGTTGGACATGAATTGATAGGGGTATGTTAACGGGTTTGTGCTCGCTGATAATCACAGGGGGAGGATAGGGACTATGAGTGGTATTCATTAATCTTTTACATGGCATTGAGCAACACAGAAATGATGATGAATAAACCAGATAATAGGCTTTCCCTTGTTGCAATAAACTGACTTTGTCCGAACATCGATTAGAAAATATCTTGAGTTTTTACTTAAAGAATTTTCCACATCAGTTTTAAGAAAAAAAATAAATCGCTGAAACTTCCTATGCCTCTGGCCAGAAAATATAGAGGTATCTTTACTTTGAAGTATTGTTCCACACCTGACTTATCCTGTGTTTTTTTTCGGTAAAGCCCCAAAAAGTGACGAGCCTCCACCAGCGCATGTCTGTAAAAAAATACCTTTATTTTTTTGTTTTGTTCCTGTCCCGCTAGCTGGATGATTTCGGCGATCACTTCAACATAGCTTATTGCACGAACATCGTAGTAATCCGGTCGGTGCGTGATAGAGGTCCTATTGCTGTTATAGATATAGTCCTTAACATCCAATATGCAGAGCTGGCCATTTCTCGCTGCAAGATGAACCGTCCAGATAATGTCTTTATGGCTCTTACCGGACTGGAAGTGCAGTGAGTGTTGTCTGATATAGGCTGACTTGACCATCTGCAACCACAGGTAATGTGGCCATTCACGGCGTGTAACGCACTTTCTAATCCACTCATGACCTGACAGGGTCGCCCCATATGGCTGCTTTCGGTGGACTGCTCTTCGATATAGGTCAGCACTAGAATGCCAGCCATTAAAGATCATGACGTCGGCTTGCGACGCAGTAGCTGCTTGCCATCGTTTTTCAATGAACCCGTCTGCTATATCATCGTCAGCATCGAGGAAAATTACCCACTCTCCTTGATGCAAGGCTAGAGCAGCATTTCGGGCAGCATAGACACCTCGATTGGCCTGCTCAATCAGAATGAGTCGGTCATCATGGATTTGACGAAGAACGTTGGCTGTTCCATCAGTAGAACCGTCATCGACGATGATAAGTTCAATAGCCACGTGGGTTTCGCTGAGGATTTTATTAACCAGATTACCAATGGTCTCAACGGCGTTGTAAGCAGGGATAATGACACTAACGTCGATTTTATTCTTCATCACGAGTAACTATTTCCCTTCATCGTCATCTTTAAGCCTTCTGATCGGGATAATCCGTCTTTCCCTGATTTCCTGGTCGATATCAAACAAGCACTCGTCGCAGAATTCTTTATCGAGTGAGAGCCATCGCTCAAGGACACTTCTTTTTTTGTTGCAACGTGCGCATCTCTTCATCTTTCCGCGTCTTCGCGACCTCGTAATTTGGGATACATGGAAAATGGGCGTAGCAAGCCTCGGCTAGATAACTAACCGTAATAAAAGGCTTTTCTGCGAGTAAGTTAAGACAAGGATAACCAGGCAGGGCGCATGAAAGATAATCGTTTTGATAGATCAGTTTTTCGATATTGATCGTTGGCGCCGATCGATAACAAGTGTGGTTAAGCGATAGGTATGTCCACGGAGTCAGTCCATGAAAACGAGCGTTTTGCTAAATGGAATGCTCTTGAGAATGCGTCTGTATCAGCGCAGTAGCCACCAGCATCAGCACGTTGCCAGACATGGGCCACATCGCAAAGGGAGAATGTATGGGCAGCTCCGAACTGACAGGCTCAGAAGAAGTGAATGATGTTCATTGTCAGCAGTTACATCTCAAGCTGAGCAGGAGGGCAATATATCCGAACACAACGGAATGCAATAATGCCCTCCTGATTCGCCAGACCTCTGGCAACCGATTAGCGCGATATCGTATAAACCCACTCGCCGCAATGGGGGCATTTCTTGCTGCCGTAGTAGGAACGTTCACATTGATTGCATCGCCACAGTCCTCTTCGGGTATTCAAAGGACCTCGTAGGCCAGCGTAACCTGCAGGTGGTTGTTTTCGTCTGCGACCGGCGCTTGTCGATGCTGGTTGCTTAGGTTGACGGATTGCGTAGCGGCAGCTCTGATTTTTGATTCTTTCGCTGCGATTATGTCGGGAGTGAACAAACATCTCATTCCCTGACCTGTCTTCCTCGATAACAACCTCGGCATGACAGGAATCGCATAGCAGTCGTCCCCGATAATCCAGAGGAAGTTCTTCTGGCGTCACCCACTCACCGTCTTCGGTGATGGCGTGTTCAATGGCACGGAATTGCATCATGACGATGCTTCCCGTTGTGCCGATTCAATAAGCATCTTTAGTTCCATAGTAAGGGACCTTCGCCATACAGCACGCAGGCGAAAGCCGCCTATGTCAGGCAGTCTGGCAAGTATGCTGTGGGGGAATTCAGATAAACATGAGAGGAGGTAAGGTTTGATTTGATATCACTGGCGGGATTGGTCGATACGCTGCTGTAGCCAGGCTTCTACTTCGCTTTGCAACCAACGAGAGCTTCTGCCCAGCTTAATGGGCTTCGGGAACTCGCCGTTTTTTATAAGGAAATAAAACCATTTGTCCGTCAGGCCTGTGAGCTGGGTGATAAACGCCATCGTCACCAGTTGGTCGTTAAGAACGTTGTAATCAGTTGTCATCGTTTTTCTCCTTGAGTGAATGGGAGAAGGAGCCAGGTATGGGGAACGCAAACTCCTTCAAACGATGAGGCACTGGCGTATTTTTTAACTGAGCTTCCGCCGTCTGCCCGCTGCCAGTGGAGCTGGGATGTCACTTAACTGGCAGATAACGCCTAAAGTTTTCTGCTCCTGCTTGCTGAGATAGCTCAAGATGTACTGCATGCTCTTACGGCCCTTAATGTCGTCGTAGGCCGTTACCCATTCACCCCGTGCTCTGTACTTCTCCCTGGGCTCGCACCGGTGTGTATGTCCTTCTCCCCATGTCACGTATTTCCAGGTATCCCTGAGTGCTTCAAAAACTGTCCATGCATGGCGGTGTTTCTGACCATTGAGGTAAAACGCGGCGTGGATGTGAAAACCATGCTGTTCGGTTTGTTCCAGTACCCATACTTAGCCCACCAGCCCCTTGATATATCGCTATACAGTGCCGATTCATTTAATTTGGAGTACGGCTCGATATAAGGGAGAAAGGTAATCATGTTGGGATAGCATCATCCATCAGCGTTGGGGGTAATGTGGAGACAAATCAGGTTAAAGAATGATAATTAGAAATGTCTTTTCTTTAGAAACAGTATTATTTACCTTGATTACAGCGTGTGCCTGAGCAGCAACATTGCATCGGAGCAACTGATTTATCGTAGGGAAACACAATAAATGCGCCATTTTTTGACAACGTACCGGGACTCGATCCTCGCATCTGCAGGCATCATCATTGCCATTATCTCACTTGGGTTCGCTATCTGGCAGGGCAGAGAGGAAATCAGGCACAACCATATTTCTGTAGAGCCAAGGATAAATGCCTATTTCTCTAACGATGGTCGCAAAAATCAGTGGGGAATTTATGCCATCAACAACGGTATGGGAACGGCCTTTGTTAACGGGCTCACCGTGAAGGTCAATGGCAAACCCGTGGATGCCGTTGACAACAATATCTTCGTCGGGGCTATTCAGGCACTGGGCCTTCACGCTGAGTGTTTTGTGATTGGCGGCCCGCGCCCGAATGATTCCTTCAGGGTGGGAGAGGAAATATTTCTGGTGGAAGCCAGAGGGTCAGATAAAAGCTGTGCGGAAGACCTGCTGCGCCTGAAGTGGGCCTCACAGGACCCAGAACAGCTGGACTTTGTGCTGGATACGGAATCCATCTACGGTGATAAGTTCCGTTATACCTATTCTCAGAACCGCCAGGTAAAACTGGATTAACGTCCGGGAACATATGAGCGACGTCTGCCGCTCGACACTGGTGCCGGAACAGCGCTGACTCTGTAAATCCGGCGTTCTGTCCGCTGCGACTGCTTGCCCAGGTAGCTCAGGATGTACTGCATGCCCTCCCGCCCTCTGTTGTCGGAAAAACTGATAACACGCTCTCCCCGTACCCTGTAATGTCCCTTAGGCTCACACCTGTGCGCGTAGCCTTCTCCGTTCGTAATGTCCTCCCACAGGTCCCTTATGGACTCCCAGAAGCACCACACCTTCCTGTGGCGCTGACCATTGAGATAAAACGCAGCATGAATGTGGTAGCGGTGATCTTCCCCGTATTCCAATACCCAGGCATGCCCCACCAGCCCGGATAACTCATGGCATTGCTCTGTCAGCCAGGTCATATCGGCGACAAGTTGATTTACATCGGCGTGGTGAAACGACTTACTGTTC
Organism: Kluyvera sp. STS39-E; assembly: GCF_040932435.1. Taxonomy (NCBI): domain Bacteria; kingdom Pseudomonadati; phylum Pseudomonadota; class Gammaproteobacteria; order Enterobacterales; family Enterobacteriaceae; genus Kluyvera; species Kluyvera sp. STS39-E. Next base: position 611,437 of record NZ_JBFQGA010000002.1, on the reverse strand, counting down.
CGGCGGTAAGCAAAGTCCACTCGCAGCATTAAGAGTTTCGAGTAGCAATCAAATAGCTGGTTATGATGAGCGAATAACACGCTCTGTAGCGAATGATCTGATATGTGGTTTCGATTGATATTGTGACGCATGATGTTATCCCATGATGAATAGTGGTCATGGGATTACACCAGGATGTGAATTTTTACCGAGTGGGATGAATTCGGTTATCGATCGGATACTGGTACGCTGGATAATTACCCTACGCGCTGTAACTGGACGTACACTATCGACGTGAGGAGGTATTGTGCTTGTCGTTCGCAAGATAATATCTGAGACCGGTCAGTATGAGTGTACCAGGGACAGGAGATACGTTTAATCAAGCTGAGCTGCAAGTCGTCCACTGATCTCTCGTTGAGTGGCTTAAGCAGAGGCAGGAGATAGCGACTTTATAAAATAACACTAATAACCTAAATGAATTTATCCTGAAGGTCTGGTCAGCGAACTGTCGGTTTTCCACTGTGCGGCACTTATGAAGACAAACGACATTTTATCACCTCTTCATTTCAACTCAGTGATACATCGGCTTATAATATATTTTTCACTTTTACGTCAGCGTGACGGGTTCCCCACCTCCCTTATCGTATATTGGCATAACGATTGCTCCGGCTCAGGGGCCTGAAAGGGTAACGCGTCGTAAAATTGCTGGGCGGTGTAAAAAATTAATCATCCAGGAACGTGCGCCGATATCGGGGGAATTATCCAGCATTCTGAGACATCACAAGCGTGCTGCCAGCAGAGACATCCCGATGCTATTTTCGAATGTAAACAACGTACCGCCATAAGCCCACTACAGAATGCTTTTATTAAATAATTAAAATTTTTGATGACACTGTGAACTGATCATTCTGTTAGTTCTCATATCGGTTGCTCCTGGTACGAATGGAGATCCACATTGCCTTGCATACACTAAAGTGCACTCAGATCACCCTGTTTGCTGAAAGTTGCGGATAACAGAAGAACGATAGCCGACAAAAGAGCTGTTTCTTGAGCCTGCCAGCAGTAAATCAGGATGGCAATCATACGTCTAATGAATGGACAAATAACGTAAAAACAATGGTTACGACATGGAATTATCATGATAACATCACTACAGAGTCACGCCGTGATTGATGTGTTGCATGGAGAATGAAATGGCATTTAATGAGAATGGTAAACGTGTTGAGGTTCCCGTAGTCACCAAACTTGAAGAACTTCTAAAGAGCAGTGAACGAGAACTTGTGTATTATGTTCATTATTTACAAAAACGAAATAAAACCAGACATTACATCTCAGGCGTGAATTATACTGATTTTAATTTAGTTAAAAAACTCATCCGAAATGCATTGTATAAATCAGATGCCAGAACTGATGATATTGACAACACAATCAATAGAATGCTTGAAGATTATCATGAGCTTGCTATTTCAGAAGAAAATACCAACTGGTTAAAAGGGGATCGGAGAGCATGTCTCTGGCTTCTTTTTAATATACTCATCAAAGATACTCAATATGAATTCGTAAGAGATATCATTAATAACAAATCATTAAACACACACTCTGACTCAGAGTATTATTCAATTCTTGCGTGGATTGATAAAGAAATGTATTCATGGCGCCATGATGATGTTCCGAAAAGAATAATGAGTTACGCAGACGACTGGCGAAAAATAAAAATAAACAAGATGTATCTCTGGTTAGAGCAAAAAAAAGAGCAAAATGAAATAGAATATTGTTATAGTTACCTTAAAGATAAAGGGATGAATATCATACTTTCCACAATGTCGGAAAGAGAGGTTGCATTAATTATTGAATTTTGTGAGGCCTCAGGATTTTGTCACAAAGACATTGTTATAGCTTTTTTTGATTATATTCATGGGCATTCAGCCAATGGTGACATTGTCGCAGAAAGCCTTAAGGGAAAAATGTCGAGCGGATTATCATCCTGGAAAAACAGGAAGAATAAAGAAGAATATTCCGATCTGCATTTTGATATCAAAAAAGAAAATATTCCAAAACTAGAGGAGCTTCAGAAAATCCTCAGGCTTTACTCAAAAAAAGAAGTGGTTAATGAACTAATTGAGAAATTTTACGAGCAGTATAATAAGACTTAATGTTTTAAACTTTTCTCAGTTATATATCATCTTACTGAATTCCCTCCCGTTTAACTCCAACAGGCCATCCCCACCGGATGGCCTTTTTTCATTCAGAGGCCGGTATGAAACATCCCTCGGGCTACGCCCTTATTCGACGCCATCTGCGACGTTACCCACATGCACTACGTCAGCATTTGCTGCAGGAGCTTAACCAGTTAGTCACGTATGAACCTGTGATTGGCATTATGGGGAAAACCGGTGTCGGCAAGTCGTCGCTCTGTAACGCCCTGTTCCGCAGTGAAGTCTGTGCCGTGAACGCTGTGGAAGCCTGTACCCGTCAGCCGCAGCGTGTCCGGTTGCGTTTCGGCAACCACTTCCTGACCCTGGTCGATTTGCCCGGCGTTGGCGAGAGTCAGGCACGTGATGGCGAATATAGTGAGCTCTACCGCGAACTGATGCCACAACTTGATATGGTGCTGTGGGTGCTCAAAGCCGATGATCGTGCTTTCTCAGTCGAAGAGAAGTTTTATCAGGACTTATTCGCGCAGTTCTGCGGGCCGCTACCGCCGGTATTGTGGGTGCTCAACCAGGCGGACAAGACCGAACCAGCAGAGCAATGGAACTGGCTTTCCGCGCAGCCATCGGCATTACAGGCTGTACGCATCTCGCAGAAGCAACAGTCAGTGGCCCGACAGTTAGGTATTGCCGAAGCCGATATTCTGCCGGTCTCGGTCCGGGGTCGCTATCGACTGTCCCGTCTGGTGGAGGCGATGATTACCCGTCTCCCAAAGCAGGCCCGCAGCCCACTGGTGCCACATCTGCAGACCATGTATCGCACCGAAGCCGTCATCAGCACTGCCAGCAGCAGTTTTGGCGATGCCGTGGTGGAGGTTATTGATAAGGTCATTGACCTAGCCCCGTTGCCGCTGGTGGCTCGGTCGGCATTGCATGCGGTGACCCATACCGTCGCCCGGGCAGCACGTAGTGTCTGGTCGTTCTTTTTCGGTTAATACCATCAACAAGCAATTTTGCTGAATCACGATCGATTTTGTCGATCGAACCGATCGGGTTTATTCATTATCCACTATTAATATCAGGTTATAGAATCTCTCAGGGATTACTTTGCCTGAAATTTTATTTATTAAAAATCAATGCGATGAATCGCAGGATTGATCATGTCTTAAGGACTCAGATGAAAACAACTTATCCCGTCACCGCCGCCATGGCACTACTGGCAACTGTGTCTTTGCCTGCCGGAGCAGCTGAAAATGATGTTATTAAACTCGATGTTCAGAAGAGTGGTTTCGAGCTGCTTGTCACTGTTATCGCCAGGACTGACAACATCCAGATCAAGAACATTGACGTAAACCGGGGCAGGTGCCTGCTGTTGGCAAAAGGAACAGTCACCTATCAGGGCATTACGGTTGAAGGCTGGGTGCCTAAAAAGGGAGAGTTTACCCCCACTACTATGCAGTTTGCCGATGGCCTGACGTGGCATTTCGGCAACCCGCTTCAGCAGAAGGGGATTAACTGCAGCTTCGTTGAAGCCCGTGTGTTTACCAACAAGGGAACCTTCACTATCAGCGAATGAAATAAACGCCTTATCAGCAGTGTTTCCCTTCATCACTCATTTAAAGGACTAAAACTATGATACTTAAATCTTGTATCCCCTTTGCTCTCACTCTTCTTTTATCCGCCCAGGCAATGGCATTTGGTAGCCACGATGCCTGGACAAGCGGCTACGCTCAGGGCACCACTGAATATACCATCCTCGGTAAGGGACAGTCACAGTTATACCTTGCCTGCGAAAGTACTGGTTCACAGGCGGTGACCATTATATTCACTGATGTATACGGCCACCAGGTCGGCATGGACGGTGGCCAGAAGCTGACCATGAAAATTGATAACGAAGAAGAAGCCAATATCAGCGAAAGCGAATCTCATGTGGGCTCAGACAATGTGATGTGGGCATGGAATAAATTACGTAGCGGCAAGCGCGTTATTGTCTCGGGAACCGGCGCAAAACCAGCCGCATTTACGCTCAACGGTACAGCAGCCATTATTCCTGAATTTGGCGATAATGGCTGCGTACCGAAATTTGCCCTTCCGTAAGTCTTACCCACAACGCTTAAAACATCAGCAATACACCACCAGCGCCCTGCTCATTCGAGCAGGGCGTTTTCTTTTGTCTCTTTTAAAGGAACTAATCATGAAATTAGCCAGCCGCTTTGGCCGTATTAACCAGATACGCCGTGACCGACCGCTGACCCACGAAGAGCTGATGAGCCATGTCCCCAGCGTGTTCGGGAGTGACAAACATGAATCACGCTCGGACCGTTATACCTACATCCCGACCATCACCATCCTGGAAAGCCTGCAGCGGGAAGGCTTTGAGCCGTTCTTTGCCTGCCAGACGAAGGTTCGCGACCAGAGCAAGCGGGAGCACACCAAGCATATGCTGCGTCTGCGTCGTGCCGGACAACTGACCGGCCATCAGGTGCCGGAAATCATCCTGCTCAACAGCCATGACGGCTCCTCGAGCTACCAGATGCTGCCGGGACTGTTTCGTGGCGTCTGTACCAACGGCCTGGTCTGCGGTCAGTCGTTCGGAGAAGTGCGGGTACCGCATAAAGGTAATGTCGTCGAGAAGGTGATTGAAGGGGCCTACGAAGTACTCGGGGTGTTTGATCGGGTGGATGAGAAGCGCGATGCAATGCAGTCGCTGGAGCTGCCAGTACCCGCACGTCACGCGCTGGCGAATGCCGCGCTGAAATATCGCTTCGGTGAAGACCACCAGCCGGTCACGGTATCGCAACTGCTGACTCCGCGTCGTCGGGAGGACTACGGCGATGACCTGTGGACCGTTTATCAGCGCGTGCAGGAGAACCTGATGAAAGGAGGTCTTTCAGGGCGAACCGCACAGGGGAAAAGCAGTCGCACCCGTGCTGTTACCGGCATTGACGGTGATGTGAAGCTCAATCGCGCCCTGTGGGTTATGGCAGAAAATATGCTCGAGTTTTTCGAGCGTTAAACAACCGTTCCGACATAAGGAGATAGTTTCATGAATACACAAAACCTTGAGTTTGCTGAGCAGGCAGCAATTGCGGCCTCAGTGGTCCCTGACGAGTTACGCATCGGCTTCTGGCCACAGTACTTTGGCACCATCCCGCAATGGATAACGCTTGAGCCCCGAATATTTGGCTGGATGGATCGTCTGTGCGCTGATTACAGCGGCGGCGTCTGGAGCTTTTATACACTCAGCAACGGCGGCGCATTTATGGCTCCGGAGCCCGACGGTGAGAAGTGGACGTTGTTCAACCCGATGAATGGCAACGATGCGGAGATGAGCGGAGAGGCTGCCGGTATAGCGGTCTGCCTGATGGCATACAGCCACCATGCCTGTCGTATCGAATGTGACGCGATGACTGAGCACTATTATCGCTTACGCGGCTACGCGCTGAACCATCCGGAATGCAGCGCTATTATGCATCTTATCGACTGAGGAATGCCGAACATGAATGCTGCATTATCCCCGGTGCCATCGCAGCCTGAACTCTTTCCGCTGACGGTTTTGGCACAACATGGTTATCTGCTCCCTGCGACTTCCGGATTGACACCCTATGCCCAACGGACCATTCGTCGTGCTATCAACCTGCTGGAAAAATATTTGCGCCAGCCCGGTATATCCTTTACCTCAAGTACTGCTGCTCGTGACTGGCTTCGGTTACAGCTGGCAGGACAAGAACGGGAAGTGTTTATGGTGCTCTATCTCGATAACCAGCATCGTTTACTGGAGAGTGAAACGCTATTTGCCGGTTCGATTAACCATGTACAGGTCCATCCTCGAGAGGTAGTGAAGTCAGCGCTTCGCTTGAATGCTGCTGCTGTCGTGCTGGCGCATAACCATCCATCCGGCGACCCGGAGCCCAGCCAGTGCGACCGCAACATTACGGGCAGGCTTAAAGCAGCATTAGCACTGATTGATGTGAAAACGCTCGACCATCTGGTTGTAGGCCAGGATGGCATTGTGTCGTTCGCGGAGCGAGGCTGGATATGAAAATAATCAGTAAACGCCAGGCCATGACTCTGTACCGGCAACATCCTGGATCCCGACTGTTTCGCTTCAGTACGGGCAAATATAAATGGTCAGGCAGTGTCTGCCATTATGCTGGCCGGGAAGTTCAGGACATACGCGGCGTTCTGGCCGTATTCGCTGAACGCCGTCAGGACCGCAATGGTCCCTATGTAATTCTTCGAAGCATCACTCTCAATTAATCCTTCCCTATAATCAGGAACAAAAATGAATAATCGCTCCGAATCCGGTACCAAGCCGGAGAATCCCGCCTGCCAGCAGTGGGGACTACAGAGTACGATCATCCCCTGTTTTGGCGCTCGTCTGGTGCAGGAAGGCAACCGCCTGCATTTTCTCGCTGACCGGGCGGGGTTTAACGGTGCTTTCAGCGACAAGGATGCGTTGTGCCTGGACCAAGCTTTTACCCTGATACTCAAACAACTGGAACTAATGCTGACCAGCGGCGAGCTTAATCCTCGGTATCAGCACTGCGTCACGCTATATCACAATGGGCTCACTTGTGAAGCCGACACGCTTGGCAGTTGCGGTTACGTATACATCGCCGTTTATCCAACTCAACGCTAATTAAATACACGAGAGCAAAAATGAAATTTCTATCTGCAAGAAACATGCGGGCGGCGAAGCCATGTCTGTCGCCCGTTGCAGTCTGGCAAATGCTACTTTCACGCCTGCTGGAAAAACACTATGGTCTGACCCTGAACGATACGCCGTTCTGTGATGAAACCGTTATACAGGAGCATATCGATGCCGGTATCACTTTGGTTAATGCCGTTAACTTTTTGGTGGAGAAATATGAGTTGGTTCGTATCGATCGCAAAGAGTTTACCTCACTGGAGCAAGCATCATATTTGACCGTGACAGACATACTTCATGCCAGAAGAGCGTGCGGGCTGATGACTCGTTTTTCTTACAGGGAAGTAAGTAATATTGTTCTTAGCCGATCGCGGTAATGAGAAAGACTTCAAGAGCCGAGAAGATTTGCACGGTCTGTGAAAAAATTGGTGATATTGGCGACTCGGTGAAAGGCTCATCGAGTCCCATGAAAAACAAGATGGGGGCACAAAAGGGGGCATTTATAAAGATGAAACAAGAAAATATGTATATTTATCAATGGGTATGTTGGTTGTGTTATGTTCCTATTATCGCACCATTCAACGTTCTTCAAACGTCCTTATTAGTCTGTAAACAATATGCAGATTCGCCGCGCTAAGTCTGAAACTACAGCCTATAACCGTGCAGCGATTTCTTTGCCGATCTTTTTTAGCATCTCCGTCGTGTGCGTGGTTAATGGATTCAGGCAGTCTATGCGCATGCAATTATGGTAGCGCCCGGATGCGGAGAAGACGATGCCAGACAAAAAGTTGATATTGAGCGCCATCTCGCTGTGGATAATTTGGTCGATATCTATTTTCTCAGGTAATACGACCCATAAATAGCCATTGCCCATCGGAGAGGTAGTTCTTGCTTCCATGGGAAAATATTGTTCAATTGCTCTGATATATTGGACCTGGCTGTGTTGGCACAATTTAATCGTTTTTTGTACATGTCGATGATAGCTACCGCTTTCAATGAGATTAGCTGCAGCTAATTGCATGAGCGGAGAGGTTGTGCCTATTGTCGCAAGTTTCATCTCGCTGATTCTGGACTGTAGCTCTCCAGCAATGACCCAACCTATTTTCAGTTCTGAGGAGACGGTTCGTGAAAGTGAGCCGCATAAAATCACACGGTCATGAGTATCAAATGATTTAATGGTACGCGGACGAGAAATCGTACCAATCAGATCGCTGTAGGTGTCATCTTCAATAATTCGACATGAAAAGGCATCGGCCAGTTTGATCAACTGCTGCTTGCTGGCATCCGGCATAATAAAACCCATAGGGTTATTACTATTAGGGGTGACAAGCAGCGCCTTGACTGGCCACTTCTTTAAGACTGCCTCCAGCGAAGAAAGGCACAACCCTTCCTCTGAGCAAGTTGCTACTTCAACAACTTTTAGCTTCATTAATCGAAGAATAAGCAGCGTGCGCCATGTCGTCGGGGACTCCACCGCAATGGTGTCTCCCGGCGAGCACAGGGCAAGCAGCGTCATATAGAGCGCATTATGATAGCCGCTGGTGATGACAATCTTATCCGCAGAGATCGTCAGCCCATTGTTGTTCATCATGATACTGACTTGTTGTCTTAACTCTTTGAGTCCCAATACGCTTTCATCCTGATGAATATCGGGAATACCAAACTTCAGCGCATTGCTGATACGCTTTGAGAGTTGATTATGAATATTCTGGGGTAGATACGATCTTTCGTGGGTTGTGGGGAGGATATTCTTAAAAAAATAGAGATTATGCAATGCGTTAAACCGATCGCTATGGGCTATTTCAACGGGTTGAGACAGCGGATGGGTTTTTATTGGTAAATGATTTAGCGCCGCAGCACGCACAACATAATAGCCAGCACGCCCCCGCGAAACGATCATTTTTTTATTTTCCAGCAGGTTATATGATTGCTGGACGATGCTGAGGCACACATTATGTTCATAGCCGACTTTACGAAAGGATGGCATTTTTTCTCCGGATTTAATGACGCCCGTTTTTATGAGATGTTCGAAGTGTGCAGCGATAAATTGGGAACGAGGCATTGAAATTACCTAAAGCAATTGATAGTTCTAGTTTTTTTAAATATAAACAAACAACAAAACACGTAGCATCGCCGTAAGTAAAAAGAGTATTCCATGAGCCGAATAAACAAATGGTAAACACCCCGGTGAGGTTTACGACACGCTTCTCATATTGAGGATGTTAATTTAATGGTTTTTGCTGTTGTGGTTTTAACTTATTGTCTTCATGGGGTTTTATTGTTTTTAATATGAAGTGGTAAAATTCATGGAGATTTTTAGCTCCGTATTTTTTCATGGCGTTGTTCTTGTGGGCATAGATGGTCTTAGTATTGACATGGTAAAAGTAAGCAATTGATTTAATGTCATAACCTTGTCGCAATAACGACAGGACAGCTATCTCTTTTTCACTCAGTTGAATGTTATCCTGTATGATTTTTTGAGTGCCACTAACGTGATTTTTGGCGATCGCTAACCGCAATATCCTAACCGCAGCGGAGACCGATGAGTTTTCGTCGATGAAATACTTAATAACATCAGGATAACGCCGATCTATAAAATGTTGTATTTTGTGGTTGCATATAAAAACAGCGTGCTCAGTGATTGGCTTTTTTAATAAAAAAGTACTGATTCCTGAAATCGCTGTGCTCGTAACAATATATAATGTTATTGGCGATTTATCAGGTGGGAAAGGCGTGGCGGTATTTATAGTATCCAGAGCAAAAAGAATCCCTTGAGTATAAAATTCATTATCACTAAGTATATTCATTATCATTTCTTTTTAGTATTGGGAGGCATGTGAGGATTATTCGTGCCACAAAATTGCTGGGGGCTGCGGCTGGGTTACTCAAGAAGTAAATGAATTTGCCACTCACCTAAATCCTCAACGGTGGGAATATTATTTTCATCAACAACGGGAATCAGGTGAATCATCATCTGGCCGCCATGCCCGGCGTTCTCTTTTGTCAACGTGATCTCCACCGCGCCGCCCGGCGGTATAACGTTGGCCTGGCTATCTCTGAGTTGCAGAACTATGCCCTGATGCTCCGCCATAAATTGATTGCCATTGGCATTTCCGTTAAAGCGCACGCGGCGGGTGAAGCTTTCTTGAGTGGTCGTATATGGGCACGTGACGCTAACACTGCGGCTTCCCAGTGATTGGCCGCTGCTCAACTGTGAAAGAGTCGTCTGGTTAAAATTCAGCGTTTCTACTGCTGAGAGATAACAATATTCATCATTGGTCACGGTGATATTCATGGTGGAAGCCAGTGGTTTAACCGTGCCGACTAAGAGTTCGGAATAGCGAACAGACCCAATTATGTCAGGCCAGCTAACCGTGTAATTGCCGGGCATAAAGTTCACCAATGACGAAAGTAAAATGATATCAACCTTAAAATTCCCCGTCGGCGTAAACCCCGTCGCGCCATGTGGCCCTGGGGTTTTGGGGTAATGAAAAATAGTATTGCCAAGCTCTGAATTATTATGCGTGTTGTCGTAGGTGATCCGGATACCAAGCTCAGGCATGCCCGGTAGCTTATAAACGCCTGCAATGGTGGATTCTTCAATGGCAAAGTCATAGCCCGTGAAGGTCTGCCCACTGGTCGTACAGCGAAGGTGAGTGGTTCCCAGCTGTTGCCAGCCGGCATCGCTGTGGATGACATCGCCCACCTGACCATCGGAAGGAATGCTTAAATCTGCGGGGATGGAGACCCATGCCGTCCAAGGACCGCTACCATCAACAAAATTACAGGCGCCGAATGAATGCGATGAATACAGCGTAAAGCCAGCCAGTAGAGCCAGATATCCGGCTCTACTGGCTGCGCGTAGCCGGGGAAAGACGTTAGCCAATCTTTGCTTGCCTGATATGCCGTTTGTCACTGAAATGGTCATTTTTTTATCCTCCTTGTCGTGTCCCTGAAGCACTTATGGCATCAGGAAAGTGACTCTTCCGCTAAAGCTCAGTGGATAGATATTGAGTGAGCCGGTTATCCCCGTTGCATTACCGGCAAGCGTTACTGCGATCGAGACCGTACCAGGATGCGTGCTTTTCAGCGTGGCAACGTATATGCCTTCGCTCATTTCAACAGGTGGTGCAATGGTGACTTCAGCGGGGATGGCCACAAACATCAGGTCCGATAATCCCGTTACAGCGTTGCCAAATTCGTCAAAGAGCGCCAGGCGTAATATTGCCTCGGTTGTACCATCTGCGGGTATGGCCGCAGGAGACACGGTGAGCGAGGATGAATCTGCTGCCAGATTCCCGGCCAGAAATTGTGTTGAAACGCTAGCGTCGCTACCCGTTATCGCCGCCGTGACGGTTGCTATCCCTGCGGTGGTATTGGTCAAGTTGGCGATAACCACGCCCTCAGCATTGGTGATCCCGCTTGTGGGAACGATCGTGGCATTATTGCTGGCGCTCCAGTTCACGGTGATGCCAGAAACGGGGTTGCCATTGGCATCTTTCACCGTCGCCTGCACGCTATTCTCAGCGACGCCATTAGCCGTGGCGTGATCGACGGTGACCAGAAGATCGCTGGCGTTCAGGTTTGCCGTAGAGGCATCGGCGCTAAAACTCACGACGATGCTTTCGCTATACCCATTTACCGTCGCGGTTACCGTACTGTTTCCGGCGATTATGCTGGTCAATGTTGCGCTGGCCTGACCGTTGGCGTCGGTAATCCCGGCGTTGGTGATGATGCTGGCACCATTATCGGCATTAAAGATCACGGTGACGCCGGTTAGCGGATTACCATAAGCATCGGTAACCGTTGCCTGCACGCCATTGGCTGCGGAACCATTGGCGACGGCATTGTTGAGGGTGACCTCCAGGTTGCTTAGCGACGCACTGGCGGCGTCGGCGACAAAGTTCACCGCAACGCTGCGGCTGCTGCTATTGGCCTCGGCGGTTACCCAGCTTTGCCCTGCGAGGGTGTGAGTCAGGGAGGCGACAATTTGACCATTGACATCGGTCATCGCGGAATTTGCCGTGATACTCGCGCCATTATCAGTGCTAAAAGCGACGGTGACGCCCGATATCGGGTTGCCGTGAGCATCCTGAACCGTCGCGCGGACGCTATTGTCTCGGACCCCATCAGCGAGTGCGTCGTCAGATATCACCACCAGTTCGCTGAGCACGGCGGTGGCTGCATCGGCAACAAAGGTGACGTCGATGTTTTCGCTGCTGCCGTATACCGCCGCAGTGACTCGACTGCTTCCCGCAGTGGTGCTGGTCAGCGTTGTTCTGGCGAGCCCATCTGCATCCGTGGTGACGTTCTCTATGCTGACGGTGGCGCCATTATCTGCGCTGAATGTTATGGTAATATCGGCAAGGGGGTTGTCATGAGCATCGGTGACCCTAGCCTCAACTTCATTCGTTGCCGTGCCGTTAGCGGCAGCATTATCGGAAATAATGCGTAGATTTCCCGCCGCCATCACAATGGTGCTCGGATCTGCCACAAACCGTACGGTAATGCTCGCACTGCTGCCATTGAGGGTTGCGGTGACCAAGCTATCGCCCGCGAGCGTGCTGGTCAGCGTGGTATTGGCGATCCCATCGCTATCGGTGATAACGGTGGCGAGATCGACAACGGCGCTATGATTGGCGCTGAAAGTCACGGCCACGCCTGACACCGGGTTGTTATGCGCATCGGTCACCATGACCTGGACAGCATTCTGCGCAAGGCCGTTAGCGGTAGCGTAGTTCGTGGTGACACGTATATTGCCGCTCAGAATTTCTGCGGTGCCGGTATCGGCAATAAAGCGAACAACGGTACTTTGCGAGTGCCCATTGTCCAGCGTTGCCGTCACTAAGCTATTGCCTGCCACCGTACTGGTTAGCGTGGTGGTCACCCGACCATCCGTCCCGGTGAAAACGGGGCTCAGAATAGTGGCCCCATTATCAGCGCTAAACGCGACAGCGAAGTTTGCCAGCGGGTTACCCCAAGCATCGGTAACAATGGCGGCAACATGATTTGTCGCCTGGCCGTTAGCCAGCGCCTGGTTTTGGTCGACCGATAATGCAACCTGTGCGGTGCTGGTGTCCGCAGTGAACGTCAGATTGGCCGTTGCTTGGCTGTTGTTGACCGATGCGGTTATTACATTCACGCCAGCCTGTGTACTGGTTACCGTCGCGAGGGCCGTGCCATTGTTGTCGGCAATCGCACGAGCAGGTGTGACAACGGTATGACTTGCGGCGGAAAAATTGACCTCTACGCCACCCACCGGGTTGCCCCACGCATCGGTAACCACGGCCTGTACTTGGTTGGCATCATTATTATTGGCCAGCGCATTGTCGACCAAAATAGTTAATGCCCCCGAAGCGATCTTTGCCGTGCTGGCATCCGCCCGAAAAGTGACGTCCGCATGGGCGCTGGTGCCGTTGGCTGATGCGGTTATCTGGAAAACGCCAGCCGTCTGGCTGAATGCGGAGAAACTCGCTTTCCCCGTGCTGTCGGTAGTGACATGGGCCGCTGAAAGCCACGGACCCTCCGACGCGCTCAGCGCAACCAGCGTATCGGAAACGGGGTTGCCGCCTGCATCTACCACGGTCACTATCAAATTCTCCGTCGCTGTACCGTTTGCAATGCCGCCCTGGGTCGTGACGGTCAGAGACTCTACGCGGGCCGTGGCGCTATCGGCAATAAAGTGCAGCGCTTGGCTCGCGCTGTTTCCGTTTTCCAGCGTTGCCCGTAGCGTTTGTATACCTGCGGTGCTATGACCCACCCGCACCGTCGCTTGGCCTTGCCCATCAGTAACGGCGAGGCTTTGGCAGGTTGTACTTCCGGTGAGCGTACAGTTGCTGTCGCTTCCTGAGAGGGTAAAGGCGACATTCATTTGTGCCAACGGTTGGCCAGAATTGTCGGTTACGGATGCGGTAGCGGTTGTCACGTCCGCCCCGCTAGCAGCCAGATTGCTGGCAGGCGTGACGGTGAGTAAAACGGTATTTGAAGAGCGGGATATCATGACGGTGGTTCGCGCTTCGGCCGAGGTATTATTATGGATATCGGTGGCAACGGCCGTGACGGTATAACGGTTCAGCCCATTTTCGTGATAGGGGGGCATGGTCAAAAGGAGTGTGCTATTGGACTGTTTCACCGCCTGGCCTCCCGCCAGCAGAAGCTCCTGGGTATTCCATTGAATATCTTTAACACCGTATTTGCTATCAACGCTGGCATTCAGCACCGCCGTTGATAGCGCTTCGGCAGCGATTGTCGCAGGTAGCGTCAGGTTGATGAGCTCCTGCTTTTTGTACTGCATGACCATATCGTAATTACGTTCGACGAAATCGTAGCGCTGGCCCGCCACGCTGCGGGCAACTTGCACTAGGCGGCTGTCGGTCAGCTCTTTCCAACTTTGCCCAAAGCGATAGTTAAACGACATTTTTAGCTGCGTTTCGCTGACGCTGCCCTGCGTATGTTCAGCACTCAACGTGATTAGCGGAACCGGCGTATAGCGCAGCCCAGCGGTCCAGGCGTGCGGCGAATTAGCCAGATTATGCGGTGAAGCATTACCTGTCATGATGACCCCTTCACCATAGTATTTTTCATACTTTAGGGTGGTGGAAAGCTGCGGGAGCGCGCTAAGCCAGGTCTCTGCCCGGATATCAAAGCCATTTGCAGGCCGTTCGTCATAATCGCGCATCGATGCGAGGGGAGACTGATGCCAGTCCGTCAGGCGAAAATAGCCGTTGGCGGCAATTTTAAGATTATCGGACCACACTTCAGCGCCCACGCCGAGGCGGGCATTGCTTCCAGTGTCGTCGTAGTCCCAGAAGCTATTAATCCCCAGCATCCAGGCGTTATTCAGGTAATTACGCCATCCCGCACCGATATGATAAAGGGTGCGATCCGCTTGATTCAGCGTGCCAAACTGACTGAAAGCGATATTTCTCTCGGACTCCCACAGCGGTAAAAGGATCTGTCCTTGGCTTTTTCCCTTTGTGCTGAGCTCAAGGCGGGCGTTACCTTTATGTGACAGCCAGTCGCGAATCGCATTGTTTGCCAGCCCGGAGGCCATGCTGGTCGCCATATTCATTCCGCTCTCCGTTGGGTTATCGCTACCCATTACCCCCCAAAAAGAGTGAAGGCCTGACTGTACCTGTTGCGCGTTGATGGTGGGCGAGTCGGTTGAGGAGGTAGAGGTGAGGTCTGGCAACATGGACGCAGGCTGCATTGCTTGGCGAGAGTCGGGCGTCACAATGGCGGAGGGGGCAAACAAGCGCTCCCCTTTGGGTATAGCTGATGGCGTTAATGCTTTCGCGTTATCGGCCTTGGTTGATAGCGCAGATGTGGAGGGTTCTCCGGTCAGCTCAGTACGCATGATATTCATATTATGGCTGAGTTCAGACTGTGCCCCAGCCTGTAGTGATGGGGAGTACAGCAGAGGAACGAGAGTTACCATCATATGATTGATGATAAGCAATACAGCGATATATTTTCTCACGATAGCCATCTGTTTGTACCCTTTAACACTTGCTGCCCACCCCGTTCACAACAGGGGGGTATTGCGTATTGCTATTATTGAATGAGATCAGGCCGTTAAATTTTACTGACGGCCTGCATCTTTTTTCTTATTTCAACAAAGGTCTGGCTTTTCACACGCTCGCAGATCATATTGAGCTTATCGTTGAGTGTGAAAGTAATAAGTTCTTTGGGGTCGTTTTCCATTAATAGCTGGTTATTTTTGTAATAATCATAATTTCGATTAATTTCATCAAACTGCGTTTTATATAAGTTAAATGCGTCATAATTTAACTTGCGCAGAAGGTCAAAATTATCAACGCATTGCTTGCCTTCAGCTTTAGCCGCAAGGGCTGAACTGTTCGCTGGCGTTGACTCTTTTTTTGCCTGCAACGTGCTGCAGGCAGAAAGCAAAGGTATCACGCACAGCAATGCTGCTAACTTTGACGGTAATGTAATAGCCAAGATGGTTTCCTTATTTTCCCAGAGATCCAATGATGGATAATTTGTATTGATATTTTGACGATAGATATCGGAGTGCTTTAATTAAAACGAATAGGATATTTCCTTGCCCCTGTTGTATCTGGGGAGTTAGTTGAATTTAAACATGATAAAAAACAAAATTGTTAATTGTTTATTCCGATCGAAAAGCGGATAAGGCATCGGTATCATCAATCATTACTGCCTTATCGATCGGTGTAAGCGATGCAATACTGGGGTATTGTTAATTTTGGTGTGTAAATGTTGCTTTGTATGGTGTGTTTTTAAAGGTGGGTTTGTTTGTCTGAAATAAAATGCCAGGTTATGCGGTAAGAGGGGGCTATATCATGTGATATAAGGATTATTAAGAAGCGCAATACTCTGCGGAATATGTGAATTAAATGTTGGTAGAGGTTCAACTATTTTACAATTGCGGGTCACGGCCCGATCTATTTGCCGGATGAGAGAGGGATAATCCTATAAATGCTGTTTGTATGGTTATTCTGGTCGGATGAGATTGCACTTAATTTGCCGGAACATGGCGTAACGTAAATGTGATGCTTGTCGCTTTTTTACGCGTGAAATAAGCAACATGGATTTGTCCTAGCTGAGGCTCTCTTTGAACAATCTTTCGTGTGTAGAGTGAGCCCCAGACGCTGGGAATAGAAAAACGTTGTCGACTGCAAGAGGCTGGCGGATGACATTTTTGCGAGGGAGTTGCGGGTTCGCTACTCTTCGGGAACCCGCTTAATCCTTAACGGCCCACGCGCGCTTGATGCTCGGGCGAATAACGCTCGCCGACGATTTTAATCGTTTCAAGTGCCTGGGTTATCTGCCGTGAGTCATCCTGCGAAAGAATGATGTCGGCAGCCCCTAGGTTTTCTTCCAGACGATGTCGTTTGGTAGTCCCAGGAATAGGCACAATCCACGGCTTTTGTGCCAGCAGCCATGCCAGCGCGATTTGTGCAGACGTCACGCCTTTCCCAGCCGCCAGTTCACCCAGCAATGAGACCAGCTTTTCATTCGCTTCAATTGCCTGTTCGGCGAATCTCGGCACCTGGCTTCGGTAATCATCTTTCCCAAAAGTGGTTCCTGGCTTAATAGACCCCGTCAGGAAGCCTTTACCTAATGGGCTGAAGGGCACGAAGCCAATGCCCAGTTCCTCCAGCAATGGCAGGATCTCCTGCTCAGGCTCGCGCCACCACATGGAATATTCGCTTTGCAGCGCAGTGACCGGCTGTACAGCATGCGCCCGACGAATGGTCTGCGCACCCGCTTCGGACAGGCCGAAATGTTTGACTTTGCCTTCAGCGATCAGGTCTTTCACCGTTCCCGCTACATCTTCAATCGGGACATCCGGGTCGACACGGTGTTGATACAGCAGGTCAATGACATCCGTCTTAAGACGGCGTAATGACCCTTCCACCGCTTCACGGATATGCTCTGGACGGCTGTTTAAAATCTGCTGCTTGTTCTCTGCACCGAAGGTAAAACCAAATTTGGTGGCGATAACCACACGGTCACGAAACGGTTTTAAGGCCTCACCGACAACCTCTTCATTAAGAAAGGGGCCATACACTTCTGCGGTATCGAAGAAGGTGACGCCACGTTCAACCGCGGCGCGAATGAGCTCGATAGCTTGGCGAGTATCGGTCGCCGGACCGTAACCGTGGCTTAAGCCCATGCAACCGAGCCCAAGTACAGAGACTTCGAGTCCGGATTTACCCAAATAACGTTTTTGCATTGAATGAATACCTCTTTTATTCGACTCAAACATCAAGTTTGCGGCCAGTCAGCCATTCCACCATCGCTGGGTCGCGGTGAGAGAAGAAGGCGCTGGTGGCGGTATCGAGCGCGGCAATTTGCAACATATCTTCGGAGCTGAGTTCAAAATCGAGAATGTTGATGTTCTCTTCCATGCGTTCTTTGCGCACCGATTTAGCCAGTGAAACGATGCCTCGTTGGAAGATCCAACGCAGCACAACCTGGCCCACGCTCTTGTCGTACTTTTGACCCATTGCCGTTAACACGGGATGCTGGAATAGACCATTTTTGCCCTCAGCAAACGGTGCCCAGGCTTCTGGCTGAATTCCATGGCTTTGATTCCACAGCACGGCCTGCAACTGCTGATTGAAGGGGTTAACCTCAATCTGGTTGACCGCCGGGGCCACTTTGTTGAAGGCCATAAGGTCGGCCAATCGGTCGGGATGGAAGTTGCTGACGCCAATGGCGCGAATTTTGCCTGCCTGCTGCAGTTCTTCCATCGCACGCCATGCCCCATGGACATCGCCGTAAGGCTGGTGAATCAGATACAGGTCGACGTAATCAAGTTGCAGCCGATTCAAAGAGCGTTCGAACTGCGCTTTGGCGCCTTCGTAATGGGTGTCCTGTAGCCAAAGTTTGGTCGTTACAAAGAGCTCGTCACGAGCAATGCCGGTCTGTTTCAGTGCGTTCCCAACCTGGCTTTCATTCTGGTAAGACGCGGCGGTATCGATCAGGCGGTAACCCGTATCGATGGCGTCAATCACGGCTCTTTCGCACTCTGCTGCATCCGTCATCTGGAAGACGCCGAAGCCCAAAAGGGGCATTTCAATACCGTTGTTTAGTTTTACAGTTTGCATGACGTTATCCTTCAACTGTGGTGTTGCAAAAGCATAACGCAAAGTGATTTATTCGATTAGATGGGGTAATTCGCTAGGGTTTATTAGATGTATTCATCAATCTGCAGGGAGGCTGACGGGCCTTGAATGGGGGCCAGAAAGTTCACAAATAATGGATGGGATTGAACAACGTCGTCGCTGTTATCACGGCCTCTGAGTTATTGAAACTCTCTATTTCTCATAACGGCTTGGCTAAGCAGGCTGGAATAACAATGACTTTCATCGGCATTTTTCATCGTGTTTTGGTTTTCATGATTAAAAAATCAATCAGCACGTTGACGCGTTTTGCACGGCCGGTGCTTTTCAAATAGTAGAGATAAACCGGTGGATAGGTCTTCCAGTAAGGCATCATTACTGGGATAAATTGCTCTTTATCGGGCTGCAATTCATATACCGGCTCAAACATTCGTCCAATTCCCAGACCGCTGCGTATTCCGTCAGCCATGACATCAATATCATTGCTTATAAGCTGTCCTGGCATCTCAACGGTTAATTGCTCACCTTTATCTTCCAGCATCAAAGGGAGGATGCGGTTATTGGTAATAAAGCGATAGCCGATGAGTTGATGCTGATGTAAATCCGTTGGTAGTTCGGGCACACCATGTTTTGCCAGATAACTCGCTGATGCATACAGACCTTCACGAAACGGTTTCATTAATTGGCGTGCCACCACGCTCTCTTCCAAGATATCGCCAAAACGAATCCCCAAATCAAAACGTTCATCGATCATATTTACGGTTCCGTCATAAACCGATATCTCAAGCTGTATTCCCGGGTAGTTCAGGCAAAACTCCGCCATAAATGGCTTCAGAATAAGCAGGTATGCAAAGCGCGATAGCGTAATTCTGACCAGTCCGGAGGGCTCCTGATTCAGATCTTTGATGCCTTCTACCGCATGTTCCAGCGATGCGGCAGCCAGCGACGTCTGCTGAAATAATTGTTCCCCGGCATCCGTCAGTTCAATGCGCCGCGTAGTGCGCACAAAAAGAGGGTGACCGATATGCCGCTCGAGAAGTTTAAGCGCCTTGCTGACTGAAGGCGGCGTTATCTCAAGTTTCCTGGCCGCTGCGGTGATACTGCCTTCACGGACGATGCTCTGGAAGATACGGATTTGGTTGTACATCGCATTGTTCATGGCGTTATCCAGCGCAGAAAAGAGAACTTAATTATTAGCCTATGGCTAAAAGTGTGTGAGCTATTGCTGCTCTAAAAACAGAATTACGGTTGTTTATACTCACTTCCAGTTAAACAAACCACCGTTAAGGAAGCCAAAAATGCAAAATGTACTGATTATTTCGGGTCATCCGAATCTTAAGGAGTCCATTGGCAATGCCACTATTCTGGGTGACGTGACGAAAACGCTGCCCGAGGCTGAAATCCGCTTTCTTGATGCGCTGTATCCTGACTACCAAATCAATATCGCGCAGGAGCAGGAAGCCTTACTCAAAGCCGATGTTATCGTCTGGCAATTTCCTTTCTCCTGGTATTCGGTGCCAGGGCTAATGAAGCTATGGATTGATAAGGTTTTTGTTCACGGTTTTGCCCATGGTTCGAGCGCAAAACTGGGGGGCAAAAAGCTGATTGTTTCCTTTACCGCCGGAGCACCAGAAGGGCTGTATTCACCTGAAGGGTTGTTCGGCCACGACATTGGGCACTACCTAGCGCAGTTTGAAACTACCGCGTTGCTGTGCAATCTGGATTTACAGGCTCCGATTTACACATGTGGGATCAGCTACGCGGGGCGTGACGAAGCCAAAGTCCGGGAACAGAAAGCAATGGCTAAAGAACACGCCGCGCGACTGATTGCAGCAATTAAAGACGCTGCACCTGCTTTAAAAATGGCAGTCTAAAAACGGGGGCAGAAAATGTATCTCATCAATATTGAAGTCAATAAAGATATCTCTCCTGAGCAGCATGACGCGCTTTTTGCACAGCATGTCAGCTGGTTTCAGCGCTATTTCGATGCAGGTAAGTTTGTGCTTATTGGCCCCTATGCGGATCGCGAAAGAGCAGGGGTGATTATTGCTCGGACTGAAAGCCGGGAGGAGTTAGACGCTATTTTAAAAGAAGACGTCTATTTCCCTAATTCCGCTAAGTATGAAATTCGTGAATTTATCCCGAAAATGTTGGGGAACTGGCAATAAAAGATTTAGCGAGGAGAAAACTATGCAGTATGTAAACCTGGGGCGAAGTGGCCTGAAAGTCTCAAAACTGTGTCTGGGATGCATGAGCTATGGCGAGCCAGAACGTCTTCCTCAGCCATGGTCGCTTGATGAAAGCGCTTCAAGGCCGCTGATTCGCCAAGCACTTGAGGCTGGCATCAATTTCTTTGATACGGCTAACATTTATTCCGGTGGCAGCTCGGAGGACATTGTGGGGCGGGTGCTACGCGATATGGCGTACCGTGATGAAATCGTCGTCGCGACCAAGGCATTTTTCCCATGGCGTAACTCGCCAAACACCGGTTTTTTATCGCGAAAATCGTTGTTTCAGTCCATTGATGACAGCCTAATCCGATTGGGCATGGATTATGTGGATCTGTATCAGATTCACCGTTTTGATCATGGCACACCGGTTGAAGAAACCATGGAAGCGCTCCACGATTTGGTGAAAGCAGGGAAAATTCGCTATATCGGTGCCTCTTCAATGGAAGCTTGGCGTTTTGCGAAGATGCAGCATGTTGCCGAGCGTAATGGCTGGACGCGCTTTGTCTCTATGCAACCACAATATAATTTACTGTATCGGGAAGAAGAGCGGGAAATGCTGCCGTTATGTGAGGATCAGGGCGTGGGTGTGATTCCTTGGAGTCCAATGGCGCGCGGCAGACTGACTCGCGACTGGAATGAAACCACAACCCGAACGCAAAATGACGCTTTTGCACTGAAAATGTATGAAAATGCCGCTCAGCAGGACCGTAAAGTGGTTGAAGTCGTGGCACAGATGGCCGTTGGGCGAAACGTTCCTCGTGCGCATATTGCGCTTGCATGGCTGCTGTCTAAATCTGCTGTCACCGCACCTATCATCGGCGCCACAAAAGCAGAGCATCTTTCAACCGCAGTGGAAGCTCTTAACCTGACATTATCGGCAGAGGAAATTGCCTCGCTGGAGGCTCCGTACGTTCCTCATGTTGTTGATGGCATCATTCCACCGCTGCCTGAAAGCGCGGCACGACTCTCACCCTTGCGAATCAACTAGGGGCGAGTGCGACAACAAGCGAGGTTACTGATGAAAGCTGGGATTTCGTTATCACTTTTGTTGGCCATGAGCTCTTCAGCCAGCGCGTTGGGGCAAAAGGCCACTGTTCCGCCCGTGTTCAATATTTTTGAGCTCGTCATTAAGCAAGATAAATACAGCGCATACGACAGCCTAGCGGAAAAGAATATTACGGCTTCAGTAACCGGTGAACCTGGCACGCTGGCGATGTATTCAGCCAACAAAACGGCGAGCCCGTCAGTTGCGTATGTATTTGAAATTTATGCTGACAGCGATGCTTACCAACAGCACCTGAACTCAACGAGCTACAAAGAATTTTTGCGCAATTCAGCTGATATTCTGCAAACGAGCCAACAGCGTAGGATAGATGTCATTCCACAATTTTTGGCAGATAAACAGATTGCCCAAAGCGATAAAACAATCAATAACTTTGTCATCGTTGAGGTGAAACCCGCGTTTAGGCAGGCTTTTTGCGATATCGTTTTGCCCGAAATGGCGCAGTCTATAAAGGTGGAGGAAGGCGTTCAGGCAATGTATGCCGCTATTGATAAGGCTAACCCTAATCGCTGGTATTTCTATGAAATATACGCCAGCGAAGAGGCGTATCAGGCGCACCGTCTAACCCCTCATTTTAAAGAATACATTGCGCAGACGGCAGAAATGACGACTTATAAAGAAGCCATTGCGATACGGCCAGGCATGCTTAAGAATAAAGGCGGTCTGATGTATGAAATTAAGTGAATGCCTTCGGTGCTCAGAAGCTCATGGCTAAACCAATTCCATAACCGTAAGTATTATTGCCAAACATATAGCGTGCCACCACGCGGGTGCGGGTGATAAATACCGGGTATTTACTGCTGTCGATCTCCAAGCCAATGCCGATAGAGCTGAGGCTATTAAACCCTAGCCCTCCGCGCTGCTGGCCAAGGTATTCCGTGTGCGCGCCTTCCAGAACGTAACGCACTGGGCTTTTTAATAACTGCCAGTCGAAAATGGGCGCGCGACGCCGCAGGTAAATACCCAGATTTTGCATGCTGGACTGGCCGTCAATGGCGTGCGATGTATTGCCAAAGGTTTGCAAATTCATCGCGGAATAACGCAGTTCGACGTCAATGTCCTGCGGCTGGCTGATTAGCTCGTAATCCAGCATCAGAGAACCGCCCGCGCCCCAGGCATTCAGCCTGCCGCCATCCAGAAACTGGTAATCGGCGTTACGACGAAACTCGACCGCCTTTGCGCCAAGTCTGATATCGCTGGCCATCGTGCCCAGCATGAAGTTGGCGATGGGGCGCAGCACCCATTTTCCCCCCGCGTTGTCCTGGTAAAGCGGGAAATCCCATCCCACGCCGCCCGTAGCCGTCAGGCTGTTCCATCGAGTGGGTATGCGTCGGCTCTCTTCCCCTTGGCTCACCAGAAACTGCGGGTCATAGCGGCTGTAACCCAATGCGCCCTCGAGATAAATCGGCACGCTGTCGCTAAGCGTCGCGCCGCCGCCAAACTGGGTCAATGACAGGGCGTTTTTCTCATTTTCTCCCGAGCCAATATTCAGGTCGCTGGCGGTGACATCGGGGACCACCATATAGCTCATGAGCGCCAACACGGCATCCGCACGCTGTTTAATGAGCTGGCTCTCGGCCGCACTGCTGGCGGGAACATACCACGAGCAGGCTATCAGCACGGATAACCCAAAGGATTTTGCTGCAATCATAGAGACGACTAACCTCCGCGATCGCTAGGGGGATAGATACACTATACGTTATGCCGCCATCCCACGAAGGTGCAGTGGAACAAAATAGCGAATGGCGTGATTCATAACGGCGTTCGCGAAAAAAACAGCCTAGATGCGGGCATTTCCGCGCCGCAGGGGATGTCGATTCGCCTCTGAGCATACTTGAAGAAGCGTCAGGGTGGTCTATGCTCAAATGCATAGCCGGCCTGAATGCTGGTGCTATGAAAAATAACAATAATTTTGGCACTGCGGGGGCTGGTATGACACGTTTGCAGCTCATTATTTTCGCGTATTACCTCTGTTTATTCGCCTTCTCTTCCTTTGCCTCCTGCCATGCTTGGCGGAGGTAAAAGATGAAGTGGCTGAGCCTGCTTTGCCTACTGTGTAGTTCCGCTGCTAGCGCCGAACTTATCGACCCGGAAGACGGTATGGTCGATATGAGCGAGTATTTGCAGGACAACCGCTACGGCTTTATGCCGATCCCAATGGTAATCACCGAACCGGCGGTAGGTTACGGCGGTGGGCTGTTCGGCCTGTTTCTGCACGGCAAAGGCCATCAGGTGGAAGGGCGTTTTATACCGCCCGCCCTCAGCGCCTTTGGCGGCGGGGGCACACAAAACGGCACCTGGTTTGTCGGCGGCGGGCATCGCCATACCTGGCAGGATGACCGCATCCGCTATTTGGTCGCCGGGGGCTATGCCAATATCAATCTCGATATTTATTCCGGCGACATTGCCGGTTTTGGCAACAACAAAGCCATCAATACTGAAACGCGCGGCTACGGTGGGATGCAGCGGTTGCAGTTTCGTGTCGGCGACAGCCCGGTACTGCTTGGTGTCTCGCAGTTCTGGGCCAGTATGGATATTTCCGCGCCCAACAATCCACTGGTGGACCGCGCTTGGAAGCGACTGCTTGGCGAAAATAGCACCTCGTCGGCATTGGGCGTGATTGCTGAATATGACTCCACCGACAACTTCTTCTGGCCCCAGCGCGGTGTCTCGCTGACCGGGCAATACCAGTTTTACGGTCACACCTTTGGCGGCGACTACCGCTACGACATGTTGACTCTCGACGGCAAAATTTTCCTGCCGCTCAACCCGACGTGGACACTGTCGCTGGCGACAAACTACCAGTCTCTGTCTCATAAAGACGCCCACCTGCCGCCGATGGCAAGCCCGTACATCCAGCTGCGCGGCATCTCCCGTTACCGCTATCAGGGCGATGTGGTGAGCACCGTACAGACGCAGCTGGCCTGGCAAATTACGCCGCGCTGGATTCTCCAAGGATTTATCGGCGCGGGGAGCGCCGAAGACAGCGCCAGCGACCTATATAAACAGGCGGAAGTAGCGTGGGGCAGCGGTTTTCGCTACCTGATCGCCCGCGAATACGGGCTGCATACGGGAATCGACGTAGCTTTCAGCGATAATGAACAGGCGGTCTATTTCAACGTTGGCTCTGGCCTGTAATGGCGATGCCACACCATGAGGAAGGGGAATGAAAGGACGTAACGCGATACTCACACTAGCGCTTTTATCGGGCACCGCTCTGGCGGAAGAGGTGCCAGATCGCACCTTTCCCATCTGGGGCAACGAGGCCAGGGCGCGCGGTTACGACATTCCGTTGCCGTTCGGCGTCAATCTCAGCTATATGAATATGCGGCAAAATATCGACGTCGACAGCATCAGCTTCTCGGGGCTGGCGTTGGGTAATCACCTTATCCCGTCAGATATGTTTAACATCGACGCCGGAAAAACCCGCCAGCAGAGTAAAACGGAAAACCTGCGCCTCGATATGTGGGTATTCCCGTTTCTCAATATTTACGGGCTGGTTGGGCACACGCGCGGCTCGTCCGTCTCGAACGTTTCCGTTGACGCCGACCCTTCTCGCTACAGCGGTATCGATAAAATTATTGCCTCGTCGGTGCATCGGCTAAATCAGCGCGGCGATTTGCAGGACATTGATTTCGCCCTCGACTTCAAAGGCACCACCTGGGGCACCGGCATTACCCTCGCGGGCGGCTACAAGAACTGGTTTGCTCTAGTGGACACCAACTACACCCGCACCGATTTTGACATTCTCGACGGCAAAATATCCGCCCTTACCGTGTCGCCACGCGTGGGCTATCGGTTCAGTTTTCAAGGCCCGCAAGGGCCGTCAACCCTCAGCGTTTGGCTCGGCAGCATGTACCAGAACGTGCAGCAGGAGTTTAGAGGCAGCCTCGCGGATCTCCATATGCCCGCTGAACTACAGCCGCTGATCAGCGCCGTCAATCAGGATAATAACGGGCGCTTCGACGTTAAACAGAAGCTCTCTGCGCCGTGGAATATGCTGCTCGGCACCCAGTACGCGATAACGCCGCATTTTAACGTGCTGACCGAATTTGGCTTCAACGAGCGCAACAGCTTCTTCGTGGCCGGAGAGTACCGGTTTTGATGTATAGCCGACGATTGTTGCTCGCCTCGCTATTGCTTTGCACATCGCCCGCGCTCAAGGCGATGACACTGGATGAAAAAACGGTGGATGACTTTCTCGCCACGCTGGGGGCGGATAACCAGTACAGTCCGCAAAAGGGCATCGACTGGAGTGTGTTGCCGGGGCCGTTTTACACCCCGGAACTGCGGCTCGGCATGGGAATGGCGGTGGCGGGGCTGTATCGCGTCGATCCGGCAGATACCGCCACGCAAAACTCATCGGTCTCGTTTACCGGCTATGTCAGCACCAGCGGCGCTTTAGGGCTGGGGCTGAGCAACTACACTTTTTTCACCGACGATAATTGGCGGCTGTTTATTGACGCCACCCTCGCTAAAGTCCCGACCGGCTTCTGGGGCATTGGCTACGACGCCGCCCAGGGCAATGAACAGAAGTACACCAACAACTCCTTACGGCTGCACCCGATGCTGCTGCGAAAAGTGGCGGATAATTTCTATCTGGGCGCGGGCTGGGATTTTTCCCAGATGCGTGCGGGCATCGACAACGCCAGTCCGGACGACACTTTTTCCCGCTATCATGCAACGTCCTCGCCGTTGGCGTCCGGCGCGTCGGTGAGCGTCAATTACGATTCTCGCGATGCCATCACCCGACCGCAGCGTGGTCAGTTTTTTAAGGCCGAGTACAGTTGGTTTGATCCCGCGGTCGGCTCGGACAGCCACTTCACCGCCACGGAACTGCAATATGATTATTACCATCCGCTCAATGAAAAAAGCGTGCTGGCGTTCGACCTGTGGGGGCGATTTACCTCCGGAGATGTGCCGTGGGACCGGCTCTCAATGGCTGGCGATGACCGCCGCCTACGCGGTTACTATCAGGGACGCTACCGGGATAAAGACGTGGTCAGTGGACAGGTGGAGTATCGCCGCAAGCTCAACTGGCGACATGGCTATGTCCTATGGCTGGGGGCGGGCGCGCTGGCCGATAGCGTGGGCAATCTGAGCCAGCACCCGCTGCTGCCTACGGCGGGCGTTGGCTATCGCTTTGAGGTGAAACCGGCAATGAACATTCGACTGGATCTGGGGTTTGGTAAAGAGAGTGCCGGGTTTTATTTTCAGGTGGCGGAGGCGTTCTGATGAAAAAATGGCTGTTACTGTTTTGGCTGGTGGGCGCGGCGCATGCCGACGAAGGCGTTTTAGTGCCGCCTAAAGTGAACCATGCATCGCCCGTCGTCAGCCATTTGCCGCCGCCGGAGTCGCTGCGACCGTGCTGCGCATTTGGCTACAATCTCAATGTGCGAGCGATAGGCGTGCCCATTCCGGTATATCAGATTGGCAACGTCCTGAGCATTGATACCCTCGGCCGCCATCATTACAACGACAGCGCGCTAGGCGCGGTGAAAAATATCGTCGGCCTAAGCGATGAGAAAAACGGTCTGGTCTACACCCGGCGCGGCGGCTTTATCGATATCGCCCATGTGCGCGACACCGCCGATAACACCTTCTTTATTTTCAGCCGTATTTTGCCAACGCTGGGCCAGAGCGGGCGCTATTTTTACTCGGAAGAACTGGGCGTGCGCCGCCTTCAGCTGCACGCGTTTACCCCGCCGGCGAATCTGGCGCAGCGCTATACTCTGGCGGCGTGGCTGGCAGGGGATCTGGCCTTTCAACTGGCCCAGTGGCATGAAATCGCTCAGTGGTACGGTTTTGAATCCGTTCCCGGTTTTTCAGAAGAAATCTCAGCATTTTCGCCGGAAGATCTCTACTCCAACCTGCTGGGCGCGCGGCTGGCAATCAACGTCATCCTCGCCGGTCACGGGCACAGTATCGAAAGCTATAATGCGGCGATGGAAAAGGCGCTTAAAGCGGCGCTGTTGCAATTGGGCGTCGCCACGCGCAGCGAAACGGAGCGCAAATTCCGCGAGACGGACGGCGACTGGTGGAACAGCCAGCGCCGTGTCCCGGACAAATTTCTGGTGCTAAAACGCAACTATTATCTCGGCAAAAATCGCCTGCCGACGCCCGTACCTTATGAGAAAACCGCGCCTTATCAACTGACCCTGCCCGCCGTGGTCGGTGGTTATCAGCTTTCTCGTTTGGGTGAATTGCAAATTTATCCCGGCAGCGCGATGCAATCCCTACCGCCGCCCAAAAACTATTACAGCCCATCGCAATTTCAGGCGCTGGCGGAGAGCGCAGAAGCGGCAGATAAGAATCAACTGATGCGGATGCAGAAATAACCAGATAGTGGATTAGCTTATTTTATCCGCGTCTTAGACTGTCGGCTGCTGCTGCGTCGCACAATGAATACCGCCGCCGCCCGCCGCAATACCATCAATATTTAGCTGAACGATTTCGCGCTCGGCAAACAGCTCCTGCAATATCGCGCGGGTATTTTGGTCGCGACGCTTATCACCAAATTCCGGGGCAATGATGGCACCGTTGCAGACATAAAAATTAATATAGCCTGCGGCAAAATCATCGCTGGCGTAGGTTTGCCGGATGCTCGACGGGCCTTCCAGCGTCACCACTTCTAAACGCCGACCTTTGGCATCCGTGGCGGCGCGTAAAATATCGAGATGCCGCCGGGTCACGGCGTAGTCAAATGACGATGAGTCCAGTTCAAGGCCCGCCACGACGGTGCCCGGATGGGTAAAGCGGGCGTAAAAATCTGTATGACCATCGGTAATATCTTTACCGGCAATCCCCGGCAGCCAGATGATTTTTTCCAGCCCCAACAGGCACTTTAGCTCGCGTTCACACTCGGCTTTGCTCACGCCGGGATTACGGTTTGCATTGAGAACGCAGCTTTCGGTAATGATGGCCGTCCCTTCGCCATCGACCTCAATTCCGCCGCCTTCTAAGGTCAGCGACGAACGGATAAACTTGGCCTTCACGCTTTCGCTTACGAACTCCGCCACCTTCGCGTCATGCTCATGCTCTTGCTTATCACCCCAGCCGTTGAAATTAAAACCGACGCCGCCAAGTTTACCGTGCGGGCTACGGACAAATACCGGCCCGGTATCGCGTATCCATAGATCGTCAATGGGCTGAACGTGCAGATTGACTGTCGACCCGCACAGGCGGGAGGCGAGGTCGTAATCTTCTTCTCGCACCAACATATTGAGCGGTTCAAACGAGGCGATTGTTTTGGCGATTAATGCCAGATTGTCCTGAACCACCGGCAGCAGGTGCGGTTCCCAGATTTCTGCGCTGGCGCCAAATGCCATCCAGGTTGCCGCGTGGGGCGCACCTTCATCTGGCATCAGCCATGAAGGGTTTGAAGCGGCGTAAACGAGCGAGCTAAAACCGGCTTGGCCTGCGATAAATGTGCCTGCTGAAGCCACTAGGCTCTGCCTAACAAAAGTCCGTCGTGTGATCATGAGAAAACCTTTAACGTGTATTCACCTGATAAAAGGTGAACACAATAATAATAGATGATAAAGCGTGTATTGTTATTAATTAATAATAACATTGCTGTCAGACTTCGAGCGAAATATAGCACGCGGATAATAAGAAGCAATTGCAGATGGTTTTTATTTCTTGGTTTTTTGCCGATTATTAAAACTTCTCAACTATATATTTATATATAATTTATATTTATCTACGGTTGCTCGGAGCATACTATTGAGATTCATCCCCATGCCGGGCTGGAGAGAGACGAGTATAATGATGCTGTTTCTATGCGTCTGACGCCTGCTGCTTTTTGACGTCAGCTCTTTTGCCAACAAAGGATAATGCCAATGAGCGCTGAGATAAAAACGCTGACCACCAAAGAAATTTACCGAAACCGTTGGATGACGCTCAAAGAAGATCGTGTCCAGCGTGCCGATGGCAGCGAGGGGATATATTCCGTTATTGAAAAGGGTGACTTTGTTGTCATCATCCCAGTGCACAATGATGAGATCTTTGTGGTTGAGCAGTTCCGATATCCGCTAGGGAAAAGAACGCTTGAGCTGCCGCAGGGGAGCTGGGAAATGTCGCCTTCGGCTGCGCCAGAAGATGTTGCCGCCGGAGAACTGCGTGAAGAAACCGGCTTGAATGCCGGTAAGCTTGAATATGTCGGCTATCAGAAGCTGGCGCAGGGGTATTCTGCGCAGGGTTACCATATCTATTTGGCCACGCAGCTGACATTTGGCGGCCAGCAGCTCGATGAAGAAGAGTATGGTTTGACCGTCAAAAAAATGAAAATCGCTGAATTTAGAGCGTTAATTCTCGACGGACAAATTAGCGATGCGACGTCGGTGACCGCGTTTTTGTTGGCGAGCGCTAAAAATAAAATCGGCGAATCCATCGAGCGTGGATGAAAATAGAGACAGGGGCGAGGACATCGGCAAATCCCTCTCCAAGCCCCAGTTCTTATTACAGCATGACGCCTATTCTTGCCAGTTTGACTCGCGAATAATCCGACAGAAATTACCCGGCACAAAAGCGGCCTCTTTATCGGCGATGACGTCGGCCTTCACGTTGCCAAAGGTAGTTTGCGGTTTGGCTTTAATACCATCATAAAATGCGTTGATGATATTTTCTTTAAAGCCTGATTGGCGAGGGTGCTGCGCCACCACCGCTTCACGGCTGGCATCGCTGAACTTGTCGTAATCAATTCCCAATACATCCATCTCAACGCCTGCGGTTAACAGCGCGATTTCAGGCGCCATAAACTCTGGGATCCCCGGGGTCGTGTGCAGCGCAATTGCGGTCCACACCTTATCGATATCCGCAGGGGCTACGCCGTGGCTATCGAGAAATGCGCGGGCGGCATTCGCGCCATCCACCTCGAAACGTTTATCACAGCTGCAATGTTCGTGGGTCAGGCCCACATCGTGGAACATGCAACCGACATAAAGCAGCTCATGATCTACCTTCAAGCCGCGGCGTGCGCCTGCCAGCGCACCCCAGTAGAAGACGCGGCTAGAGTGATGGAATAGCAGGTCGTTCTCGGTGTCACGAACAAATTCAGTCGCTTCACGGGCCAGTTTGCTGTCGGGGATCTGAATGCCTTGTACGGTAAATGTCATATCTTGCTCCTTATGAGTTGTTGAAATGAAGTTTACAGGGCATTCTGTATGTCTCTAAACGTCTAATTGCGACGAATAAGGACATAACTTCTAATCAGGACACCCAGCGATGATGAAACGCGTTATTGCCATTCTTGCGGTACCCGGCGTCCAGCTTCTGGACGTTTCAGGGCCGCTTGATGTCTTTGCTGAGGCGAATCGCCAACTGCGGCGAAAGGTATATGAACCGGTGGTTGTCTCGCTGGATGATCTGACGGTTGAGGCGTCATCGGGGGTTAAGCTTATGGCGAACACGCAGCTTGAAAATGCGCACACGCTACGGCCCGATACCTTCCTGTTGGCGGGCGCGCCGGATGTTTGGCAACAGGTGCTGACGCCTGTGCAAAAAGAGCAGATTCGTTCGCTTTGTGAAAACAGCAGCCGTTATGGTTCTGTCTGCACCGGCGCTTTCCTGCTGGCACAAACGGGGCTACTGATACAGCGCAAAATCACCACCCACTGGGCAAGCGCCTCGCGTCTGAGCGCTATGTTTCCGCAGATTGAAGTCGATGCTGACGCACTGTATGTCGCCGATGGCCCGGTGAGAACGGCGGCCGGAGTCACCTCCGGTATGGATCTGGCTATCAGGCTGGTGGAGGAAGATTTGGGGCGAGAGGTCGCGCAGGACGTGGCCTGCAACTTGGTGATGTTTTTCCGTCGTCCGGTCAACCAAGGCCACTTTATTCGCCATAGCGCGATTTCCCCAACGGGCCGCAGCGCCTTCCAGGATCTCCAACGTTGGACCCTTGCTAATTTGGCCCGCGTCGAAAGCCTGAATGATATGGCGGAACACATTGGCCTGAGCGTCCGTCACCTTGGCCGACTGTTTCGCCAAGAGATGGACATGGCGGCGGGAGAATGGCTGGAAGCTGGACGCATAGACCATGCGAAGCGGCTGCTGGAAAATGGCACGTTGCCGCTAAAAACCATCGCCAGTCAGTGTGGCTACGCCAGCTGCGACGTGCTGCGGCGTGCATTTGTCAAACGCACGGGCATGACGCCTTCTGTCTATCGACGATTTAATACGATAACGACCAGTGCCTGATGGCGCTACGCTTATCAGGCCTACAAAATCAGGAAGTTATGATGGTGTTGTAGGCCCGGTAAGCTTGCGCCACCGGGCAATGCTCAGTTAGAACAGAACAGAATAGTTCAGCCCAAACGTCCGTCCACGGCCTTTGTAGTCATACAGTGAAGCCGGGCCTGAAGCCGGGCTGTAGTACAGCGGCGCACGCTGCCCCCAAACCGTGGTGTAGTCGCGGTCAAACAGGTTTTCCACGCTGAAGCTCAGCTTGCCCACCGGCAGCTGGTAGCTGCCCAGCAAATCAATGGTCGTGTAGCCATCAAGCTGATTGCCGGCTTCATCGGTGAGTTTAAACGAGGTGGTGCTCTGCACGCGTAGGCTCCACGGGTCCGGTGCCCAGCCAATATAGGCAGTGGCTTTTGACGGGCTGGCGACCTTCACATCATATTTTTGCCACTGACCGTCCACCTTCGACTCGGTTTTCAATACGTTGAAATTACCACCGGTGCTCCAGTTGGTGTCCGGAATAAAGTAATCCACCGCGCCTTCCACGCCGTAAATACGGCGCTTATCGTCAATGATGCTGATGGTCAGATCTTTATTCGCCTGCACGTTCTTGTCGG
This sequence comes from Kluyvera sp. STS39-E, assembly GCF_040932435.1. Classification (NCBI taxonomy): domain Bacteria; kingdom Pseudomonadati; phylum Pseudomonadota; class Gammaproteobacteria; order Enterobacterales; family Enterobacteriaceae; genus Kluyvera; species Kluyvera sp. STS39-E. Next base: position 578,949 of record NZ_JBFQGA010000002.1, on the reverse strand, counting down.
ACAGCGAGTAGTAGGCCGCAATCTGGGTACGCAGGTTGTCGCCGGTATAACGCCAGCCCAGCTCGTAGGAGTTGACCTTAATCCCTTCCAGCGTGCTGTCATTAACATTGACGCTGTTGGTCAGCGGCAGATGACCATTGACCGCCGCACCGTAGGCGCCGCGACCGTAGTATTTACCCGGGTCTGGTAGCTCGACGCCCTGTGAGAAGTTAAACCAAGTCTGCTGGCGTTCGGTCAGGTGCACCAAGAGACCGGCGTTAAACAGGAAGTTATCGTAATCGGTTGAACCGCCAGGAATGGCGTCGGCGGATTTTATCGTGCCTGCGGCAATTTGCTGCTGCTGCGCATAGCCAACGAAGTCGTCAACTTTGTTTTCGGTGTACTGGTAGCGTACGCCGCCGCTCAGGGTAAAGATCTCGTTGATGTCATAGCTCGATTGCAGGAACGCGGCCAAATTGCTGATGTCGTATGACGGATAGCGTCCGGTGGTATAGATTTGCTGGTTGTTCAGCCCGCCGGAGGCGTTAGCTTTATCTTTATCGAAGAACATCTGGTTAGAGGTGAAGCGCTCGTGGTCGGCATCCAGCCCGTAGGTCAGTTGCCAACCGTCCAGCGGCGTGCTGTTCATCGTCAGCTTCGCGCCATACTGGTTGGTTTCCTGCTGGGACGAGGAGAACGAGGTCAGCTCGTTTTTCTTGTTCATGCTTGGGAATGGATAGAACTTCAGCGACTCATCGCGATAGTACACTTGGCCGACCAGCTCTTGGCCTAAGAAATCGCTGTTTGAGTACTGCAGGCTCATCAAATGGCGCTCGGTACCGGGAATACGATCCGAATTCAGCCCGCTGCTGACGTACGGCTTAGTGGCGCCGCTCAGTGCGGAGAAGTTTTTCCCCAGATTCAGCCCGTAATCGTCGTCGCCCTGACTCTTGTAATATTGCGTCACCAGTTGGAGCTGCTGGGTTTCGTCGATATTCAGTGTGCCGGTGCCCATCACGTCTAGGCGGTCGGAATACTGTAGACCGGTCTGCGTGTTATCCAGCAAGGTGGCATCGCCGTTACCGTCATACCAGCCGCCAAATTTCTGGTACGCCACTGACATCCGTCCGGAAATATGGTCGTTACCGCCGGAGACGGCGCTGGCAATACGCTCATCGTGATCTTTGCTGCTGTTAAAGCCGCTTTTGCTGCCCGCTTCAAACTCCACTTGGGTTTCCGGCTGGCCTTTTTTGGTGACAATGTTAATCAACCCGCCGGTACTGCCGCCGCCGTACAGCGAGGTGGCGCCGGAGATCACTTCAATATGTTCGATATTGAATGGGTCAATAGAGTCCAACTGGCGGCTATCGGTACGTGAAGAGTTGAGGCGCACGCCGTCAATCAGTACCACCAGCGGGCGACCGCGGACGTTCATGCCATAGTTGGTACGGCTTTGGCTACTGACGTCGAGGCCGGGGATCAACTGAGCCAGCGCGTCTTTAAGCTCTTTACCGCCTTGGATTTGCTGCTCCAGTTCGGCATTTTCAATCACCCAAGTGGTTTGCGCCATTTCAGCGACGGTACGGTTGTTACGGCTGGCGGAGATCACCATCGACTCATCGTCGGTTTGTTGTGCTACGGCGGGAGCCATCATCGCCAGCAGCAGCGGGTTCAGCGCCCAGAGGGTATGTTTCTTCGTTATCATCATGATTCCTGCGCACGGGCAGACAAACGCCAGCCCAAAAATGCGGTTCAGTGAGTTAAAGATGCGGCGTCATGCCGCTTTTTTTTCGTCGCGAGCCCGCCACGAAATATATAAACCATGAATAATTCATGGGTTTATATCAGTTGTAGTAATGCGAATATTGTCGATAATATTTCTCATTATCAATACTAATTATCAGAGTTGACTAAATTTCATGAACGGGTGGTGGGATTTTTCTCCGCCGTTACTCCCCTATGCGTAAGGAAAATTTATGGCAGTCGTTCCGGGTTATCGTCTGTTTAACGTGCAGCTAGCGCGTAAAAGTGAGGTTTCACCTTCTCTGCTAAGCCTAGTGTTTCGCGGGGAAGAAGTGGCGCAGATGAAATCTGACTCGCCCGATCAGCGGATCAAAATGCTGTTTCCCGCCGAAGACGGCACGCCGCCATCGCTGCCGGTGGAAGGGGAGTGGTATCCAACGCTGCTGGCTATCGCCAAAGATAAGCGGCCAATTGTGCGCACTTATACGCTGCGTCACGTCGATCCGCAGCGCCAAGAAGTCACGGTGGAATTTGTCAGACACGGCACCGAAGGCCCGGCTTCGGCTTGGGCAATTCATGCAAAACCTGGCGATGCGATTCAGATTGTGGCCCCCAATGCGGCGCAAACTGAAGACAGCGGCGGCTACGAATGGACGCCGCCTACAGGGCTGCGTCGCGCCTTGATCATTGCTGATGAAACAGCGCTGCCGGCGGCGCGTGGAATTCTGGAAATGCTCGCCGGTCAGGTGAGCCCGCCGCAGGTGCAGGCGTTTTTTGAGGTGCCTGAACAGGGCGATTGCATCGATTTAAGCCATCTGCCTTTTGCCACGGTCCACTGGCTGCCGCGTCAGCCCGTGGCGGCTGCGCACGGCGAGTGTCTTCTTGATGCGGTGAAGCAGCACGCGCGCCTCCCTGAAAGCGATAGCGCCGGGAGCGTGAAGGAAGAAGCGGAAGGGGAGCTGCTCTGGGATAAAGCGACCACCGACAACAGCGACTTCTATGGCTGGGTGGCGGCGGAGTCCACGGTCGTGAAACAGCTGCGTCGCTACCTCATTGGCGAGCAGGGCGTTGCGCACGATGCCATTAACTTTATGGCCTACTGGGCAAAAGGCCGCGTGCGCTAATGGCGCAGAATAAATAGTCACTGCGCGCTAAAATAGCCACATTAATAATAAAGTTAATGTGGCTATTTTCATAATAGATTCATCTGACTCTCTTGTTTTGTTATTTATTTTTCCTATGACAGTTTGCACTGTTATTGCTCATATATGTTCCGTGAAGGTGCGTAATATATTTTAGCTTCCCAGTTATTTTATTTTAACTCCATATAAAACAATTATTTAATTATTTGGCATGGGCCTTGCTAATTGAATTCCATCTTGTATACCAACAGGAATTCAACGATGGCATTAATGACCGGTAAGACACTGGCCGCATGGCGTCAGCAGGTTGCACATAATAGCGACGCGGTTCTGACTTTATTAAAAGAACATATTCATACTCTCTCGATTGAGGATAGCGCTTGGCTGATGATTGCCAGCGATGCCCAGCTACAGGCGCAATGGGATGCGTTAATTCCGCTTTACCGCAGCAACCCGGATGCACTGCCATTATTCGGTATTCCGTTCGCGGTTAAAGATAACGTCGACGTAGCCGGATGGCCCACGACCGCCGCCTGTCCGGCGTTTGAATATATTGCCAAACAGGATGCTACCGCCGTTGCCCGGCTGAAAGCCGCCGGTGCTATCGTTATCGGCAAAACCAACCTTGACCAGTTTGCCACCGGCCTTGTCGGTACGCGCTCTCCGTATGGTGCCGTCGCCAATACCTTTAACGCGCAATACGTGAGCGGCGGCTCAAGCTCGGGCTCGGCTTCGGTGGTGGCGCGCGGCTTAGTGCCGTTTGCCTTCGGCACCGATACCGCCGGTTCCGGTCGCGTACCTGCGGGGTTTAACAATATTGTCGGGCTCAAGCCAACCAAAGGCTGGCTGTCAGCCTTTGGCGTGGTGCCCGCCTGTCGCTTGAACGACACGCTCTCGGTGTTTGCGCTGACGGTCGATGACGCGTTTTACATTGCGTCTCTGGCGGGAGGTGTGGACCCGCAAGATGCTTACTCCCGCAGCAACCCAGCGACCGCGCCTGCCACGCTGCCGAAAGCTCCGGTATTTGCCGTACCGGAAGTGCTGAATTTCTTTGGTGACACCCAGGCACAGGCGGCGTGGGAAAACGCACTCGACGCGCTGTGTGATGGTGGCGTCACGCTCAAACCCGTCGACTTCTCCGCTTTTTCTCAGCTTGCAGAACAGCTCTATCAGGGGCCATGGGTTGCCGAGCGCACCGCCGCCGTAGGCGATATGTTGCAGCATCCGCAGCAGATGGACCCAACCGTCTACACCATTGTCGCTGCGGGCCTGAACTACAGTGCGGTGGATGCCTTCAAGGCGGAGTATCTCCGCGCCGAACTGGCGCAAAAAATCCAGCAAACCTTCATCGATGTCGATGCTCTGGTGGTGCCAACATCACCCACCATCCATACCCTGGAAGAGATGAAGCAAGAGCCTATCCGCTTCAATTCGCAGTTTGGTACCTACACCAACTTCACCAACCTTGCCGATCTTAGCGCGCTGGCCCTGCCGGCTCCGTTTCGTGCAGACGGCCTGCCGGCCGGTATCACACTGATTGCACCGGCCTGGCATGACCGCGCGCTGGCGGATTTTGGCCTGCGCTGGCAGCAGCAGCTTGCGCTGCCTCTCGGAGCGACAGGTCTGCCGTTGACTGAAAGCGCGGCGCTTGCTCCTTCTGCGCATCACGTCCGCGTCGCCGTTGTCGGAGCGCATCTGCGCGGTATGCCGCTCAATTTCCAGCTCACCCGTCGTCAGGCGTCGTTTGTCGAAGCGACGCAAACCGCGTCGTGCTATCGCCTGTATGCGCTCGCCAACACCCAGCCGCAGAAGCCAGGCATCGCCCGCGATAGCAGCGGAGCGGCGATTGAAGTGGAGCTGTGGGATATCCCGCTGGCGCGCTTTGGGGAGTTTGTTGCCGAAATTCCCGCCCCGCTGGGGATTGGCTCGCTAGAGCTTGCCGACGGCCGCTGGGTGAAAGGCTTTATTTGTGAACCGGCGGCGCTAAAAGACGCCGCGGACATTACCGAATTTAAGGGCTGGCGCCACTGGATTGCCCATAAGGAGACTCGCCATGTTTAATACCGTGCTGATTGCCAACCGTGGCGAAATTGCCTGCCGGGCGATACGAACGCTCAAGCGCCTGGGGATCACCAGCGTGGCGGTGTATTCCGATGCCGATAAAAACGCCGAGCATGTCAAACAGGCCGATATTGCGTGGGCGTTAGGCGGCGAGAAGGCCAGTGACAGCTACCTGAAAATCGACAAAATTATTGCTGCCGCGCAGGAAAGCGGGGCGCAGGCTATCTGGCCGGGATATGGTTTTCTCTCAGAAAGTCTGCCGTTTGCCGACGCTTGCGAACAGGCAGGAATCGTCTTTATCGGACCCACCGCGCAACAGATTGGCGAGTTTGGCTTAAAGCACCGGGCTCGTGAGCTGGCGGCGGAAGCGGGCGTCCCGATGACGCCGGGCACCGGGCTGCTCAACTCCCTTGATGATGCGCTGGCAGCAGCGCAGGACATTGGCTACCCGGTCATGCTGAAAAGCACGGCGGGCGGCGGTGGAATTGGCCTGACGCGCTGCGCCGACGCTCAGTCGTTGTCTCTGGCATGGGAAAGCGTACGTCGCCTGGGTGAACAGTTCTTTAGCGACGCGGGCGTTTTTGTTGAACGCTGCGTTGATCGCGCGCGCCATATCGAAGTGCAGATCTTCGGTGATGGCAAAGGCAACGTGGTCGCACTTGGCGAACGTGACTGTTCGTTGCAGCGCCGCAACCAAAAGGTGGTTGAAGAGACGCCTGCGCCAAATCTTCCGTCCGCCACGCGCGCCGCACTGCTGACTGCGGCGGTACAACTGGGCAAACGGGTGAACTACCGCAGCGCCGGAACGGTGGAGTTTATCTACGACGCGGCGCTGGATGCGTTCTACTTCCTCGAAGTGAATACCCGTTTACAGGTGGAGCACCCGGTAACCGAAGCCGTTACCGGACTGGATTTGGTGGAGTGTATGCTCCGTGTTGCGGCAGATGAGCCCATCGACTGGGCGCGTCTGGCGCAAGCGCCGCAGGGTGCCGCCATCGAGGTGCGCATCTACGCGGAAAGCCCGCTGAAAAACTTCCAGCCTAGCCCCGGTGTATTAACTGACGTCACCTTCCCGGACGATGTGCGTATTGATACCGGTGTCACCACCGGCAGCGAAGTGTCGGCGTTCTATGACCCGATGATCGCCAAGCTGATTGTGCACGCGGCCACCCGCGACGCCGCGCTGGCCAAATTACACATCGCACTGAACGCCACGCGTCTGCACGGCATCGCTACCAACCTCGACTATCTGCGGCAAATTACCGCCAGCGATGCCTTTGTCAGCGGTACTGCCTGGACGCGAATGCTCGACAGCGTCGTCGCGCAGTCACCGGTGATTGAAGTGATTCAGCCGGGCACCTGGAGCAGCGTCCAGGATTATCCGGGCCGCCAAGGTTACTGGGATATTGGCGTGCCGCCGTCCGGGCCGATGGATGATTTTGCCTTCCGCTTAGCTAACCGCATTGTGGGTAACCACGAATCGGCAGCAGGGCTGGAATTTACCCTGCAAGGCCCGGTATTGCAGTTCCACAGTCAAACCGTTATCGCCCTGACCGGGGCCGACTGTCAGGCGCAGCTTGATGGCGAACCGGTTGCTCTGTGGCAGCCCTTGACGGTAAACGCCGGACAAACGCTGACACTTGGTCGCGCGCAGGCGGGGTGTCGCGGCTATCTGGCGGTGCGTAACGGCCTCGACGTGCCGGAATATCTTGGCAGCCGCGCGACCTTTGCGCTGGGACAGTTTGGCGGTCACGCCGGACGGACATTGAAAGTCGCCGATCTGTTGCCCATTTCGCGCCCCGAACTGGCGGCCTGCACCACGCCTGCCCCGATAAGCGAACCTAAAGCGCTCTCCAGCGCGCTCATTCCCCGCTACGGCGACGTGTGGCGTATCGGCGTGCTCTACGGGCCTCATGGCGCGCCGGACTTCTTCACTCAGGAGTCTATCGATGAGTTCTTTGCCAGTGACTGGCAGGTGCACTACAACTCCAACCGCCTCGGCGTGCGCTTAGTCGGCCCAAAACCAAGCTGGACGCGGCCTAACGGCGGTGAAGCAGGGCTGCATCCGTCCAACGTTCACGACTGTGAATATGCGATGGGGGCCATCAATTTTACCGGCGACTTCCCAGTCATTCTCACCCGCGACGGCCCTAGCCTTGGCGGTTTCGTTTGCCCCGTCACCATCGCTAAAGCCGAACTGTGGAAGGTGGGACAGGTGAAGCCGGGCGACCGCATTCGTTTCTTCCCCATCAGCGTGGAGGACGCGGTGGCGCGTGAGAAAGCGATGGATCGCAGCGTGGAAACCCTGCAAACCACCACGCTTGCGGAGTTTGCCATGCCGTCGCTCGCCGATCGCGACGGCGTGTCAGCCGCCAGCCTTGTGTCGCTGCCCGCGACCTTTGGCGCCCCGGCAATTGTCTATCGCCAGGCCGGGGATAACTACATCCTGATTGAGTACGGTGAAAACGTGCTCGATCTGGCTCTGCGCCTGCGCGTTCACGTATTGATGCAGCAGCTACGACTGCGGGCGCATCCGGGCATCAAAGAGCTCTCGCCGGGCGTGCGTTCGCTACAGGTACGCTACGACAGCCGTGAAATCAGCCAGCAGGCGCTGGTGGCGCTGCTGCTGGAGCAGGAAGCGTTGATTGGCGATGTGACGCAAATGAAGGTGCCATCACGCATTATCCACCTGCCGATGGCCTTTGAAGACAGCGCCACGCTGGATGCGGTCAGCCGTTACGCCGATACCGTACGCGCCAAAGCGCCGTGGCTGCCGAACAACGTTGATTTTATCCAACGTATTAACGGCCTGCCGAGCCGCACGGCGGTAAAAGAGACTCTTTTTGACGCCAGCTATCTGATTCTGGGGTTGGGCGATGTCTACCTCGGCGCGCCGTGCGCGGTGCCGGTTGACCCGCGCCATCGCCTGCTCAGCTCGAAATACAACCCGGCGCGTACTTTCACCGCAGAAGGCACCGTGGGCATCGGCGGCATGTACATGTGCATTTATGGCATGGACTCCCCCGGCGGCTACCAGCTGGTGGGACGCACGCTGCCTATCTGGAACAAATTCCTTAAAAACGCCCAGTTCAGCGATGGCGAGCCTTGGCTGCTGCGCTTCTTCGACCAGGTGCGGTTCTACCCGGTTAGTGAAGAGGAGCTGGACTCGCTTCGTGATGAGTTTCGTGAAGGGCGCGCCGCCATTCGTATCGAAGAGACGGTGTTCGACTTCCCTGAGCACCTGCGTTTCCTTGAAGAGAACGCTGACGATATTGCCCTGTTCCGCCAGCGCCAATCAGCGGCTTTTGAAGTGGAAGTCGAGCGTTGGCAGCTTGATGACCAACCCGACGGCGCGGAAACCTTGCAGCCGGTGCTAAACGAGCCCGTTGATGACGACGCGCTGCCGGTGACGGCGGATATGAACGGCAATATCTGGAAAGTGCTGGTAAATCCCGGCGATGCGGTAGAGGCCGGACAGACGCTGATTATCGTTGAAGCGATGAAAATGGAGCTGGCAATCAGCGCACCACAGGCTGGGATCGTTAAGCGTATTGGCTGTCAGCCGGGCCGCCCGGTTAGCCCCGGCGACGCACTGCTGTGGCTGGAATAAGGAGCTACGGATGGCGCAAAGCAACGACAAAAAACGCGCGGCGGGGCTGGCCGAGCGCATCTACCGCGAATTGAAAAACGACATTTTCGATTTCCGGCTGATGCCCGGCGAACATTTTAGCGAAAACGAAATCTCCGAGCGAATGTCGGCCAGCCGCACGCCGGTGCGCCAGGCGCTGTTCTGGCTGGAGCATGAAGGCTATGTGCAGGTTTATTCGCGCAGCGGCTGGCAGGTGAAACCGTTTGATTTTACCTATTTCGAAGCGCTGTACGATTTTCGCATTGTGCTGGAAATGGAGGCGGTGAAGCGCCTTTGCGCCATGCCATCTGCAGCCCGCGCCGAGCATCTGGAGCCGCTTATCGCTTTTTGGTGTGAGGCCCCGCAGATGCCACCGGGCAAAACGCTATCTCGCCACGACGAAGCGTTCCATACCGCGCTGGTGAGCGCGACCGGTAATGCGGAAATGGCCCGCGTTCACGTGGATCTGACCGAAAAGATGCGCATCATCCGCCACCTCGATTTCACCCGCGAGGATCGCGTTGATGCCACCTACAGCGAGCACGCGCAGGTACTAAAAGCCATCGTGCAACAGCATACCGAGGAGGCGCAGCGGATCCTTACTGCGCATATCTCACAGAGTAAAGCCGAGGTCCGAAAAATAACCTTACACCGGCTGCAGCAGGCACGTTTACAACCCGTTTCACCTTAGACCCATCTCGGGATGGGAAAACCGTTATTACTCAATATTATTTAGGGGTTTTGGTTATGAAAAGACGTTCTCTACTGAAAGCATTTGCCCTGTCAGCCACCTTTTTGAGCCTCGGCTTTTCGTTGCAGGCCTACGCCGCAGACACCATTAAAGTGGGGATTATGCACTCCCTCTCCGGCACCATGGCGATTTCCGAAACGCCGCTGAAAGATGTGGCGCTGATGACCATCGACGAGATTAATGCGAAAGGCGGCGTGCTGGGTAAAAAGCTTGAGCCGGTGGTGGTTGATCCCGCTTCCAACTGGCCGCTGTTTGCTGAAAAAGCACGCCAGCTGTTAACGCAGGATAAAGCGGCGGTGGTCTTTGGCTGCTGGACATCGGTATCGCGTAAATCGGTGCTGCCGGTGTTTGAGGAGCTAAACGGCCTGTTGTTCTACCCGGTTCAGTATGAAGGGGAAGAGATGTCGCCGAACGTCTTCTACACCGGCGCTGCGCCTAACCAGCAGGCTATCCCGGCGGTGGAATACATGATGAGTGAAGACGGCGGCAGCGCGAAGCGCTTCTTCCTGCTCGGCACCGACTACGTCTACCCGCGCACCACCAACAAAATCCTGCGCGCCTTCCTGCATTCGAAAGGGGTTCAGGATAAAGATATCGAAGAGGTCTATACGCCGTTTGGTTACAGCGACTACCAGACTATCGTCGCCAACATCAAAAAATTCTCCGCCGGCGGTAAGACGGCGGTGATCTCCACCATCAACGGCGACTCCAACGTGCCGTTCTACAAAGAGCTTGCCAACCAGGGGATTAAAGCAACCGACGTGCCGGTTGTTGCTTTCTCCGTGGGCGAGGAAGAGCTGCGCGGCATTGATACCAAACCGTTGGTCGGCCATCTGGCGGCGTGGAACTACTTTGAATCAGTGACCAACCCGGTGAATGCGAAATTTGTGGCCGACTATCGCGCCTATGCCAAAGCGCATAAGTTGCCGAATGCCGACACCGTGGTCACCAACGACCCAATGGAAGCGACCTACGTTGGCATCCATATGTGGGCGCAGGCGGTGGAAAAAGCGGGCACCACCGACGTGGATAAAGTGCGTGCGGCGATGGCCGGGCAGACCTTTGCCGCGCCAGACGGTTTCACCCTGACCATGGACGCCACCAACCACCACCTGCACAAACCGGTGATGATTGGTGAAATCGAAGAAAACGGTCAGTTCAACGTGGTGTGGAATACCGATAAACCGGTACGCGCACAGCCGTGGAGCCCGTACATCCCAGGCAACGATAAAAAACCGGATACCCCGGTGAAAACCGGCGGCAAGTAACCGCGCGGCGAGAGATGTCGGAGGCGGCAAGCTGCCTCCGACAGCCATTGAGATTACCGGCATAGCCGGGTCACCATGATAAGAACGGATACCATGAAACGATTCCCGGCATTGCGTTTTCTTCTTTTAGGCGGCCTGCTGTTGAGCCTCAACGCGCTGGCAGGCCCGGCCTCTGACTTCGGTCAGGCCAGCCGTAGCCAACAGGCGCAGTTGCTCCAGCAGTGGGCGGCAACGCCGCAGGCTTCTCGGTTGCCGTTGCTAAAGGCGTTGAGCGATGAAGCGGTGGTCAGCGATGAGCATGGCCAGCTGTTTAGCGAAAGTCGCGGCAAGCTGGTGCCGCTGGAAGGCGAGGCCTCGCCTGCGGGGGCCACTAAAAAAATCTTTATGAACAACCGCATTCGCGGACTGATTGCCAGCGCACTGGCGTCGCATCAACTGGTGAGCGATGCGACGCCAGTGCGTCTGAAGGCGGCGTTAACTCTGCAAAATAGTGCGCAACAAGATCAGCTGCCGCTGCTGAGCCAGCGTTTGGCGGCAGAACAGGATGAGCGCGTGCATACCGCGCTGGCGATTGCCGTTGCCAACCTACAGCTTTCCGATAGCCATGCCGAGCAACGTTTGCAGGCGGTAAAACTGCTTGGCGAATCCAGCGATCCGCAGGTGCAGGGCAGCTTGAGCCGACTAACCCAGCCGCAAAATGAACCGGACGCCTCGGTGCGCGCGGCGGCCACGGAAAGCCTCAAGCAGGTGCAACAGCGCTTGAAATGGGGCGACTGGTTGGGGCAGGCGTTCAGCGGGATTTCGTTGGGATCGATTTTGCTACTGGCGGCGCTGGGGTTAGCCATCACCTACGGCCTGTTGGGGGTTATCAATATGGCCCACGGCGAAATGCTGATGCTGGGGGCGTATTCCACCTGGCTTGTGCAGAGCCTGTTTCAACGCTTTGCGCCGGAATGGCTGGCGCTCTACCCGCTGGTGGCGCTGCCGGTGGCTTTCTGTATCACCGCCGCCGTCGGCATGCTGCTTGAGCGCACCATTATTCGTCACCTGTACGGCCGTCCGCTGGAAACCCTGCTGGCAACCTGGGGGATAAGCCTGATGCTTATCCAACTGGTGCGCGTGCTGTTTGGCACGCAAAACCTGGAAGTCGCTAACCCGGCGTGGCTCTCCGGCGGCTGGAACGTGCTGCCGAACTTGGTGCTGCCGTATAACCGTATCGCGGTGATTGTTTTTGTCGCCGGCGTGCTGGCGCTGACCTGGCTGCTGCTGAACAAAACTCGTCTGGGCATGAACGTTCGTGCGGTGACGCAAAATCGACGGATGGCCGACTGCTGCGGTGTGCCGACCGGACGCGTCGATATGCTGGCCTTCGGCTTAGGTTCCGGTATCGCCGGGCTGGGCGGCGTGGCGCTGTCGCAGTTGGGCAACGTCGGCCCCGAGCTGGGGCAGGGGTACATCATTGACTCGTTCTTGGTGGTGGTCACCGGCGGCGTTGGGCAGTTGGCAGGAACCGTGGTGGCGGCACTGGGACTGGGCGTGCTGAACAAAGTGCTGGAGCCGCAAATCGGCGCGGTGCTGGGCAAAATCGCCATTCTGGTTCTTATCGTGCTGTTTATTCAAAAACGCCCACAGGGGCTGTTTGCATTCAAAGGGCGGGTAATTGACTGATGAGCCAACCGATGACATTAACGCTCGCGCGCCGTGCGCCGCGCCTGACCTGCTGGCTGGCAACGCTGCTTTTGCTGGCGCTGCTGGTGCTGCCGTTTTTCGCGCTGCTACCGGCGGATAATCCGCTGGCGATTTCCACCTACACGCTGACGCTACTCGGCAAGATCCTCTGCTACGCGGTGGTGGCGGTGGCGTTGGATCTGGTGTGGGGCTACGCCGGTTTACTTTCGTTGGGACACGGGCTGTTCTTTGCGCTCGGTGGCTACGCCATGGGGATGTACCTGATGCGCCAAGCTTCCGGTGACGGTATGCCGGCGTTTATGTCCTTTCTTTCCTGGACCGAGATGCCGTGGTTCTGGGCCGGGACGCAGCACTTTGCCTGGGCGCTGTGCTTGATAATCTTGGTGCCTGGATTGCTGGCGCTGCTGTTTGGCTACTTTGCCTTTCGTTCACGCATCAAAGACGTCTACTTCTCGATTATGACCCAGGCGCTGACCTACGCCGGAATGCTGCTGTTTTTCCGCAATGAAACCGGCTTTGGTGGCAACAACGGCTTCACCGGTTTTACCACGCTGCTGGGCTTTCCGGTGTCGGCAACCGGCACGCGTATCGCGCTGTTTGTCGCGACGGTGCTGCTGCTCGCCGGTTCTTTGGCCATCGGCGTGATGCTCACCCGCAGCAAATTTGGCCGCGTGTTGACGGCAGTGCGCGATGCGGAAAACCGCCTGATGTTTTGTGGCTACGATCCCAAAGGTTTCAAGCTGTTCGTTTGGACACTCTCGGCGGTGCTGTGCGGGCTGGCCGGTGCGCTGTACGTGCCGCAGGTGGGGATTATCAACCCTAGCGAAATGTCGCCGACTAACTCTATCGAAGCCGCCATCTGGGTAGCGCTGGGCGGGCGCGGGACGCTTATCGGGCCGATTCTTGGCGCGGGCATTGTCAACGGCGCGAAAAGCTACTTCACGGTCGCGTTCCCCGATTTCTGGCTCTTTTTCCTCGGGCTGATGTTCATCCTCGTCACGCTATTTCTACCGCGCGGCGTGATTGGTCTTCTCAAACGGAGGAAGCATGACTGATTCCCTGTTCACCCAGCCGCAGCCGCAGGATCGCTATCGTCAAACTACCGACCCGGTACTGCAACTGGAAAACATCAACGTCACCTTTGACTCTTTCCGGGCGCTGACCAATCTGTCTTTGTCGATTGGCGTCGGTGAACTCCGCTGTGTCATTGGCCCGAACGGCGCGGGCAAAACCACGTTGATGGATGTGATAACCGGCAAAACCCGACCGGACAACGGCAAGGTCACCTACGACCAGAATATCGATCTGATGGGGCTGTCCCCGGTCGAGATTGCCCGAGCGGGGATTGGGCGCAAATTCCAGAAGCCGACGGTGTTTGAGGCGTTAAGCGTAACGGAGAATCTTGAAATCGCTCAGAAAATGGATAAGTCGGTTTGGACCTGCCTGCGGGCAAAGCTTAGCGGCGAGCAGCGGGATCGCATCGATGAAGTGCTGGAATTGCTGCGGCTAACCGCGCACCGTCAGCGCCCGTCGGGGTTGCTCTCACACGGGCAAAAACAGTTTTTGGAGATTGGTATGCTGCTGGTGCAAGAGCCGCATTTGTTGTTGCTCGATGAACCCGCAGCTGGGCTCACCGACGCGGAAACCGACTACATTGCCGAACTGTTCAAGACGCTGGCGGGCAAGCATTCGTTAATGGTGGTCGAACACGACATGGGCTTTGTCGAAACCATTGCCGACCACGTGACCGTGCTGCATCAGGGCCAAGTTCTGGCCGAAGGCTCACTGCGCGACGTGCAGGCTAACGAGCAGGTTATCGACGTTTATCTGGGGCGCTAATATGTTGCAGGTTAATGAATTAAATCAGTATTACGGCGGCAGCCATATTCTACGGGGATTATCGTTTGAGACCACGCCGGGAGAAATAACCTGCCTGTTAGGGCGCAATGGTGTTGGGAAAACGACGCTGTTGAAATGCCTGATGGGGCTGATTCCGGCGAAGTCCGGCACCGTGCACTGGCAGGGCAAGCTCATCAATCACAGCAAGCCGCATCAGCGGGTACAGCAGGGGATTGCTTACGTGCCACAGGGAAGGGAGATTTTTCCGCGCCTGACGGTGGAGGAGAATTTGTTGATGGGGCTATCCCGCTTTTCTGGCGCGCAGGCGCGGGGCGTACCGGATGAGATCTACGCGCTGTTTCCGGTGCTGCGCGAAATGAAACAGCGGCGTGGCGGGGATCTCTCCGGCGGGCAACAGCAGCAGCTGGCGATTGGTCGGGCGCTGGCCTGCAAACCACAGCTATTGATCCTCGATGAGCCGACTGAGGGGATCCAGCCGTCGGTTATCAAAGAGATCGGCGCGGTGATCCGCAGCCTTGCCAACCGTGGCGATATGGCAATTTTGCTGGTGGAGCAGTTTTACGATTTTGCTGCGGAGTTGGCGGATCAGTATCTGGTGATGTCGCGCGGCACCATTATTGCGCGCGGACGCGGCGACGAGATGGAAGCGCAAGGGGTTAGGCAGTTAGTTGCCATATAGCCACCGAGCCGGTATTGCCGGATGGCGGCGTAACCGCCTTATCCGGCCTACAAACCCGTAGGCCTGATAAGCGCAGCGCCATCAGGCAGTCGCCGCACGTTGGTGCAAACTATCCATCAATTGGCTCACCGCCGGATTCTCCACCGCCTGCACCGCGTAGCAGATGCCAATGCGTCGCAGCAACGGATACCCTGGCAGCGTGTGCCAGCTCAGGTCGCAACGCGCATCCACCAATGACTGGGGAGCAATCGCCAGCCCAAATCCCGCTTCGACCAAGTCCAGCGCAAGCGTAAAGCTACCGGCATTGGCGTTGGGCGCACCGGCGGAAGTGCCATAAAACGGCAGGAAGCGCTGATGTGAATCGTGTGCGGGATAGGTTACCCAGGGCTGCGAAATCAGCTGGTCGGTGGTCAACGCCTCAAGCTTGCTGAAGTCGTGGTCTGAGGGAAAGGCCAACACGTAGCGCTCATCAACAAGCGGCATAAACAGCTCATCTTCACAGCGCAGACTTTCACAACCGAGACGGATATCCCCCGTACAGCCCGGGTCGAGCGTTACCACGGTATCCGGCATCTCGTGACCAATCTGTTGTAATAACGAGGCCAGACACGGTGAGGCAATATCCTGCTCAATGCCGATTGTCAGCGGCGTTCTATCCTGTCGCTTACGAAAACGCGCGGTGAGCGTGGCCATATCCTGAATCATTCGGCAGGCGTGGGGATAGAGCGCACGGGCATCTTCCGTCACCTCGACGCCGCGCGGTTTCCGCACGAAAAGCTGGGTGCCAAGCTCCTCTTCCAGAGCCTTTACGGTGGCAGAAAGGGCAGGCTGTGTCAGACTTAACTATTCAGCGGCACGGGTAATGTTGCGCTCTTCAAAAACGGAAATGAAGGCGCTGAGCTGTCGTTTATCCATAGAATTTTATTATGGCTGTGAGAAAAACAAACCATTTTTCACCATTTCCAATCGGAATTAAAGTAGCGCCATCAATTTTATTTATGAGGATTTCCTATGAACGCTGCATCTAAACCGTTAGTTGTGATCACCGGTGCCAGTTCCGGCATTGGCCTTGCCACCGCGAAACTGCTGTCTGAACGCGGCCATGCGCTGCTGCTGCTGGCGCGTCGCGTCGATCGTATGACGGCGTTGAATCTGCCGCACACGCTGTGTCGCTCCGTCGATGTGACTGACAGAAAAGCCGTGGCGGCGGCCATTGATGAAGCCGAACAGCAGTTTGGGCCGGTGGACGCGATGGTTAACAACGCGGGCGTCATGCTGCTGGGCAACGTGGATTCGCAGAATCCTGACGAGTGGGAACAGATGCTGGACGTCAACGTGAAAGGCCTGCTGAACGGCGTTCACGCGGTGACCAAAGGGATGATTGAGCGTAAAGCGGGCACCATCATCAACATCAGCTCTATCGCTGGGCGTAAAACCTTCCCGAACCATACGGTGTACGTCGGCACCAAATTTGCCGTACACGGCCTGTCAGAAAACCTGCGTGAAGAGCTGTCGCCACATAACGTGCGCGTAGTGGTGATTGCACCTGGCGCGGTTGAAACCGAACTGCTGAGCCATACCACCAGTGAAGATATTAAAACCGGCTATCAGGCGTGGAAGCAGGATATGGGCGGCAAAGTGCTGAGCCCGGAAGATGTGGCGCATGCGATTGAGTACGCCTATTCACAGCCGCAGTATGTTTGTATTCGTGAGATTGTGCTGGCAGCGACCCGTCAGGGCGCGTAATCGTCATCGCATAAATGATGGCGCAACGCTTATCGGGCCTACCAGCTGTACGCCTGACAGGCGTTGCGTAGCCGCGCTAAAAACTGCTTGGCGTTGGCCGTTAGCGCCGATTTTTGCGACCACACCGCGCAATATTGCGCGGCGGGCAGCGTAGAAATGGGCAGGGTCACAATCTTGCCTTCCAATTGCAGCGGCTGGCTCATGGCGCGGGCGACGATGGTCAGGTAGTCGGATACCAGCACCATATTCAGCCCGGTGATCACCGAGTCCGTGCGCAGCGGCGCAATCGCCAACTGGTGATAGAAGTGCATCAGCTCGTTTTGTAACTGCTGGTAGTAACCCATAGGTGATTCCGGCAGCAGCCATTTAGCCCGCTTCAACGCCAGTAAATCGCTCTCGTTGGCCAGCGGATGCCCGGCGCGAGCGACTACGCAAAACGGCGCGGTAAACAGCGGCTCAATCATCACTCCCTCCGGCGGTCGCATCGGATCGACGGAGCCAATCGCCAGATCGATTTCACCATTCCGTACCCCTGGAAGCAGGGAGGAAAGCTGCCCCTCTTTTAGCGTCAGTTGAACCTGCGGTAGCGCCTGCTTAAACCCCTCCGCGACGGTTGGAAAAACGGTGAGCGCAATAAGCGATGAAAAACCGATAGTAAGCCGCCCGTGAGTGGCATGATTGATCTGCTCTACTTCATCTGCGGCGCGCCGCAGCTCTTCTAGTACCCATTCTGCTCGCTGCGAAAATGCGGCTCCTGCCTCGGTCAGGGTGATACCTTCTTTGCTGCGCAATAAAAGTTGCGTGCCCAGGGTTTGCTCTAGCTCACGTAATGTGCGCGAAAGCGCGGGCTGCGATTGCCCAAGCTCCCGCGCCGCCGCACGGATGCTGCCGCTGCGCGCCACCTGCTTTAGCGCCTGCAAATGGCTGACTTTTGGCAAATATCCCATCGCTTACCCCTATCAAAAAAAAGCATCACCTATAGAAAAATTACATCTTCCCGGGATGACGGTAAACCCCCAGGATACGTAGAGATAGCTCTTTCATAACACACCATCCTGAGACACAAGGCGGAACATAATGAAAAGTCAGTCTCAAATGATCTTCTTACTGTTTATTGGCTACGTCTTTGTTTACATCGATAAGACGGTAACCGGTTTTGCCCTGCTGCCCATTGAGCAGGAATTTGGTCTGAATGCAGAACAGTTGGGCTACATCACCGGCATCTTTTTCCTTGCCTATTCGCTGTTTCAGGTACCTGCCGGCTGGTTGAACGATCGCATTGGCTACAAAACCATGCTGGTGCTGTCACTGTCGGCACTGGGCATTTTTGCCCTGTGCTTCGGCGTATTGGGGGCCAGTTTTGGCCTGCTGTTGTTGTTCCGCTTTCTCGCTGGCGTCGGGCACTCCGGCTACCCCTGCTCCTGTGCCAAAGCGGTGGTGGGAAATTTCAGCGTTGAAAAGCGCACCTTTGCCCAGTCGATTTTGCTGTCATCAGCCGGTTTGGCGATGACCATTGGACCGATTATTGCGGTCAATGCGCTGTCGTTGCTGGGCTGGCACACGTCGTTTGCAGTGTTGGGAGTGATTGTCTGTGCGATAGCCGCGCTTATTGCTCTGCGGGTTCCACGCCAGTCTAGCGCGCCCGTGGCAGTAAAAAAGGCAGCGCCGAGCGGCGCGCTGTGGCGTAACCCAACGGTGCTACTGCTGTTTGTGTCCATTTTTTGCGTCAACATCCCCAGCTACGGCCTGATGGCGTGGTTGCCAAAATTTTTCGTCCAGCACATGGGCATATCGATGGCTGCTTCCGGCTACGTTGTGGCGGCGGGGGGATTGGGTATTTGGATCTCATCGCTCGGCACCGGGTGGCTGGTGGGCAAATATTTCCTCAACCGTGAACCGCTGGTCATTGCTGTCAGCGCCATGTTGAGCGCGGTGGTGATTTTCGCCATCTTCCATGCGCAAACGCCGCTGACCGCCAGCCTGCTGCTGTTCGTAGGAGAGATCTTCTTGATGGCGACTTTCGTGACGGCCTTTACGCTGCCGATGAAGCGACTGCCGGAGACGATGATGGGCTCGGCGATTGGCCTGATCAATACCGGCGGCACGCTGGGGGGCTTCGTGTCACCGATTGTCATCGGCTATCTGGTGGAGAAAACCCACGGTTATGCCAGCGCGTTTACGTTTCTTTCACTGGCGATGGTCTGCTCCGCAATAGCGGTGCTGCCGCTGATGAGGCGTCGTCCTGTCGCCAGCCTGCCTCTTACCGATTAGAAGGAAAACCTGATGAATCAAGCTACCGAACGATTGATTGCCACCGCCGCTGTTGATGCGCTGCGCTGGCGTCGGCATATCCATGCGCACCCGGATTTGTCATTTCAGGAGAAACCCACGGCGGATTATATTGCCCGCGAACTGGCTTCTTTCGGGGAGCTGGAAATAAGCCGCCCGCTTGAAAACAGCGTAATTGCCGTCTTACGCGGCGCATATCCGGGGCCAACTTGGGCGCTGCGTGCCGATATCGATGCGTTACCGTTACAAGAAGAGAGCGGCGAGAGCTTTTCCTCGACCGTACCTGGGGTGATGCATGCCTGCGGTCACGATGCGCATACCGCGATGCTGATGGGAGCGGTGAAGGTGTTGTGTCAGCTGCGCGACAGGCTCCATGGCAGCATTAAGTTTATCTTCCAACCGGCGGAAGAGGTGCCGCCGGGTGGCGCGCGGGAGCTGGTTGAGCTTGGCGTCGTGGATGATGTAGAGCATATTTTTGGTCTACACGTCTTCCCGACCAGTCCGGTGGGCGTACTGACGCTAAAAGAGGGCGTTTACGTGGCCTCCAGCGATAACTTTGATATCACTATTCGCGGAAAAGGCGGCCATGGCTCGATGCCGCAGCACTGCATCGACCCGGTGACCATCGGCGCCGAGATGGTCGGCGCGTTGCAGCAAATCGTTGCACGCAACATCGATCCTAGCACCGCACCGGTGCTGACGATTGCCACCTTCCAAGCCGGAGATAGCTACAACGTCATCCCCGACAGCGCCCGGCTGGCGGGCACGCTGCGCACCCATAATCAGCAGGTGCGAGAAGCGGTGCCACAGCTGATGTCACGGGTAGTCAACGGCATCGCGGCGGCTCACGGCGCAAGCTGTGACATCCAATGGCAGAAGGGCTATGCGGTAGGCAATAACCACGATGTGACCAACCGTATTGCCCGCGAGGCGATTAGCCGCCACTTCCCAGCGGGCACGCTAAAGCTGGAAGAGAAGGCGCTGTTTGGCAGTGAAGATTTCTCTTCTTACCAAGAGAAAATCCCCGGCACCTTCTTGTTTGTGGGCTGTGGCAATAAGGACAAAGGGGCGACGTGGAACGTCCACAATCCTCATTTCCGGATTGACGAGGATGCGCTGGCGGTGGGCATTAAGACCCATGTTGCGCTGGTGAGTCCGTTATTAAATCTTGAGTAGCTCTTCACCATAGCCCTCACCCCGTGGGGGAGAGGGCAGAGAAAAGTGTCTCAGGCAACGTTAAGCGAATACACCGCCGGGACGGCGCCCGCCGAGCGAACCAACTCAAGGGTGATGTGCGACACGGTGAGCGGTGTCGGTAGAATGTGCTGGCACACGGAATGGCGGTTGTCCTCCACCTCCGCAATCAGCGTGTCGTCAGCCCACAAACGATAGTGGGTGGCGCAGTGCGGCGTCACCCGCGCGGCATGGCCCATCTGTACGGTTTCCATCGCGTTATCAAAGTCATTATCCAGTATCAGCGTCAGCGACTGAACCGTCTGCGGCGTGTCCCACCGCCAGCTCAGGCGCGGCTTACGGTCATCCAGCGCCGGAGCCCAGCCGTTAATCTGCTGTTCCGGGCGCAGGTGGCCGTTAAGTAGATTGTCCACGTCATAGCAGTGCAGAGGCGTGCTGAACTGTACGGCAGGCATCACCTGGTGCGGGCGACGGCGCGGTACCCAGAAATCAAACTCCTCAGCGCCAAAGTCGCCATCGACGATCTGTCGTGGATGCTTCGCCACGCGGGCATTCTGGCTGTTGAATACCGTCATAATGCCTGGCAGCTGCAGGTCGGTGAGGGCGATCTCCACCTCGGCGTTGCTTTCAAAGGCAATAAACAGATAGCGATCGGCATCGCTTTGCCAATCAAACGCCACGCCATATTCTCCCGTCTCTTGGACCGTGAGCGTGCACTCATCCAGTTGCGTATCGGCGCAGTAATTGGCGGCTTTCTGGCTGCTTAATAGACTGATTTTGAGCGGTTGCGAGGTGGCCGAACGTAGGGTGAAACGCATCAGCGGCAGCGATTCTCCGGCCTTCACCGGCAGCAGCAGCGCCATGCGCTCGCCCAGCGTCATCCAGCGGCCGTTGGCCGGCAGCTCGCTCAGCTGTAATTCGCTGCTAGCCGTGACCTGCGCGCCTCGCGCCGGGTCTGTCAGACGCTGGCGCGGAATATAGCAGCCGACGTGCTGTAAATGCTGTTGCAGTTTGCCGATATGTTCGGCCTGTGCCAGCTGCGGAACACTGAGCTTATGCTGCTGGCACAGGGCGGCGGCGCGGCCAACGACTTCCCCCAGCAGGCCGCAGGTGCACATCACGCGGGCGCTGCCGAATGCCACGTGTGAGGCAGAAATCAAGCGCCCGGTGAGGAACAGGTTATCCAGCGAGCGGCTGTATAAGCTGCGGTAAGGGATGGTGTAGGTGCCTTTGCTGTGGAACTGACGGCAGCCGTCGTGGCGGCTGTAAACGCCGTCGGCGGGATGCAGATCAATGGACCAGCCGCCGTAACCCACGGCGTCGTAATGGTCGCGCTGCTCGATGATATCCTGCTGACACAGCAGATGATCGCCGATAAAGCGGCGGCTTTCGCGCTTGCCGGGAATGGTGCCAACCCATTCAATGGTCAGGTTGTCCGCGTCCGGGAATTCGCCCGAGTTTTTAATGTAGTTCCACACCCCCCAGACGATTTTCCACAGCTCCCACTTGATCTGCTCGCTGTCGTGAATGGTATCGAGGCGGCCGCCCCATTCCAGCCACCACAGGTCACAGCCGTTAAGGGTCGAGGTCAGGCGCTTATAGCGCGGGATGGCTTCAATATCCTGTAAGGCAAAAGAAGGCGGGACAAAGGTTACCGGTTCGCTGCCTTTACGGGTGTAGAAGTAGATAGAGTGGCCGAGCTTGTGACCAAAGTTATCGCCGGGAGCCATTTTCTCCCCCAGCTCTTCGGCGTCTTCGGCGCCGATACGGTATTCCGCGCCTGCCAGGTGGCCGAGTACGCCATCGCCGGTGGCATCGCAAAACTGAGCGGCTTGAATATGGTAGAAGGTTTCGTTAACGGCGTTAAATCCGGTCGCCTCGGTAATACGCAGGCCTTCGCGTTTAACCGCATAGAGCGCAGTATTGAGCAACACGGTGAGATTCTTTTCACGCTGCGCCAGATCCAGCAGCAGCAGGTCGAACATCATCGGGTTGCCTTCTTTGTTGCGCCACAGGTTTTCTTCGAGGATCTCGCCCATAATACCGCCTTCGCGGGACCAGCGGTTGTTGTTGCCCATGTGTGAGGTCGCGCCGTTGGCCCACAGGCGCACTTCGCTGGAGGCGTTACCGCCGAGTACCGGGCGATCCTGAACCAGCACAACCTGTAAACCGTCGCGCGCGGCGGCAAGCGCGGCGCACAGCCCGGCCAGGCCGCCGCCGGCGACCAGCAGGTCGGTGTGCAGGGTCTGATGGGGAAAATCGCGTTCCTGGGTTTGCTGAAAAATTTGCATAAATTGTAATTCCTGCCTTTCTGGCGATAAAATAATGGTCTTAAAAAATGGGAGCCTGCTATGTCGTCTCAACCTAATCAAAGCCTTATCGACGGCATTCGCTGCCTGCAGTACTTGGTATCCAGCGACAGAGCTATCGGCTGCCGCGAGCTGGCGCGCCTGATGGGCACTAACGCTACGCGCGTCAATCGCCTGCTGATGACCATGGCGGCGATTGGCCTGACCACTCAGGACGAGCAACGCCGCTACTTGCCTGGGCCGGGCATTCATGCCCTAGCGGCACAGGCGATCCGTGGCTCGACTTTGTTTTCAAAGGCGCTCCCGCTGCTGGAAGCCCACGCGCCAAAAGATATCGTGGTGGCGATGGGGGTCCTGTGGGAGGACCAGGTTATCTATATCTTCCACTCGCAGCCGGGCAGCCACATCAGCCAGGCGCTGGCGGGGTTTCATATGATGCCCGCCTGTCAGTCGGTCATCGGCATTGCGTTGCTGGCGGCGGAAGACGACACCGTGCTGGCCCAGCGCTTTAGCGTTGAAGAGATGGCGGCTATCGCCCCGTATCTTCAGCAACAGCGCGAGCGCGGGCAGGTGGTGTGGCCGCACGAGGACGGTGAGCTGTCTATCGCCCAGCCGATCCAGTTCGGCTCGCACAAGGCCGCGCTAGCCTTCGCCGGAATGTACGATTACACCCCGGAACAAACGGCCGCCCGCCAAGCGGCTCTGATCACGCTTTGCGACCTGCTGACGGCGTAGCTTTCTCGCCGTCTAAATCAATCTTCCCGACCACAAACAGGTAAGAACAGATCCCCAGACAGGCGAGGACGGCGATAAAGCCCAGCGCCGGGGCGAAGTTGTGGCCGTCAATCAGTGCGCCGATAGCAATAGGGACGACTATCGACGAGAGCGCGCCGGTAAAGTTAAACACGCCGCCTGCCAGGCCAATCAGATGGTGCGGGGCTAGGGCAGTAACGAATACCCAGGTAATGGTGGCGAGGCCGTTGCCAAAGAAGGCGATGGACATAAACAAGATGATCAGCGTCGGGCTGTCGGTGTAGTTAGCGCCGAGGATAAACAGCGTTAGCGCCATGCCGAGTACCACCGGCGCTTTGCGGGCGAAGCTGGCTGAAATGCCGCGACGGATCAAACGGTCAGAGACAAAACCGGCCAGCAGCACGCCGACGAAGGCCGCCAGATACGGGACGGAGGCCACATAGCCGGACTTGATGAAATCCATATGGCGATACTGCACCAGATAAGTCGGGAACCAGGTCAGGAAGAACCAGAAGGTGGCGGAGATGGTGAACTGGCCGAAATAGATGCCAATTAGCTTGCGGCTTTTGAACATCAGCCCCAGATCCTGCCAGCTGAAGGGTCGTTTGGCCGCACTCTCGCGGCTCTCCATCACCGCACCGCCCTGGCGCAGGTGATCCAGCTCGGCTTTGGAGACCGTTTTGTGATCCAGCGGATCGCGGTACAGGCAGTACCACAGCACACCCCAGAGCATTCCCGCCACCCCGGTTATCAGAAATAACCCGCGCCAGCCGAACAGATCCTGCACGTGAAACAGCACCGGCGTCATCAATGCCATGCCGACAAACTGCGCCGATGAATAGATGCCGATTGCCGTGGCGCGCTCCTGCTCCGGGAACCAGCTGGAGATCACGCGGTTATTTGAGGGCATCACCGGCGCTTCGAATGCGCCCACGCCCAGACGCAGGCCGACCAACGCGCCAAAGCTGCTGGCGACGGCGTGCAGCGCGGTGATAAGCGACCAGATAAAGAGGCCGACGCCGTACACTAGGCGGGAGCCGAGGCGGTCGATCAAAAAACCGCCGGGGATCTGCAGAGCTGCATAGATCCAGCCGAACGCTGAGAAAATTAACCCCATTTGCAGCGGCGTAAATTGCAGCTCGCCGGACATCTGGGTCGCCGCAACCGAGAGGTTGGTACGGTCCATGTAGTTGATAATGATATTAATAAACACCAGGCCTAGCACAAAGAAGCGTACCCGCCCGGTCGAACGGACGGCAGATCCTGTTATCGGTTGTTCTGACATAGAGGTGTTCTCATTGTTTTAAGGTTTTTAAGGGTACGAGACGTCATATCATTGCTGTTTGCGTTTCTTTTATAGAAACACTTAGCGAGATGCAAAGTGAGATGTGGAGAAGTGTGATCTCCCTTGGATTTGTATTGGCATAAAACCGGTTTCAGGCGTGAGGTGAGGTGATGGCGAAGCCCTCGGCGGGCAGGAAGCGAGGCAGGGGGAAAAAGCCTGAATCAGGGCTGAAACAGGCGGCTCGGGGCTATTTCTTCAGGTCAATAAATTCATGCAGCAGCGCTGTGAGCTGCTGCATTTTTTCGGGAGTAAACCGCTGTTCAATAAGCTGATAGGCCTCTTCGACTTTCGCCTGCGCCCGTTCATACAAGGCATATCCCTCTTTGGTGAGCGACACGTACAGCTTGCGCTGATCGTTAACCGGCTTTAAGCGCAGCACCAAGCCATCGCGCTCCATTCGGGTCAAAATCCCCGTCAGGCTGGGACGCAAAATACAGGTGGCAGCCGCCAGATCGTGAAAGTCCATTGACGGATTTTCGACCAAAACCCGAACAATTCGCCACTGCTGCTCCGTCAGGTTGTGCTGCTTCACAATTGGGCGGAAGTAGGTCATCGCCACCTCGCGCGCCTGCATCAACGCGATGGTTAAAGAATCATGCATTATGCCCCCGAATACCTCTCATTATTAATATGTGAACAATATAGTAATGTTGCTTTTATCAACAGCTTATTTTGTTGATAACCAGCGTTCTATTCACGTGTTTTTTATTAACATACTGATATTAAATGATTAAAAATCATAAATGTAAAATTATTGTTATTTTGATCACAAATAATTGACTTGTGTTTGCTAAATGAACAGCCGAGGCATAAAACAGATCGTTAATATATTAATGAAATGGTTTTTGCTAAGGAGCTGTTGATGAAAGGTACCGTTTTCGCCGTAGCGCTTAACCACCGTAGCCAGCTTGATGCTTGGCGCGAGGCGTTTGAAAAAGCCCCCTACAAAACGCCGCCAAAAACGGCGGTGTGGTTTATCAAACCGCATAACACCGTGATTGGCGGCGGCGAGCCGATTCCCTTGCCGCGAGAGGAAACGGTATACAGCGGCGCGACCGTTGCGCTGGTGGTCGGGAAAACGGCGCGCAAAGTGTCGGTTGAAGACGCAGGGCTTTATATTGCCGGCTACGCGTTGGCCAATGAGGTGAGCTTGGCGGAGGAGAGTTTTTACCGCCCGGCTATCAAAGCGAAATGCCGCGACGGTTTTTGCCCTCTGGGGGAAACCGTCAGCATCGATAGCGTCGATAATCTGACGATTACGACTGAAATCAACGGCCACCGGGTGGACCAATGGCATACCGCTGACCTCCAGCGTAGCGCCGCCGAACTGCTGAGCGCGCTTAGCGAGTTCGCCACCTTAAATCCTGGCGATGTCATTTTGTTGGGCACTCCGCAGGCGCGTGTCGCGCTGCATCCTGGCGACCGCGTGCGTATTTTGGCGGAGGGTTTCCCGGCGCTGGAAAACCCGACGATGGTTGACCAAAACGTACCCGCCGCAGCGAACCCGCAGCGCCACGGCACGCTATTTGCCCTCGGCCTGAACTATGCCGATCACGCCAGCGAACTCGACTTCAAGCCGCCGGAAGAACCCTTAGTATTTATCAAAGCGCCCAACACCATCACTGGCGACGGGCAAACCTCGGTGCGTCCTCGTCACGTCGAATATATGCACTACGAAGCGGAACTGGTGGTGGTTATCGGTAAAACCGCGCGCAAGGTGAGCGAAGCTGATGCGATGGACTATGTGGCGGGCTACACCGTGTGTAACGACTACGCCATCCGCGACTACCTGGAAAACTACTACCGGCCGAATCTGCGGGTGAAAAGCCGCGACGGGCTGACCCCAATTTCCCCAGACGTAGTGCCTAAAGCAGCGATCCCCGATCCACATAATTTGTCGCTGCGCACGTGGGTTAACGGCGAACTGCGCCAGCAGGGCACCACCGCCGATCTGATTTTCAGCATCCCCTTTTTAATTGCTTACCTGAGTGAATTTATGACGCTCCAGCCTGGCGACATGATTGCTACCGGCACGCCGAAAGGACTGTCGGACGTCGTGCCGGGCGATGAAGTGGTGGTGGAAGTGGAGGGCGTCGGTCGCTTGGTAAACCGGATTGTGAGTGAGGAAGAAGCGTAATGAAAAAGATTAACCATTGGATCAACGGCAAAAACGTTGCCGGTAATGATTACTTCCAGACGACCAACCCTGCCACCGGTGAAGTGCTGGCGGAAGTGGCTTCCGGCGGGGAAGCGGAAGTGAATCAGGCCGTTGCTGCGGCCAAAGAGGCGTTCCCGAAATGGGCCAATCTGCCGATGAAAGAGCGCGCACGCCTGATGCGCCGTCTGGGCGATTTGATTGACCAGAACGTGCCGGAAATTGCGGCAATGGAAACCGCCGATACCGGCCTGCCTATCCACCAGACTAAAAACGTGCTGATCCCACGTGCGTCCCATAACTTCGAGTTCTTTGCCGAAGTGTGCCAGCAGATGAACGGCAAAACCTACCCGGTTGACGACAAGATGCTCAACTACACGCTGGTGCAGCCGGTCGGCGTTTGCGCGCTGGTTTCGCCGTGGAACGTGCCGTTTATGACCGCCACGTGGAAGGTTGCGCCGTGCCTGGCGCTTGGCAATACGGCGGTACTGAAGATGTCTGAACTGTCGCCGCTGACCGCCGACCGTCTGGGCGAACTGGCGCTGGAAGCGGGCATTCCGGCTGGGGTGTTGAACGTGGTACAGGGCTACGGAGCAAGCGCGGGCGATGCGCTGGTGCGTCATCATGACGTGCGCGCCGTATCGTTTACCGGTGGCACCGCCACCGGACGCAACATCATGAAAAACGCCGGGTTGAAGAAGTATTCCATGGAGCTGGGCGGTAAATCGCCGGTGCTGATTTTTGAAGATGCCGATATTGAACGCGCGCTGGACGCAGCGCTGTTCACCATCTTCTCCATCAACGGCGAACGCTGCACCGCTGGCTCGCGCATCTTTATTCAGCAGAGCATATACCCGGAATTCGTCAAACGCTTCGCCGAGCGCGCGAATCGCCTGCGCGTTGGAGACCCGACCGACCCGAATACCCAAGTGGGGGCGTTGATTAGCCAGCAGCACTGGGAAAAAGTCTCCGGCTACATTCGTTTAGGCATTGAAGAAGGGGCGACTCTGCTGGCAGGCGGCGCGGAAAAACCAACGGATTTACCCGCACATCTCAAGCACGGCAACTTCCTGCGCCCAACGGTGTTGGCGGATGTCGATAACCGTATGCGCATCGCGCAGGAAGAGATTTTTGGCCCGGTGGCCTGCCTGTTGCCATTTAAAGATGAAGCCGAAGGGCTGCGTCTGGCCAACGATATTGAATACGGCCTAGCGTCTTACATCTGGACTCAGGACATCAGCAAAGTGCTGCGCCTGGCGCGCGGCATTGAGGCCGGCATGGTGTTCGTCAACACCCAGAACGTGCGCGACCTCCGTCAGCCATTCGGCGGCGTGAAGGCCTCCGGCACCGGACGTGAAGGCGGCGAATACAGCTTTGAGGTGTTCGCGGAAATGAAGAACGTCTGTATTTCTATGGGCGACCATCCGATCCCGAAATGGGGAGTGTGATATGGGCAAGTTAGCGTTAGCGGCAAAAATCACCCACGTACCGTCAATGTATCTCTCAGAAATCCCTGGGAAAAACTTTGGTTGCCGCCAGGCGGCGATTGACGGGCATCTTGAAATTGGCAAGCGCTGCCGTGAAATGGGCGTCGATACCATTATCGTCTTCGACACCCACTGGCTGGTCAACAGCGCCTATCACATCAACTGTGCGGCGAGCTTCAAGGGGATCTACACCAGCAACGAGCTGCCGCACTTTATTCGTGACATGACCTACGACTACGACGGCAACCCGGAACTGGGGCAGCTCATTGCCGATGAAGCGGTGAAGCTGGGCGTGCGCGCCAAAGCGCACAACATCCCGAGCCTGAAGCTGGAGTACGGCACGCTCGTTCCAATGCGCTATATGAACGCCGACAAGCACTTCAAAGTGGTGTCGATCTCCGCGTTTTGCACCGTGCACGACTTTGCCGATAGCCGCCGTCTGGGCGAAGCCATTCTTAAGGCCATTGCGCAGTACGACGGCACCGTGGCGGTATTCGCCAGCGGCTCGTTGTCGCACCGCTTTATTGACGATCAGCGCGCTGAAGAAGGGATGAACAGTTACACCCGCGAGTTCGATCATCAGATGGATGAGCGCGTGGTCAAGCTGTGGCGCGAAGGCAAGTTCAAGGAGTTTTGCACCATGCTGCCGGAGTACGCGGACTACTGCTACGGCGAAGGCAATATGCACGACACCGTCATGCTGCTGGGGATGCTGGGCTGGGACAAATACGACGGCAAGGTGGAGTTCGTCACCGACCTGTTCGCCAGCTCCGGCACCGGGCAGGTGAACGCCATTTTCCCGCTGCCCGCATAAGGAATGCCCATGCCGCACTTTATCGTTGAATGTTCAGACAATATCCGCGATCAGGCCGACCTGGCTGGCCTGTTCGCCCTCGTTAATCCGGCGCTGGCCGGGACGGGGATTTTTCCGCTCGCCGGTATCCGCAGTCGCGTGCATTGGATAGATACCTGGCAAATGGCCGATGGGCAACGCGACTACGCATTTGTGCACATGACGTTAAAAATCGGCGCGGGACGCAGCTTGGAAAGCCGTCAGCAGGTAGGGGAAATGCTGTTTGCGCTAATCAAAACCCATTTCGCCACCCTGATGGACAGCCGCCTGTTGGCGCTCTCTTTTGAAATAGAAGAGCTGCATCCGACGCTGAATTACAAACAAAACAACGTGCACGCGCTCTTTAAGTAATGTGCAAATTGCCCGGTGGCACTGCGCTTACCGGGCCTGCAAACCCACGTAGGCCGGATAAGGCAAAGCCGCCATCCGGCAATGCAATGTCACAGGATATCGCCATGCTCGACAAACAAACCCACACCCTGATAGCCCAACGGCTGGACCAGGCAGAAAAACAGCGCGAGCAGATCCGTGCCGTATCGCTGGACTACCCGACCATCACTATCGAAGACGCCTACGCCGTTCAGCGCGAATGGGTGGCGATGAAGATAGCTGAAGGGCGCACGCTCAAGGGGCACAAAATCGGCCTGACCTCCAAGGCGATGCAGGCCAGCTCGCAGATTAGTGAACCGGACTACGGCGCGCTGCTGGACGACATGTTTTTCCATGACGGCAGCGATATCCCGACCGACCGTTTTATCGTGCCGCGCATTGAAGTTGAGCTGGCGTTCGTGCTGGCGAAGCCGCTGCGTGGCCCAAACTGTACGCTGTTCGATGTTTACAACGCCACCGACTACGTGATCCCAGCGCTGGAGTTGATTGACGCCCGCAGCCACAACGTTGACCCGGAAACCCAGCGTCCGCGCAAGGTGTTCGACACCATCTCGGATAACGCCGCCAACGCCGGGGTGATCCTCGGCGGTCGGCCAATTAAGCCTGATGCGCTGGATTTACGCTGGATCTCCGCGCTGCTCTACCGCAATGGCGTGATTGAGGAAACCGGCGTGGCGGCTGGCGTGCTTAACCATCCGGCCAACGGCGTGGCGTGGCTGGCGAACAAGCTGGCGCCGTACGACGTCCAGTTGGAAGCCGGGCAGATTATTCTCGGCGGATCGTTCACCCGTCCGGTGCCGGCACGCAAAGGGGACACCTTCCATGTTGATTACGGCAACATGGGTTCGATCAGTTGCCGCTTTGTATAAGGGATAACGCGATGATTAAGAACGATTTTAAAGAGGCACTTTGTGCCGGACGCCCACAGATTGGCCTGTGGCTTGGGCTGTCCAGCAGCTATAGCGCCGAGCTGTTAGCCGGGGCGGGTTTCGACTGGCTGCTGATTGATGGCGAACATGCGCCAAACAACGTGCAGACCGTTTTGACTCAGCTACAGGCGATTGCGCCGTATCCGAGCCAGCCGGTGGTGCGCCCTTCGTGGAATGACGCGGTGCAGATTAAGCAACTGCTCGATGTCGGCACGCAAAATCTGCTGGTGCCGATGGTGCAAAATGCCGACGAAGCACGCGCCGCCGTGGCCGCTACCCGCTATCCACCGCAGGGCATTCGCGGGGTAGGCAGCGCGCTGGCACGGGCGTCTCGTTGGAATCGAATCCCCGATTATCTCCAGCAGGCGAACGCGGCGATGTGCGTGCTGGTGCAGATTGAAACCCGTGAAGCGATGAGCAATCTGGCACAAATCCTTGATGTAGAAGGCGTTGACGGCGTGTTTATCGGCCCGGCAGATCTCAGCGCCGACATGGGGTATGCGGGCAATCCTCAACACCCAGAAGTGCAGGCGGCCATTGAGAAAGCGATCGTACAGATCCGTGCGGCGGGCAAAGCGCCGGGGATCCTGATGGCGAACGAACAGCTAGCGAAGCGCTATTTGGAGCTGGGGGCGCTGTTTGTTGCCGTCGGCGTGGATACCACGTTGTTGGCACGGGGCGCGGAGGCGCTGGCGGCCAGATTTGGCGCCCAACAAACCTCACTCGGTTCGTCCGGCGTCTATTAATGCCGGATGGCGCTGCGCTTATCCGGCCTACACGGATATCGACGCCGGGCAAAACGAGGCACCAACCGTAGGCCCGGTAAGTGCAGCGCCACCGGGCAAAACGTGGCTCCAACTGTAGGCCCGGTAAGCGCAGCGCCACCGGGCAAAACCCTACGCAAATTCCCATCAGAGGAAAGGACAATGAGCGACACATCATCTGCTATACCGGAACAACGTAATCCCGCCGAACAGCATAAACAGCTCACTGCGGGCCAGCAGTCGGTTATCAACAAGCTGTTTCGCCGCTTGGTTGTGTTTTTGTTCGTGCTGTTTATCTTCTCTTTTTTGGACCGCATTAATATCGGCTTTGCCGGGCTGACGATGGGGGCGGATTTGGGCCTCAACGCCACCATGTTTGGCCTCGCGACAACGCTTTTTTACGCCACCTACGTGATCTTTGGTATTCCCAGCAACGTGATGCTCAGCATCGTCGGTGCGCGGCGCTGGATAGCCACCATTATGGTGCTGTGGGGCATCGCCTCTACCGCCACGATGTTCGCCGTCGGGCCAAAAAGCCTGTACGTGCTGCGCATGCTGGTGGGGATCACCGAAGCCGGATTCCTTCCCGGCATTCTGGTGTATTTAACCTACTGGTTCCCGGCATTCTTCCGCGCTCGCGCAAACGCGCTGTTTATGATTGCCATGCCGGTCACCACCGCGCTGGGTTCCATCGTTTCTGGTTATATTCTGTCGATGGACGGCATGTTGAACCTGCGCGGCTGGCAGTGGCTGTTCCTGCTGGAAGGGTTCCCGGCGGTGCTACTGGGCGTGATGGTTTGGTACTGGCTGGACGACTCCCCGGCGAAAGCCAAATGGCTGACCGCAGAAGACAAAAAATGTCTGCAGGAGATGATGGACAACGACAATCTGAAACTGGTGCAGCCAGACGGTGCCATCAGCCACCGCGCGATGCAGCAGCGCAGCCTGTGGCGAGAGATCTTCACGCCGATTGTTTTGATGTACACGTTGGCCTATTTCTGCCTGACAAACACGCTCAGCGCCATCAGCATCTGGACGCCGCAGATCCTCAAAAGCTTCAACGAAGGCAGCAGCAACATCACCATCGGCCTGCTGGCGGCGATACCGCAGGTTTGTACCATTCTCGGCATGATCTACTGGAGTCGCCACTCTGATAAACATCAGGAGCGCAAACACCACACCGCGCTGCCGTTCCTGTTTGCCGCCGCCGGTTGGCTGCTGGCTTCAGCCACCGATCACAGCCTGATCCAACTGTTGGGGATCGTGATGGCTTCCACCGGTTCCTTCAGCGCGATGGCGATCTTCTGGACCACGCCGGATCAATCAATCAGTCTGCGCGCTCGTGCCATCGGCATTGCGGTGATCAACGCCACCGGTAATATCGGCTCGGCGCTCAGTCCGTTTATGATCGGCTGGCTCAAAGATGTCACCGGCAGCTTTAACAGTGGCCTGTGGTTTGTGGCCGCGCTGCTGGTGGTGGGCGCGGTGATTATCTGGTTGATCCCGATGACATCGTCGCGTCCACGGGCGACGCCTTAGGGAGCCGCTATGTGCCAGCAGACGATTTCCAATATCGATATCAGCACCGAATATGAAGAGAGCCTTGGTAGCAAAGACGTGCATTATCAGTCGTTTGCCAGGATGGCGGAATTTTTTGGCCGCGATATGCAGGCGCATCGCCATGACCAGTTTTTCCAGATGCACTTTCTCGATACCGGGCAAATTGAGCTACAGCTCGACGATCATCGCTATTCCGTACAGGCACCGCTGTTTGTGCTGACGCCCCCGTCGGTGCCACACGCCTTTATCACCGAATCGGACAGCGATGGGCATGTGTTGACGGTTAGGGAAGATCTTATCTGGCCGCTGCTGGACGTGCTGTATCCCGGCACCCGCGAGGCGTTTGGTCTGCCGGGAATGTGCCTGTCGCTGGCCGATAAACCGGATGAGCTGACGGCGCTGGCACATTATTGGCGACTGATTCAGCGGGAGTCTACTTCACAGCTGGCGGGGCGCGAGCACACGCTGGTGCTGCTGGCGCAGGCGGTGTTCACGCTGCTGCTGCGCAACGCGCCGCTGGACGACCATGCGGCAAGCGGCGTGCGCGGTGAGCTGAAGTTGTTCCAGCGTTTTAACCAGATGATCGACAACAACTATCATCGCCACTGGACGGTGCCGGACTACGCGGGCGAGCTGCATCTGACGGAATCGCGCCTGACCGATATCTGCCGCCGCTTTGCTAACCGACCCCCAAAGCGGCTGATTTTTGACCGTCAGCTGCGGGAAGCCAAAAGGCTGCTGCTGTTTTCCGATAGCGCGGTCAGTGAGATTGCTTGGCAGCTTGGGTTCAAAGATCCGGCTTATTTTGCCCGCTTTTTTAATCGCTTAGTGGGATGCTCGCCGAGCGTGTTTCGTGCGCATAAAGTACCGGTGTCGTAGGTCCCCCTCACCCTAACCCTCTCCCCACAGGGGAGAGGGGACTGTCCTGCGCCGTCTGCTTTTCTCCCTCGCTCCTTTGGGAGAGGGCCGGGGAGAGGGAAAACCACGCACCAAACCCTACCCAGATCACAGAACCCAACCTCGCCTGAAAAGTACCTGCCGTTGTCGCAAACGTCCCTTCACGAACATCCGCTCAGACGCTTCAATTGAGATACAAAAACAAAACATAAATTTAACAAATTCAAATCCGATGAATACTGGAGAGAACCTCATGAAACCTGAAGATTTCCGCGCAGACACCAAGCGTCCGTTAACCGGCGAAGAGTACCTGAAAAGCCTGCAGGATGGCCGTGAGATTTACATCTACGGCGAGCGCGTCAAAGATGTCACCACGCATCCGGCGTTCCGTAACGCGGCGGCCTCCGTTGGCCAGCTGTACGATGCGCTGCACAAACCAGACATGCAGGACAAACTGTGCTGGAACACCGATACCGGCAGCGGCGGTTACACCCACAAGTTCTTCCGCGTGGCGAAAAGCGCCGACGATCTGCGCCAGCAGCGCGACGCCATCGCCGAGTGGTCGCGCCTTTCCTACGGTTGGATGGGGCGCACGCCGGACTATAAGGCCGCTTTCGGCAGCGCGCTGGGCGCAAACCCAGCGTTCTATGGCCAGTTTGAGCAGAACGCCCGCCATTGGTACTCGCGTATTCAAGAAACCGGCCTGTACTTTAACCATGCCATCGTCAACCCGCCGATTGACCGTCACAAACCTGCCGATGAAGTGAAAGATGTTTACATCAAGCTGGAAAAAGAGACCGACGCCGGAATCATCGTCAGCGGTGCCAAAGTGGTGGCGACCAACTCGGCGCTGACCCACTACAACATGATTGGCTTTGGCTCCGCGCAGGTGATGGGTGAAAACCCGGACTTTGCGCTGATGTTTGTTGCGCCGATGGATGCCGAAGGCGTGAAGCTTATCTCCCGCGCGTCTTATGAACTGGTGGCCGGTGCAACCGGATCGCCGTACGACTATCCGCTCTCCAGCCGCTTCGATGAAAACGACGCGATCCTGGTGATGGATAAAGTGCTGATCCCATGGGAAAACGTGCTGATCTACCGTGACTTCGACCGTTGCCGTCGCTGGACTATGGAAGGCGGTTTCGCCCGTATGTACCCCTTACAGGCATGTGTCCGTTTGGCGGTGAAGCTCGACTTTATTACCGGCCTGTTGAAGAAATCGCTGGAATGTACCGGTACTTCCGAATTCCGTGGCGTGCAGGCCGATCTCGGCGAAGTGGTCGCTTGGCGTAACATGTTCTGGGCGCTCAGCGACTCCATGTGCTCAGAAGCCACGCCGTGGGTTAACGGCGCTTATCTGCCGGATCACGCTGCACTGCAAACCTATCGCGTGATGGCGCCGATGGCCTACGCCAAGATCAAAAACATTATCGAACGTAACGTCACGAGCGGCCTGATCTACCTGCCGTCGAGTGCGCGCGATCTTAATAATCCGCAGATCGACAAGTACTTGGCGAAGTACGTGCGCGGCTCCAACGGGATGGATCACGTGGAACGTATCAAGATCCTGAAACTGATGTGGGATGCCATCGGCAGCGAGTTCGGTGGCCGTCATGAGCTGTATGAAATTAACTATTCCGGCAGCCAGGATGAAATTCGCCTGCAGTGTCTGCGTCAGGCGCAGACCTCCGGCAATATGGATAAAATGATGGCGATGGTCGACCGCTGCCTGTCTGAATACGACCAGAACGGCTGGACGGTGCCGCACCTGCACAACAACGCTGATATTAATCTGCTGGATAAGCTGCTGAAGTAATTCGCAGCGGGAGGTCACAATGCAATTAGATGAACAACGTCTGCGTTTTCGCGATGCGATGGCTAGCCTGTCGGCAGCGGTTAATGTCGTCACCACCGAGGGTGAAGCTGGGCGCTGCGGCATTACCGCCACAGCCGTCTGCTCGGTTACCGATTCTCCGCCGTCGGTGATGGTGTGCATCAATGCCAATAGCGCCATGAACCCGGTTTTTCAGGGCAACGGCAAGCTGTGCATTAATGTGCTCAACCACGACCAGGAAATCATGGCCCGCCATTTCGCCGGGATGACCGGCATGGACATGGATGCGCGCTTTAGTCTGAACGGCTGGCAGCGTGGCGCACTCGCTCAGCCAGTGCTGCAGGGGGCACTGGCAAGCCTAGAAGGCGAAATTCGTCAGGTGCAGACTATCGGCAGCCATCTGGTTTATCTGGTGGAGGTCCACAATATCGTGCTGGGAGAAGAAGAGGGACACGGGCTCATTTATTTTAAACGCCGTTTTCACCCGGTGATGATGGAAGCGGTGGCGCTGGCCTAAGTGCTAAAAAATAATCCCGACGGGTGGCGAAGTTGGCCGCCCGTTTTTTTGTTGGCTAGTTAGTAAATATTATAAATTCATGACGATGTGATTAGGGCTAATATTATATTCGGAGCTGTTTTATATTTAATGAAAACAAGCGTGTTGTTATTTTTTTTACTGTTTTTTTAATGTGGAAAGCGCTTCAATAATCATCTCTTCAGCCTTCGCTTTGGCAAATTTAATCAGTTCTGCTTTACTAAAAGCCACGCCACAGGCTGAACAAGCTAGTGGAAACGTCTGCTGTGAGTTTTTAATTGTTTCAATATTTGAGATTTCGGTAATCCCTTTGCATTTAGGACATAAATACTTAATTGAAATCACAGCTAGGTCTCCTATATTTTGTTATAAAATATCCTAGCAGCACGAAAGGTTAAAGCGATCGTGATGGGAAAATAACAGGTCATTATATCTTGGTTGACCTTGTGGTTAATTATTGACCACGGATGAGTGAATGGAGGAGGACGGACGGCAATGGATAAGCAGCTCGTACAAGGGAACTGTGGCAATTCAAAAAGACTCGCTGAGCTTTTGCATCACAATACAGATTGGGTGTGGGAAATTGATATCACGGGCCGCTATGTCTGGGTATCCGACGTGATTAAAAACCAGCTTGGCTATACGCCTGAAGAGATGCTGGGCCGTACGCCGTTTGATTTTATGGTGTCCGGCGAGGCTGAACGGCTAAAGAAAACTTTTGCCGATGCACTGGCTGGACAAAAACCATTATCGGGGATGATCAACCGTAATCGGCGTGCTGACGGTAGCGTGGTGGTCATTGAAACCAGCGCAATTCCTCTGTTTGATGCCAGCGGTAAGCTGTACGGCTATCGCGGCATCGACCGTGATATCACCCAGCTCGACGAGCGGGTGCTGCAGCTTGAATCTATCTACCAGAATACGCCGCTCGCGCTGTGCGTTATCAACCGCAGAGGGCAACTGACCAAAGCCAACAAAGCGATGGGCTTGCTGCTGGGGGAGCCGGAAGAGACGCTGGTGGGCAGATGTCTCAAAGAAATTATGCCGGAATGGCACCTGCTCTTTCAGCAGGATTTTCTGCGTATTGATGGCGGCGAGGAGTTGACCAGCAAAGAGCTGTTTCTCTACGGACGTTACTTTTATGTCAAACCGTTGCCGGTATACGACGCGGGCGGGAATGCGGCGGGGATCTCTGCTGCGTGGATGGACATCACCGACCGTAAGCTTGCGGAACAGCAGCTTGCCAGCGCCAATAAAACCCTGCTGCGTTACGCCGAACGTGACCATCTGACCGGGCTTTTTAACCGTCGCTATATGGATGACCGACTGGGCTATGAAATCTCTTGCGCCCAGCGGGAAGGGGCATCGCTGTCGCTATGCATGGCCGATATCGATTTCTTCAAACTTTACAATGACACCTATGGTCACCAAGCCGGGGACCACGTGCTGCGAGCGGTTGCCGAAGCCCTGAAGGGCGCTCTGCGTCCGGGCGACTGTGTTAGTCGCTACGGCGGCGAGGAGTTTTTGATTATGCTGCCTAATACCGATGCGAAAGGGGCGATGGCAGTAGCGGAACGGCTGCGCGAACGGGTGATGGCGCTGGGCATTGAGCATAAAACCAGCGCTATCGGTGGCGTGCTGACCATCAGTCTAGGTGCCATGACCTGGGATTCACCGCGGTTTGTTTGTAGCATTCAAAGCATCGCTGATATTAGCGCCGATCTTATCAGCAGCAGCGATACGGCGCTGTATCAGGCGAAGCAACAGGGGAGAAACCGGGTGGTAAGCGCCTAATTATGTCGCAGCCTTGATGCGCGTCGTTAGGGCGATGGCGGTACTGGCGCAGGTAAATAGCGCCATCACCCATGACATCGTCCACGGCGTGCCATCGCTGAGCATCGCCAGCATCAATGACGAAATAATGCCGCTGCCGTACTGCAATGCACCGATTAACGCCGATGCGGAGCCCGCCACGTTTGGCGCGGCATCCAGCGCCGCGGCCGTTGAGGTGGCGGCAATGATGCCGTTCATCGAGAACAGAATAAACACCGCCGCGACAATCAGCACCAGCCCGCCGACCTGAAACCACGCCCCGGCCGCCAGCACCAGCGCGGCTGCGCCCGCGATGCTAGTCGCCACTTTCAGCAACGTTTCCAACGCATAGTGTTGCACAATGCGGCGATTCACCATGCTCATCGTCATCACGCCGACGATGTTGAGCGCAAACAGCCAGCCGTAGTGCTGCGCTTCCACGCCAAAGTAGCTGATATAGATAAACGGCGAACCGGTAATAAAAGCGTAAATCGCCACGTAATAGAACGTCAGGCACAACGTGTAGCGCATAAAGGCGGCGTTGGTCAGCAGCAGACCGTAATTCTTAAATACCCCGCCCAGCGATGCTTTCTCGCGTTTTTCCAGCGGCAGGGTTTCCGGCAGCCAGAACAGCGCGATAAACATCAATATGCCGATAACGGCCAGCAGCCAGAAAATCAGGTGCCAAGTGGCGAACACAATGATTTGTCCACCGATAAGTGGCCCGGCAATCGGCGCAATCGCCATCATCAGAATCAGCGTGGAGAGCATCTGTGCCGCGCGGGTGCGGCTGAACAGGTCGCGGATCATCGCACGAGCCAGCATTGGGCCGGTACAGGCGCCGAGTGCTTGAAATACGCGCCAGAAGACAATCTGACCAATGCTGGTGGAGAGCGCACAGCCGACCGAGCCAATAATAAATAGCCCAATGCCAATAAACAGCGGTAGGCGACGGCCCAGCCTGTCGCTTAGCGGGCCCCAGACAAGCTGCGCGATGCAAAAGCCAATTAAAAAACCGGTAATAGTCAGCTCGACGTCACCGTTTAAATCGCGCGCCATGGCGGGCATTGCAGGCAAATAAATATCGGTTGAAAGTGAAGTGAAGGCCATTAAGGCGCTCAGTATAACGACAAAGAGCAAACCGTGGGGATTGCTGTGGGCGGGCGTCGCGCCCACCGATAGGTGAGTCATAGTTTTCCGTCAGGGCAGTGTTGATGGCCGACAGGATAGCGTGATTGTGTGACGGGAATAATCAGGTCAAACCGGATGCCGCTATGAATGTGATTCATGAGTAAGCATCGGTAATTGATTCATCACAAGGCGCGGCGCTTGGTGCCCTCTTTATAATCGAGCCTATTTCTTCACACACGGTATGAAACATGGCTTATCAACTGAACCTCAACTGGCCGGAATTTTTAGAAAAATACTGGCAAAAGAAGCCGGTGGTATTAAAGAACGCGTTCCCGAACTTTATTGACCCGATTACGCCGGATGAGCTGGCCGGCTTGGCGATGGAGATGGAAGTCGATAGCCGTCTGGTGAGCCACGTCGATGGCGTTTGGTCCGCTAGCAACGGGCCGTTTGAAAGCTTTGACCACCTGGGAGAGAACAATTGGTCGCTGCTGGCTCAGGCGGTGAACCACTGGCATGAACCGTCCGCTGAACTGGTGCGACCGTTTCGCGTATTGCCGGACTGGCGTCTGGACGATCTGATGATCTCCTTCTCTGTGCCGGGCGGCGGCGTTGGCCCGCATATTGATCCGTACGATGTGTTTATTATCCAAGGCATGGGTCGTCGCCGCTGGCGAGTTGGTGACGCGCTGCCGTTAAAGCAGTTCTGTCCGCATCCGGCGCTGCTGCACGTTGAGCCATTTACGCCGATTATCGATGTGGAAATGGAGCCGGGCGATATTCTCTATATTCCGCCAG
Organism: Kluyvera sp. STS39-E; assembly: GCF_040932435.1. Taxonomy (NCBI): domain Bacteria; kingdom Pseudomonadati; phylum Pseudomonadota; class Gammaproteobacteria; order Enterobacterales; family Enterobacteriaceae; genus Kluyvera; species Kluyvera sp. STS39-E. The sequence continues at coordinate 539,368 of NZ_JBFQGA010000002.1, read as the reverse complement.
GATTCCCGCATGACGGTTTCACCTATGAAGCAACGCTCAACTACTCCGTTGGCTTCCGTGGGCCGAACGGACGTGAGCTAATCAGCAGCTTCGCCGACTATGTGTTGGAAAACGATCTCGGTGAGAAGTACTACACCGATCCGGATTTGACCTGCCGTGAACATCCGGGGAAAGTTGAAGAGCATGAGCTGGAACGCCTGCGTATGCTGATGATCGACATGATCCGCCAGCCGAATGATTTTAAGCAGTGGTTCGGCAGCTTTGTCTCCACGCCGCGTCATGAGCTGGATATTGCGCCAGCAGAGCCGCCGTTTACGCCAGAAGAAGTGGCCACGGCGCTGGAAGATGGCGAGATTCTGCGTCGCCTTAACGGGCTGCGGGTGATTAATGTCGGCGGCAGCTTCTTTATCAACAGCGAGCGTCTGGAAAGCTGCGCACCGCAGGCGGCAGATGCATTGAGCCGTTATACCGAGCTGGATAAAACGCATTTTGGCGACGCGCTGCAAAACCCGGCGTTTATTGTTGAACTGACGGATCTGATTAATCAGGGATATTGGTTCTTCGACGAGTAGTTTGTTGCGACGGTGAGGGTAAAACCCTCACCGCTTTTCCCCCTCTCCCTGGAAGGGCGAGGGGGAAAAGCGGTGTTGTTCTTCCTAACCGCGCCAATCTTTCCTCTCTTCTAGAAGGGAGAGGGGAAAACTGGTGATGTTCCTACCAACCGCGCCAATCTGTACCCTCTCCCCTTTTGGGGAGAGGGTTAGGGTGAGGGGCCTTCGCGCTCATCCCCCATTTCTCGTATCCCCCTGCACTTTGCAATCTATTAACAATCGTTGTATAACTTCCTTCTTATTTGGATGTTTAGATGTCCATACGTTTAGAAGGTAATAATGCAAACCACAGACACAACACAACAACAAGGTGGGCAATTAAAGCGCACCATGAAGACCCGTCACCTGATCATGCTGTCGCTCGGGGGCGTTATTGGCACAGGGCTTTTCTTTAATACCGGCTATATCATCTCCACCACCGGCGCGGCCGGCACGTTGCTTGCCTATCTTATTGGCGCAGTGGTGGTCTGGCTGGTGATGCAGTGTCTCGGCGAGCTGTCGGTGGCGATGCCGGAAACCGGCGCGTTTCATGTTTATGCGGCCCGCTACCTTGGCCCCGCGACCGGATACACCGTAGCGTGGCTCTACTGGCTGACCTGGACCGTGGCGCTTGGCTCAAGCTTTACTGCCGCCGGATTCTGTATGCAGTACTGGTTCCCGCAGGTTCCGGTGTGGATTTGGTGCATGCTGTTTTGCGTCATCATTTTTGCTCTTAACGTCATTTCAACGCGCTTCTTTGCGGAAGGGGAATTCTGGTTCTCGCTGGTGAAGGTGATTACCATCATCGCCTTTATCATCTTGGGCGGTGCGGCGGTATTCGGCTTTATCCCGATGGCGGATGGATCTGCCGCTCCGGGGCTTGCCAACATTACCGCCGAGGGCTGGTTCCCGCACGGCGGCCTGCCGATTCTGATGACCATGGTTGCAGTGAACTTCGCGTTTTCCGGGACCGAGCTAATTGGCATTGCCGCCGGGGAAACGGAAAATCCGCACAAGGTGATCCCGGTGGCCATCCGTACCACCATCGCGCGGCTGATTATTTTCTTTATCGGCACCGTTTTTGTACTGGCGGCGCTTATCCCGATGCAGCAGGCCGGCGTTGAGAAAAGCCCGTTTGTGCTGGTGTTTGAGAAGGTCGGCATTCCGTATGCGGCTGACATCTTTAACTTCGTGATCCTGACGGCCATTTTGTCCGCCGCAAACTCTGGGCTGTACGCCTCCGGACGCATGCTGTGGTCGCTTTCTAACGAACGCACATTGCCGCGCTGCTTCTCGCAGCTCAATAAAAATGGTGTGCCGCTGGTGGCACTGTCGGTGAGCATGCTGGGCGGTTTGCTGGCGCTGTTTTCTAGCATCATCGCGCCGGATACGGTGTTTGTCGCGCTGTCGGCAATTTCGGGCTTTGCGGTGGTGGCGGTGTGGATAAGCATCTGTGCGTCGCACTTTGTTTTCCGTCGTCGCCATCTGCAGCAGGGCAAAGCGCTGAGCGAACTGCAATACCGGGCACCGTGGTATCCCTTGGTGCCGGTGCTCGGTTTTGTCCTGTGCCTGGTTGCCTGCGTCGGACTGGCCTTTGATCCCTCACAGCGTATCGCGCTATGGTGCGGCCTGCCTTTTGTCGCGCTGTGTTATGGTGCTTACTATTTAACGCGTTCACGCCAAACCCAACAGGAGCCGCAGCATGCCGCAGAATAATCCTTTCACCGCCATTTTAAACGACAGCCCGTTCGTTGTGCTGGATGGGGCGATGGCGACGGAACTGGAGGCGCGTGGCTGCAACTTGGCGGACAGCCTATGGTCGGCAAAAGTGCTGATGGAAGAGCCGCAGCTGATTTACGACGTGCATCTCGACTACTTCCGCGCCGGGGCACAGGTGGCGATCACCGCCAGCTATCAGGCCACGCCGGAGGGCTTTGCGGCACGCGGTTTAGATGAGTCGCAGTCGCGGGCGCTTATTGCTCGCAGCGTTGAGCTGGCGCGTCAGGCACGCGAGGCTTACCAGGCAGAAAATCCGGCAGCCAAAGGGCTGCTGATTGCGGGTTCCGTGGGGCCTTACGGTGCCTACCTTGCCGATGGCTCGGAGTATCGCGGTGACTATCAACGCAGTGCGCAGGTGTTTGGCGATTTTCATCGCCCGCGCGTGGAGGCATTGCTGGAAGCGGGAGCCGATCTGCTGGCCTGCGAAACGCTGCCATCGTTTGATGAGATCCGCGCGCTAGCGCAACTGTTGACCGAGTATCCTGTTGCCCAAGCGTGGTTCTCGTTTACCCTGCGCGACTCGCAGCATCTTAGCGATGGCACACCGCTGTGCGATGTCGTGGCATTTCTAGCCGATTATCCGCAGATTCTGGCGGTGGGCATTAACTGCATTGCGCTGGAAAATACCGTGGATGCGCTGAGCTATCTGCACAGCCAAACGCCATTGCCGCTGGTGGTTTATCCCAACTCTGGCGAACACTATGACGCGGTCACCAAAACGTGGCATCACCATGGTGAAGCCTGTGCGACGCTGGAAGGCTATCTGCCGCAATGGCTGGCGGCGGGGGCGAAGCTTATCGGTGGCTGCTGCCGCACCACGCCGAAAGATATTGCGGCGCTGAAAGCCCATTGTTGAACCGAGTACATGTAGGCCTGATAAGCGCAGCGCCATCAGGCATTCCGCGCACGTTGCCGGATGGCGGCGTAAACGCCTTATCCGGCCTACAAGGTATATCAATATGTGCGAGCCTGTAGGCCTGATAAGCGTAGCGCCATCAGGCAGTTCGGGCATATTGCCGGATGGCGGCGAAACGCCTTATCCGGCCTACAAGGTATATCAATATGTGCGAGTTTGTAGGCCGGGTAAGCGCAGCGCCACCCGGCATTCATTACGCTGCATCTGCTAAAACAAACATGCCGTACGGGTGGATTTCAAGGTAATACTGCTCGCCAACATCCGGCTGCAAACGCGTGGCATTAACCTGCAACAAGATCTCCTGCCCGTGCCACTCCACCGTCACCTCATACTGCGGCCCCATATACGCCACGTGGCGAATGACGCAGCGCTGGCTCTCTTCGCCGCGATCGCTCAGGGTGATGGCCTCCGGGCGCACGCCGACCATGCCCTCGCCGTGGTTGGCGAAATGCAGCGGGCGCGGCAGACGGTAGCCGTAAATAGCCACCGCTTCCTCGCTAAAGGTCGCCGGGAACAGGTTGGCGTCACCCATAAAGCTCGCCATAAAGCGCGACGCGGGCTGACGATAGAGATCCTGCGGCGCCCCGATCTGCATAATATGACCCTTGTTCATCACCAGCACGGTATCGGAAACCGCAAAGGCTTCGCTCTGATCGTGGGTGACGTACAGTGAGGTGATATCAAACTGTTTTTGCAGATCGCGGATCTTGTCGCGCATGCTGCGGCGAAGGTTGGCGTCGAGGTTGCTCAGTGGTTCATCAAATAACAGCACCTTTGGCTTGAGGATCAGCGCGCGCGCCAGCGCCACGCGCTGCTGCTGTCCACCGGAAATCTGATCGACATAGCGATCTTCAAAACCTTCCAGATCGACCATCGCCAGCGCCTCTTTCACCCGTGCCTTCACATCGCCGCGCGACACGCCGAGCATCTTCAGGCCGTAGCCAACGTTTTCCCCCAGCGACATATGCGGGAACAGGGCGTAGGACTGAAACACCATGCAAATATCGCGCTGCTGAATAGAACGATGGGTGACGTCTTCACCATCAATGAAAATCTGTCCTTCGCTCGGTTTCTCCAGCCCGGCGACCAAGCGCAGAATGGTGGTTTTGCCGCAGCCGGAAGGGCCGAGCAGCGTCACCATTTGCCCCTGCGGGATGGTGAGATTGATGTTGTCGATAACCGTGTTGCTGCCGAAGCGCTTACTGACGTTGCGCAGTTCAACGAAATTTTTCTGGCTCATAGTGCGCTCCATTACGCCGGGTTTTTGGCTTTTGAACGGGAGGTGCGAGACTCTCCGATCAGCCAGTCAAAGATGAAAATAATTGCCAGCATCACCACGATCAGAATCGACCCGTAGGCGATAGCGACCCCGTATTCGCCATCTTCCACCCGGTTCAGGATGTAGGAAGTGGCCACGCGGGTGTCTGGCGTCACGAGGAATACGATGGCGCTGACGGTGGTAATGGCACGGACAAAGCTGTAGATCAGCGCCGACAGAATCGCCGGACGCAGCAGCGGTAACAGAATATGGGTGATGGTGCGCAAGCTTCCGGCGCGCAGGCTGAGCGAGGCTTCATCCAGAGATTTATCGATCTGCCCCAATCCGGCGATCCCGGCGCGAATGCCGACCGGCACGTTACGCATTACCATCGAGATAATCACAATCGCTGCCGTACCGGTGAGGTACACCGGAGCGCTGTTAAAGGCGAGGATATACGAGACACCCGCTACGGTGCCCGGTACCGCAAAGCACAGCATGGTGGTGAACTCGATGGTCTTTTTACCTTTGAACTGCTGGCGCACCACCACCCAGGCGATAAGCAAGCCGAAGGCGGCGGTGATTGGCGCGGCAATCCCGGCGTATAGCAGGGTGTCGAGCAGTGAAGGCCATGCGCCGTCGCTCATCCCTTGGCCGAACAGCTTGGTAAAGTTAGCCAGCGTCAGGGTGTAGTCCACGCCCCAGTTAACGGTGAAGCTGCCGTAGAAAATGCTGCCGTAGAGCAGGGCGTTAAAGGCGATCCACACCGCCAGCATCGCCACCACGCCCCATACCAGCGTGACCGGCAGCGGCTGTACGTCGCCGCGATAGGACTTACCGGAGACCGTGACGTAAGAGCGTTTGCCGATCCACATATACTGAATGCAGAACACCAGTAGTGAGAACAGCAGCAGGAATGCGCCGAGAGTACTGGCGGCCTGATAATCGAGCTGTGAGCCGGTGATATAGAAGTAGATTTGCGTTGCCAGCACGTCGAAGTTGCCGCCGAGCACCAGCGGGTTACTGAAGTCGGCTAACGACTGGACGATGACAATCAAAAAGGCATTGGCCAGCGCTGGCTTCAGCAGTGGCACAAACACGCCGTTAAAGGTCTGCCAGCGGCTGGCGCGCAGGGTATAGGAGGCTTCCTCCAGCGACGGATGAATGGTTTTGATTGCCCCGTCGAGGATCATAAACGCCATCGGCGTGAAGGCCAAAACCTGTGCCAGCCAGATGCCGGTGAAACCGTACAGCCAGTTGGTATTGGTCAGCCCGAACCACTCGACCATAAATTCGGTGATGTAGCCGGAGCGGCCCATCATCAGCGTGACGCCTAGGCCCACCACGAACGGCGGAGTGACGATCGGCAGAATCGAGAAAATGCGGCCAATAATGGCGCTGCGTTGGGCGATGCGGGTGGTGTAAATCGCCAGTACCAGCCCGAAGAAGGTGCAGCCGATGCCCACCGCGATCGACAGGGCGATGGAGTTGAGGATCACCTGAATGATATGCGCCTGCGACAGCACATTCATAAACGCCAGCGGTGCGAACTCACCCGCGTCGTTGGTGAACATCGGAATGAAAATGGCAATGCTCGGCCAGACGATAAAGACGCCAATCAGCGCCACGATGGTGACTAGCGAACCTATCACAAAACGGTCGCCGCCCAGCCATTCGAGGCGGGTGAGCGCCACGGTCATGATGGCCCCGAGTGCGACAAACAGCACGATTGTTGCGTAGCCTAAACCTCGGCCTTCAAGGGTGGCGCTGATGACGATAAAGGCCATACATAACAAGGCCCAACCGGCGTCAATATAGTGGCGGCTACGCTGCTCGCGCGCGGCCTCGGTAAACGGGCGGAACAGCAGCAGGCTCGGCAGGAGATACCATAGCCAGCTGATGTTCATCTGCGACCAGCCGTAGGCGGCGATAATTTCCTCACCCGTTGACTCCAGCAGGCCGTAATCCAGGCTCCAGCTTGGCAGCAGGGCGAACGCCAGCCAGCCCAGCAAAACCCAAAGGAATATCGCATCCCGCTTTTTCACGGGATGGAGTGCAAGTGTGTGTGACATAAGTTTTCCGGTGTTGTGTGTAGGCCCGGTAAGCGTGAGCGCCACCGGGCATTAACCGTAAAATGTGGGCTTATTTGCCCATCTTCACTTCGCTGACCCATTTATTGATCAGCGCTTTACGGACATCGGTGGAGCCGTATTTATCCATGTCGTAGTTGATGAGCTTCAGGTCGTCGAGCTTCAACGAGTTCGGCGAGGTTTCGGCGGTGGTGTTGGTCAGGATCTGATAGGACTTACCTTTCTTCCACGCCAGTTCCTGCGCTTCTTTCGACAGTACCCAATCAACGAACAGTTTGGCGTTATCGAGGTTACGCGCCCCTTTCAGGATGCTGACGCCGCCAATTTCATAACCGGTGCCTTCGCAAGGGGAGATAAGCTCCAGCGGCGCGCCTTGTTCTTTTTCCAGCGAGTAGTCGTGTAGGAAGCCGATGCCGATGGCGGTTTCACCGCGGGCGGCGTTACGCGCCGGGGCGATGCCGGATTTGGTGTACTGCGAGACGTTGGCATTGAGCTGTTTCAGGTAATCAAAGGCCTGATCTTCCCCCCACAGCTGGGCGAAGGTCGCCAGCGCGGTGTAGGCGGTGCCGGAGCTTTGTGGATCGGCAATCTGAATTTCGCCTTTGTATTCCGGCTTGGTCAGATCTTTCCAGCATTTTGGCACCGGTAAGTTTTTCTCTTTCAGGCGCTGGGTGTTGACGCCAAAACCGAGAATGCCGACGTATACCGCCGAGGAGTAGTTGCCTTTGAGCTTCGCCGGGTCGCGGAATTGCTCCATCACCTGTGACAGATTAGGTGATTGATAGGCCTGCAACAGGCCCATTTCACCGGCCTGAGACTGTGGATCAAGGGTGCCGCCGTACCAGACGTCCGCCTGCGGATTTTTCTTCTCGGCATCGACCTTCGCCAGCGTGCTGCCGGAGCCGTTGCGGATAAACGAGGTTTTGACATCATATTTCTCGCCGAAGGCTTTGGTTTCGGCTTCACACATTTCGTTGGTGGCACTGCAATAAACCACTAGGCGGCCTTTGGCGCTGGCCGCGCCGCTTAGTGTCGCCAAGGCAATGGCGGAGGCAATCAGGGTAGAGGTAAGCGTCAATTTCATTGTTTTATCCTTTGACTCAGAGAAGGAGTAATGCCCGCGATCAGCAGCGGCATCAGCAATAAACCCATCAGCACGGCGGCAACCGAGAGCAGACTGAACATTCCCGACCAGCCGTAGTGTTCAATAACCAGTGACAACGGCCAACCCGCCAGCGCGGCCCCCAGGTAGGCAAAAAGCCCGAGAAAACCGGTGATGGAGCCTGCCGCCGCTTTGTGTCCGCATTCGACGGCCGCAAGGCCAATCAGCATCTGTGGGCCGAAGACAAAAAAGCCCACCGTAAAGAAACAGACCGCCAACAGGGTGTAGTGGTGCACCGGTGCCAGCCATAGCGCGGCCACGGAGACCATTAATCCCAGCGTGAACAGCAAAATCATCGGCGCCCGCTGGCCGCTGAACAGCAGGTCCGAGCCCCAGCCGGCAAACAGCGCACCGAGCAATCCGCCCGCTTCAAACAGCATCACCGTGGCGTTGGCGCTGAGCAGGTTGACGCCGTGGCTTTCGGTCAGCCAGATATTGCCCCAATCGTTTAGGGCAATGCGGATCAGATAGACCAACACGTAAGAAACGCCCAACAGCCAAATCATCGGGTTTTTCAGCATGGTGGTACGCAACATCTGCCATAGCCCCATCGGCGGGCTTTGCTGCTGCTGGCGCAATTCCAGCGGGTCGTGCCGCCACTCGCCCACCGTTGGCAGCCCCTCTTGCTGTGGCGTCCCTTTCAGTTGCAGAGTGAGCCAGACGCCCAGCGCCATGCTGATAAAACCCGGTGCCAGCATCGCCGCCTGCCAGCCCCACCAATGGGCGGCAAAAGCGCTAATCAGCGGGATGATCGCCCCGCCGAGGTTGATCGACATATTCCAGCAGCCCCACCAGAAGCCACGCTCGTTGCGCGAATACCAGTGCGTCAGCAGCCGTGCGCAGGGCGGCCAGCCCCAGCCTTGGAAAAAACCGTTCAGCGCCCAGACTGCCAGCAGCAGCGGTATGGATTCGCCAAAGGCGAACACCACGTTCAGCAGGCCGGTGGCAAACAGCCCCGCACCCATAAACCAGCGCTGCCCGTGACTGTCGTGCCACAGCCCGGCGGTAAACTTCGACACGCCGTAGGTCAGGTAAAACAGCGAACCGAGCAGGCCGATGTCGCTTTTATCGAGCCCTAAATCCGTTTGCAAAGCCGGCAGCACGTAGTTCAGGCTTTTGCGCGTCAGGTAGAACGCCGCGTAGCCAATGACCATACACATCAGCAGCCGGGGGCGCAGCGCCCGGTATCGTTGGTCTATTTCGCGTGATGAGCGTGGGTGCATGGCCGTCTCCATTTGTGCTGACTATAGGGAAATGAAACTGAAAGGGGATGAGAGAAAGTCCGGGATGACTAAGACTTTTTCCTGGTTAGTTCGGGGTTTGTTGCAAATTTGTGGGCAGGTTAACAATTACCCGCGTCCCGTGCTGGGATTCGAGCGTCAGCTCACCGCCAAGGGCATTCACCCGCTCGCGCATGCCTTGAATGCCAAACCCGGATGGGTTTTCTGCGGCGATCCCTTTGCCGTTGTCGTCAACCACCAGATGCAAAGTAGGCCCCTGCTGGCGCAGCGTTATCGACACTCGGCTGGCGTCGGCGTGTTTGCAGACGTTATTCAGCAACTCTTGGAGTAGGCGGTACAGCGTAAAGCGAACGGTTTCATTTTCCGGCGTATGGGCCAGCTGATAATCAAAATGGCAGCGGATGCCCTGCTCGGCAAAAGCAAATTCGTTCACCAGATGATGCAGCGCGTCTTTGAACGCCAGCTCATCCAGCGCCGGGGGACGAAGCTGACGCAGCAGTAAGCGGGTGGAATGATGTATGCGTCGGGCCAGCAGGTTGATTTGGTTGGCGGCCTCCAGCGTTTGCGCCGTATCGGGCGCCCGCTTAACGAATTGAGACTGGATCTGAATGGCCGTGATGTTCTGGCCGATTTCATCGTGTAGCTCGCGCGCCAAGTTTTTACGGGTATCCTCTTCGCTACGGATCAGCTGTTCAGTAAGCGCCCGTCTGGCGGCAAGCTCAGACTCCAGCCGCTGGCGATAGTGGTGCAGGTTTTGCGCCAAATGCTGTTGGCGGCTGATGGCGATCCCCAGCCCGATGCCCAGCAGCGCTTGGGTGGCGAGAAAAATTTCCAGCTCAATCAGATTAATGAAGCCAACGCCAACCTGACGGGCGATGGTGATCATCATGCTGCCGAGCAGCCCGGAGAGCACGCCGCCTTGCCAGCCAAATTTCCACGCCATGACCACGTTTGGTAAAAACACCACGATCAGCAGCAGGCGTTCAATATCCGGCGACAGCACCATTTGCGTGCCGATGCCGATAATAAAAAACAGGCTGCACCAGATGATAAGCGAGGTGCGCAGCGGCGGGTTGCTGGTGTCCAGGCCGAGCAGGTGATATCGGTGCTGCTGGCGAAGAAATTCGTAAATCAGATAGACGAATGGCGTCAGCAGTACGCCACCGGTAAATGATGCTAGGCCAATGAGCATCGCCGGGCTTTGAACAAAGGGGGCGAGCAGCGCGGTATTGAGCAACGAGGTCACGGTAACGGCGGCCAGCAGCAGCGTTAGCCGCTGCCAGTAAAGAGGGAAACGGTGCCAGAAAGATTGCCCAATGCCCGCGGGGATAAGGCTGATGAACGGCGCGGCGAGCAGGACGTAGCCCGTTAATAACTGCTCGCTATGTAGCCAGAACAGCATGGCTACCGGCGGCGCGATGAGCGCAGGCCAATAGCGGCGTGAGAGCAATATCAGCAGGGCGAGATAGACGCCGTGCGGCAGGAACAACGCCGCCTGCTGGCCGTTGTGGGTCAGGTAAAAACCCAGCGTCCACAGCATCAGCCAGCTTGTTCCCCAGGCCAGCAGGATAAACAGCGAAATCACCCCGTGGCGAGCGGTGCGTGACATCAGTGCCCTGCCAGCAGTTGGTGGTCGAGGGCGAAATGCACAAGTTCGATGGTGCTGTGGCATTGCAGCTTACCGAGGACGTTGGCGCGGTGGACGTGTACCGTTTTATGGCTGAGATCGAGCTGAAAGGCGATTTCCTTAACACTGTTTCCTTTGACCAATAAATCGAAGACCTCCCGCTCACGAGGGGTGAGAATATCCAGCACCGGTGAAGGCTGCCCGCCGCCGCGTAACGCTCGCAGCGCATCCGCGCACAGGTAGTGGCCGCCCAGGCCCACGGAACGCACCGCTTGTACCAGCTCTTCCGGCCCGCAGCGTTTGGTCAAATAGCCGCTGGCCCCGGCGTCCAGCGCGCTCTGCACAAAGGTTGGCGCATCATAAATGCTGAGAATAATGGCGCGAAACTGTGGTTTCTGTGCGCGCAGACGCTTGAGCAGGCTGAGCCCGTTTTCGTCCGGCATGGCGATATCCATCACCGCGACGTTGACCTCATCGCCCAGCAGCGCGGGCCACGCTTCCGCGGCGCTGCTGTACTGCCCGATGACCTGCAAATCATCTTCAAGGCTTAACAATTGCGCGAAGCCGGAGCGCACCACCACATGGTCATCTACCAGCACAATATGAATCATGATGTTGCTCTCCCGCCCAATAATGGTCTCTATGATGCCTGCCGCCGCTGCGCTGGCAATCATCGGGGCGCGGATATGCAATGAATGTAACAAAATCGTAATATTGTGGGCCGCAGGGCGTAATGAGCAAAATGGCTAACCATTGCCGCTTTTTTTCTAAAAACGCTTTGCTATTAGCCAGAATTTTTAATTCCTTTATCAAAATCGGCCGCAACGAAATACTGCCTCCATAACAAGACAAAGGGGCAGACAATCATGGCTATTTCATCGCGTAACGCACTTCTCGCCGCACTGGCATTGATCGCATTCCAGGCGCAGGCCGTGGACGTCACCATCGCTTATCAAACCTCCGCTGAGCCCGCCAAAGTGGCGCAGGCGGACAACACCTTCGAAAAATTAAGCGGCGCAAAGCCGGACTGGCGCAAGTTTGATAGCGGCGCGAGCATTGTGCGGGCATTAGCTTCTGGCGACGTGCAGATTGGCAACCTTGGCTCAAGCCCGTTAGCAGTTGCCGCCAGCCAACAGGTGCCAATTGAGGTGTTCCTGCTGGCCTCACAGTTGGGCAATTCCGAGGCGTTAGTGGTGAAAAAGACCATCAGCAAGCCGGAGGACCTGATCGGCAAACGTATCGCCGTACCGTTTATTTCCACCACCCACTACAGCCTGCTGGCGGCGCTGAAACATTGGGGTATCAAGCCAGGCCAGGTGCAAATTGTGAATCTTCAGCCGCCGGCGATTATTGCTGCTTGGCAGCGCGGTGACATTGACGGTGCATACGTTTGGGCACCGGCGGTTAATGCGCTGGAAAAAGACGGCGCCGTGCTGACCGACTCGTCGAAAGTGGGGGAGTGGGGCGCGCCGACGCTGGATGTATGGGTTGTGCGCAAAGATTTCGCTGAGAAGCATCCTGAGGTGGTGAAAGCCTTCGCCAAAAGCGCGATTGATGCCCAGCGCGGCTATATCGATAACCCGGAACAATGGCTGGCCCAGCCGGATAACATCAGCAAACTGTCGCGTCTGAGCGGCGTGCCGGAAGCGGACGTGCCGGGGTTGGTTAAGGGCAATACCTATCTCACCGCCGAACAACAGGCGCAGGCGCTGAATGGCCCGGTGAACAAGGCGATTGTCGATACCGCGCAGTTCCTTAAAGCGCAGGGCAAAGTGCCGAATGTCGCGACCGACTACAGCCAGTACGTTACCGACCGTTTTGTGAAGTAAGGAGGCTGTGATGCTGCAAATCTCGCATCTTTCTGCCGATTACGGCGGCAAACCGGCGCTGGCGGATATTAATCTCACGCTGGATAGCGGCGAACTGCTGGTGGTGCTGGGGCCGTCCGGCTGCGGCAAAACTACGCTGCTGAACCTGGTTGCCGGATTTGTGCCTTATCAGCATGGCAGCATCACCCTTGATGGCAACCGTGTTGAAGGCCCTGGCGCCGATCGCGGCGTTGTTTTCCAAAATGAAGGGCTGCTGCCGTGGCGTAACGTGCAGGACAATGTGGCGCTGGGGTTGCAGTTGGCAGGTGTCAGTAAAACCGAGCGTCGAGAAATTGCCGCGCAGATGCTGAAAAAGGTGGGGCTGGAGGGCGCGGAAAAGCGCTTTATCTGGCAACTTTCCGGCGGTCAGCGCCAGCGCGTTGGTATTGCTCGTGCGCTGGCGGCTAATCCGCAATTGCTGCTGTTGGATGAACCGTTCGGTGCGCTTGATGCCTTTACTCGTGAGCAGATGCAGACCCTGCTGCTAAAGCTGTGGCATGAGACGGGTAAAAAGGTGCTGCTTATTACCCACGATATTGAAGAAGCGATTTTCATGGCTACCGAACTGGTGCTGCTGTCGCCGGGGCCGGGGCGCGTACTGGAACGCTTGCCGCTTGATTTCGGTCGTCGTTTTGTCGCCGGAGAAGCATGCCGCAGCATTAAATCCGATCCGCGTTTTATCGAACAGCGCGAATACGTGTTGAGCCGGGTGTTTGAACAAAGAGAGGCTTTCTCATGAGCGTAGTGATTAGCGATAAGCCGCGCCAGCGTGCGCCGAAGCTGCGTTGGCCGTTCTCTCGTCATGTGACGCTGAGCCTGACGACGCTGGCGGTACTGCTGGCTATCTGGTGGGCGGTCACCAGCGCGCAGTTGATAAGCCCGCTGTTTCTGCCAGCGCCCGGTCAGGTGCTGCACAAGCTGTTCGCCATCGCCAGCCCACAGGGCTTTATGGATGCCACGCTTTGGCAGCATTTGGCGGCGAGTCTGGCAAGGATCTTGGTGGCGCTGCTGGCGGCAACGGTAATTGGTATTCCGGTTGGTATCGCGATGGGGTTAAGCCCGACGGTGCGCGGGATTCTTGATCCGCTGATTGAGCTGTATCGCCCGGTGCCGCCGCTGGCCTATTTGCCGCTGATGGTTATCTGGTTTGGTATTGGCGAAACCTCGAAGGTGCTACTGATTTATCTGGCGATTTTTGCCCCAGTTGCAATGTCAGCACTCGCGGGCGTTAAAAGCGCTCAGCAGGTACGCATTCGCGCCGCTCAGTCGCTGGGCGCAAGCCGTGCGCAGGTGTTGTGGCTGGTGATTTTGCCCAGCGCGCTGCCGGAAATTTTAACCGGGTTGCGCATTGGTCTTGGCGTTGGCTGGTCTACGTTGGTGGCCGCCGAGCTTATCGCCGCCACCCGAGGTTTAGGTTTTATGGTGCAATCTGCCGGTGAATTTTTAGCCACCGATGTGGTGCTGGCTGGGATTGCGGTGATAGCGATTATCGCCTTCGGTTTGGAATTAGGGCTGCGAGCGCTGCAGCGCCGCCTGACCCCGTGGCATGGAGAAGTACAATGAGTGAACGTCTGGCTATTACCCCGTTGGGACCATATATTGGCGCGCAAATTTCCGGTGCGGATTTAACTCGCCCGCTCAGCGATAATCAGTTTGAGCAGCTGTATCATGCGGTTCTGCGCCACCAGGTGGTGTTTCTGCGCGAGCAGTTGATCACTCCCGAGCAGCAGCGCGAGCTGGCGCTGCGCTTTGGTGATTTGCATATCCATCCGGTCTACCCGCATGCGCCGGGCGTGGACGAAATTATCGTGCTGGATACCCATGACGATAATCCACCGGATAACGACAACTGGCATACCGACGTCACCTTTATCGAAACCCCTCCGGCGGGGGCGATTTTGGCGGCTAAAGAGCTGCCGTCAAGCGGCGGCGATACCTTGTGGACCAGCGGTATTGCAGCTTATGAGGCACTATCAGCACCGTTTAAAGCCCTGCTAAGCGGCCTGCATGCCGAGCACGATTTCCGTAAATCGTTCCAAGAGTATAAGTACCGTAAAACGGAGGAAGAACATCAGCGTTGGCTGGAGGCGGTCGCGAAGAACCCGCCGCTGTTGCATCCGGTGGTACGAACACACCCGGTGAGCGGTAAACAGGCACTGTTCGTGAACGAAGGTTTTACCACCCGAATTGTCGATGTGACGGAGAAAGAGAGCGAGGCGCTGCTGAGTTTCCTGTTTGCTCACGTGACCAAGCCCGAATTTCAGGTGCGCTGGCGCTGGCAGCCCAACGATGTAGCGATTTGGGATAACCGGGTGACGCAGCATTATGCCAATGCCGATTATCTGCCGCAGCGGCGGATTATGCACCGGGCGACAATTCTGGGGGATAAACCGTTTTATCGTGCCACACCGTAGGCCGGATACACGCCGCACCATCCGGCAGGACACGGCACATTGCCGGGTGGCGGCGTAAACGCCTTATCCGGCCTACGCTATGCACCGATATACCGTTGATAACGGTCCTACCGTAGGCTGGATAAGCGCAGCGCCATCCGGCGAGAGGCTGCACACATTGCCGGATGGCTGCGTAAACGCCTTATCCGGCCTACGCTATGCACCAATATACCGTTGATAACGGTCCTACCGTAGGCCGGATACACTCAGCGCCATCCGGCAGGGTGAGGCACATTGCCGGATGACACTAAGATCCTAGATGTGCGCCGATATACCGCTGATAACGATTCGCTTTGAGAAACGTTAAATCCACCAGTACCAGCCCATCCACACAGTTGTTGAAATCCGGGTCGCTGCCGAAGTCAATAAACTGCACGCCACCCGGCTCGCACACTTCCGAATACTGCTTGTAGAGCGGCGGGATACCGCAGCCGAGGTTACCGAGCAGTGATTTTAGCCGCGTGAGATCTTCACTGTAATCCTCGCCGCCGAACTGCGCTAACACGTCAGGGAGCGACGCCGGATAGGGACGGCGTGATTGCGCTAGCGGATGGGTGGCAGGGAACCACAGACGATAAAAGGCCACCAGCAGATCGCGTGCCGCAGGCGGCAGGCCGCCGGAAATCGAGACCGGGCCGAAAAGATAGCGATAGTGCGGATAGCGCGCCAGATAGGCGCCGATTCCGGACCACAGATAATCCAGCCCGCGGCGTCCCCAGTAGCGCGGCTGAATAAAGCTGCGCCCCAATTCGATACCGTGCTGCAGAATATCATCCATGCGCGCATCGTAATGGAACAGGCTATAGCTGTAGATGCCGTCCAGCCCGCGTTTTTCCAACTGCGTCGCAGTTGGCATAAAGCGGTAGGCTCCGACGATCTCCAAATCCGCTTCATCCCATAAAATCAGATGCAAATAGTCATCATCATAGCCATCGACGTCACGACGTTTACCGCTGCCTTCTCCTACCGCCCGAAAAGCGATTTCACGCAGACGCCCTAGCTCGCGCAGCAGCGGCGCGTCGTCCTGTCCGTTACGCTGCCACAGGTAGATGACCTTGCCATCCGCCGTGCGCCCCAGACATTCTGCTTGGTTGAGCTCGCGCTTTAGTAATGCACGAGGTTCCGGGCGAGCGATGGCGCTCTCGGTTTTGAATAACCCTGGCAGATTTTTGCCCACAAGATGAAGGTGGCGATAGCATTTGTCCGCCATTTCACGAGGCGTGCTTTGCGGGTTAAACCATGCCGACCAAGCAATCTGTTTACCAATACTGATCGGCAGGCTGCCGTTGCGGCGACGGAACATTTGCTGCATCAAAAGCAGAAGCGGCAGGTTGGGTGATACCAGCGTGCTGGCGTAAAACAGGGCACTGTTGCGGGCATCAATCCAGGCGGGCAATAGCGGCGCACGGTATTTGGCGGCGAGTTTAATAAAGCCTGAATGCCATTTTTTATCACGAATGCCGCGACGGCTGAGGCGTGAGACTTCACCTGCCGGAAAGAAGATCAGTACGCCACCGTTTTGTAGCTGGGCGTCCATCTGCTGGAGCGCCGATTTAGCGGTCTTACCGTTAATATTGTCGACGGGGATAAACAGTGAGCTTAGCGGTTCAAGGTGGGTCAACATGCGGTTGGTGACGACTTTCACATCGCGACGCACGCGGGAAACGGCGTAGAGTAAAGCCAGCCCGTCGAGTGTACCGGTGGGGTGGTTGGCGATGATAACCAGTGGCCCCTGTTCGGGGATTTGCTCCAAACTTTGCACTGTTATATCGCAGTGAATGTTCAGGTGTTCCAGCACCTGCTCAACCGAATCTATTCCCTTTAGGTGGCGGTGACGTGCCGCAAACTGTTGAAATTCCTCTTCATGCAGCAGTTTTTTGAGTATTTTCTTTTGCCAGGTCGCAGGCCTCGCCTGAGGCCACAGGTCGTCGATGACGTTGTCGAGACTAAACATAGCGGCTCCTCTTCTGTGCTGTCTCGACAGTAGAAGGGGGAGATGTCGTTTATATGGCGGTTTGATGACGTTTTATGATGAGGAAAAACGCCCCGCAAAAGCAGGGCGTGGGAGGCATTAACGCAGGATTTTCTTCTCGGCTAAATCAAGTGCGAAGTAGCTAAAGATAAGGTCTGCGCCCGCGCGTTTGATGGCGCCGAGGCTTTCCAGTACGACTTTTTCTTCGTCAATTGCGCCTGCCTGAGCGGCGAATTTGATCATCGCGTATTCGCCGCTAACTTGGTAAGCGCCAATTGGTAGTTCGGTGCGTTCACGGATATCGCGCAGAATATCCAAATAAGCGCCAGCCGGTTTCACCATCAGGCAATCTGCGCCTTGAGCTTCGTCCAGCAGCGACTCACGAATCGCTTCACGGCGATTCATTGGGTTCATCTGGTAGGTTTTGCGGTCGCCTTTCAGCGCGGTGCCAGCCGCTTCACGGAACGGGCCGTAGAAGGAAGAGGCAAATTTGGTGGAGTAGGACATGATGGCGGTGTCGGTGAACCCAGCGGCGTCAAGCGCTTGGCGAATGGCCTGCACTTGGCCGTCCATCGCGGCGGATGGGGCGATGAAGTCGGCACCGGCCGCTGCGGCAACAACCGCTTGCTTGCCAAGGTTCGCCAGCGTCAGATCGTTATCAACACCGTGTTCGCACAGCACACCGCAGTGGCCGTGAGAAGTGTATTCGCAGAAACAGGTATCGGACATGACGATCATCTCCGGTACGGTTTGCTTGCAGATACGTGACATGCGCGCTACGAGGCCGTCTTCTTTCCACGCGTCGCTGCCGGTGTCATCGGTATGGTGGGAGATGCCGAAGGTCATCACCGAGCGAATACCTGCGTTGGCAATACGTTCGATCTCGCGCGCCAGGTGCTTTTCCGGAATGCGCATCACGCCGGGCATGGCTTCGATGGCTTTGTAATCGTTAATTTCTTCTTCAACAAAGATCGGCAACACCAGGTCGTTTAAGCTCAGTGTTGTCTCTTCAAACATAGCGCGCAGCGCAGGAGATTTGCGCAGGCGGCGGGGGCGATGGAGTAAGTCTGTCATGGTATGCCTGATGTTTGTGAAACAAGGAGTGCCATTGTAACCGAATCATAGGCTGAATGTTTTACTAAAGTGGTGGTTATGAGGAGCAAGGCCGAGTCGGAAAAAAGTGTATTCAGGATGAAAAACCAGTCGCTTCATAATTTTATTTTCTAATGGAAATAAAATAATTATACGTTTCGTATATATATTTTATGTGTGTTTTTTGTTTTTTTATTAGTGTCTTTTTTATGTTTATTAAATAAATGAATATAATACTTATAAAGTTATTTGCTTTGTGAATTCTGGTTCCTTATTTATATAGGTGATGTGTTTGATTCCCTTTGCTAATGTTTTTATATCTGGCTGTATTTTATGATTTTTTTATTTTTATTGCCGTCTTTATATAATTGTTAGAAGTGCTAAATCGAACTTTTGTTAAACTGGAATTGAACCATTTGTCAGGTGCGTTGCATAATTCTTTTGGCACAGAGTTAATGTTTTTATTGCATTGTTAATTGATGGAACAACAGCTATACGTCCCCGAGGAGGGATGACAAATGCACTCTTGGAAAAAGAAACTTGTAGTATCACAACTAGCATTGGCCTGCACTTTGGCACTCGCTTCTCAGGCAAATGCGACGACTTACGACACCTTTGGCTATCATGATGATGCGTCCACCGCGTTCAGTTGGAACAATTGGACAGATCCAGACCATACTGACTATATCTCTTATTATGGTTATATCTATGACAATGCGGCTGACGGTAATTATGACAATAACTTCAACGGCGACGTTGTAAACGGCGTTCTTTCCACTTATTACCTGAATAATGACTACGCGGACAGCATCGATAATTCGCTGACCGTTCAGAATTCAACCATCCACGGTATGATTACCTCTATGCGACCTTATGCATATACCGATGCTGATGGCAATCATTATACGTGGAACAACGGAACTGATGTCGATTATAAATGGCATGATGGTGATGTATTCACTCTTAATATCGCTAACTCTACTATTGATGACGATTACGAATATTTCTACTTTTCTGATAATTATCTAAATTCTGATAGTAAAGCAGCATCTGAAGATTACCGTACAGCCGCTTTTGCCGCCCAAGGCGTTGCGGTTAATTTGGATGTTGAAAGTAATATTAATATTAGTGGTAAGTCTCATGTCGCGGGTATTGCTCTGTATCAGGGCGACACCAGCAATGGTGATTACACCGCTGAATCTCATACTTGGGACAACAACATTGTTGTGACAGATTCCACCGTAACTTCCGGCTCTTATACGCCGCTGGAAGATGATGGATTCTACGGTAACTCTAAAGAGCCAAGTGATTATGCCGGTAACGGTAGTGCGAACGATGTTGCGCTTTCCTTCAACGACAGTGCCGCTTCCAACTACGCAATGAAAAACAACGTAGCGTTCAGCAACTCAACGCTGAGCGGTGATGTTGTGTTCGCAAGCACGTGGAATGCGAACTTTGATCCAATTGGTCATGCTTCTTTAAGCGGCGGGGTTGTTGATACTAACGGCGGCTGGATTGACGATGGACTGAACGTTGACGAGCTGAATATTACCCTAGATAACGGTAGCAAGTGGACCGGTGCGGCTGTCTTTGGCTACGATGCAATCGGCCCTGCCAGTATGTATGACGTAGCGGTTAATAGCCTCGAGCCAGATTCGACTTACGATAAATGGGGCAACGTTGTTGACGACCAGACTTTCCAGAGCGGCGTATTCAACGTTGCGCTGAATAATGGTTCTCAGTGGAACACCGTCAATGACTCGAATATCGATACGTTGACCGTGAATAACGGCTCTCAGGTCGATGTGGCCAACGGTTCTTCTCTGCTGTCTGACTCCATCACTCTGACTAACGGTTCAGCCATGAACCTGAGCTCCGGTGGACAGGTAGCGACCGATCATCTGACCGTTGATAGCTACAGTACCGTGGATCTGAACAACGAAACCACCTACCTGTATGCGAATACCATCACCGTGTCTAACGGCGGTGAATTCAGTATCGGTGCGGGTGCTTATGAAGCTAACGCATTTGGCACTGATACCATGGAGCTTACCAAGGGCGGCGTATTCAACATCAAGAGCAGCGACTATGTGTTAGATGCGGACTTGGTGAACGGCCATACCAACACCGTCAATAAGTCTGATGCAACCTACGGTTACGGTGTGATTGCGATGAACGCTGATGGTCACCTGACCGTCAATGGCAATGGCAATACCACTAACGCCGATCAGGAGTTCAGCGTTGATGACAACAACGATGGCGTAGCTGCTGCAACTGGTAACTACAAAGTCCGTATCAACAACGCGACTGGCGCTGGCGATATCAATGACTACAAAGGTAAAGAACTTATCTATGTCAACGATGCGAACAGCGATGCGACCTTCAGTGCTGCCAACCGTGCTGACTTGGGTGCATACACCTATCAGGCCGAACAAAAAGGTAACACCGTTGTTCTGCAACAGATGGAGTTGACCGACTACGCCAACATGGCGCTGAGCATCCCATCTGCGAACACCAATATTTGGAACCTGCAGCAAGATACCCTGAACACCCGTCTGAACACCGCTCGTCACGGCTTTGACGATAACGGCGGCGCATGGGTGAGCTACTTTGGCGGTAGCTTCAATGGCGATAACGACACGATCAGCTACGATCAAGACGTTAACGGTATTATGGTCGGTCTCGATTCCAAAATTGATGGTAACAACGCGAAATGGATCGTCGGTGCTGCAGCGGCCTTTGCAAAAGGTGATATGAGCGACCGTACCGGTCAGGTTGATCAGGATAGCCAGTCTGCTTACGTTTATTCCTCTGCGCGCTTTGCCAACAATGTCTTCTTCGACAGCAACTTGAGCTACACGCGCTTCAACAACGATCTGTCAGCAAGCATGAGCGACGGTAGATATGTTGATGGCAACACGACTGCCGATGCATGGGGTTTTGGTCTGAAACTGGGCTATGATTGGAAAGTCAATAATGCCGGTTATGTTACACCGTACGGCAGCATTTCTGGCCTGTTCCAATCTGGCGATAACTATCGCCTGAGCAACGATATGAAAGTTGGCTCTCAGGATTATGACAGCCTGCGTTATGAATTGGGCTTTGATGCTGGTTACACCTTCAACTACGGTGACCAAGCTATGACGCCTTACTTCAAACTGGCTTACGTCTATGACGATTCCAACAATGATTCCGAACTCAATGGCGATAGCATTGATAACGGTGTTGAAGGGTCTGCTGTACGTGTAGGTGTAGGCAGCCAGTTCAGCTTCACCAAGAACTTCAGCGCTTACACCGGTGTGAACTACCTCGGTGGCGGCGATGTTGATCAAGATTGGGCGGCTAACGCTGGTGTGAAATACACCTGGTAATCACTCTGGATATAGGGAGGGATTCCTCCCTATGTTGTTTATTTCTCAATGCTCGTCATCATGACGAGCATTTTTTGCATGGATTGCATAAATGCCTCATTTGAGTAAACCGCTCAGCGAGTTTTTTACTCTTGATAAAAAACTATCCCAACAAGGAACGCGGTTTAGTCTGTTAGCCGGTGAAACGTTCCATATTCCTTACTGTGCACTTAATAATGCCACGATTATTTTTCAGCAGGGCTCAGTCACGCTTTACCGTAAAAATAGCCCCATTATGTACGGTATCGTGCAAAGCCCGGTGATTTTCGGCCTTGCAGCGGCAGTGAATAAAATTAATAACGAATACGTGTTGATTGCAGAAACTGACTGCATGGGGTATTTCCTACCAGCAAGAGAAACGTTGGTCTATATCGAACGCTATCAACTCTGGCGGGAGGCATTCTATTGGATGACCTGGCAGACCCGAATACTGGAGCAGCGTGACAATCAGTTGATTGGCACCAACCACTATCACCAAATTCGCGCAACGCTATTAATGATGATGTCTTGGGATAGTGACTTTCGGATGCGTATTGGTGTGTTGAATTATATTCAGCAAAGAACCAATATTTCACGCTCGGTCATTGCTGAAATTCTGTCCGCATTACGAAAAGGCGACTACATAAAGATGGAAAAAGGCAAACTCGTTGGCATCACGCGTTTGCCTAATGATTATTAGGAGGCTGGAATAACGGCGGCTTTATTGCCGCTGAGTTCCGTCACGAGATCGTTAATCCCGTCGCTCATGTTGACGAAGCGTGTGAGCGGTGAGCGGGTGATCACCACAAATGCGCCAACATTAGATTGTGGGATCATTGCCATATAGGTAATAAAGCCACCACCACCACCGGTTTTTTGAATAATTCCCGGGCGGCCATTTTTCGGCGCCATATACACCCAACCTAAACCTAGAGCATCCGCGCGGCCAGGGACATCCATACCGATAACGCGAGTCAGTTGGCTGCGCTTGTAGACCAGCGTTTGCATCCGGTCAGCTTGGGTGCTGCGATGGTAGAAGTCAGAAGAGAGATACTGCTGCATCCAGCGCATCATATCGCCGGGCGTGGAGTACACACCGCCGCTGCCCATCGCGGCCAGCGTATTATTACATGGGCTCGCGCCTTTCTCGGCTACCATCAAACGGCCACACTGATCCGGAGACGGTGTGAACGTGGTGTCTTTCATCCCCAACGGGCGGGCGATTTGTTCTTCAAACAGCTGTGGGTAGGGTTTGCCAGCAGCATTGCCCAACGCGTCTGCAAGCAGGTCGAACGCTAGGTTGGAGTAACTGGCCTGTGAACCTGGAGCGGCATGCAGCTTAGCTGTTGCCAGATAGCTCCAGCGCTGTGACTGCGTCGGCCAGACGAATACAGGACGATGCGCCGCACCGCCTGGCTGCTCGCGCGGCAGGGCGCTGGTATGGGTCGCCAGATTCACCAGTGTAATCGGTGTGCCGTTGTAAGACGGTACGCTCGAACCTGCCGGCGCATACTTACTCAGCGGATCGTTAAGCTTCACTACGCCCTGATCGAGCAATTTAACCAACATTTCACTGGTCATCAATTTGCTGAGTGAGGCGATACGGATAACCGAATCGAGCTGCGGGTGAACATTGTTGCCGGGACGGGTCTCGCCGAAGCTGCGGAAAACCCGCTGGTTACCATCGATGACCACAAGGGCCATGCCGGTTGCGCCGCTGCCGTAATAGATGTGGTTGGCATAGCGGTCAGCGATATCGGACGCAAACGCAGGGGTGGTAATAGGCTGTGCAGCCTGCACCGAGGTCAATGACGCCACGCAGAGCGCGGCAGAAAAAAGCAGACTACGTTTCAACGGAGGCATCCATGAATTGAAATGGGGAAGTAACGCGTATTTATACTAAAAATACAACGAATCGGCACCTAGTGCTGCGCCATTAAACGCTATGATAGCGAGAAAAACGTAACCGGGCGTAAATACGGGAATTATTCATCAGCCTGATGACACGCTTTTGTGATCCAGCGCGTATGATAGATACGGTGGCAGCAAAGCGAACTCTGCCATTTTTTCTCGGTCTCATTATCCAGAAACATTGCCTAATACCTCTTTACGGTAAAAATTCACCGTAGCGGTATTCTGTTGTCACAGCATAAAGCAAAACCATAAGAAGTTAGTTAGCAGGAGAGCACTATGTTTAAGTCTTTTTTCCCAAAGCCGGGGCCATTTTTTCTCTCGGTGTTTATTTGGGCGCTTGTCGCTGTCGTTTTCTGGCAGGCTGGAGGTGGAAGCTGGCTGTTGCGGGTCACCGGGGCAAGTCAGAATATTCCCATCAGTGCCGCCCGTTTTTGGTCGCTGAACTATCTGGTTTTTTATGCTTATTACTTGATATGCGTCGCGCTGTTTGCCGGGTATTGGTTTGTTCGCAGCCCGCATCGCTGGCAATACTGGTCAATTCTGGGCACCGCCCTTATCATCTTCGTGACCTGGTTTATGGTGGAAGTGGGCGTGGCGATTAACGCCTGGTATGCCCCGTTCTACGATCTGATCCAGACCGCACTCTCCTCGCCAAACAAAGTCTCGATAAATCAGTTCTATCAGGAAATCGGTATTTTCCTCGGCATTGCATTGATTGCCGTTGTCATTGGCGTGCTGAATAATTTCTTCGTCAGTCACTATGTCTTCCGCTGGCGTACGGCAATGAACGAACACTACACCGCAAACTGGCAGCATCTGCGCCATATCGAAGGTGCCGCACAGCGTGTGCAGGAAGACACCATGCGCTTTGCTTCCACTCTTGAAGATATGGGCACCAGCTTCATCAACGCCATCATGACCCTGATTGCCTTCTTGCCTGTACTGGTCACGCTCTCGGCACACGTGCCGAATCTGCCTATTATCGGGCATGTTCCATACGGTCTGGTGATTGCTGCTATCGTCTGGTCGCTGATGGGGACCGGGATGCTGGCGGTGGTGGGGATTAAACTACCTGGACTAAACTTCAAAAATCAACGCGTTGAAGCCGCTTATCGTAAAGAACTAGTTTATGGCGAAGACGACGCGAACCGCGCCACACCGCCGACGCTGCGTGAACTCTTCAGCGCGGTGCGCCAGAACTATTTCCGTCTGTACTTCCATTACATGTACTTCAATATTGCCCGTATTTTGTACCTGCAGGTGGATAACGTTTTCGGCTTGTTCCTGCTGTTCCCATCGATTGTTGCCGGTACTATTACGCTTGGTCTGATGACGCAAATAACCAACGTTTTCGGTCAGGTGCGCGGTTCATTCCAGTACTTAATTAGCTCCTGGACGACGCTGGTGGAACTGATGTCCATCTACAAACGTCTACGCAGTTTCGAGCGTGAACTGGATAATAAAGATCTGCAAGATGAGGTCGTGCAGCCGCAGAGCTAAGCGACAGGCATACATTTTCTATAAGGACACTTCATGGCGATTGCCGTAAGCCGTTACCGTGCTTTACCCCTAACATTGTTGGCTGGCGCATTGCTCAGCGCCTGTACCAGCCAACAGGCCCCGCAGATGAAAGCGGGGGAGAAGCCGGTGGATGTGGCAAGCGTGGTTCGGCAAAAGATGTCCGCCAGCGTGAAGGACAGGGATGCTTGGGCGCAATCGCTGGCGAAAACGTTTGAAAGCCAGAAGCTGGCGCCGACTGAGGACAATATCTGTTCGGTGCTGGCGGTGGCGCAGCAGGAGTCGAACTATCAGGCCGACCCGGCAGTACCGGGTTTAAATAAAATTGCCTGGCAAGAGATAGACCGTCGCGCCGAGAAGATGCACATCCCCGTTTTTTTGGTTCATACCGCGTTGAAAATCAATTCACCAAACGGCAAAAGCTACAGCGAGCGTTTGGATAGCGTGAAAACGGAGAAGCAGCTGAGTGCGATTTTTGATGACTTTATCGGCATGGTGCCGATGGGCCAGAAGCTGTTTGGTTCTCTTAATCCGGTACATACCGGTGGCCCGATGCAGGTCAGTATTGCCTTTGCCGAGCAGCATCAAAATAACTATCCGTGGAAAATGGACGGCACTGTGCGCCAAGAAGTGTTCACATTGCGTGGTGGGTTGTGGTTTGGTACGTATCATCTGCTGAACTATCCGGCCAACTATACTGCGCCGATTTATCGCTTCGCCGACTTTAACGCCGGCTGGTACGCCAGTCGCAACGCCGCGTTCCAATATGCGGTGAGCAAAGCGACCGGCGTGAAGCTGGCCTTGGATGGTGATGTTGTGCTCTACGGAAGTGATGAACCGGGCAGCACTGAACTGGCGGTCAGGAAGCTGGCGAACAAACTTTCGCTTAGCAACACTGAGATCCATAACCAGTTGCGCCAAGGCGACAGCCAGTCGTTTGAAACCACGGCGGTATATAAAGGGATTTATCAGATTGCTGAGCAGAAGGCGGGTAAACCGCTGGCCAAAGAGATGCTGCCAGGGATTATGTTAGAAAGCCCGAAAATCACCCGCAAACTCACCACGGCGTGGTTTGCTAAGCGGGTTGATGAACGCAGGGCTAAGTGTATGGCTATCAATTAATCATGGTGGCGCAGGCGGCGCACCAGCAATCCCACGCCAAGGATCGCGCAGCCTGCAACCACAGGGACGATACCAAATAGCGTACTCACGCCTAAGCCAATTTCAACACGCGGGCGACCGCTGTCCTGCATTTGCATTAAATGTTCATAAATCCCCGGTACATGTGCGACCAGAGATAACAACTGTGCACCTACCGAAAAGCACAGCAGGACGAAAAGTGCGTAAGCGAGGTTGCCAGAGGTGGAGGGTGCCCCCTTTTTCCCGCTGAATATGCGTTTTGAGAAAGTGAAATCTGTCATTGATACCCCCAGATGACGTTAATGCCGACGATTTCGTACTACACAGCGAGTGTGGCAGCAGAAGGGGATTGTCAATATCGGATTTATGGTAAATTTTGAGCAGGAATAATCCTAGTTTTACGCGTCTAATGGTCCAATCTGCACGCTAATCTGCAATCAACCCTGCGCTATCTAAGGCTTTTCTAATTGTTGTGCGCCCCACAGACGCCGTCGATGGTTTATGGCATCATCTTTTTTTTCTCCTGGAGTCGCTATGAACCTGCCTGCAAAAATTCGCCGCGATTGGCACTATTACGCGTTCGCGATTGGTCTGATTTTTATTCTTAATGGGATTGTCGGTCTGCTTGGGTTTGAAGCCAAAGGCTGGCAAACCTATGCGGTGGGGATGGTGACTTGGGTCATCAGCTTCTGGCTGGCGGGGTTTATTATTCGTCGTCGGGAAGAGTAAAACTTTGCACGATGTGCCCGGCGTCGTTATGTGACGCCGGGCCAAGGCAAACTTAATCGTTCATTGATGTTTTCAGCGCTTTATCAGCCTGATGGCGCTCCAGCGCCAGCTCAATCAGCCGGGTAATCAGCGAGGTATAATCCAGACCGCTGGCCTGCCACAGTTTTGGATACATGCTGATGTTGGTAAAACCAGGCAGCGTATTGATTTCATTAATCACGACTTCGTTATCGGCGGTTAGGAACACATCAACGCGCGCCATGCCGCTGCAGCCTAATGCCTGGTAAGCATCAATGGCGACTTGGCGGATCTTGTCGTTCACGTCGGCGGCAATCGCCGCAGGCACAACCACTTTTGCCCCATTGTTATCGATGTATTTGGTGTCGTAGGCGTAAAATTCGCTGTTCAGCACGATTTCGCCACAGGTGCTGGCCTGCGGGAAGTCATTGCCCAACACCGCACATTCAATTTCACGGCCTTTAATCCCTTGTTCTACCACGACTTTATGGTCAAATTCGAAGGCCAGGGCTACCGCTTTCTGGTATTGCGCGGCATCGTTCACTTTGCTGACGCCAACGGAAGAACCCTGATTGGCCGGTTTGACGAACAGCGGTACGCCGAGCTTGGCTTTGATCTCATCAAAGGTGAAGTTGTCGCGGTTGCGGCGTGTAAGGGTAACAAACGGCGCTATAGCAAGCCCGGCGTCACGCAGCAGGCGCTTGGTCACGTCTTTATCCATACAGGCGGCGGAGCCTAATACGTCAGAGCCGACGAACGGCAGATTCGCCATGCGCAGCATCCCCTGCAGGGAACCATCTTCACCAAGCGTGCCGTGGACAATCGGGAAAATAACGTCAATGGCGTCTAGCGGTTTGCCGCTTGCGGCATCGATCATCTGGTGGTCTTCTTTACCTGGAATGTGAGCCAATGTCGTATCTGAAGGACGCAAGGCGATATGAGCAGGGTCCTCGGCGTTTAACAGATAGTTCTGTGCATCGCTAATATGCCATTGCCCCTGCTTATCGATACCTAACAGCACCACGTCGAAGCGCGTTTTATCAATGGCTTCTACGATATTTTTCGCCGACTGTAAGGAGACTTCGTGCTCCGCTGATTTACCACCAAAAACAATGCCCACCCGCAACTTCGCCATCTCTCATTCCATCCGTTCTAAAACGCAAAACACATAACATACCACGGGCACTGTAGGGCATCTGCCTTTTCCATCCCGTAAGGCGCGAATAATCCATACAGTGTAAGTATAACTCACTGTGATACAGGTATTTTGTCGTGATATCTGTCACATAAATGGCTTAAGTGGACAATAAAATCCTGAAATAATCGATTAAGCATCTCTGACAATACTGCGCGAAGGGCAACTTGCTAACCTGTGTACTTGTCTTCGCAAACTGAATACGTGTATTGATGGAATCCTGGAAGGTTAACCTTATTTCCGTTTGGCTTGGCTGCTTCTTTACCGGCCTAGCGATTAGCCAAATTTTGCCGTTTTTACCGCTGTATGTCGCACAGTTGGGGGTGACGTCACATGAGTCGCTTTCCATGTGGTCCGGGCTAACCTTCAGCGTGACCTTCCTCGTGTCAGCCATTGTCTCACCGATGTGGGGCAGCCTTGCCGATCGTAAGGGCCGCAAGTTGATGCTGCTGCGCGCGTCACTTGGGATGGCGATTGCCATTTTGCTCCAGGCTTTTGCCACCAACGTCTGGCAGTTGTTTATTCTGCGCGCCGTGATGGGGTTAACGTCGGGTTATATTCCCAATGCGATGGCGCTGGTGGCTTCACAGGTGCCGCGTGAACGCAGCGGTTGGGCACTCAGCACGCTTTCCACGGCGCAAATTACCGGGGTAATTGGTGGGCCGCTGCTGGGCGGTTTTCTCGCCGACCACGTGGGTCTACGAATGGTCTTTTATATCACCGCGTTCCTGCTGCTGGTGAGCTTCTTAGTGACCCTCTTTTTGATCAAAGAAGGGCCTCGCCCGCAGTTCAATAAAGGCGAGAAATTAAGCGGAAAGGCGGTTTTTGCCTCGCTGCCGTACCCGGGGCTGGTGATAAGCCTGTTTGCCACCACGATGGTTATTCAGCTTTGTAATGGTTCCATCAGCCCGATTCTGGCGCTGTTTATTAAATCGATGTCCCCGGATAGCGGTAATATCGCGTTTCTAAGCGGCATGATAGCGGCCGTCCCAGGCGTATCGGCGCTCATTTCAGCACCGCGGTTGGGCAAACTGGGCGATCGTATTGGCACCGAGCGTATTTTATTAGCCACGTTGATTTTTGCCGTGGTGCTCTTTTTTGCCATGTCATTTGTCACCACGCCGCTACAGCTCGGCATTCTGCGCTTTATTCTCGGTTTTGCCGACGGCGCAATGCTGCCTGCGGTACAGACGCTGCTATTGAAATATATTAGCGAGCGCGTCACCGGACGCATTTTTGGCTATAACCAGTCATTTATGTACCTAGGGAATGTCGTAGGGCCGTTAATTGGCGCGTCGGTCTCGGCAATGGCTGGATTCCGTTGGGTCTTTATTGTCACCGCGGTGATTGTCTTGATTAATCTATGGCAATTAGCACTGATGCTGCGTCGGACCCAGCCGGTACGCCAGTAATATCCTCACCGTGAGGGAATAAACGCAGGCGCATTTTATTCCCTCATTGCCGGCATTATTATCCATAAGAAAAAGCTATATTATGTGAGCAAAACGTTTCGCTGGCTTTTCTTGCGATAATTCCATGATATCCATAAGGATTATATTTTTACCTGTTTCTCTTGCAGAATTGTCTGGATGTTGCAATTCTATTCTTCGTCGCTACAGGGGAATAGAACCGTATGTTTTAACGGTTTATTTATTTTTCAGGACCTATGTCCTGCCCATCACCGTCATAAAAGGAAAATGCGCGATGAAAAATTTCATTGCAGAACTGCTGGTGAAGCTGGCTGAAAAGGAAGATGAAGCCAACGCGTTACGCGTTCAGGTCGATGCGCTGGAAGTGGTGGTTACCACGCTTTTACAGCATATGCAGCAGGGCCATTCTTCGTCGCTAGATAGTGCAATAACGGCAACTTTGAATAAGCTGCAATCCTCAGAACAGATTGCCAGTGATAATAGCGAGTTATTATATAATCATGTGAAACGGTTATTTCTATCCCCCAAAATTTAGTAGGTATTACGTTTTGGGGCGCTGTCATTAAACTGTCACGCTCTTTTCTTACAGTCTCCGTGTTTCATCTTTTAAGTATTTGTACATGGAGAAATTAACGTGAAATACAGTGCAATCTTTGCCGCATTATTACCTCTGTTATGTTTACCTGCCGCATATGCAGATACTTCAACCACCGTTCTCGATAACCGTGCCGCGCAAGGGGATATCACCCAGCCGGGCGGTGCTCGCCGTTTATCTGCCGATCAAACGGATGCCATTCGCGCCTCGTTAAATAATAAAAAAGCAAAAAACGTAATTTTGCTGATTGGCGATGGGATGGGGGATTCGGAAATTACCGCCGCACGTAACTACGCCGAAGGCGCGGGCGGTTATTTCAAAGGCATTGATGCGCTGCCCCTGACCGGACAGTACACGCACTATGCGCTGAATAAAAAAACCGGCAAGCCTGACTATGTTACCGATTCAGCGGCATCGGCAACGGCCTGGAGCACCGGGGTGAAAACCTATAACGGCGCACTGGGCGTCGATATTCATGAAAAAGATCACCAAACTATTCTTGAACTGGCAAAATCCGCAGGGCTTGCCACCGGCAATGTCTCAACTGCCGAACTGCAGGACGCGACGCCAGCGGCTCTTATCTCCCACGTCACCTCACGTAAATGCTACGGCCCGAGTGTGACCGCCGAAAAATGTCCGACCAACGCCTTGGACAAAGGCGGCAAAGGTTCGATCACCGAACAGTTGCTCAATGCACGTGCTGACGTGACGCTGGGCGGTGGGGCTAAAACGTTTGCTGAAACCGCGACCGCCGGCGAATGGCAGGGCAAAACTCTGCGTGAGCAGGCGCAGGTGCGCGGCTATCAACTGGTAAGTGATGCGACGTCGCTTGCATCGATTACCCAGGCAAATCAGGATAAGCCGCTGCTGGGTCTGTTCTCTGATGGCAATATGCCAGTGCGCTGGGAAGGGCCGAAAGCCACTTATCACGGCAATATTGATAAAGAGGCCGTCACCTGTACGCCAAATCCAAAGCGTGATTCCAGTGTGCCGACGCTTGCGCAAATGACCGATAAAGCCATTTCGCTTTTGAGCAGCAATGAGAAGGGCTTCTTCCTGCAGGTGGAAGGGGCGTCTATTGATAAACAGGACCACGCGGCAAACCCATGCGGCCAGATTGGTGAGACGGTCGACCTCGATGAAGCCGTTCAAAAAGCGCTAGAGTTTGCTAAAAAAGATGGCAATACCTTGGTTATCGTCACTGCCGACCACGCGCACTCAAGCCAGATTATCCCGCCTGATACCAAGGCTCCAGGCCTGACACAGGCGCTGAACACCAAAGATGGTGCGGTGATGGCGATGAGCTATGGCAACTCGGAAGAAGAGTCTATGGAACACACCGGCACCCAGTTGCGCATTGCGGCCTATGGTCCGCACGCGGCGAACGTGGCGGGGTTGACTGACCAGACCGATCTTTACTACACCATGAAAGCGGCTCTCGGGCTGTAATCATCTGCCACCCGGCGGCAATTTTTTGCCGCCGGGCTGGTAAATTCCCTGCCAGCGACCAGACTTAGCGTGATCACTAACAAAAGGATGGTGTCATGAAAGCAACAATAATGGTGACTCTGCTGTGTAGTCTGTTTGCGGCAACAGCAGCTTCTGCAGCAACCACGACGGCCGCGGAGAAAACCCTCACTCCGCAACAACAGCGTATGAGCAGCTGTAATCAGCAGGCGACGGCAAAAACCCTGAAAGGGGATGAGCGCAAAACCTACATGAGTACCTGTCTGAAAGGCGCAGGTGCAGGGGCTGAAGGCAAAACGCTAACGCCTCAACAGCAGAAGATGAAGGACTGTAACGCACAGGCGGCGCAGAAGACCTTAAAGGGCGACGAGCGCAAAACCTTTATGAGTACCTGTTTGAAGAAAAGTTAACGTAACTTTTGTGGCAAGCGAGTCTGGCCCGACAACGATTGCCGGGCCATCACGTTTATGACTTACTCATTTTCTCTGATTTTTCCATGCATTTTGCCATCGCTTCGATGACGGCGGAACGGAAGCCTTTCTCTTCCAGAACCCGCACGGCTTCAATCGTGGTGCCGCCAGGCGAGCAGACCATATCTTTCAATTCCCCCGGATGTTTACCGGTTTCCAGCACCATTTTTGCTGAGCCCATGACCGCCTGTGCGGCAAATTTATAGGCCTGTGCGCGCGGCATTCCGCCCAGCACGGCGGCATCAGCCATGGCTTCGATAAACATGAAAACATAAGCCGGTGCAGAACCGCTGACGCCGACCACCGGATGGATCATCGGTTCGGCAATCTCTTCGGCGGCGCCAAAGCAGCGGAAAATATTCAACACATCGGCAATGTCTTCTGGTGTGACCAACGCGTTTGGCGTGACTGAGGTCATCCCCGCGTTGACCAGTGAAGGTGTGTTTGGCATGGCGCGTACAATTTTACGGTCGTGTCCCAGCGCGCGTGCCAGTTGCTCAAGGGTGACGCCAGCGGCAATGGAGACGACCAGTGAATCTTTATTGAGGCTGGAAGCGATTTCGCTCAGCACCTTCACCATAATGCCCGGCTTCACTGCGCCGAAGACGATATCGGAAATTTGGGCAACTTCCTGTGCGCTTTGCGAAGCGTTAATGCCAAACTCATCGCGCAATGCGGCGACTTTGTCCGGCGATGGGGTATAAACCCAAATCTGTCCTGGAAGTACCTGCCCGCTGGCAATCAGGCCGCCAAGGATGGCTTTTCCCATATTACCGCAGCCAATGAAGCCAATTTTCTTCTCCATCATGTTTCTCCCTCAGTCTGTTTTTTTTGTAGTGTACTGTTATAGGTTATTCCCGGCGATGGGTAACGTACTTTTACGACTTTATTACCTTACCGTATAATCGCCCGTTAATGTTGAGTAAGGCTGGAATCATTATGACCATATGGGTAGATGCAGACGCATGTCCTAACGTGATTAAAGAAGTGCTGTACCGCGCAGCAGAGCGCACGCAAATTGAGCTCGTGCTGGTGGCAAACCAGTATTTGCGCGTTCCGCCATCGCGCTTTATCCGCGCCACCATTGTGCCGCAGGGTTTTGACGTGGCAGATAATGAAATCGTCCGCCTTTGCCAGCCCGGCGATCTGGTGGTGACCGCGGATATTCCGCTGGCGGCAGAGGTACTGGAAAAGGGCGGTGCGGCGCTGAATCCCCGCGGTGAACGCTATAGCCATGCCACCATTCGCGAACGCTTAACTCTGCGTGACTTTATGGAAACCATGCGTTCCAGCGGTATTCAAACCGGTGGCCCGAGCGCGCTTTCTCAGCGCGATCGCCAGCAGTTTGCCGCTGAACTGGATAAATGGCTGCTGGCGGCAAAACGCGGCCGGTAGGATTTCTGTCATAAGAATGTGCTACCTTTGCCGCGTCATCCGGCTTGTCAAAACAAGCCACTTTCATGTACTGTTAGCGAAACATTACGTGGCATCTTTTTTTTACGCTCTAACATCCGATTTCATCTGCTTAAGATGGTAAATCACGGTTTAAAGTAACTCTCATTGTAATTATAAGTTTACACTTACTTGTGTACTAGTTTGGTGGTATTATTTACGCTTCATATGCACATCCCGCAAATTTGCGTCATCAAGGGGAATTCCAGGTTATGACACAGCCTATTTTTCTTATCGGAGCCAGGGGCTGCGGAAAAACAACAATAGGCCAAGCGCTGACCCATGCCTGCAATTTCCAGTTTGTTGATACCGACTTAGTTTTGCAGCAGCGTTCAGGTATGAGCGTGGCGGATATCGTTGCCGCAGAAGGCTGGCCGGGATTCCGTGCGCGTGAAACGCAGACCCTTATCTCGGTTACTCAGCCGGGTACAGTGGTGGCGACGGGTGGCGGGATTATCCTTGCTGCTGAAAACCGCGAGTTTATGCGCCAGCACGGCGTGGTGATTTATCTGAACGCGCCGGTGCCGGTTTTGGCGAGCCGTTTGGAAGCGTTTCCTGAAGCCGAACAGCGGCCAACGCTTACCGGCAAGCCTATCAGTGAAGAGGTTGCGGACGTACTGGCCCAGCGCGATGCGCTCTACCGCGAAACGGCGCACTACGTTGTTGATGCGTCCTCTTCGCCAGACCAGGTTGTGGCGCTGATCCTAGATGCCCTGCACTTGGTCGTGGCTAGCTAGTCAGTCTCACCTTTTTCGACACATCCCCCTCATCTTCTGTTTTCTACGGTCGATATAGCCATTTTTAATTTATGGTTATATCGGGCGCAAATCACATTTATCACTTATCATTAATGTTATAGAAAAGTTAAAATCAATCCAGATCAGGAGAGTACTGGAAATAACTGGAATCTTTACATTTCAGCATCGGGATCAACTGCTACGCTTCTGAGCGGTGTTTTTCATCCATCCAGGTGGCTATTGGTAAAGTGAGCAATTGTGAAGCAGAGGGCAGATAACATGAGTGCAACGATGGCGATTCTTACGATTGGGGTAGTGCCCATTAGTGAAGTGTTGCCGCTTTTGACCGAGCACATCAAGGAAGATCAAATCACCCATATTTCGCTACTGGGGAAGATGAGTCGCGCAGACGTTATGGAAGAGTATGGGCCTGAGGTCGGTGAAGAGCGCCTGCTAGTTTTATTAAACGACAATCAATTTGTCGAAATTTCTCGCCGCAAAGTCGAGCACAGTCTGCAGGCGGTGATTGAAGTACTGGATAATCAATCCTACGACGTCATTCTGTTACTGAACACATTTAAATTGCGCAGTATGACGGCGCGCAACGCGATACTGTTAGAGCCACAGCGCATTATTCCACCATTGCTCGCTTCTATCGTTGAGGGCCACCAGGTCGGCGTGCTGGTCCCGCTGGAAGCGATTCTCGATGCCCAGCAGGAAAAATGGCAGATGCTGCCGACCCTACCGTATTACGCGCTGGCTAATCCCGTCCGCGACAGTGACCAGCATCTGATTTCCGCAGGCAGTTCGCTGCTGGAAAGAGGCGCAGATGTGCTCGTTCTTGACTCGCTGAGCTACCACCAGCGTCATCGTGACCTGCTACAAAAGGCGCTAGATGTCCCGGTTCTTTTGTCGAACGTGTTGGTCGCCCAGTTGGCGGCAGAATTATTATGTTAAGCGTATGAATTTGCGTGACAGGCTTCTGTTCGCAACCCTATATTGTTTTTTTACGTTAAGACAATAAGGGCCTGTTTATGCTTCAAAGCAACGAGTACTTCGAAGGGAAAGTAAAATCCATTGGCTTTACCAGCAGCAGCACGGGTCGTGCTAGCGTGGGGGTGATGTTGGAAGGTGAATATACCTTTGGCACCGCACAGCCGGAAGAAATGACCATAATTAGCGGTGCACTAAACGTTCTGTTACCGGGCGCTCTCGAATGGAAAGTCTATAACGCAGGGGAAGTCTTCAACGTCCCAGGCCACAGCGAATTTAATCTTGAAGTTGCAGAGCCAACGTCGTATCTGTGCCGCTATCTGTAATTTTAACCCTTCCTGCTAAGGCAGGAAGGGTACTAGGCTTAGCGCTGAGCTTCGCCGCCTAACCCTTCGACCAGACTCTTAATCAACGCCGCCAGTTCGCCGGTCATCAAAATAAAGTCCGCGTCAAAACGCTGAGCATAATCGTCACGATCGATATCTTCGTTCTGATCGCGCAGTTCATCGCAGAACTTCAGGCGCTTGATGGAACCGTCATCGCACATTACGAACTGAATTCGCTGCTGCCAGTCGAGCGCTAGCTTGGTCACCAGCTTACCGGCTTCGATATGCACGGCAATCTCGTCGCACACCAGATCTTGTTTCTTGGCACGGATAACCCCGCCATCTTCGAGAATCGCCTTAAGCTCTGCTTCGTCGAGAAGCTGGAAGCTTTGCGCGGCCGTACCGGAACGCACCCACTCAGTGAGCGTCAGCTCGATCGGATTTTCCAACGTCAGCGGCACCACCGGCAAAGACCCGAGGCTTTTACGCAGCAGCGCCAGCGTATCTTCCGCTTTTTTGGCGCTAGCGCAGTCAACCATGATGAGTTCGTTGACGGTATCAATCCACATCATCGTCTGGCTGAAACGGCTGAATGCACGTGGCAGCAGGGAGTGCAGCACTTCATCCTTCAGGGAGTCTTTCTCTGTTTTCTTCAGCTTACGACCCTGATCGGCTTCCAGTTTTTGGATCTTCGCTTCCAGCGCCTGTTTAATCACCGGAGAGGGCAGGATCTTCTCTTCTTTACGCGCACAGATAATGATCTGTCCGTTGACGGAGTGCGTCAGCGCGTCGCTGTGTGAGCCCATCGGCGGTACCCAGCCGGTTTTTGCCATATCCTGACTGCCGCATGGGGTGAAGGTCATCTCAGCGAGCTGCTTTTCCATCTCTTCCGCGCGCAAAGAGATGTCGCGGCTAAGACGATAAACCATTAAATTTTTGAACCACAGCATGATAATTTCCACGGTGTTATCGTTATATCAGCGGGCAATGATAACGAATTGTCTACGGGCTTGCATTGTTTTAAACAGGAGCAATGAATGCGAATTGGGATCGATTTAGGTGGCACGAAAACGGAAGTTATTGCGTTAAGCGACCAGGGCGAACAGCTGTATCGTCATCGCCTACCAACGCCGCGCGACTACCAACAAACCATTGAGAATATTGCGCATCTTGTGGCTTTAGCAGAAGAAGCTACTGGGCAAATTGGCACGGTTGGTATGGGGATCCCCGGCTCGATTTCACCCTATACCGGGGTGGTTAAAAACGCCAATTCCACTTGGCTTAACGGCCAACCGTTCGATAAAGATCTGAGTCGACGCCTGAATCGAGAAGTTCGTCTGGCGAACGACGCGAACTGTCTGGCGGTCTCGGAAGCGATAGACGGCGCGGCGGCAGGGGCACAAACGGTGTTTGCGGTGATTATCGGTACCGGCTGCGGTTCGGGTATCGCGATTAACGGGCGCGCGCATATTGGCGGCAACGGTACGGCGGGCGAGTGGGGGCATAATCCGCTGCCGTGGATGAATGATGACGAACTGCGCTACCGGGCTGAAGTGCCGTGTTACTGCGGTAAACAAGGCTGCATTGAGACCTTTATCTCCGGTACTGGTTTTGCCACGGATTATCATCGACTCAGCGGTAACCCGCTGAAAGGCAGTGACATTATGCAACGGGTTGCCGAAGGCGATGTGCTGGCGGAGCAGGCGCTGGAGCGTTATGAGCAGCGGCTAGCGAAATCGCTGGCGCACGTTGTGAACATTCTGGACCCTGATGTCATCGTGATGGGCGGCGGAATGAGCAACGTTGAGCGTCTCTACCAGACGGTTCCTGCGCTGATAAAGCCTTGGGTGTTCGGCGGTGAGTGCGAGACGCCGATTCGTAAAGCGCTGCATGGCGACTCCAGCGGCGTACGCGGAGCTGCGTGGTTGTGGCCGCTTTAAAT
This sequence comes from Kluyvera sp. STS39-E, assembly GCF_040932435.1. NCBI lineage: Bacteria > Pseudomonadati > Pseudomonadota > Gammaproteobacteria > Enterobacterales > Enterobacteriaceae > Kluyvera > Kluyvera sp. STS39-E. The sequence continues at coordinate 502,005 of NZ_JBFQGA010000002.1, read as the reverse complement.
CTCTAGCGTCTCCCCCGCGAACCTGCGGGGGAATGCCGTTAAACCACTCGTACGCCTGCCGGCATCAAGCGTTCTGGGGTCAGCAGCACGCTTTCGCTGGCATCTTCGGTTTCCGCGCACAACAGCATACATTCCGATGTTTCACCACGCATTTTGGCCTTCGCCAAATTGCACAGTACGACCACCGTTTTCCCCAGAAGCTCATCTTCGCGATAATAGGGCACGAGGCTGGTGACCGTTTGCAACGTACGCTCACCCACGTCGACCTGCACAATGTACAGTTTATCGGCGTTTTCATGCCGCTTTACGCAAATGATCTTCCCTGTGCGCATTTCAAGCTTGGCGAAATCGCCATAGGCCACGGTATCCATTTTCTCACCCTCAAGTAAAAGTTTAGTAAAATATAGCGATATTTTATCAAAGAGCACGATAGCATTGATGAAATTGCTATCCCCATCACTGTTTTAGGCTTCGGCAAACGCGCGTGAAGGGGAGGGAGAGATCGCGAATATTTACTTAAAACAGATGCATGTCCCTTCGCTTGCTTTACAATGTCAGAGCAAACATAGGGCAGCGTCCGATAAGGGAAAAGATGGCTACATTAAAAGACATTGCGGTTGAGGCGGGCGTTTCGCTGGCGACGGTTTCACGCGTACTTAACGACGATCCCACCTTAAATGTGAAAGAAGAGACCAAGCGTCGAATTCTCGAAATTGCCGAAAAGCTGGAATATAAAAGCAGCAGCTCGCGCAAAGCGCTGGTCCATAACGTGGCGCAGCACCATATCTTGGCCCTTTACAGCTACCAGCAGGATCTGGAAATCAACGATCCTTACTACCTCGCCATCCGTCACGGTATTGAAATGCAGTGCGAGAAGCTGGGCGTCGAATTAACCAACTGCTACCTCAGCCACGCGCTGCCCGATGTGAAAAAAATCACTGGGGCGCTGATTATTGGGCAACCGTCTAGCGAGACGCGTGAAGCGGTCAGTGCCTTGACCGACAATATCTGTTTCATTGATTTCCATGAACCGGGTAGCCAGTACGACGCCGTTGATATCGATCTGGTGCGCATTGCCAAAGAGGTTATTGACTTCTTTATCGACCAAGGCGTTTCCCGTATTGGCTTTATAGGCGGCGAAGACCGGCCTGGTAAAGCGGATATCCGCGAAGTGGCTTTCGTTGAATATGGCCGCCTGAAAGGCGTGGTGTCTGGCGACGATATCTGGCGTGGCGGCTTCTCAAGCTCGTCTGGCTACGAACTGGCGAAGACGATGCTGGCGAAAGCGGACCATCCTTCTGCGCTCTTTGTGGCCTCTGACTCCATTGCTATCGGCGTGCTGCGTGCTATCCACGAACGTGGGTTGTCGATTCCGGGGGATATCTCGCTTATCAGCGTCAATGATATCCCGACCGCGCGATTTACCTTCCCGCCGCTTTCCACCGTCCGTATTCATTCGGAAATGATGGGCAGCCAAGGCGTTAACCTGTTGTTGGAAAAGGCCCGCGACGGTCGCGCGCTGCCGCTAAACGTCTTTGTCCCAAGCGTCCTCAAGCTGCGCGGCACCACCCGCTAGTCTCCTTCTTTTGCCGGATGCCCGAAAGGGCATCCGGCAAAAGAACCTCACCGTTCGCCATTTTCCCCTTACGCGCTCATTTTGTGATCGAGTTAAAGTAAATCACCCCTGCTCGTTTATTTTAGTAAAAGTTTTACTAAAATAAAATGCATTAACTTAGACCGTTCAGGGAGGCGATATGAATCGCTGGGAAAATCTTCAACTCACGCACGAAAACAGATTGCCGCCGAGAGCCTATTTTTTCTCTTATGACTCACAGGCGCAGGCTCGTTCGTTTGTTCGCGAAAACAGTAGCCGCTTTATGTCCCTCAGCGGGCAGTGGAATTTTCACTATTTCTCCAATCCGCTATTAGTACCAGAGTCCTTCACCTCTGAGTTTATCGACGGCTGGGGCTCCATCACCGTTCCCGCCATGTGGCAGATGGAAGGCCACGGTCAGTTGCAGTACACCGATGAAGGTTTCCCATTCCCGATTGATGTCCCTTTTGTCCCAACCGATAACCCAACCGGTGCATACCAGCGCTGCTTTACCCTCGGCGAAGGCTGGCAGGGCAAACAGACCTTGATCAAATTTGATGGCGTCGAAACCTACTTCGAGGTCTACGTTAACGGTCAGTACATTGGTTTTAGTAAAGGTAGCCGCTTGGCGGCTGAGTTTGATATCAGTGCCGCGGTGAAAACCGGTGAGAACCTGCTGTCGGTTCGCGTGATGCAGTGGGCTGACTCTACCTACATTGAAGATCAGGACATGTGGTGGACGGCGGGCATTTTCCGCGATGTGTATCTGGCGGGCAAAAATCTGCTGCATGTGCAGGACTTCACGCTGCGTACCGACTTCAACGATGACTATCGTGATGCGACGCTATCTTGCCAGGTTGAACTGGAAAACCTAGCAGCACAGGCGGCAGGCGGCACGCTGGAATACACTTTGTTTGATGGTGAAACCGTATTGCACCAGGGCAAGAGTGCGCACCTAACGGTTGGCACACGGCTGACGACCGACTTCGCCATCGACGTTAAAGCGCCTCAGCAGTGGTCGGCGGAAAATCCCTATCTGTATCATCTGCTGCTGACGTTGAAAAACGCCAACGGTGAAGTGGTCGAAATCATCCCGCATCGCGTGGGTTTCCGCGATATCAAAGTGCGCGACGGGCTGTTTTATATCAATAACCACTACGTCATGCTGCACGGCGTTAACCGCCACGACAACGATCATCTAAAAGGTCGTGCCGTTGGTATGGATCGGGTGGAAAAAGATCTGCAGTTGATGAAGCAGTACAACATCAACTCTGTGCGTACCGCCCACTATCCGAACGATCCGCGTTTTTATGAGCTGTGCGATATCTACGGTCTGTTTGTGATGGCTGAAACTGACGTGGAATCCCACGGTTTTGCCAACGTTGGCAACCTGAGCCGTATCACTGACGATCCGCTGTGGGAACATATTTACGTTGAGCGCATTGTGCGCCACGTTCACGCACAGAAAAACCATCCGTCGATTGTTATCTGGTCGCTGGGCAACGAGTCCGGCTACGGCTGCAATATTCGCGCGATGTACCACGCGACCAAGGCGCTGGACGATACCCGCCTCGTTCACTACGAAGAAGACCGCGACGCCGAGGTCGTGGATATTATTTCCACCATGTACACCCGTGTGCCGCTGATGAATGAGTTTGGCGAGTATCCTCATGCCAAGCCGCGCATCATCTGTGAGTATGCCCACGCGATGGGCAATGGTCCGGGCGGTTTGACCGAATACCAAAACGTTTTTTATCAGCATGACAGCATTCAGGGTCACTACGTCTGGGAATGGTGCGACCATGGTATTCAGGCCACCGATGAAAACGGCACGGTGTATTACAAATACGGCGGCGACTACGGCGACTATCCGAATAACTACAACTTCTGCCTCGATGGGCTGATCTTCTCCGATCAAACGCCGGGACCGGGCCTGCATGAGTACAAGCAGGTGATAGCACCAGTGAAAGTGCAGGCGCGAGATCTGACTCGCGGCCTGCTGCGCGTTGACAACAAACTGTGGTTCTCCAATCTCGACGACTATACCTTGTGCGTGGAAGTGCGCGCCGAAGGGGAGACACTCTCCACTCAGCGGCTGAAGGTTGAAGGGCTGGCCGCTAACAGCGGTCGTGACGTGGAGATTTCGCTGCCACAACTCGATGAGCGCGAAGCCTTCGTCAACATCACCATCACCAAAGATTCTCGCACGCTGTACAGCGAAGCCAACCACGCTATCGCGCTGTATCAGTTGCCGCTTAAAGGCAATACCGCCATTAAAACGCCGCGTCTGAACGACTGCGCAACGCCGCTCGATATTACCGATGAACGGCTGAGCTATACCGTCTGCGGGCATAATTTCCACGCGGTGTTCTCGAAGCTGAGCGGCAAGCTGACCGAATGGCAGGTCAACGGGGTGGAACAAGTAACCCGCGAACCGCGGATTAATTTCTTCAAGCCGATGATTGATAACCATAAACAGGAGTTTGAAGGGCTGTGGCAACCGGCGCATTTGCCAATCATGCAGGAACATCTGCGCGAATTTAGCGCGGAAATGCACGGCGATACCGTGGTTGTCACCACCCGAACCATTATTGCGCCGCCGGTATTCGATTTTGGCATGCGCTGCACCTATCGCTGGCAGGTGACCCCGCAGGGCCACATTAACGTTGAGCTACAGGGCGAACGATACGGCGACTATCCGCATATCGTGCCGTGTATTGGCTTTATGCTTGGTATCAACGGCCAGTTTGAGCAGGTGGACTACTACGGACGTGGGCCTGGCGAAAACTACGCCGATAGCCAGCAGAGCAACATCATCGACCAGTGGCACACCACCGTGGACGACATGTTTGTGAACTATCCGTTCCCGCAAAACAACGGCAACCGTCAACATGTGCGCTGGGCTTCGTTCACCGACCGCCACGGCAGCGGGCTGCTGGTGGTGCCGCATCAACCGCTTAACGTCAGCGCCTGGCACTACACGGCGGAAAATCTTCATGCCGCGCAGCACTGCCATGAGCTACAACGCAGCGAAGATATCACGCTGAATATCGACGCCCAATTGCTGGGTCTGGGCTCCAACTCATGGGGCAGCGAAGTGCTGGATAGCTGGCGCGTATGGCTCAATGCCTTCAACTACGGATTTACGCTTACGCCGTTGGACGGCGGGCGCAGCGCCTCGCAGACGCTGGCGAACCATGAATATGGCGCTGATTTCTTTTCTCCCGTTTCACACAGCGAGGCTGAACAATGAGAGTTCTCGAGAATTTAGAACAGTTTAAGCAGATTTATCACAGCGGGCGGAAATGGCAGCGCTGCGTGGAAGCTATCGACAATATCGACAACATCCTTCCGGGCGTCGCGCACTCGATTGGTGATTCGCTCTCTTATCGGCTGGCGACAGAGAGTTCAACCGATGCGCTGTTTGTCGGCAACCGCCGCTATTTTGAGGTGCATTACTACCTGCAAGGGCAGCAAAAGATTGAGTTTGCGCCAAAAGAGCAGCTGCAAACCGTGGCCTGCTATCGCGATGAAACGGACCGCGAATATCTCAAGGGAATAGGGGAAACCGTGGATGTCCACGAAGGGCAAATGGTGATTTGTGATACCGACGAAGCCTACCGTTTTATCTGCGATGAACGGGTAAAAAAAGTGGTGCTCAGAGTCACGATTGAGGATGGATATTTCCTCAATAAGTAATCACCAGCGGCATTTGCACCAGGCCCAGCGGCGTTGTCCGCTGGGCTAAACCTGTATCTACCCCTACCGGGGATGTGATTTTCGGAGGACGTATGTCCGATTCTATTCGTGCCAAAATTGGTAAGTTTGCCCTGCTGTCGATGGCGTTTACCGCCGTGTTTAACGTGCGAAATATTGTTAATAACAACATTGAGCTGGGCCTGAGTTCGGCACCCATCTTCTTGTTCGCGACGGTGGTTTACTTTATCCCGTTCGTTTTTATCATCGCGGAATTCGTCTCGGCGAATAAACATTCTGAGTCCGGCATGTATGCTTGGCTTAAGCAGCCTTTGGGAACCCGTGCGGCGTACCTGGGTTCGTTTTTATACTGGTTTGTGAACCTGTTCTTCTTCCTGTCACTGCTGCCAAACGTGGTGGCCTACGCTTCCTACGCCATCATGGGCTACGCGATCCCGTTCTCACCGATGGTGACGTCGATGATTTCTATCGTGCTGTTTGCGATGGCGACGCATATCTCCACCAAAGGCGCGACCTGGCTGGGGAAAATTTCAGAGTGCGTGGCCTATGGTGTTTTTGCGCTGTTTGCTATCTACGTGGTGGGGGCGCTGACTGCACTGGGCTCCGGGCACGTGCCGGCACAGCCGATAACGCTTTCGGCCATGGCACCGACCATCAACTGGGCAACGCTGGGGATTATGTGCTGGATCTTCCAGGCCGCGGGTGGTGCGGAAACGGTAGCGGCTTATCTCAATGATACAAAAGGCGGCCAAAAATCGTTTATTAAGGTCATCATCACCGCCGGTGTGCTGATTGGTGGGATGTACGCGCTCGGCTCGCTGCTGGTTAACGTTTTTGTTGCCCGTGAAAATCTCACCTACGCGGCAGGGATGGTGGAAATCTTTACCGGTCTTGGCGCGTATTTCCATATCTCTGAGGCCCTGATGGGGCGCTTCGTCGGCATTATTCTGTTTATCGCCATCTTCGGCAGCATGATGATGTGGACGGCGGCACCGGTCAAAATTCACTTCTCGGAAATTCCAGAAGGGATTTATGGCAAGAAAACGACCGAACTGAACGCCCACGGCGTGCCGGTTCGCGCGGCGTGGTGGCAGTTCGTCTTCGTCTTACTGATGCTTATCGTCAACGGATTTGGCTCAGCCAGCGTGCAGCAGATGATGAACACCGCCATCAACCTGACGGCGGGCACGGCGATGCTGCCGCCGCTGTTTATTATGGCCGCTTACTTTGTCTTCCGCTGGAAGCATGACGATACCCCGCGTGAATTCCGCATGGGCTCGCGAAAAGTGGGCATGAGCGTGGTGTCTATGCTGATTGTCATTTTCATGGTCAGCATGACGGCGTCAGCATTCCCGGCGGGAGTTGATTTGGTCAATGCCTTCTTTGTTAACGTCTTTATGACGGCCGTATTCTCTGGGCTTGCCTGGTGGTGGATCAGCCGCTTTGAGAAAAAGCAGCAAAAGCGTCGCCAACTGCCCGTGGACAGCGAGCCTAAAACCGTGAAGTAACCCTGAAAACCCGCAGGCATGATCCAGTCTGCGGGTTTTTTACACGTTGTCGATGACGTAGTTCTCAACCATTTTCGTGATCAAGTTAAAGCTAATCGATCTTCTTGCTTTGTTTTACTAAAAATTTTACTAAAATAAATACTGATAATTAACGACCTCTATCCTACAAACAACGCAGCCCTTTTTATCGTCAACGGAGGGACGCTGCGTGGAGATGTGTTATGTCTGATACTAAACGTAATACCATCGGTAAATTTGGCCTGCTGTCGCTGACGTTTGCCGCCGTTTACAGTTTTAATAATGTTATCAATAACAATATCGAACTTGGTTTGGCTTCGGCGCCCATGTTTTTTCTGGCCACGCTGCTGTATTTCATTCCTTTCTGCCTGATTATCGCTGAATTTGTTTCACTGAATAAAAACTCTGAGGCCGGGGTATACGCCTGGGTGAAAAGCTCGTTAGGTGGACGCTGGGCGTTCATTACTGCTTATACATATTGGTTCGTTAATCTTTTCTTTTTTACCTCTTTGCTGCCGCGCGTGATTGCCTATGCTTCGTACGCGTTCCTCGGCTATGAGTATATTCTGACACCGGTCGCCACCACGGTATTAAGCATGGCGCTTTTTGCTCTCTCAACGTGGGTATCAACCAATGGCGCAAAAATGCTGGGGCCAATCACCTCCGTGACCTCATCATTAATGCTGCTGCTGACGCTTTCGTATATTTTACTGTCGGGAAGTGCGCTGGTGGGCGGTATTCAACCGGCCGATCCAATTAGCGTTGATGCTATGATCCCAAACTTTAACTGGGCGTTCCTCGGTATTACTACGTGGATCTTTATGGCGGCAGGTGGCGCGGAGTCGGTGGCGGTGTACGTGAATGACGTCAAAGGCGGCTCTAAATCGTTTGTGAAGGTGATAATCCTAGCCGGTATTTTTATCGGCGTGTTGTACTCCATATCTTCGGTATTAATTAACGTCTTTGTCAGCAGCAAAGAGCTGAAATTTACCGGCGGTTCGGTGCAGGTGTTCCACGGCATGGCGGTCTACTTTGGCCTGCCGGAAATCCTGATTAACCGCTTTGTAGGCCTGGTCTCCTTTACCGCCATGTTCGGTTCTCTGCTTATGTGGACGGCGACGCCGGTTAAAATCTTTTTCTCGGAAATCCCGAGCGGAATTTTTGGTAAAAAGACCGTTGAACTGAACAAAAATGGCGTTCCCGCCCGTGCAGCGTGGATCCAATTCCTGATCGTGATCCCGTTGATGATTATTCCGATGCTGGGTTCTAGCACCGTTCAAGATTTAATGAATACCATTATTAATATGACTGCCGCAGCATCCATGCTGCCACCGCTGTTTATCATGCTGGCGTATCTGAATTTGCGCCGTAAATATGATCATTTGCCGCGAGATTTTAAAATGGGGTCGCAGCGAACGGGCATGGCGATTGTATCGATGTTGATTGTCATATTTACGATTGGATTTATTGCTTCAACTTTCCCAACCGGCGGTAATATTCTGACGATTATTTTTTATAACGTTGGTGGGATTGTTATATTACTTGGTTTTGCCTGGTGGAAATACAGCAAATATCTAAAAGGATTGACAGCGGAAGAAAAAATTATAGAAGCAACGCCGGTGGCTCATTCTTCATAAAACATTAATTAATCATTATCAATACCTCTGAAAATACAATGAAAAAAATAAATTACCTTTACGGGGCACTCGTTGTCCTAGCCTGTTGTCGCCCGGCATTTGCTGAAGAGGCGGCTAAACCGGCTCAGCACGATGATATGAAAACGCCGCCAATGGGTGCCACCTCATATCGCTTTTACGGCGAATTAGGCGTTGGCGGATATATGGATTTAGAAAATGAGGATAAGCACAAATACAGTGATGGCACCTATATTGAAGGCGGGCTTGAAATAAAACACGGGCAGTGGTTTGGCTTGATTTATGGCGAAGGGTGGACGGTGCAGGCCGATCATCAGGGCAACGCCTGGGTGCCGGATCATAGCTGGGGCGGTTTTGAGGGGGGGATCAATCGTCTGTACGGCGGTTACAAAACCGATGACAGCACGGAGGTGATGCTCAGCGTACGCCAGGATTCCTCGCTCGACGATCTGCAATGGTGGGGCGATTTCACGCCGGATCTCGGCTACGTCATCCCTAACACGCGTGATATTCAGTATGCGCTCAAGGTGCAAAACTTGGCCGGTCCTTTCCGCTATAGCGTCACCGCTACGCCGGCGGGGCACCACAACGAGAGCAAGGCGTGGCTGCACTTCGGTAAGTATGACCGTTATGACGACAAGTATACCTACCCGGCAATGGTCAACGGCTATGTGCAGTATGACATCGTCGAAAATGTCACCTGGATGAATGGGATGGAAGTGACCGACGGAACCGGCGAGCTTTTTTTAACCGGGGTCCTGATGCCTAACTTCGGTGCGCGCGCCTGGCACCACACCGGGCGGGCGAAAGGGCTGGATGAACCGGGAACCGAAACCGGCTTTATGGCCAGCGCGATGTATGAAGCCTTTAACGGATTTTATCTCTCAACCGCCTACAGTTACGCCAAACATCGCCCGGATCACGCCGCCGATGAAACCACCGCATTTATGCAGTTTGGTATCTGGTTTGAATATGGCGATGGGCGATTTGCCACGGCGGCAGACAGTCGTTTCTACATGAAAACCGCCTCCGGCGACCCGAGCGACAAAATTTTCCTGATGCAGTATTTCTATTGGTAAGAAGGGACATCAAACACATGAATATGACTTCCCCGCTGGCTCCGCTGGCCTGTGCGCTGCTGCTGAGTTTTTCTGCCCACGCCACGGTGACCGCCGACGCCTTTAAAAACGTGGTCAATCGTACCGGCGCGCCGCAGTACATGCACGATTATGACTATGACGATCATCAGCGCTTTAATCCCTTCTTCGACCTCGGCGCGTGGCATGGTCATCTGCTGCCTGATGGCCCGGAAACGATGGGCGGCTTTCCCGGTCCGGCGTTGTTGACCGAAGAATACATTAATTTTATGGCCACCAACTTTGACCGACTGACGGTATATCAAAACGGCAAAAAGCTGGCCTTTACCATGCAGGCTTATAGCCTGCCCGGTGCGCTGGTGCAAAAGCTGTCGGCCCCCGGCGTCGAAATTGAGATGACGCTGCGCTTTGCCAGCGCGCATACCTCGCTGGTGGAGACCAAAATCACCAGTAATACACCGCTGACGTTGAAATGGGACGGCGAACTGCTGGAAAAACTGGAGGCCAAAGAGGGCAAACCGCTGTCGACGAAAACCATCGATGCCGCCTATCCCGGCTACCAGCGACGTATCCACGCCACGCCGGATGGCCTAACGGTGACTTTTGGCAAAGTGCGTGACGACTCTGCACTGATGACCTCCGGTGAGTCGCAGTATCAGGTGCACCGTACGCTGAAGACGACGACTGAAATTGCAGGCCATCGTTTCACCAGCACCGCGCAGATCCCCGGCTCGACCACGCTTTACACCACCTATTCACACCTGCTGACCACCGAACAGGTGCGTCATGAGAAAGCGCAAATCCGAGATATTCTGGCGCGTCCCGCCTATTATCTGACCGCGTCGGCACAGCGCTGGAATGATTATCTGCAAAAAGGGCTGACCAACCCAGACGCCACGCCACAGCAGACCCGGGTGGCGGTCAAGGCTATTGAAACGCTAAACGGTAACTGGCGCGCGCCGGGCGGCGCGGTGCAGCACAATACGGTGACGCCGTCGGTCACCGGACGCTGGTTCTCTGGCAACCAGACTTGGCCGTGGGATACTTGGAAGCAGGCGTATGCGATGGCGCACTTTAACCCGGAGATCGCCAAAGAAAATATCCGCGCCGTTTTCTCCTGGCAGGTTAAAGCTGACGATAAGGTACGCCCACAGGATGCCGGATTTGTGCCGGATCTTATCGCTTGGAATCTCAGCCCTGAACGCGGCGGCGATGGTAGCAACTGGAACGAGCGCAACACCAAGCCGAGTCTGGCCGCTTGGTCGGTGATGGAAGTCTACCGTGTGACCAAGGATAAAGTCTGGCTGCAAGAGATGTATCCCAAACTGGTGGCCTACCACGACTGGTGGCTGCGCAATCGCGATCATAATGGCAACGGTGTGCCGGAATACGGTGCGACGCGTGATAAAGCGCATAACACCGCCAGCGGCGAGATGCTGTTTACGCTAAAGAAAGGGGACCAAGAGTCGCAGCTTTCGGGTCTTAAAACCTACGATAAAATCACCCATGATGGCGACTACGACAGCCTTGAGATTCCCGCGCAGGTAGCGGCTTCCTGGGAGTCCGGGCGTGATGATGCGGCGGTATTCGGTTTTATCGACAAAGAACAGTTGGATAAATATGTCGCCAACGGCGGCAAACGCAGCGACTGGACGGTGAAATTTGCCGAAAACCGCGACCCTGACGGGCAGCTGTTAGGCTACTCGCTGCTGCAAGAGTCGGTAGACCAGGCCAGCTATATGTACAGCGATAACCATTATCTGGCTGAAATGGCGGCGATTCTGGGTAAAGCGGACGAGGCAAAGCGTTATCAAGCGCTGGCACAGAAACTGGCGGACTACATCAATACCTGCATGTTTGATCCGCAAACTAAGTTCTATTACGACATCCGCATAGAGGATAAACCGCTGGCTAACGGCTGTGCCGGTAAACCTATCGTCGAACGCGGTAAGGGGCCAGAGGGCTGGTCGCCGCTGTTTAACGGTGCGGCGACCCAGGCGCATGCGGACGATGTGGTCTCAGTGATGCTGGATCCGAAGGAGTTTAATACCTTCGTGCCGCTGGGAACTGCCGCGTTAACCAACCCGGCATTCGGCGCGGATATTTACTGGCGCGGTCGCGTGTGGGTTGACCAGCTGTGGTTTGGTTTAAAAGGGATGGAGCGCTACGGCCATCGCGAAGAGGCGATGAAGTTGGCGGATGCATTCTTTAAACATGCCAAAGGATTAACCACCGATGGCCCGATTCAGGAGAACTACAACCCGCTGACCGGCGCGCAGCAGGGCGCACCAAACTTCTCTTGGAGTGCCGCGCATTTATATATGTTATACAACGAGTTTTTCCGTAAACCGTAGCAGAGTTGCCGGATGGGGCGAGGCCTCATCCGGCGTGCCGTTACTCAACGGCAAAGGCTTTATCCAGTCGGCTATAGCCCAGTCCGTTTATCTTCTTGACCTTAATCTGCACCGGAATGCGCTCTTTCATGGCCTCGACGTGGCTAATCACGCCGATGATTTTGCCGCTGGCGTTCAGGGTATCCAGCGCGTCGAGCGCCGTATCTAACGTTTCGCTATCCAGCGTGCCGAAACCTTCATCGAGGAACAGTGAATCGATGCGCGTTTTATGGCTCACCAGATCGGACAGCGCCAGCGCCAGCGAGAGGCTAACAAGGAAGCTTTCGCCGCCGGAAAGCGTGCGGGTATCTCGCACCGCATCGGCCTGCCAGGTGTCTACCACTTCCAGCTCTAGGGCGTCGCTGGCTTTACGTTGCAGCAGATAGCGACCGTGTAGGCGGCTAAGCTGCTCGTTAGCCAGCCATACCAGATTATCCAGCGTTAGCCCCTGGGCGAATTTACGGAATTTATCGCCCTCTTTCGAACCGATGAGCGCATTGAGGTGCGCCCAGTCTTCAAGCGTGGCGTTGGCCCTTTCAATATCGATAAACAGCGACTGCTGCTGCTGTCGATTATCCTCGTCCTGCTTCAGCTGTTGGCGAATCTCGCCCTGGCGTTGGCTATTTTCGCGTAGCTGCTGGGCGAGCAGCTGCAGCTGTGCCTGCACATCGACAAGTGTCAGCTCAGGCGTGAGCGTTTCCGGGCGCAGCGTTAGATGCTTTTGCATCGCTTCCTGCACCTGGGCGGCCAGCGTTTGGCGCTGCTGATGCTGCGTTTCCAACGTCTGTTTGAGCTGTTCCAGACGCTGGCGCTCGTCGGCATCCAGCAGTGCGGAGAGGAAATCTTCTCGGCTGTTGAAGTGAGAGTCGGCAAGCGCTTGGTCAAAGAGCTGCTCCGCCTGTTGCAAGCGTTGATTTTCTTGTGTTTCTTGCTGCTGCAGCGTGTGCAGCTGGCTTTCCAGCGACACGCAGTCGTGGTGTACCTGCTGCCAACCATCAAGGCTAGCGTTGCTGCCATCATCAGGATTTTGTGCCGGTGGCAGCGTCTCCAGTAGCGGCTGAATGTGTGCCAGCTGCTGCTGGGTTTCCTGACTCTCTTTTTGCTGCTGCTGCCAGGCTTGGGTTTGCGCTTCGCGCTCGGCAAGCCAAGCGGTTTCTTCTCCCGCGGCTGGCTGCGTCAAACCTAATGCCACAATAGCCTGGGTTAGCGCAGTCTCGCGCTGCTCCTGCTCTTCATCAAGGCGGGTATTCTGCGCTTGGAGCTCGCGGATTTGTCCTTCAAGAGCTAATCGCTGGCTGTGCTGGTAGCGCAGCTGTTCGGCGTCGTCCTGCTCGGCAAGCCAGCGGCTGATATCGTCGGCGGGTTGCAGCGAGATGGCTAAACGCTGGGTTACGTCCTGCCATTGCAATGTAAGTGCTTGCTCCTGCTCAGAAAGCGATATTAGCTCGCTATCCTCTTTCTGCTGCTGCTTTTGTAGCGCTTCCTGCTGACCGCGCAGGGTGGCGCCATCTTCCGCCAGCCGGGCCACTTCTTTTTCCAGTGCATCGCGACGGGATTTGTTGGCATCGGGAACCAGTGCCTGATATTCCGCGAGTGCCGGGTGGCTGGTGGAGCCGCACAGTGGGCACGGTGTGTCGGGCTGCAAACGCGCACGTTCCGCTTCTAGCCGGACGATGGTGGCTTCCAGCTCGCAAATCGCTTTCACATCGACAAACTGCTGTTTTTTATCTTTATAGACTTGGCGTAGCTGCGTTAGGTCAGCGGTGAGTTTCTCTAACTGCTGCTGGCGCTGTTGCTTGGCGTCAATGAGCTGCTGTCGACGGGTTTGCAGTGGCACAAAGCGGCTGTGCAGGCTATTAAGCAACTGGCGCTGCGGACGCGTTGCCGCGTGGTGAGCAATTTTCTCCGCGACTTCATCCGGGGTGAGCGTCAGCGTGGACGGCGGCAGTTGGGCAAGCTGCCTTTCCTGTTCATGCAGGCGCTGCAATTGTGTTTGCCGCTGGGCGCGATCGCGAGTTTGCTGGGCAAAGGCGCTGCGCCAGCCGGTCAGTTCACCTTGCCAACGCTGAATGTGCTCATGTTCCTGTAGCCATTGCTGGCGCTGAGCCTGCACCTGCAACAGCGACGTGGCTTGGCGCTCGGCGGTGAAGCGAATGCGGTCGCGCAGCGCGCAGGCATCATGTAAGCGAGTATTCACTTGCAAGATGAGCTGGTGCGTTTTGGTCACCGTCGCCGCCTGCTCCTGCATTTGCGTCCAGCGCGGACGCAGCGCTTCGGCAGGATGTGCGCGATTAAGCGCGGCCAATTGCGGCTGCGCGGCATCCAGCGCCTGTTTTGCTAGGGCCAGCGCCTGCTGGTTGGTTTGTGCATCCTGCGTCAGTTCTGCGTGACGTGCCAACCATTGCTGATGCGCAGCAGCGGTAGTTTGCTGCTGCTGCCACTGTTTTTCTTCAGAAGTAAGCGCCTGCAAACTTTGTGACAACGTCTGTTGCTGCTCTTCGCTCAATAGCACCACGCCGCTGGCTTTGGCTTGGAGCGTGTCTAATTCGCTGCGTGCCTGTTTATGTTTTTCAAATACCTGTGCGGAAATCTGGCCGTAAATCTCGGTGCCGGTTAACTCTTCTAGAAGCTCGGCGCGCTCTTTTGGCCTGGCGTTAAGAAAGGCGGCGAACTGCCCCTGCGAGAGCAGCATTGAGCGGGTGAAGCGGCCGTAGTCCAGCCCGCTAAGGGAGGCCGTCATCTCCAGTTTATCTTTCACTTTGTCGGCCAATATCTGCCCGTCAGCGCAGCGAGCTAGCTCAACGCGCGGTGCCTGTAGATTCCCGTCCGGCTGGTTGCGGGCGCGGTTCTGGCTCCAAAAGGCGCGATAAGCCACGCCCTGGACCTCGAACTCAACTTCCGCCAGACACTCGGCGGTGTCGCGGGTCATTAGATCGTTTTGCGACTGGGAGACGGTGTTGAGGCGCGGCGTTTCGTGGTACAGCGCCAAGCAAATCGCATCCAACAGCGTGGTTTTGCCCGCGCCGGTTGGGCCGGTGATGGCAAACAAGCCGTTGCTGACGAACGGCTCTTGGGTAAAGTCGATTTTCCACTCGCCTTTTAGCGAATTGAGATTTTTCAGGCGCAGGCTGAGAATTTTCATGGCTGTTGCTCCTCGCCAAGGCCGTTGAGCGTTTCATTAAATAGCGTTTGTAAGCGTTGCTGCTCTGGCTCTTCCAGCGTTTCCAGCGCTAGACGGCGGTGGAACACCTCCTCAACGCTCAGTTCGCTCAGGGTTTCGCGCGCTTGATTTGCCAGAATGCGCTGTCGCTGTTCCCGGCTGCGGCGAACCAGCAGCACCTCGACCGGCAGGTCGTCGGTAATGACTTGAATTTTGCGCTGGATATCGTGCAGGTACTCGTCGCTGGTTATCTCAATATCGACCCATGTCGCGGGCTGGGCATCGGCAAGCCGCCATTCGGCTAACTGCGCACTGATGCTGCCGAAATCACCTTTAATCACCGCCAGCGGCTGGGTTACCGGCACGACAAGCGGCGTTACCTCATTGAGCGCGCCGTTATTGAAGGTGACCAAATTAACGCTTTTGCTCTTGCCGGTTTCATCAAAACTTAAGGCGATTGGCGAGCCGCTGTAACGGATATGTTCGCTGCCGCCGATTTTCTGCGCCCGGTGAATGTGCCCCAGCGCGATGTAGTCGGCGGGCGGGAAGTTTTGCGCCGGAAACGCATCCAGTGTGCCAATATAGATGTCGCGTACCGCGTCACTTTTGCTGGCGCCGACGGTGGTCAGGTGGCCACTGGCGATAATCGGCAGCGCACGGTCGGCGCGCAGTTCACTCGCCTGCTGGTATTGTTGCTGATAGTAGTCGGTGATGCTTTCCAGCACCTGACGCTGTTTCTCGCTGCCGGAAAGCCCCGCTTGGCTGGTGATGATGTCGCGCGGACGTAAAAATGGCACCGGGCAGAATACCGCACCGGGCGTGCCGTCGCGCTGATTTAAGATAAAAGGCGCGTGGCCTGCGCTGGCAATGACCGTGGTATTGAGAAACGAGAGAATATCGCGTGACTCGTTAAGCGTCGCTACGGAGTCATGGTTGCCCGCCAGCACGACCAGATGGCAGCCGGTTTGCTGCAGATTCACCACAAATCGGTTGTACAGCTCGCGCGCATAGCTCGGCGGCGAGCCGGTATCGAAGATATCGCCCGCCACGATAATGGCGTCGACCTGTTCCGCTTCGGCGGTGGTCAACAACCATTGGAGAAAGGCGTCATGTTCGGCGGCCCGGCTTTTGCTGTAGAAATTCTGGCCAAGGTGCCAGTCCGACGTGTGGATAATGCGCATAGCGGTTCCGTGAAAGGTGGCGTAAAGTTGATTATAAACATCCACCTACGTGAAGGTCTATGTAGGCGTTTTCGTTGTGTCATAAAAGGTAAAGCACGATCATCAAACGGTCATGTTTATCATAAAACTGTAATAAATCTGACGCATAATGACGCCGTATATAATACTGATGTCTAAAAACAGGGCAAATAATGGCAAGACGTATTCTGGTCGTTGAAGATGAAGCGCCGATCCGCGAGATGGTGTGTTTTGTGCTGGAACAAAATGGTTTTCAGCCGGTGGAAGCGGAAGACTACGATAGCGCTATCAGTAAACTGAATGAACCTTGGCCCGATCTTATTTTGCTCGACTGGATGTTACCGGGTGGGTCTGGGCTGCAATTTATTAAGCATATCAAACGTGAAGCGCTTACGCGTGACATTCCGGTGATGATGCTTACGGCGCGTGGTGAAGAAGAAGATCGCGTGCGCGGCCTGGAAACAGGCGCAGATGATTACATTACCAAGCCGTTTTCGCCAAAAGAGCTGGTGGCGCGAATTAAAGCCGTAATGCGCCGTATTTCACCGATGGCGGTGGAAGAGGTGATTGAAATGCAGGGGTTGAGCCTTGACCCTACCTCACACCGGGTGATGACCGGTGAAAACCCGCTGGACATGGGGCCTACCGAATTTAAACTGCTGCACTTCTTCATGACGCACCCGGAGCGAGTCTACAGCCGCGAGCAGCTGCTGAACCACGTGTGGGGAACCAATGTTTATGTTGAAGATCGTACCGTTGACGTGCATATTCGTCGTCTACGCAAAGCGCTGGAACACAGTGGTCATGACCGCATGGTGCAAACCGTACGCGGGACGGGTTATCGTTTTTCCGCCCGTTTTTAATTTTTGACAGGAGTGTGACCCGTGCTGGAACGGCTGTCATGGAAAAGGCTGGCCCTGGAGCTGCTGTTATGCTGCCTCCCGGCCGTGGTACTGGGGCTGGTGTTTGGGTATCTGCCGTGGTTTTTACTGGCGGCAGTGACCGGGCTACTGGTCTGGCATTTCTGGAATTTACTGCGCCTTTCTTGGTGGCTGTGGGTCGACAGAAGTATGACTCCGCCGCCGGGGCGAGGTAGCTGGGAGCCCTTGCTGTATGGGCTAAACCAGATGCAGTTGCGTAATAAAAAACGCCGTCGCGAGCTGGGTAATTTGATTAAGCGCTTTCGCAGCGGCGCGGAATCTCTGCCGGATGCGGTGGTGCTGACCACGGAAGAAGGGGCCATTTTCTGGTGTAATGGCCTAGCCCAGCAGCTGCTGGGACTTCGCTGGCCCGATGATAGTGGGCAAAATATTTTAAACCTGCTGCGTTACCCCGAATTTACCCAACACCTTAAAAAACGTGATTTCCTAAAACCGCTGCACCTCGTGCTTAACAGCGGACGTCATCTTGAAATTCGTGTGATGCCCTATACCGATCGTCAGCTGCTGATGGTGGCGCGTGATGTGACGCAGATGCACCAGTTAGAAGGCGCGCGGCGTAACTTTTTCGCCAACGTCAGTCATGAGCTGCGCACGCCGTTGACCGTGTTGCAGGGATATCTGGAGATGATGCAGGAACAGGTGCTGGAAGGGGCGGTCCGCGAAAAAGCGCTGCATACGATGGGCGAGCAAACGCAGCGTATGGCCGGGCTGGTGAAACAGCTACTGACGCTGTCAAAAATTGAGGCGTCGCCGGTGCTGTTGCTGAACGAAAGAATTGATGTTCCGCTGATGCTGCGCGTCGTCGAACGTGAGGCGCAAACCCTGAGCCAGCATCAACATCAGTTGCGCTTTGAGGTGGATGAGTCGCTGAAGGTGCTGGGCAATGAAGAACAGTTGCGTAGCGCGATGTCGAACTTGGTTTACAACGCGGTGAATCATACGCCGGAGGGCACGCTGATTACCGTTCGTTGGCAGCGAGTGCCGCACGGTGCGTTATTTAGCGTCGAAGATAATGGACCGGGGGTTGCGCCTGAACATCTGCCAAGGCTGACCGAGCGTTTCTATCGCGTCGATAAGGCGCGTTCAAGGCAAACCGGGGGCAGTGGGCTGGGTCTGGCCATCGTCAAACATGCGGTGAGTCATCATGACAGCCGTCTGGATATCACCAGTACATTAGGCAAGGGATCGTGCTTTAGCTTCGTGTTGCCCGAGCGGTTAATCGCCAAAGATAACGGTTGAAAAATGCCCGGTGGCGCGGAGCTTATCGGGCCTACGGTATTTTGTAGGCCTTATCGCTCCGCGTCATCGGGCAGTGCAAACACCCCAACTTTTACCTCGGGCGCCGGTTTATCACTAGAGAATCGGAAGTTCCGATTTTGCCAGCATGCTATTAATATCAATATCGGCAGAAGAGCCGTTTTCAACGCTGATAGTCATCGTTGAGCCGCTGTTTTGTATCTGCCCATCGGTATTAATTTCAATCAGCCTATTGCCCGCTCCGTCGTCCGTGACCCGAATGTAAGATGCCAGGTCAGAGTCTGCAACGTCGCCCGGTAGATCGCTTGGATCGATGCGTTCGCCTTCGTCGGCGTGGAAGTCTTTAATGACATCGTTCCCATCATCGCTGGTCCGTTTACTTTACAGTCAACTTTTTGCTGCCTGATTAACGAACGTTTGGCTATTTTTTATTCGAATTATTAGCCGGGTGTCTTTCTTAAATCCAGTTAATAAGTCTGGTTGTTAATTAACAATCAATATAATCATCTGGTTTTGCGATCCCGTGTTGCTTTAAAACGTTATAAGCGTTTAAATTGGCCCCCATGCAGTCGTAAACAGACTGCTAATTCGCGGTAAATCAAAAAACTATTCTTCTCTATACCGCGATGGGAGCATATCCCGCTGAGTTTGTTGCCGGTTCCCCTGCTTCATTCCACAGGTATCGGCGCGATAAATTTATGTTTTACAACACCACATCCACAGGCAGTAGTTACATATGACCCATCAATTGAAATCGCGTGACATCATCGCTCTGGGCTTTATGACCTTTGCGTTGTTTGTTGGCGCAGGCAACATCATTTTCCCTCCTATGGTTGGCTTGCAGGCCGGTCCTCACGTCTGGACTGCGGCTATTGGCTTTTTGATTACCGCCGTGGGTCTGCCGGTGCTGACCGTAGTCGCGCTGGCGAAAGTTGGCGGTGGCGTTGACAGCTTGAGCACGCCGATTGGCAAAGTGGCTGGCGTGCTGCTGGCGACCGTCTGTTACCTTGCCGTGGGCCCGCTGTTTGCGACGCCGCGTACGGCGACCGTGTCGTTTGAAATCGGTATTGCACCGTTGACCGGTAACGGTGAACTGCCGCTGTTTATCTATAGCGTTATCTATTTTGCGCTGGTTATCTTGGTTTCTCTCTATCCGGGTAAACTGCTGGATACCGTCGGTAACTTCCTAGCTCCGCTGAAAATTCTGGCGCTGATTGTGCTGTCCGTTGCCGCGGTTATCTGGCCGGCAGGTCCTATCAGCCACGCGATGGAGGCCTATGAAACTGCCGCCTTCTCCAACGGATTCGTTAACGGCTATCTGACCATGGATACGCTGGGCGCGATGGTGTTCGGTATTGTTATCGTAAACGCTGCGCGTTCTCGTGGCGTAACCGAAGCGCGTTTGCTGACTCGCTACACGATTTGGGCCGGTCTGATGGCAGGCGTGGGCCTGACGCTGCTGTATCTGGCGCTGTTCCGTCTGGGTTCTGATAGTGCGACGCTGGTTGACCAAAACGCCAATGGTGCCGCGATTCTGCACGCTTACGTTCAGCACACCTTCGGCGGTGCAGGCAGCTTGATGCTGGCGGCGCTTATCTTCATCGCCTGTTTGGTGACCGCGGTTGGCCTGACCTGTGCTTGTGCCGAGTTTTTCGCGCAGTACCTGCCGTTCTCCTACCGCACGCTGGTCTTTGCCTTGGGTCTGTTCTCCATGGCGGTGTCGAATCTGGGGCTGAGCCACCTGATTCAAATCTCCATTCCGGTACTGACGGCCATCTACCCGCCGTGTATCGCACTGGTGGTGCTCAGTTTTACCCGCAACTGGTGGCATAATTCCAGCCGCGTTATTGCACCACCGATGTTTATCAGCCTTGTTTTTGGTATCCTTGACGGTATCAAGGCTTCTGCATTCGCCGATCTGCTGCCTAGTTGGACCGCTCGCTTGCCAATGGCGGAGCAGGGTCTAGCATGGTTGATGCCGACGGTTGTGATGACGGTTCTGGCAGTTGTCTGGGATCGCATGGCAGGACGCCAGGTAACATCAAGCGCACATTAATTCACGCTGCGCTTTAACGGTGTTTAACCACGGAATGTGATGTTCCGTGGTTTTTTATTTTGGGTACTTTAACCTAAGTCCTTCAGGCCGCGGGCGTTCGCGGGCGGGGACGATGGGTCTGACATGGCACTGGAAACGATGGAAAAAAACAAGCTAAAGCGTGGGCTAAGCGCCCGACACATTCGCTTTATGGCCCTAGGTTCGGCAATTGGTACTGGGCTATTTTACGGCTCTGCTGACGCAATCAAAATGGCCGGGCCAAGCGTCCTGCTGGCTTATATTATCGGTGGCGTTGCCGCTTATATCATTATGCGTGCGCTGGGCGAAATGTCCGTGCATAACCCGTCCGCAAGCTCCTTTTCTCGCTATGCTCAAGAAAACTTGGGGCCGTTGGCGGGCTATATCACCGGCTGGACCTACTGTTTTGAAATCCTGATTGTCGCCATCGCCGATGTGACCGCCTTCGGTATTTACATGGGCATTTGGTTCCCCACGGTGCCGCACTGGATATGGGTGCTGAGCGTCGTGCTGCTTATCTGCGCCATCAACCTGATGAGCGTCAAGGTGTTCGGTGAACTGGAATTCTGGTTCTCCTTTTTCAAAGTGGCCACCATTATCGTCATGATCGTTGCCGGTTTCGGCATCATTATTTGGGGGATAGGCAACGGCGGACAGCCTACCGGCATTCATAACCTGTGGACCAACGGCGGCTTCTTTAGCAACGGCTGGCTCGGGATGGTGATGTCGCTACAGATGGTGATGTTCGCCTACGGCGGGATTGAAATTATCGGCATTACCGCCGGTGAAGCCAAAAACCCGCAGGAGTCTATTCCACGCGCGATAAACTCCGTGCCGGTGCGTATTCTGGTGTTCTACGTCGGTACGCTGTTTGTCATTATGTCTATCTACCCGTGGAACCAGGTCGGGACCGATGGCAGCCCATTCGTGTTGACCTTCCAACATCTGGGAATCACCTTTGCGGCCAGCATCCTGAACTTCGTGGTGCTGACGGCCTCGCTTTCGGCAATTAATGCCGATGTGTTTGGCGTTGGTCGCATGCTGCACGGCATGGCCGAGCAGGGAAGTGCGCCGAAGTTCTTCGCCAAAACCTCGCGTCGCGGCATTCCATGGGTGACGGTTACGGTGATGACCGTTGCGCTGCTGTTCGCGGTGTACCTCAACTACATCATGCCAGAAAACGTGTTCTTGGTGATTGCTTCGCTGGCTACCTTCGCCACGGTGTGGGTATGGATTATGATCCTGCTCTCCCAGGTTGCATTCCGTCGCCGCCTGTCGGTCGATGAAGTGAAAGCGTTGAAATTTAAAGTCCCGGGCGGCGTGGCTACCACCATCGTTGGTTTGGTGTTCCTGGTGTTTATCATCGCCCTGATTGGCTACCACCCGGAAACTCGCATCTCTTTGTATGTGGGCTTCGCGTGGATACTGCTGCTGCTGGTGGGATGGATGTTTAAAAAGCGCTACAGCCGTTAATTTCCGATCTGTATCCTGAAAACCCGGCTTTAACGCCGGGTTTTTTTATGCCTAAAATCTGCGCCCCCATCCTCCTCCCTATAAAAAACGGTAAAAGATGAGTAGGGTAAAATCGGCGTATGGCAAGGTGGGCACATTTTGATGATGGGGAAAATGATGTTAAACGCCTGGCACCTGCCTGTTGCTCCCTTTATAAAACAGCAGCAGGATAAACTGATAATCACGCTTTGGCTGCGCGGCGATGACCTGCCGCGACGGGTCACCCTGCGTGCGGAAGTCGATAACGAAGAGATGGCGCTGCCGATGCGCCGGAGCAGCAAATCTCCGGCTCCCGACGTTGTGCAGTGGCGTGGGGAAATAACGCTGCATGAAGGACAACCGCGTCGGCGCTATGGCTTTAAGCTGCTGTGGGATGACCGCCAACTGTGGTTTGCGCCGAAGGGTTTTAGCGCCATTCCTCCGGCGAAACTTGCGCTTTTTGCCTACGACAGCCCGGACGCTGGCCCGCAGTGGGTCGCCGATCAGGTTTTCTATCAGATTTTCCCCGACCGTTTTGCCCGTAGCCCATCGCGTAGCGAGCAGCAGGATAAGATCTATCACCACCACGCGGCTGGTCACGATATTGTCCTGCGTGAATGGGATGAGCCGCTGACCGCCAACGCGGGCGGTTCAACCTTCTACGGCGGCGATCTTGACGGTATTAGTGCGAGACTGCCGTATCTCAAAACGCTGGGCGTCACGGCGCTGTACCTCAATCCGGTGTTCACGGCCCCGAGCGTGCACAAATACGATACCGAAGATTATCGACAGGTCGACCCGCAGTTTGGCGGCAATGACGCGCTGCTGCGCCTGCGCCACAATACCCAGCGAGAAGGGATGCGGCTGGTGCTGGACGGCGTGTTTAACCACAGCGGCGACACGCACGCTTGGTTTGACCGCCATAATCGCGGTCATGAAGGGGCTTGCCATTACCCGGACTCGCCGTGGCGCGATCGCTACAGTTTCTCCGAGGACGGAAAAGCGCTGGACTGGTTAGGCTATGCTAGCCTGCCAAAGCTCGACTTTCGCTCCGATGCGCTGGTGAATGAGATCTATGCCGGAGAGGACAGCATTGTCCGTCACTGGCTAAAAGCGCCGTGGAACATGGACGGCTGGCGGCTTGACGTGGTGCATATGCTGGGTGAAGCGGGTGGGGCGAAGAATAACCTCAAGCACGTCTCCGGTATCACCCAAGCCGCGAAAGAAACTCGTCCGGATGCCTATGTGCTGGGCGAACATTTTGGCGATGCCCGCCAGTGGCTACAACAGGATGCGGAAGACGCGGCGATGAATTATCGTGGCTTTACCTTCCCGCTGTGGGGTTTTCTCGCCAACACCGATATCTCTTACGATCCGCAGAAAATCGACGCGCAAACCTGCATTGCGTGGATGGAGGACTACCGCGCCGGCCTGTCGCACCAACAGCAGCTACGGATGTTTAACCAGCTTGATAGCCACGACACCGCGCGCTTTAAGTCTCTGCTGGGTAAAGATGTGGCGCGCCTGCCGCTGGCGGTTGTTTGGCTGTTTAGCTGGCCCGGTGTGCCGTGTATTTACTACGGTGATGAAGTGGGGCTCGATGGTGACAACGATCCTTTCTGCCGTAAGCCGTTCCCGTGGGACGAAAAACAGCAGGATGGCGAGCTACTGGCGCTTTATCAACGCCTCGCCGACTTGCGTAAAGCAACGCCTGCGCTGCGTCACGGAGGCTGTGAAGTGCTGTACGCGGAAGGTGATGTGGTGGTGTTCCTGCGCGTGCTTGGCGCAGAGCGTGTGATGGTGGCGATTAACCGTCGCGCCGCCTGTGAAGTGGTGTTGCCGGACTCGCCGTTGCTGAACGCGCAATGGCAGCGCAAAGAAGGCATGGGACAGATGGCGGACGATGTCCTCGCGCTGCCCGCGATTTCCGCCACGGTGTGGGTTGGTCACTGATAAAGATGGGCGATATCCGCGCTGGCAAGCAGCTTTTCCCGCCACCAGCGCTGTGCTAGCCCATCCTGACCGTTGCGCCAGGCCATGTAGGCGACATCTTTTTGACGAAATGAGATAACGTTTTTCTCCACCAGCTCGCCCGTGGCTAGCCACGGGCTGGCAATATGCCGGGGGAGAAAACCGCAGCCGATCCCTGCGCGCAGCAGCATGACCTTGCTTTGGAAATCATCCACCCGCATCTGCGGCTGCTCATCCATCAGGTTTGTCTGCAGCGGATGGCATAACTTGGCGCTGTCGCTAATCACCACCGCCCGATGTAGGCATAGCTGTTCGTTGGTCAGGTCTTCTTGCACGGCTGCCAACGGATGTTTGGGGGAAACGACAAAAACGTTTTCCAGTGTTCCCAGCATGCGGTATGACCAAGCGGCGGAAGTGGGTGGCTCGTTAATAGCCCCCAAAATGATGTCTGCGCCGTTGTGAGTCAATTCCTCCCACGAACCCGCCAGCGTGTGGTGGGTGAAGTTAAGGCGGGTTTGCATATTTAGCGCGTAAAACGCCTCAATGCATGGCAACAGCGCAGAAAAAGGGAAGGAGTCATCAAGCGCAATCGCCAACTCTTTTTCCCAACCTGAGCTCAGCTGCACCGCCTGTTTTTCCAGATCTTTTGCCGCATTTAACAGTAAACGCCCCTTTTCCAGCATCATTCGCCCGGTATCGGTGAATTTTGCCCGATGTCCCGAGCGGTCAAGCAGTTCGATATTGAGGTCATTTTCCAGCTTTTGAATCATGTAGCTGAGCGCTGCGGGGGTCTTAAACAGCGATTCGGCCGCTGCGGCAAAAGAGCCGTGTTTATCGAGTGCGTCGAGAATAAGTAGAACGTCCAAGTTGATGCGCATAGGCTTAAATATCCAGAAAAATTAACCCCCACGTTGTACCGAATGCCCAAAAACAATGCCAGTGAATAAATTAGATATAACCGATGCATTTTTTTGATGCTGTATGCGGTAAGTCCTACAAGGGGAATATTATTGTCACAGGATAGTAAGTTTTCTTTAATAACTCGTTAGAAATTTCCCGCTATACTCAATTGGCTTTCTGATTCAGGATCCTGCTGCTGACGGCAGTTTAAGACCGTTACCTTTTAACTTATTGATTAAGAAGGTGTGTTATGTCTATTCGGGAACTGATTGATCCTCAAAACTCTGCACTTATTTTTATTGACCATCAGCCACAGATGTCATTTGGCGTAGCAAATATTGATCGCCAGACCCTCAAAAATAATACCGTAGCCTTAGCTAAGGCTGGGAAAATATTTAATGTTCCGGTGATCTACACCTCTGTAGAAACCAAAAGTTTCAGTGGTTATATTTGGCCAGAATTATTAGCGGTTCACCCTGACGTGAAGCCGATTGAACGCACCTCAATGAACTCCTGGGAAGACGCTGCGTTTGTGAAAGCGGTAAAAGCGACCGGGCGTAAAAAACTGATTATCTCTGCCCTGTGGACCGAAGTTTGCCTGACCTTCCCAGCGCTGATGGCGTTGGAAGAAGGCTTTGAAGTTTACGTGGTGACTGACACTTCCGGCGGCACTTCTGTCGATGCTCACGAACGTTCTATTGACCGTATGGTACAAGCCGGTGCGGTTCCGGTGACCTGGCAGCAGGTTCTGTTGGAGTACCAGCGTGACTGGTCCCGCAAAGAGACCTACGACGCGGTTATGGATCTCGTACGTGAACACAGCGGCGCTTACGGTATGGGCGTGGATTACGCTTACACCATGGTGCACGGCGCCCCTGAACGTAAAGCCTAAGGCTAAGATGCTGGCGGGTTAGCCCGCCAGCTTGCGACAGCAAGGAACCCACCGCTATGACGCAAAAGCATGTCACGCTAGTCATTACCCACATCATCAAACCAGAACACATTGCGCTATATGAAGCTTGGCTAGGCGAGATTATGCCTGTAGCTGCCAGCTATCCCGGCCACCTAGGGGCGAACGTGATTCGCCCGGTTGATGGGCAGACGGCGTGGAACATTATTATCCGCTTCGACACCCTTGAGCATCTCTACGCCTGGACGCAGTCCGATGTGCGGCAAAAACTGGTGGATGAAATAGCGCCGCTGCTGGCGGAGGGCGACCATACCGAAGTGCGCACTGAAGCCGCCTTTTGGTTCACCCCTCCCGCAGCCAACGTGCGTCAGCCGAAGCGTTGGAAACAGTTCCTGATAACCCTGCTGGTAATTTTCCCCAGTACCAATCTGGTCCCCGCCATTACCGGTGCACTACTGCCGTCGATGAAGGGAACCCTGTCGCTGCATTTTATTAATGATGCCTGTGTGGTCGCGCTGGTGGTCTGGTTCTGGATGCCCATCGTGACCCGCCTGTTTGCCGGTTGGCTGAAAAAAGCCTAAACCGGCGCAAGGAGAATGTCATGTCACAAACAGCCACACTGATTTTAACCCAGGGGCAGGTCCATACGCTGGATGCTAAGCAGCCGCGCGCCGACGCGGTGGCTATCGCGAACGGCAAGATCTTAGCCGTCGGCACTGACGCGCAGATGATGTCCTACGCCGGTGAAGGCACGCAAATTATCGATCTGCACGGTCATACGGTGATCCCTGGGCTTAATGACTCACACCTGCACCTTATCCGTGGCGGGTTGAACTACAACTTAGAACTGCGCTGGGAAGGCGTGCCGTCGTTGGCCGATGCGCTGCGTATGCTCAAAGATCAGGCCGACAGAACGCCATCGCCACAGTGGGTTCGCGTCGTGGGCGGTTGGAGCGAGTTCCAGTTTGCCGAACGCCGTATGCCGACGCTGGAAGAACTGAATGAGGCAGCACCGGATACGCCTGTATTTGTTCTGCATCTCTACGATCGCGCATTGCTTAACCGCGCTGCGCTGAAAGCCGTGGGCTACACCAAAGAGACACCGGCACCGGCGGGCGGCGAAATCGTGCGTGACAACAACGGCAACCCTACCGGGATGCTGATTGCCAAACCGAATGCGATGATCCTCTACGCTACGCTGGCGAAGGGACCCAAACTGCCGTTGGAGATGCAGGTAAACTCCACCCGTCAGTTTATGCGCGAGCTAAACCGTCTGGGGCTGACTAGCGCCATCGACGCTGGCGGCGGCTTCCAAAACTATCCGGATGATTACGAAGTTATCGAACAGCTGCATGCCAAAAAACAGATGACGCTACGTATCGCGTATAACCTGTTTACTCAGCGTCCGAAGCAGGAACTGGATGATTTCGAACGCTGGACCGATATGCTTAAACCGGGGCAGGGGACTGATTTCTATCGCGCTAATGGCGCAGGTGAGATGCTGGTCTTTTCCGCCGCTGACTTCGAAGACTTCCTCCAGCCCCGTCCAGACCTGCCGCCAGGAATGGAAGACGAGCTGGAGCGCGTGGTGCGCCATCTGGTTGAGCATCGCTGGCCGTTCCGCCTGCACGCGACCTATGATGAGTCTATCAGCCGGATGCTGGACGTGTTCGAGAAGGTGAATCGCGACATTCCGTTTAACGGTCTGCATTGGTTCTTTGACCACGCGGAAACCATCACTGAGCGCAACATCGAACGCGTGAAGGCGCTGGGTGGCGGTATTGCGGTACAACACCGTATGGCCTTCCAAGGTGAATATTTTGTCGATCGCTACGGCAAAGATGCGGTGAAACACACGCCGCCGGTGGCAAAAATGCTGGAGCTGGATGTTCCGGTGGGCCTTGGCACCGATGCAACCCGCGTGGCGAGCTACAATCCGTGGACGGCGCTGTACTGGCTGGTTTCCGGGCGTACCGTTGGTGGGATGGCGATGTACGACGATGAAAATCGTCTACCCCGCGACGTGGCGCTCGAACTGTGGACTGCAGGCAGCGCTTGGTTCTCCAGCGAGCAGGGCAAAAAAGGGCGCATCGAAAAGGATCAGTTAGCTGACCTCGTGGTGCTGTCGAAAGACTACTTCAACGTGCCGGAAGAAGAGATTAAAGGTATTGAGTCGGTGATGACCATCGTCGATGGCAAAGTGGTATATGCGGCTGGGCACTTCACGCCGCTGGCACCGCCAGCCATTCCAGTCGTACCTGATTGGTCGCCGGTGGTGAAAGTCCCGGGCCATTATCGTTCTGCCCCTCCAGGCACGGAACATGTGGGAGCGATGGTGCAGATGCACCAGTGCTGTGGCAGCTGCGGGGTGCACGGACATCAGCACGATCTGGCACGCAAATCGGGCGTTCCGGTTTCTGACGATCGGGCATTCTGGGGCGCGCTGGGCTGTTCGTGCTTCTCGTTCTAGTGCGGCATTAAACGTTTTATCCGGCCTACATACGTCAGGTAGGCCTGATAAGCGCAGCGCCATCAGGCATCATGAGACATAGCCAAATAACGGCAACAAAAAAGGCTCGCATAATGCGAGCCTTTTTTTGACGAAACGTTAGCCGATTACAGGCTAGAAACGTTTTCGCTCAGGTACTTAGCAACGCCGTCTGGAGACGCGTTCATGCCTTCTTTCCCTTTTTCCCACTGCGCCGGGCACACTTCGCCGTGCTGCTCGTGGAACTGCAGCGCATCAACCATACGCAGCATTTCGTCGATGTTACGGCCCAGCGGCAGGTCGTTAACCACCTGGTGGCGAACAACGCCGTTAGCGTCGATCAGGAAGGAGCCGCGCAGGGCAACGCCTTCGTCTGGGTGTTCGATACCGTAAGCTTTCTGAATTTCACGCTTAACGTCAGCAACCATTGCGTATTTCACTGCACCGATGCCGCCTTTGTCGACAGGGGTGTTACGCCATGCGTTGTGGACGAATTCGGAGTCAAAAGATACGCCAACCACTTCAACACCGCGCTTCTGGAACTCTTCGTAACGTTTATCGAAGGCAATCAGTTCGGATGGGCAGACGAAGGTGAAGTCCATCGGCCAGAAGAACAGAACGGTGGCTTTACCCTGGGTGTGCTGTTTGAAATTAAATTTCTCAACGATTTCACCGTTGCCCAGTACCGCAGCAGCGGTGAAGTCAGGCGCTTGACGAGTAACCAGAACCATGGGGTTCTCCTTTGAATTTATAGGGTTAATGTAACGCAACGCGGGCAAGTATAGGTGGAGTTCGCGGATTACACAAAAAGACTTTGACGATTAATTAGAAAGGTTTTGACTATTAATATTTTGGATTTTCCAAAGGATCAAGCATAGCCGTTCCGTGGCGCGATGCAAGCGTTACAGCGTCTTGTTTTTCGCCCGCAGCATCATCTGCGGATAAAACTGCCAGAAGCGTGTCTCCAACTCGTCATAGTGCCTATCAAGGTCATACCAAGAATCCCGCAGGGCATCGAGCTTCGGACGGCGGCTGGCCATGCCGTTTAACACACGCTGGATAAAATCCATTTCGCGGTAGCGCTCCAGCCAGCGCTCTGACCACAGATGTTCGTTTAAGACAATAAAGCGCTCGGGAGCCAAGGGTAGAACGGTGCTCACCTGTGTACGGGCGTAGTGGACGAATTCCGGCAGCGCGATATCCGGGGAAATTTGCGCCCAGTGGCGGGATAAGAAATGGTCCCACATCACGTCCAGAGTAATGGGCGCGACCCGGCGGGTTTCAGGGCGAAACCACTCTCGTGCTTCTTTGACCTGCGGCAGGTTGTCGGTCATCACATCAATACGCCGGTGCATATGAATGCCGTCAACGACGGCTGCCGGATAGTCCTGCTGCGGATTGCCGCGAACAAAATCAGCCAGCAGGTTCCCTGACAGCGAGCTATCGGCAAGGTGTGCGAGGTGCAGGTGAGCGAGAAAATTCATCGTTTGTTCTTTATCCAGAGGGGTAAGGGTTGCAGGGAAGACGCCCCGGCACTAGACTACCCGCCTCATTATTAAGCCCAGAGTTACCGTCATGCGCGTTGCCGATTTTTCATTTGAACTACCCGAATCCCTGATTGCCCACTATCCGCAAGCCGAGCGCAGCAGCTGTCGTTTGCTGTCACTGGATGGGCCGACAGGCGCGCTGACGCACGGTACTTTCACCGATTTGCTCGATAAGCTCAACCCTGGTGATCTGCTGGTCTTTAACAATACCCGCGTGATCCCAGCGCGTCTGTTTGGCCGTAAAGCCAGCGGCGGCAAGATTGAAGTGCTGGTCGAGCGTATGCTGGATGATAAACGTATTTTGGCACATATTCGCGCTTCCAAAGCGCCGAAGCCAGGTGCCGAGCTGCTGCTGGGCGATGATGAAAGCATTAAAGCGACGATGGTTGCCCGCCATGATGCGTTGTTCGAAGTTGAGTTTGACGACGAACGCAGCGTGCTGGATATCCTTAACGCAATCGGCCACATGCCGCTGCCGCCGTATATTGACCGTCCGGACGAAGACGCTGACCGCGAGCTGTATCAGACCGTGTATAGCGAAAAACCGGGTGCCGTTGCTGCACCAACTGCTGGCCTGCACTTTGACGAGCCGCTGCTGGCCAAGCTTCGCGAAAAGGGCATCGAAATGGCGTTCGTCACGCTGCACGTAGGCGCAGGCACATTCCAACCGGTGCGCGTTGACAGTATTGAAGACCACATCATGCACTCTGAATATGCGGAAGTGCCGCAGGATGTGGTTGACGCGGTGCTGGCGGCGAAAGCGCGCGGTAATCGAGTGATTGCGGTAGGCACCACCTCCGTGCGTTCGCTGGAAAGTGCAGCACAGGCGGCAAAAGAGGAACTGATTGCGCCGTTCTTCGGCGACACGCAAATCTTTATTTTCCCAGGCTATCAATATCAGGTTATTGATGCGCTGGTGACCAACTTCCACCTGCCAGAATCGACGCTGATTATGCTGGTATCGGCGTTTGCTGGTTATAAAAACACCATGAACGCCTATCATGAAGCGGTAAAAGCGGAATATCGCTTTTTTAGTTACGGTGATGCCATGTTTATCACGTACAATCCGCAGGCTATTTCTGAGCGTGTCGGGGAATAAGTTTCCGGCATGAGTGTTTTAACGTCGGACTGTTTTTCTGACGCAGGAGTGAAAATGAAATTTGAACTGGACACCACAGACGGTCGCGCCCGCCGCGGCCGCCTGGTTTTTGATCGTGGCGTAGTAGAAACGCCGGCCTTTATGCCGGTGGGAACCTACGGCACCGTGAAAGGCATGACGCCGGAAGAAGTTGAAGCAACCGGCGCACAGATTATTCTCGGCAACACCTTCCACCTGTGGCTGCGCCCGGGCCAGGAAATAATGAAGCTGCACGGCGACCTGCATGATTTCATGCAGTGGAAAGGCCCAATCCTCACCGATTCCGGCGGTTTCCAAGTCTTCAGCTTGGGTGATATCCGTAAAATCACCGAACAGGGCGTGCACTTCCGTAACCCTATCAACGGCGACCCGATTTTCCTCGATCCAGAAAAATCAATGGAGATTCAATACGATCTCGGTTCTGACATCGTGATGATCTTCGATGAATGTACGCCGTACCCGGCGGACTGGGATTACGCCAAGCGCTCGATGGAGATGTCTTTGCGTTGGGCCAAGCGTAGCCGTGACCGTTTTGATGGTTTAGGCAACAAAAATGCGCTATTTGGCATCATCCAAGGCAGCGTTTACGAAGATTTACGTGATATCTCCGTGAAAGGTCTGGTGGACATTGGCTTTGATGGCTACGCTGTCGGCGGTTTGGCGGTAGGTGAGCCTAAGGAAGATATGCACCGTATTCTGGAGCATGTTTGCCCGCAAATCCCAGCCGACAAACCTCGCTACCTGATGGGCGTTGGTAAACCAGAGGACCTGGTTGAAGGCGTTCGTCGCGGTATCGATATGTTTGACTGCGTCATGCCGACGCGCAACGCCCGTAATGGTCATCTGTTTGTGACCGACGGCGTGGTAAAAATCCGCAATGCGAAACATAAAAGCGACACCAGCACGCTCGATGCAGAGTGTGATTGCTACACTTGTCGCAATTATTCACGTGCGTACTTGCATCATCTTGACCGTTGCAACGAAATACTGGGCGCGCGCCTCAATACCATTCATAACCTTCGTTATTATCAGCGTTTAATGGCTGGTTTACGCAAGGCTATTGAAGAGGGTAAATTAGAGAGCTTCGTGACCGATTTTTACCAACGCCAGGGGCGTACGGTTCCACCTTTGAACGTTGATTAATTTTAATAATGAGGGAATTTGAATGAGCTTTTTTATTTCTGATGCGGTAGCAGCAACCGGGGCTCCGTCACAGGGCAGCCCGATGTCTCTGATCCTGATGCTGGTTGTGTTTGGTCTGATCTTCTACTTCATGATCCTGCGCCCACAGCAAAAGCGTACCAAAGAACACAAAAACCTGATGAGCTCTATTGCTAAAGGCGATGAAGTTCTGACGAACGGTGGCCTGGTTGGTCGTGTGACTAAAGTAGCAGAAACTGGCTACATCTCTATCGCACTGAACGACACCACTGAAGTGGTTATCAAACGTGACTTCGTAGCTGCCGTTCTGCCGAAAGGCACCATGAAGGCGCTGTAATATTCCGTTTTCCCAAAGGGAACTGCCGTGTTAAACCGTTATCCTTTGTGGAAGTATGTCATGTTGATCGTCGTGATTGTCGGCGGTCTCCTGTATGCGCTTCCCAACCTGTATGGTGAGGATCCGGCTGTTCAAATCACTGGCGTGCGCGGCGTCGCCGCCAGTGAGCAAACGCTGATCCAGGTCCAGAAAACGTTACAAGAAGAAAAAATTACCGCTAAGTCTGTGGCACTGGAAGAGGGCGCTATTCTTGCGCGCTTCGACACCACCGACATCCAGCTGCGCGCGCGTGAAGCGTTGATGAGCGTGCTGGGTGACAAATATGTCGTGGCGCTTAACCTTGCTCCGGCAACTCCGCGCTGGTTGGCTGCGATTCACGCAGAGCCAATGAAGCTCGGTCTTGATCTGCGTGGTGGCGTTCACTTCCTGATGGAAGTGGACATGGATACCGCGCTTGGCAAGCTCCAGGAACAAAATATCGATAGCCTGCGCAGCGACTTGCGTGAAAAAGGCATTCCTTATACTACCGTTCGTAAAGAAGACAACTACGGTCTGAGCATCACTTTCCGTGATGGCAACGCCCGTGATGAAGCGATCTCCTATCTCAGCAAGCGTCACCAAGATCTGGTGATTTCAAGCCAAGGTAGCACCGGACTGCGTGCGGTGATGACCGATGCGCGTCTGAGCGAAGCTCGTGAGTATGCGGTACAGCAGAACATCAACATTCTGCGTAACCGTGTTAACCAACTGGGTGTGGCAGAACCGGTAGTTCAACGCCAGGGCGCTGACCGTATCGTGGTCGAACTGCCTGGTATTCAGGACACCGCGCGTGCTAAAGAAATTCTGGGCGCGACAGCGACGCTGGAATTCCGTCTGGTCAACAGCAACGTCGATCAGGCTGCTGCTGCGTCTGGCCGTGTTCCGGGCGATTCAGAAGTGAAGAATACGCGTGAAGGCCAGCCAGTTGTGCTGTACAAGCGTGTGATTCTGACCGGTGACCATATCACCGACTCCACTTCCAGCCAGGATGAATACAACCAACCGCAGGTTAACATCTCGCTGGATAGCGCAGGTGGCAACATTATGTCTAACTTCACCAAGGACAACATCGGTAAACCGATGGCGACCCTGTTCGTGGAGTATAAAGACAGCGGTAAGAAAGACGCTAACGGCCGTGCCGTGCTGGTGAAACAAGAAGAGGTGATTAACATCGCCAATATCCAGTCCCGACTGGGTAACAGCTTCCGTATCACCGGTATTGGCAACCCTAACGAAGCACGTCAGCTTTCGCTGCTGCTGCGTGCGGGTGCGCTGATTGCGCCAATTCAGATTGTTGAAGAACGTACCATCGGCCCAACGCTGGGTATGCAGAACATCAAGCAGGGCCTGGAAGCGTGTCTGGCCGGTCTGGTGGTCTCTATCCTGTTCATGCTCTTCTTCTATAAGAAGTTTGGTCTGATTGCGACAAGCGCACTGCTGGCGAACTTAGTACTGATCGTCGGTATCATGTCATTGCTGCCGGGCGCGACGTTGAGTATGCCGGGGATTGCGGGGATTGTGTTAACCCTTGCCGTCGCGGTCGATGCTAACGTGCTAATCAACGAACGTATCAAAGAAGAGTTGAGTAACGGGCGTTCAGTCCAGCAGGCGATCAACGAAGGCTATGCCGGCGCGTTCAGTTCCATCTTCGATGCGAACATTACTACGCTGATTAAAGTCCTGATCCTGTATGCCGTCGGCACCGGGGCAATTAAAGGGTTCGCGATTACTACCGGTATCGGTGTGGCGACGTCGATGTTTACCGCGATTGTCGGTACGCGTGCCATCGTAAACCTGCTGTATGGCGGCAAGCGCGTCAAAAAGCTGTCAATCTGAGGAGTGCGATGTGGCACAGGAATATACTGTTGAACAATTGAATCACGGCCGTAAAGTCTATGACTTTATGCGCTGGGACTACTGGGCTTTCGGCATCTCTGGTTTCCTGCTGATTGCGGCCATCATAGTGATGGGCGTACGCGGCTTTAACTGGGGTCTCGATTTCACCGGTGGTACCGTGATTGAGATTACGCTGGAAAAACCGGCGGATATGGATGTGATGCGTGATGCGCTGGAGAAAGCGGGCTTCGTTGAGCCGCTGCTGCAGAACTTCGGCAGCAGCCATGACATCATGGTGCGTATGCCGCCGACCGAAGGCGCAGATGGCGGCCAGGTGCTGGGTAGCAAGGTGCTGAGCGTCATTAACGAAGCCACCAACCAGAACGCCGCCGTGAAGCGTATTGAGTTCGTGGGGCCAAGTGTAGGTGCCGATCTGGCGCAGACTGGTGCGATGGCGCTGATGGTAGCGCTACTGTCCATCTTGGTGTACGTCGGTTTCCGCTTTGAGTGGCGACTGGCTGCGGGTGTCGTTATCTCGCTTGCGCACGACGTTATCATCACCGTGGGCATCTTGTCGTTGTTCCATATCGAGATTGACCTGACGATCGTTGCATCGTTGATGTCGGTCATCGGTTACTCGCTCAACGACAGCATCGTGGTATCTGACCGTATTCGTGAAAACTTCCGCAAAATCCGTCGCGGTTCGCCTTACGAAATCTTTAACGTGTCGTTGACCCAGACGCTGCACCGTACGTTGATTACGTCCGGTACGACGTTAGTGGTTATTCTGATGCTGTACCTCTTCGGTGGTCCAGTACTGGAAGGCTTCTCACTGACGATGCTTATCGGTGTTTCCATCGGTACGGCTTCATCTATCTACGTGGCATCGGCGCTGGCGCTGAAGCTGGGTATGAAACGTGAGCACATGCTGCAGCAGAAAGTTGAGAAAGAAGGGGCGGATCAGCCGTCTATTCTGCCTTAAGCGAGCGTTAATACGTTATTGAAAAAAGCCGTGACACCCAAACCGTGTTGCGGCTTTTTTATTGCATCTTATTATTCTAAATAAGTCTGATTATTGCTTTGTGAGGAGTCATTATGGCCATCATCCCCAAAAACTATGTACGGCTGGAAAGCGGCTATCGCGAAAAAGCGCTCAAATTATTCCCATGGGTATGCGGCCGCTGTTCGCGTGAATTCGTTTACTCCAACCTGCGTGAGTTGACGGTTCACCATATGGATCACGACCATACGAACAACCCGGAAGACGGCAGTAACTGGGAGCTTCTGTGTCTCTATTGCCACGATCATGAACACTCGAAGTACACCGAGGCGGATCAGTACGGCTCAACGGTGGTTGCGGGTGAAGATGCGCAAAAAGATGTTGGTGAAGCGACCTATAACCCGTTTGCCGATCTGAAGTCGATGCTGAATAAAAAGAAATAAGCTTAACGCTGTATCGATGTTGCATAAGCGCTGGAATCCCGATCGCAAGGTTGGGATTTTTTTGTTTTAACGTCATGTGGAAACAGGTTAGCCGAGTAGAATCAGCGGCAAGCCGGGATACCCCGGTGAGGCGCAGTGTTGCGGGGGCTTGATCCCCGGTGGCCTTGTTGCTGGAAAGAGAAAACCCCCGCTCATTGTTCGGTATTCACCGGCAACATAACGGGGGCAATCCTATCTCTAGACAAGTTGAGGATAGCCGCGAACCGTTGCCATTGCAACCAAGGCGGCGACATGACGTTCACTGAAGTTTGCATTTTTTTCTGGCACGATCTGGCCGCACCTACGCTGGTCGGTATTGCGACAGGTCTGTTTTTAGGCTGGTGGCATAGCAGGAAATAATGTGGGGGTGGGCGTGATGCGCTACCGCGTGGCAGCATGCGCCCGAAACGGGCCAGAGGGAAACCTCTGGCCTTTTTTGCGAGCAGAACTTAGAAGTTGTAACCCACAACCAAGTAACCACCCCAACCGGTCGATTTCGCGCTGAAATCACCTTCGCCCCAGTTCAGGGTATCGCCGCCTTTCCACTGGCCGCCGTTATGGAAGTAACGTGCGACAACGGAGTAGTGCCAGTGATCGTAGTTCAGCGCCAGGATGTGGCTGGAAGCGATGGAGTTGCTGGTACGGTTCGGTTCGTCGCCCAGATCTGAACCCCAGTCGAAGTTGGTGAAACCGATGTAGCTCAGTTTACCGCCCCACAGGTCGGAAATCGGTACAAAGTATTTCACTTTGAAGCGGTAGCCGTCCCACTCGTTTTCGTTTGCTGCACCGTAGTTCTGCCACTGGTACTTCGCGTACACGTTCATGGACAGGCTCATCGGCAGACCGGTATCGATATCGGTACCCAGACCCATGTACCAGGTGCTCTGGCGGCTGGCCTTGTTGTCGCCCATATCGTAGATATAGTTGTTAGCGATATACCATTCTTTGAATGGACCAAAGCTCAGGTCTGCACCTGTCAACTTGTCGATAGAGAAGCGCGGTTCGATTTCCATGAACATAGGGGAACCGTCAGACCAGATACCAGTATCGTTGCCGTTACCCCAGTCGAAGGTTTTAGGAATATCGATGTAGCCATAGAAATCTAACCAATCTTTCTTGGCAAATGCTTCATATTCCAGATAAACATCGTTGTTCAGTTTTGGAGAGAAACGTGTGTGGTAGCTGCCAACGACGTTGACGCTCTGGTGCCACCAGTCGGAAACGTACTGCGGCTGGGAGTCCCCAGCAGCATTAGCAGTGAAAGAAGCGGAAAGCGCCAGCGCCGCACCGGCTGCAAATAATGTTTTTTTCATGTTTATGCCACTAGTAAAGAAATTCGAAAGAAGGTGATTTTTATCACCGAAGTTTATCTAAATGTTTCGTGTTTCTAGGTGCCTATTATATGAATCCTTGCTCACGAAAATCAGTCGCACTTCACACATTTTTCAAATGCGTAATCGATTGCGTTCACGTTTGCGTAGATTAGACGCGGGGATTGTACTGATGGAGTGAATTATTGCAAATATTTACACACAGAAAATGACGGGATTAGAGGTGCAGGCGTCGACGCGCTCGATAGGTGCCGACGCCAAAAGAGGCTTACTGCGCGTTGGCGGGTTGAACGTCGTGAATGCGCACAAATCCCAACTGGTCTGGGGTGACACCATTAAGCTGCAGCGGAATATCCACATCGCTCGGCGCCAGAACGCTGGCTGGGGCGGAGAAGAGCTGATTCTGCACGTTCACCTCCTGATACTGTTCCGTGGTGCCCTGA
The DNA here is from genome assembly GCF_040932435.1 of Kluyvera sp. STS39-E. Taxonomy (NCBI): domain Bacteria; kingdom Pseudomonadati; phylum Pseudomonadota; class Gammaproteobacteria; order Enterobacterales; family Enterobacteriaceae; genus Kluyvera; species Kluyvera sp. STS39-E. The sequence continues at coordinate 464,318 of NZ_JBFQGA010000002.1, read as the reverse complement.
ATCTGCCCCCACTCAACGGTACCAGTAAAAGCCGGAAGCGGATCGTTAGACTCACCCTGAATACGCAAGGTCGCCACCGTGCCCTGTGCGTTGGCCGCCACGTTGTGCAGCGACATACGCAGCGTGCCAATCTGACTATTCAGGCGGGCGGCGGTGTTGGCACCAGGTAACAGATAAACGCCACGGGTTGATTTCGCGTTCAACGCATTTTGCTGAGTGATCTTCACGGTTTCTTTATTAAGCTGCGTCATCTCTGCGCTGAGCGTGCTGATGTTTTGGTGCATCTGCCGCACTTCCGACTGTTGGGCGCAGGCGGTCAGGCTGACGAAGCTTCCAAGTAGGGCGATTCTTAGGTAACGTCTTGTCATTATGTCTGTTTCCTTCTCTTCGGGATAACGCAATGGTAGCGTGCAATATGGCATCTGGCATCGATCCTTTGTCTCAAAAAGCGCTGTTCCTTTGTTGTCCCGGCAGTTCAGGGTAAAATAGATTCCACTAACCCTCACCGTCAGGACGTCGTATGCACTGCCCATTTTGTTTCGCCGTAGACACTAAAGTGATTGACTCCCGCCTTGTGGGAGAAGGTTCCTCCGTTCGCCGTCGTCGACAATGCCTCGTCTGTAATGAGCGTTTTACCACCTTCGAAGTGGCTGAACTGGTGATGCCGCGTATCGTAAAAAGCAACGACGTGCGTGAACCGTTCAATGAAGACAAGCTGCGCAGCGGAATGCTCAGAGCGCTGGAAAAGCGTCCAGTCAGTTCTGATGATGTCGAAATGGCCATTAATCACATCAAATCACACCTGCGCGCTACCGGTGAGCGCGAAGTGCCGAGCAAACTGCTGGGTAATTTGGTGATGGAACAGCTGAAAAAACTCGATAAAGTGGCCTACATCCGCTTTGCCTCGGTGTACCGCAGCTTTGAAGATATCAAAGAGTTTGGCGAAGAGATCGCCCGCCTACAGGACTAAGCTATGCACGATGAAATGTATATGGCGCGCGCCCTGAAACTGGCTGCGCGTGGACGATTCACCACTCATCCGAACCCTCGCGTTGGCTGCGTGATTGTCAATCAGGGTGAAATCGTTGGCGAAGGTTTTCACTACCGCGCTGGCGAACCGCATGCTGAAGTTCATGCGTTGCGCATGGCGGGTGATAAAGCCAAAGGTGCGACGGCCTACGTGACGCTCGAACCGTGCAGCCATCATGGGCGCACGCCGCCGTGCTGCGACGCGTTGATTGCCGCTGGTGTATCGCGCGTGGTTGCAGCGATGCAGGACCCTAATCCGCAGGTTGCGGGGCGTGGCCTGTACCGTTTGCAGCAGGCGGGAATTGAAGTCAGTCACGGGCTCATGATGAGCGAAGCGGAAGCCCTGAATAAAGGTTTCCTGAAACGGATGCGCACCGGTTTCCCCTACATCACCCTCAAAATGGGCGCGTCGTTAGATGGGCGCACCGCGATGGCGAGCGGAGAAAGCCAGTGGATTACCTCGCCGCAGGCGCGTCGTGACGTACAGCGTTTGCGCGCGGAAAACCATGCCATTTTAACCTCCAGTGCGACGGTGCTTGCTGACGATCCGGCGCTGACGGTGCGCTGGGAAGAGCTCAGCGCAGAGACCCAAGCGCTCTATCCGCAGGAAAATCTGCGTCAGCCGCTGCGTATTGTTATCGACAGCCATAATCGCGTGACGCCGGAGCACCGTATTGTGCAGCAGCCCGGTGAAACGCTGTTTGCGCGCACCAAAGACGATATCCGCGTTTGGCCGGAAGGCGTACAGACGCTGAAAGTGCCGGAGCACAACGGGCATCTCGATCTGGTGCTGCTGATGATGCAACTGGGCAAGCAGCAAATTAACAGCATCTGGGTCGAGGCGGGGCCAACGCTTGCAGGCGCGCTGATTCAGGCGGGACTGGTCGACGAGCTTATCGTTTACATCGCGCCTAAACTCTTGGGAAGCGAGGCACGTGGATTATGTGTGCTGCCGGGGCTTGAGAAACTGGCCGATGCCCCCCATTTCAAATTCAACGAGATACGTCAGGTAGGCACCGATGTGTGCCTGCATTTAACGACTGCGTGAGGCTTTCTGATTTATAGGAAGCAGCGCACAGAATATTATGATAAAATCCGCCCCCCTGCGGGGCAAATGAACCCAAAGGAAGAGTAGTATGAACATTATTGAAGCTAACGTTGCTACCCCGGACGCTCGCGTCGCCATCACCATCGCGCGTTTCAACAACTTTATCAATGACAGCCTGCTGGAAGGTGCTATCGACGCCCTGAAACGTATTGGTCAGGTTAAAGATGAAAACATCACCGTTGTTTGGGTTCCAGGCGCGTATGAACTGCCGCTGGCGGCGGACGCACTGGCAAAAACCGGTAAATACGATGCGGTGATTGCGCTGGGTACGGTTATCCGTGGCGGTACTGCTCACTTCGAATATGTTGCTGGCGGGGCAAGCAATGGCCTGGCGCACGTCGCTCAGGACAGCGGAATCCCGGTAGCCTTTGGTGTTCTGACCACCGAAAGTATTGAACAAGCCATCGAACGCGCTGGCACAAAAGCCGGTAACAAAGGTGCAGAAGCTGCACTGACCGCGCTTGAAATGATTAATGTATTGAAAGCCATCAAGGCCTGATTTTTGTAAGGGGAAATCCGTGAAACCTGCTGCTCGTCGCCGCGCCCGTGAGTGTGCCGTCCAGGCGCTCTATTCCTGGCAGTTGTCCCAGAACGACATCTCTGATGTTGAATACCAGTTCTTGGCTGAACAAGACGTTAAAGATGTTGACGTTCTGTACTTCCGTGAGCTGCTGTCCGGGGTGGCGACTAACAGCGCGTACCTCGATGGATTAATGAAGCCATACCTGTCCCGTCTGCTCGAAGAGCTGGGTCAGGTGGAGAAGGCCGTGCTGCGCATCGCGCTGTTCGAGCTGTCGAAGCGTGATGATGTGCCGTACAAAGTGGCCATCAACGAAGCTATCGAACTGGCAAAAACCTTCGGTGCTGAAGACAGCCACAAGTTTGTCAACGGTGTGTTGGATAAAGCCGCTCCTGCTATTCGTCCCCGCAAAAAGTAATCTGTAGGCCGGTGAGAGGGTGGTTGATACCGCTTTCCCCGGCCTTTTTTTATCCTTCTTCTGAGGCATAACGTATGGCATGCGGCGAATTTTCCCTGATTGCCCGTTATTTTGACCGGGTGCGAAACGCCCGTCTTGATGTCGAAACCGGAATCGGTGACGACTGCGCATTGCTCAATATTCCTGAAAAACAAACCTTGGCAATCAGCACCGACACGCTGGTCGCGGGTAATCATTTCCTTCCTGATATCGACCCGGCCGATTTGGCCTACAAGGCGCTGGCAGTTAACGTCAGCGATCTTGCAGCAATGGGTGCCGATCCTGCGTGGTTAACGCTGGCTCTAACCCTGCCTTCGGTTGATGAAAACTGGCTGGCGGCGTTCAGCGACAGTCTGTTTGAACAGCTAAACTACTACGATATGCAGCTGATTGGCGGCGACACCACCAAAGGTCCGTTGGCGATGACATTGAGTATCCATGGCTATGTTCCGATGGGGCGCGCGCTGAAGCGCTCAGGTGCGAAGCCGGGCGACTGGATCTACGTCACCGGTACGCCGGGTGACAGTGCCGCTGGGTTGGCCGTTCTGCTCAATCAACTCACCGTTGATGTGCCGGAAGATGTCGCTTATCTGCGCCAGCGTCATCTGCGCCCGACGCCGCGTATTTTGCAAGGGCAGGCGCTGCGTGACCTTGCGAGCTCGGCGATTGATATCTCAGACGGGCTGATTTCTGACCTTGGACATATCCTCAAGGCCAGCGGCGTTGGTGCACGTGTGGAACTGAATACGTTACCGTATTCCGACGTTATGCGGCGCCATGTGGCGCCAGAGCAAGCCTGTCGCTGGGCGCTTTCCGGCGGTGAAGATTATGAGCTCTGCTTTACCGTACCGGAGCTTAATCGCGGTGCGCTGGAAGTGGCATTAGGTCAGCTTGGTACGCCATTCACCTGCGTGGGGCAAATTAGCGCTGACGTAGAAGGACTGAATTTTACACAGGATGGAAAGGCGGTCACGCTGGACTGGAAGGGGTACGATCATTTTGGCTAAGAACGATATCGCAAAGAGCCGTCTGAATTTACGCAATCCTTGGCATTTGTTGGCGACGGGGTTCGGCAGCGGGTTAAGCCCCATTGTTCCTGGCACAATGGGGTCACTGGCCTCTATCCCATTCTGGTATCTGCTGACCTTTTTACCGCTCCAGCTTTATTCGCTGGTGGTGATGTTCGGTATCTGTATTGGCGTTTATATCTGCCGCCGCACGGCGCGTGACATGCAAACGCACGACCACGGCAGCATCGTGTGGGATGAGTTTATCGGCATGTGGATAACCCTGATGGCTATCCCGGTTATCAGCTGGCAGTGGGTGCTGGCTGGGTTTGTGGTGTTCCGCATTCTGGATATGTGGAAACCGTGGCCGATCCGTTGGTTTGACCGTAATATCCACGGCGGGATGGGGATTATGGTTGATGACATTGTCGCTGGGGTGATTTCAGCGGGGATATTGTACGTCGTAGGACATCATATTCTGTGAGGGTATAACCCTCATCCCGGCCCTCTCCCTAGAAGGGAGAGGGAGAAAACCAGCTCGGAACCATTTCTCCGACCATGGATGAGAAGAAGCAAACCAGCTCGGAACGGTTCCCTCGCCCCTTCGGGGAGAGGGCTAGGGTGAGGGGAAAACCGCACCCTACTTAAACCCCACCACCGGATGCGGCTGATACGGCGTTTCCAGTTCGGCTATCTGCTCCGGTTTCAGGGTAATATCGACCGCATTCAACAGCTCATCGAGCTGCTCCTCCCGCGACGTGCCAATAATCGGCGCAGCAATCCCAGGTTTACTCAGTAACCACGCCAGCGCCGTTTGCGCTCGCGTTGCGCCGATATCTTCCGCCACGTGGGTCAGCCGGTCGGCGATTTGTGCATCATTCTCTTCCGTTGACTGATACAGGGTGTTGCCAAATTCATCGGAAACCAGTCGGGCGGTGGTTTCGCCCCATGGGCGCGTCAGACGTCCACGCGCCAGCGGACTCCACGGGATCACCGCGACGCCTTCCTGCGCACACAGCGGCAGCATTTCACGCTCTTCTTCCCGATAAATAAGATTGTAGTGATCCTGCATGGTGACAAACGGCGCCCAGCCGTTGGCTTTTTGCAGCGCCAAGGCGTGAGCGAATTGGCGGGCATGCATTGAAGAGGCGCCGATGAAACGAGCCTTGCCCGATTTCACCACTTCATCAAGTGCGGCCAGCGTCTCTTCAATCGGCGTACGGTAGTCCCAGCGGTGGATTTGCAGCAGATCGACGTACTCCATTCCCAGGCGGCGCAGGCTGTCGTCAATGGAGCGGAGGATTTGCGTGCGGGAAAGGCCTTCTTCTAGGTCGCCAACCTGGTGGTAGACCTTAGTGGCGACGACGACGTCGTCACGGCGGGCGAAGTCACGCAGCGCGCGGCCGACAATCTCTTCGCTGCTGCCATCGGAGTAGCTGTTGGCGGTGTCGAAAAAGTTGATGCCGCCTTCCAGTGCCCGCTGAATAATGGGGCGACTGCTGTCTTCCGGCAGCGTCCAGGCGTGTTTACCCCGTTCCGGCTCGCCGAAGGTCATACAGCCCAGGCAAAGGCGGGAAACCCGGAGGTCGGTTTGTCCTAAGAGATGGTATTGCATGATTTAGCTCCTGCTAACGGGAAACGAGTTCCTTTAAGCATAGCAGGAGCGAGAGGAGGGTTATGCCAACCAGGCCGCGATCTTCGCCTCAATACCCGTCGCATTCAAACCGAGGTCGGCATAGGCTTCTTCCTGCGTCCCTTGTGGAATGAAGAAATCAGGCAGGCCAATGTTGAGTACCGGCACCGGTTTACGGTGTGCCATTAGCACTTCGTTCACGCCGCTGCCCGCGCCGCCCATAATGGCGTTTTCTTCCAGCGTCACCAGTGAGTCGTGGCGGGCCGCCAGCTCAAGGATCAGACTTTCATCCAGCGGTTTCACAAAGCGCATATCAACCAGCGTCGCGTTGAGTTTTTCGGCAACGATCTCAGCCTGTGCTAACAGCGTACCAAAGTTGAGGATGGCCAGCTTTTCGCCTTCACGCTTGACGAGACCTTTACCCAGCGGCAGTTTTTCCAGCGGTTTAAGCTCGGCACCTGTGCCGCTCCCGCGCGGATAGCGCACCGCGCTTGGACCTTCACCGTAGTGATAGCCGGTATATAGCATTTGGCGACATTCGTTCTCATCGCTTGGCGTCATGATAACCAGATCTGGAATACAGCGCAGATAGGAGAGATCGAACGCCCCTTGGTGCGTCTGCCCATCGGCACCCACGATACCTGCGCGGTCGATAGCAAACAGCACCGGCAGCTTCTGGATAGCCACGTCGTGGATCACCTGATCGTAAGCGCGCTGTAAGAAGGTGGAGTAGATAGCGACAATCGGCTTATAGCCGCCAATCGCCAGACCCGCAGCAAAGGTCACCGCATGCTGTTCGGCGATGGCCACGTCAAAATATTGGTCCGGGTATTTCTTTGAAAACTCGACCATGCCGGAGCCTTCGCGCATGGCGGGCGTAACCGCCATCAGCTTCGCATCTTTGGCGGCGGTTTCGCATAGCCAGTCGCCGAAGATTTTTGAGTACGACGGCAGGCCGCCGCTGCTTTTCGGCAGTTTCCCGCTGGTGTGATCAAACTTCGGCACCGCGTGGAAGGTGATGGGATCTTTCTCGGCGGGCTCATAGCCACGGCCTTTTTTGGTCATAATGTGCAGGAACTGCGGGCCTTTTAGGTCGCGCATATTCTTCAGCGTATTGACCAGCCCCAGCACGTCGTGACCGTCGACCGGCCCGATGTAGTTAAAGCCGAGTTCTTCGAACAGGGTGCCTGGCACCACCATTCCTTTAATATGTTCTTCGGTACGTTTGAGCAGCTCTTTAATCGGCGGCACGCCAGAGAAGACCTTCTTACCACCTTCGCGTAAAGAGGAGTACAGCTTGCCGGAAAGTAGCTGCGCCAGATGGTTATTCAGCGCGCCAACGTTCTCGGAAATCGACATTTCATTGTCGTTCAGCACCACCAGCATATCGGGCTTGATATCACCTGCGTGGTTCATCGCTTCAAACGCCATGCCTGCCGTGATTGCGCCATCGCCAATCACGCACACGGTACGACGCTGTTTGTTCTCTTTCCCGGCGGCAACCGCGATGCCGATCCCGGCGGAAATTGACGTCGAGGAGTGCCCGACGCTCAGCACATCGTATTCGCTTTCACCGCGCCACGGGAACGGATGTAAACCGCCTTTCTGCCGAATAGTGCCGATTTTATCGCGACGTCCGGTCAGAATTTTATGCGGATAGGCCTGATGGCCGACGTCCCAGATAAGCTGGTCGAACGGCGTGTTATAGACGTAGTGCAGCGCAACGGTCAGCTCCACCGTGCCAAGCCCGGAGGCGAAGTGTCCGCTGGAGCGGCTCACGCTGTCGAGCAGGTAACGGCGTAGCTCGTCGCACAGCTTCGGCAGGCTCTCTTTTGGCAGCAGGCGCAATTCCTGGGTGGAATCGACCAGCGCCAGGGTCGGGTATTTGGCAATATCAAAACTCATCGGAGACTCATTTATTGTTTATTTGTCGCGCAGGATGATGTAGTTCGCTAGCGCTTCCAGTGCTGTGGTATCCAGTGACTGCGCCGCCAGCTCGTTCAATGATTGGTGGGCATCGGCAATGAGGTCACTGGCTTTTTTCCGGGCTTGCTCAAGGCCCAGTAATGCAGGATAGGTGCTCTTACCGAGTTGCTGATCGGCACCCTGACGTTTTCCGAGGGTCGCAGTATCGCCGACCACATCCAGAATGTCATCCTGAACCTGGAAAGCCAGACCGATGCTTTCGGCGTACTTATCCAGCAACGGCAGCGCACGGCGGCCTTGTTCCCCGGCGCTAAGTGCGCCAAGACGCACGGCGGAGCGGATTAATGCACCGGTTTTATGACGGTGAATACGCTCCAGCATTTCCAGATTAACCTGTTGGCCTTCAGCCTCCAGATCCAGTGCCTGACCGCCGCACATCCCAGCAACGCCGCTGGCGCTTGCCAGTTCTGACAGCATCGCGAGGCGGTCGCGGTCAGAGACTTCCGTCATTGGCGCATCACTGAGTATAGAAAACGCCAGCGTTTGCAGCGCGTCACCAGCAAGAATTGCGCTCGCCTCGCCAAACTTAATGTGGCAGGTCGGCTGGCCGCGACGTAAATCATCATCGTCCATTGCCGGCAGATCGTCGTGCATCAGCGAATAGGCGTGGATACACTCGACGGCGGCGGCTGGGGCATCCAGCGTTACCGTGCTCACACCAAACATCTTTCCGGTGGCGTACACCAAGAACGGGCGCAGACGTTTACCGCCCAATAGTGCGCCGTACTGCATGGCGTTAACTAGCGGAGTGTTCTGAAACGGCAGCGGGGCGATAAAACGGCGCAGCGCGTCGTTTGCCTGTTCTACGCAGGCATTGAGCTGTTGCGGGAAATCCATTTAATCAGCGTCCGGAGTGAAAGGCGTTAATGGGGCATCTTCGTTATCGGCCAGCAGGATCTGCACGCGCTGTTCTGCCTGCTGCAGCTTGGTCTGCCCTTGACGTGCCAGCTGCACGCCGCGTTCGAATTCGTTCAGCGCTTCTTCCAGTGGAAGGGAGCCGCTTTCGAGACGGTTAACAATCTGCTCCAGCTCGGTTAAAGCGGTTTCAAAACTGGCCGGGGCTTCATTTTTCTTTGGCATAGTGAATGTTTGGCTCTTGTTATGTCGCGACTGCGTCTATGGTAACGGAGTCTGGGCGTGAAGCAAATAACACGCAATGGTCAACGCGATGGTGATATACTTGCGCGCCTGGATGCAGCCTTTGGTTAAAGGGGTTGCTGTATTTTTTCCATAACAAGCCATCAAGGCTTGCTCAAGAACCATTGCCGCCATGAAGTTTATCATTAAATTGTTCCCTGAAATCACCATCAAAAGCCAATCTGTGCGTTTGCGCTTTATTAAAATTCTCACCGGGAACATTCGTAACGTCCTAAAGAACTACGAAGAAACGCTCGCCATTGTACGCCACTGGGATCACATTGAAGTTCGCGCGAAAGACGAAAGCCAGCGCCTGGACATTCGCGATGCGCTGACGCGCATTCCTGGGATCCACCATATTCTGGACGTGGAAGACGTACCTTTCACCTCCCTGCATGACATCTTTGAAAAAGCGCTGGAGCAGTATCGCTCTGAAGTTGAAGGTAAAACCTTCTGCGTGCGCGTAAAGCGTCGTGGCAAGCATGAATTCACCTCGATTGAAGCCGAGCGCTATGTTGGCGGCGGGTTAAATCAACACATTGAATCTGCGCGCGTTAAGCTGACCAAGCCGGACGTGACCGTCAATCTGGAAATCGAAAACGATCGCCTGCTGCTGGTTAAAGGCCGCTATGAAGGCATCGGCGGTTATCCGATTGGTACCCAAGAAGATGTGCTGTCGCTCATTTCTGGCGGCTTCGACTCCGGCGTGTCTAGTTACATGCTGATGCGTCGCGGCTGTCGTGTGCACTACTGCTTCTTCAACCTTGGTGGTGCGGCGCACGAAATCGGTGTTCGTCAGGTGGCGCATTATCTGTGGAACCGCTTTGGCCGTTCGCATCGCGTACGCTTTGTGGCGATAAACTTCGAACCGGTGGTTGGTGAGATCCTGGAAAAAGTGGACGACGGTCAGATGGGTGTCGTGCTCAAGCGCATGATGGTCCGCGCGGCGTCGCAGGTTGCTGAACGCTACGGCGTACAGGCGTTGGTCACCGGCGAAGCGCTGGGCCAAGTTTCCAGTCAGACCCTGACCAACTTGCGCCTTATCGACAACGTCTCCGATACGCTGATCCTGCGCCCGCTTATCTCTCACGATAAAGAGCACATCATCGATATGGCGCGTGCCATCGGCACCGAAGATTTCGCCCGTACCATGCCGGAATACTGCGGCGTGATTTCAAAAAGCCCAACCGTGAAAGCGGTGAAGGCGAAGATTGAAGCGGAAGAAGCCAACTTCGATTTCAGCATCCTCGACAAAGTGGTGGCGGAAGCCAACAACGTGGATATTCGCGAGATTGCCCAGCAGACGTCGCAGGACGTGGTGGAAGTGGAAACTGTCACCGGTTTTAGCGAAAACGATGTGATCTTGGATATTCGTTCCGTTGACGAGCAGGAAGATAAGCCGCTGAAAGTGGAAGGCGTGGAGGTGGTTTCTCTGCCGTTCTACAAGTTGAGCACCAAGTTTGGTGACCTCGATCAGAGCAAAACCTGGCTGCTGTGGTGTGAACGTGGTGTGATGAGCCGTCTGCAGGCGCTGTATCTGCGCGAGCAGGGCTTTACAAACGTCAAGGTTTACCGCCCATAATAAACAGCAAAACCGGCTCAATGAGCCGGTTTTTAGTATTTTCGCCCTCTCCCAAAAGGGGCGAAGGTACTGTTCGGAGCTTTACTCGTAGTAATTATAAATCCCCGCCGCTATCACCAGCGACGACGCAACCTCATACGCCTTCTCACGGCCGACCAGTAAATCAATCAGCTTTAGCGCAAAATCAATCGACGTCCCTGGCCCTTGGCTGGTGAGCAGATTCACCCGCGGGTCCCAGACCACGCGTTTATCGACCCACTGTTCTTCGGGGATGGAATCCTTCAGCGCCGGGTAACCGGTCATATTACCCATTGGAAAAATATCGTGCGGCACCAGCACCGTTCCCGTTGCGGCGCAGATAGTCGCCACAATGCGTCCGGAAAGGTGAAACTGGCGTACGGTCTCGACCAACAGAGGGCTATCGCGGAAGCATTCCGCACCCTGTAAACCGCCCGGTAGAACAATCGCGTCGAAGTCGCCATCTGCGACTTGCACCAGCGGAGCGTCCGCCAGTAGCTTCACGCCGCGAGAGCAAACAATCACCAGTTCACCATCGCTGGCTACGCTGGCTGTGGTCACCTTAACTCCGCCACGGACCAGCAGGTCGATGGTTGTCACCGCTTCGGTTTCTTCACTCCCAGGGGCGAGACAAACCAGCGCCGTTGCGCTCATACGCGTTCTCCTTACGTTTAATCAGGTCGTACAGCCGGGCGTTTTCTGGAACATGGCTACCGTGTGCCCGCGCCCGCTTAAGTAAATAGCCGGTAATGTAATCAATTTCCGTGTGGCGCATCGCCCGTACGTCCTGCAGCATCGACGAGATATTGGCTGCCGTCATATCGACCACCTGCCAGACGTAATACAGCAAATCCTCCGGGCTTGAGTGGTGTCCTTCGCGCTGCATTACGCCCGCGACTTCGTTGCAGATAAGCTCAACTTCCTGGGCGTGGTCGCGAAGCCCGCCGTTGGGGCAGTCGTACAACGCGGTCAGCGGGTTGATAACGCAGTTTACCGCCAGCTTCTTCCAACTAGCAGAGCCCATATCGTTATGCCATGCCACATCTGGCAGCACGGTATGCAGCGTATCCGCAAGCCCGCTAAAGGTATGCGCTTGGGAATTACCGGGGCCGATACGGGTGGTGCCGTTGGCCACGTGGATAATCAGGTTCGCGTCGCGCCGTGCCGCCTGAGTAGTCATCCCTAGCAGCAGCGGCTGCTTAAGCGACGTCAGCTCTTCAGCAATCCCCATTCCGTTGTGGATTAACAAAATAGGTGTGGTTACGGGGAGATGTTCCGCCAGATGCTTTACCGCTGTGGAAATCTGCCAAGCTTTTAAGGTCACCAGCAGCAGGTCGCTTTGGGCTAAGAAATCCGGGTCGTTCGCGGTCAGCAGTTCGTTGAACACCTTCCCATCAAGCTCCTGGAGATTGACGTTGCACCACGGGGCTGGCACACGCAGCCAGCCCTGAACTTCGTGACCTTGCCGCAGCAGCGCGGTCATCCATAATTGTCCAAGGGCGCCGCATCCTAGCACAGTAATCTTCATGATTTCTCCTCACCTGCCGTGGATTGAGTGGAATGACACTAGTATAGCGTCGACCGGGTTCCGGCAGTCACTGGGATAACAGTTTGTGTTATCTGATGTTGCGGGTATTATGCATCGCATCAAAAAGAGAGGGAGAATAAAATATGCCATCTTTCGATATTGTTTCTGAAGTTGACCTTCAGGAAGCGAAGAATGCCGTAGACAATGCGACCCGTGAAGTCGAAACTCGCTTCGATTTCCGTGGCGTGGAAGCGACGATTACACTGAACGAAAAAGACTCGACCATCAAAGTGCTGAGCGAGTCAGATTTCCAGGTCAACCAACTGCTGGATATCCTGCGTGCCAAGCTTCTCAAGCGCGGTATTGAAGGTAACTCCATCGAAGTTCCAGAAGAGTTTGTCCACAGCGGCAAAACCTGGTTCGTTGAAGGGAAGCTGAAAACCGGCATTGAAAGCACGGTACAGAAGAAAATCGTCAAGCTGATTAAAGACAGCAAGCTGAAAGTGCAGGCGCAAATTCAGGGCGATGAAATCCGCGTAACCGGGAAATCTCGTGACGATCTGCAGGGCGTCATGGCACTGGTACGTGGCGGCGATTTAGGCCAGCCTTTCCAGTTCAAAAACTTCCGCGATTAAGCGAAAAGGCCCGGTAGCATAAGCTTACCGGGCCTTTTTTCAGGCGCTGACCGCCTGTTCAATTTCAAATCGGTTCGTCACTTTACTGTCGATTTTGACGTAGACGCTGCGCTCTGAAGCTACAATAAACACCTCACTCACCCCGTCTTTCGCTTCAAGTCGCTGTTTTAGCACATCGTTAATCTCAACCCCTTCTGGGATCTCAACGCGCAGGCTACTCACGTAGCGTGGCTCTTTCATGGTGCTGGCAACCAGCAGCCAGATCATCGCCAGTAACGCCCCTGCTAGGAACACGGTCTGGGAGTCAAACAACCCGTCGACCCAACCGCCCAGCGCGCCGCCAATGGCCACGCCGATAAATTGGCTGGTGGAGTAAATCCCCATGGCTGTACCTTTATAGCCCGCCGGAGACTCTTTGCTGATAAGCGATGGCAGCAGCGCTTCCATCAGGTTAAAGGCAAGGAAGAACAGCTGCACGCCGATAACCAGCTCCCAGAAGTGCGGGCCGGAACCCCACAACACGATTTCTGCAATCACCAGCAGCGCCACGCAGGTGATAAACACCCGCTTCATCCGACGCTTCACTTCGGCATAAATGATAAAAGGCAGCACGGAAATGAAAGATATCAGCATAGTGACCAGATAAATCTTCCAGTGCTCGGCGGCAGGGAAACCAGCGGCTTCAAGCTGGCCGGGCAGCGCGACGAAGGTGGACATCAGCAAAATATGCAGGCACATAATGCCGAAATTCAGCTTCAGCAGACGCGGCTCGACCAGAACTTTGCTAAAGCAGCCTTTCACCATCCCGGACTCACGGTTTAGGACGTGGTTTTTGCTATCCGGCACTACCCACAAGGTCAGAGCGATGCCGATGGTCGCAAGCCCAGCAATCATCCAGAACAGGGCGTGCAGACCCAGTTTATGGGTGATGATTGGGCCTAGCACCATGGCGATGGCAAAGGTGACGCCGAAGCTAACGCCGATAAACGCCATCGCTTTAGTGCGGTTTTGTTCGCGAGTGAGATCGGATAGCAGCGCCATCACCGCGGCTGCAATGGCGCCGGAGCCTTGCAGCGCGCGGCCAAGAATGATGCCCCAGATGGAATCAGAGAGTGCGGCAATAATGCTACCGATGACAAAGATAACGAGCCCACCCACGATAAGTGGCTTACGGCCGACGCGATCGGAAAGCAGGCCAAATGGGATCTGGAAAACGGCCTGGGCTAGGCCGTAGATGCCAATCGCCAAACCAATCAGCGCTTCGCTGGCCCCTTGTAAAGCCATACCGTACGTGGTCAGAACCGGTAGGACCATAAACATGCCAAGCATACGCAGCGAGAAAACAGTCCCTAAACCCCAGGTTGCGCGTAACTCGCCCGGCGTCATTTTAAAATCGTTCATTTCCACCTCAAAATAAAAGCTGGGAGTAGTGTAGTGCGAGGAAGGAGTAGGGTAAACAAACGCTTAATGAGCAAATATTACATTACTGAATCATTTGTGCGAAACAGACGCGTAATCCAATAATTTGGTGAATATATCCTGCTAGAGCCGCAATAAAAAACCCCGCCGAAGCAGGGTTTTATTATCACACCGTATGTCTTACCAGACGTAGGTCAGCAGGTTTTGCGAGTTCGGCACCATGAAGTCGACGGACATCATCACCGACAGCGCGGTAATGGCGATGATAGAGAAACCGAACAGCTTGCGCGCCCAGACTTTATCATCTTCCACTTTGTAACCACGCAGGGCCATGCCCAGCCACCAGACGCTTACCGCTGCGGCAACGATCAGGTATTTATACCCGGCGTAACCGCCTAGCGTTAGCATCAACGTGGCAATAGCAAAGGCCACGATGTACAGCGTGATGTGGTTTTTTGCCACCGAAATCCCTTTCACCACAGGCAAAACCGGGATGTTCGCTGCCTGATAATCCTTAAAGCGGAAAATCGCGATAGCGTAGGAGTGGGGCATCTGCCACAGGCTGAAGATCGCCAGCAGGATCAGTGCGCCGCTGTCAAAGGTACCCGCTACGGCACAGTAGCCAATCACCGGTGGCGCAGCACCGGAGAGAGAACCAATCAGCGTGCCGTAAACGGAGTGGCGCTTCATGTACAGGCTATAAACGCCAACATAAACCACAAACCCCATCACCCCAAGCCAGCAGGCGAGGGGATTGGCGCCGAACCACAGCAGCATGAAGCCAGCGAGACCCAGCAAAGTGGCGTAGACCAGTGACGTTTTTGGCGCAATCAGTCCCTTAACCAGCACTCGGTTCTTCGTTCGTTCCATCTTACGGTCGATGTCACGATCGATGTAGTTGTTGAAAACACAACCCGAGGCGACCACCAGAGACACACCGATGAGCGTCCAGGCGAACAGCGGGTAATCGATGTGGCCTTTGGAGGCCAGCAGGAAACCGCCGATCACGGAGATCAGGTTGCCAAAAATGATGCCAGGCTTCGTAACTTGCAGGTATCGCTTAAACATACTCGCCGCTCTTAGTGAACCATCATGTTGTAGTTCAGGTTCCACATAATCCAGATAGAACCGACTACGACGATGGCAATGATTATCACGGTAAAGACAAACGCGGTCAGGTTCCAGCCTTCGTCAGACTTACTGTTCATATGCAGGAAGTACACAAGGTGTACCAGAATCTGCACCACAGCTGTGACCAAGATAGTCCCCAGAATTACCGCATGCGACGCGCTGCCGGACATCACCATCCAGAACGGAATGACCGTCAGGATGATAGACAGGATAAATCCTGTCATGTAGGACTTCACGCTGCCGTGGGATGCGCCGCTGTGATCGTTAGAATGACTCATTACATTGCCCCCATCAGGTAAACAACGGAGAACACACAAATCCATACCACGTCCAGGAAGTGCCAGAATAGGCTCAGGCACAGGATACGAGTACGGTTAGTGCTGGTCAGGCCGCGACGGGATACCTGCACCATCAGCACTGCCATCCAGATAAGACCGGAAGTCACGTGCAGACCGTGGGTACCCACCAGTGCGAAGAACGCTGACAGGAAGCCGCTGCGATCAGGGCCCATACCTTCAACAATCAGGTGATGGAATTCATAGATTTCCATCGCGATGAACCCTGCCCCGAAGAGGAAGGTCAGCGCCAGCCAGGAAACAACCTGGTTCTTGTTGTTTTTGTACATGGCGATAGCCGCCATGCCATAGGTGATGGAGCTGAACAGCAGCAGTGCGGTTTCAACCATAACGAACGGCAGTTCGAAAATATCTTTGCCGGTTGGGCCGCCCGCCGTGCCGTTCACCAGAACAGCATAGGTGGCGAACAGCGTGGCGAAGATAATGCAGTCGCTCATCAGGTAGATCCAGAAGCCGAAGATCTTCATCGGCCCTGTATCGTGATGCCCATGTTCATGCGCGTGGGCGTTATGCGCCAGAGTATCAGTTGCCATTTTTCAGCCCTGCCTTAGAAATCTCATCGAAATGCTGATTTTCCAGTTTTTCGACTTCCGCCACCGGCACGTAGTAATCCACGTCCTCGTCAAAGCTTTTGATAATCCAGGTAATCACGATGCCTGCAAAGCTTGCAATCGCCAGCCACCAGATATGCCAGATCATGGCAAAACCAAAGATGGTTGCGAAGGCGGCAATCACGATGCCCGCGCCGCTGTTTTTCGGCATATGAATTTCTTCATACTGCGCTGGCTGTTTGTACGCTTCGCCTTTTTCTTTCATTTCCCAGAATGCATCGCGTTCGTGAATCTGCGGCACAATGGCAAAGTTATAGAACGGAGGTGGGGAAGAGGTTGCCCACTCCAGCGTACGGCCACCCCACGGGTCACCGGTCAGATCGCGGTTTTGCTCGCGGTCGCGGATAGACACGTAGAACTGAATCAGCTGGCACAGAATACCGCAGGCAATCAGCGCCGCACCGCATGCTGCAACAACCAGCATTGGGTGGAACTGCGGGTCAATCTGCTGGCTCAGACGACGGGTCATACCCATGAAGCCCAGCACGTACAGTGGCATAAATGCTACGAAGAAGCCGATGATCCACAGCCAGAATGCGCGTTTGCCCCAAGTTTCGTTCAGGGTGAAGCCAAAGGCTTTCGGCCACCAGTAGGTCAGACCTGCGAAGCAACCGAATACCACGCCGCCGATGATGACGTTATGGAAGTGTGCAATCAGGAACAGGCTGTTGTGCAGCACGAAGTCAGCACCTGGAACTGCCAGCAGAACGCCGGTCATACCGCCGACCGAGAAGGTCACGATAAAGCCGATGGTCCACAGCATCGCGGAGTTAAAGACGATGCGGCCTTGGTACATGGTGAACAGCCAGTTGAAGATCTTCACCCCGGTAGGGATGGCGATAATCATCGTGGTAATACCGAAGAAGGCGTTTACGTTCGCGCCTGCACCCATGGTGAAGAAGTGGTGCAGCCAAACGATGAACGACAGGATGGTAATACACACGGTTGCCCACACCAGCGAGGTGTAGCCAAACAGGCGTTTACGCGAGAAGGTTGCCGCCACTTCGGAGAACACGCCGAAGACAGGCAGTACCAGAATGTACACTTCCGGGTGACCCCAGGCCCAAATCAGGTTGATGTACATCATCATGTTGCCGCCCATATCGTTGGTAAAGAAATGGGTGCCCAGATAGCGATCCAGGGTCAGCAGCGCGACGGTAACAGTCAGAATTGGGAAGGAGGCGATAATCAGGATGTTGGCGCACAGAGATGCCCAGGTAAATACCGGCATCTTGAACATCGTCATACCTGGTGCACGCATCTTGATGATGGTCACGAAGAAGTTAATACCGGTCAAGGTCGTACCGATACCGGAGAGCTGCAATGCCCAAATCCAGTAATCGACGCCTACGCCCGGGCTGTACTCAATTCCCGACAGCGGCGGATAGGCCAGCCAACCGGTCTGCGCGAACTCACCAACGCCCAGCGACAGGTTGACCAGAATCACGCCCACAACGGTGAACCAGAAGCTCAGGTTGTTCAGGAATGGGAATGCCACGTCGCGCGCACCGATCTGCAACGGAACCACGAGGTTCATCAGACCGATAACGAACGGCATCGCCACGAAGAAGATCATGATAACGCCGTGGGCGGTAAAGATCTGGTCGTAGTGATGAGGTGGCAGGAAACCTGCTTCCCCGGCGGAGGCCAGCACCTGCTGGCTACGCATCATGACGGCATCGGCAAAGCCACGCAGCAGCATGACGATAGCAACGATGACATACATGATGCCAAGACGTTTGTGGTCAACCGAGGTCAGCCACTCATTCCATAGGTAGGACCACTTACCGAAGTAAGTGATCAAGGCGAGTAACGCCGCACCACCGATGATAATGGCAGCTACCGTAACCATGACAATAGGTTCATGGTACGGCACTGCATCCAGTGTCAATTTTCCGAACATCGTATTCTTCCTCGGCCCCTTAGTGAGCGGATTCCGCGTGGCTCATGTCCATGCCTTCCATTCCTTCGTGCGATGCGTGTTCGCCTTCCGGTTTAGCCATGTTCATGCTCTTGCCGTGATCCATGAATTTGCTCGTCACTTCTTTGAACAAATCAGGTTTCACGCTGGAGAAGTACTCCACCTTGTTGTATTCGCTTGGTGCAGCCACTTTCTCAAATGTCGCCATGTCATCCATGGTGTTCTGAGATTGTTTCGCTTTAGCGACCCAACTGTCGAATGCAGCTCTGTCCGGCGTAGCAATAGCTTTGAACTTCATACCTGAGAAGCCTGGGCCGCTGTAGCTTGCAGAGATGCCGTCGTAGGTACCCGCTTCATTCGCGATCAGATGCAGGTTGGTCTGCATACCGGCCATTGCGTAAATCTGGCTGCCCAGACGTGGGATGAAGAAGGAGTTCATCACGGAGTTCGAGGTCACTTTGAACTGCACCGGAACGTTCGCCGGGAAGGCGATTTCGTTAACGGTAGCAATGCCCTGTTCCGGATAAATGAAGAACCATTTCCAGTCCATCGAAACCACTTCGATAACGATAGGTTTCTCGTCATGAACCAGCGGTTTGCTCGGTTCTAAAGAGTGGGTAGTTTTCCAGGTGAGTACGGCGAGGAACACGATGATAAGAATTGGCACTGTCCAGACCACAGCTTCAACTTTGTTGGAGTGCGACCAGTTAGGGCTATACTTTGCATCTTTATTGCTTGCACGGTACTTCCAGGCAAAACCGACTGCCATTAAGACGGCGGGAATCACGACGATCATCATCAGGCCAAAAGCCGTCAGTATCAGCGAACGCTGCTCCAGTCCAATCTGTCCTTTGGGGTCAAGTAGCGCAGAATCGCAGCCGCTGAGTAATACAGTGCCGGCGATTAATGACAACCATCCCAAGTTTTTATTGTATTTCCTGAGTCTCATGTAACGACCTCAATTCCACGGGGTGTTGGTGGCGTTTAAAGTGTGGGGTCATTTTACGGGAAGGTTACATTACTGTAAACATCATTGGTGCTCTGTCAGTTATGTGTTACCGGGTTCTGCCGTGCCTGTCACAGATGTTGCCAAATATGTCTATTTTTCAGGCTAAAAGCCCGAATGGCGGGCGTTATAACGAAAGGGCGTGTGGCGAAGGGGTTAGGAGGGCAATTGGTATAACCATTGTCAAAAATATACAAATAATTAACAATTAATCATCAAATAATAGACAATTTAAAAACGAAAAATTAATTGCCATTGTGCTGAATCGGTTAATGAAATAAAGCATAGCCTAAGCGTTCCAATAATTTCCAGAATTCTAAAGCGCACAAAAGCACAAATATTTTTTTTAATATACGCAACGCGAGTTATTATTACGTATCGTGATTACAGCGTATTCGTCGTGCTTTTTACGTAATCAATGGAACTGGGTCTTACGCAGTGCCAGATAATCCAGTAAACAGCCAAACACGATCCCTGCAAAGGCTACCAAAACGCCTGCTTCCAGTACGAGTCCGGACCAGCTTAGCGCAACGAAATCGAGTGCGGAACCGATGAGCATCAGCAGCCAGATCCCCAACAGCACGACGCCCGCCAGCAGTAACCGCAGCGCAAAGCGATAGCCGCCGCTGTAAGTGCTACGCGGCATGAATTGCTCGGTTTGCTGGGTATATTCCAGTGTTCGACGACAGACCAAAAGCAGCAAAATACCGGGAACCGCCGCCACGACCGAGAACAGATAGAACGTTGGCCAGCCATGAGCTTCAACAAACCAGCCGGCAATAGGCCCAACGTACACACGGCCGACGGCAGAAAGCGCCGACAACAGGGCAAACTGGGTGGCGGAGAATGACTTGTTGCACAAGGTCATCAGCAGTGCGACAAACGCCGCCGTACCCATACCACCGCAAAGGTTTTCGAAGAAAACCGCCGTCGCCATCGAATAAATATGTTTATCGGTGACCGACAGCATCCAGTAACCAGCGTTTGATACGCCCTGTAAAATGCCGAAGATCAGCAGCGCGCGGAACAGCGTCAGGCGTTGCATCAGCACGCCACCATACAGCGCACCGAGAATGGTGGCGAAAAGGCCGAGAGTTTTATTGACCATCCCGACCTGGCCCGCGTCAAAACCGACGCCGCGAATCAAAAAGGTGGTGGTCAGGCTCATGGCGAACGCGTCGCCAAGCTTATACATCACAATCAGCAGCAGGATCAGCCACGCGTTATTGCGACCGAAGAAATCTTTCAGTGGGGCCACTACCGCCTGTTCGAGGCTTTTTGGCACCGGGATAACTTCGCTCGGTTCCGGCGCCAGCAGGGTGGCGATAATACACGGCACCAGCAGCGCGGCCATCAGCCAATACATGCCCTGCCAGCCGAGCCATTTATCAGCCAGCCACAGCGCTAAACCGCCGGAAACCAGCATCCCCAAGCGATAGCCCAGCACGCTGATCGCCGCGCCAGCGCCGCGCTCTTCGGTCGGCAGAACGTCGGTTTTCCAAGCATCAAACACGATATCCTGCGAAGCCGAGCAGAAGGCGATAACCACCGCCAGCGCCGCCATCCAGCGCAACTGCGAGGTCGGTTCGAGAAAGCCCATCGCCGCAATGGCAATCAGCAATAAACATTGGGTTGTCAGCAGCCAGCCGCGACGTCGCCCTAAAAACGGCGGCGTGTAGCGGTCCATAACCGGTGACCACAGAAACTTAAAGACGTAGGCCTGGCCGACAAGCGAGAAGAAACCGATAGTTTTGAGATCGATGTTTTCAACGGTCATCCACGCCTGCAGCGTCCCAGAGGTGAGGGCAAGCGGTAAACCAGAGGCAAAACCAAGAATCAGCAGAATGGCTGATTTTGGTTGCTGAAAAATTCGCAGATAGTGACTAGACATAGACATTAACGTTCAGACCCGGCCGAAGCCGGGTCTGAGACGAGATTTAGCGAGCGTTCTGCTTGATAAAGTCGTGGATAGTGGTGTCTTGTGCCATATCGGCAATGGTATCACCCAAGACGCTATCAACGGTGTCGGAGATATTCTTGTTGGAAGCTTGGAAAGCGCCTTCAACGGAATAGTTCGAACGGTAGTTTTTGGTCATCTTGTTACCGTTGGCGGCGGTCGCAATGATGGCGATGTCCGCTTTGGTAGAGATGTTGTAACGGACGTTACCTTGGGAAACGTCCGCGTACAGTTGGCTTACGATAATCTGCAGATTAGCCGCACCGTTAGGGCCAATCATGTAACCACGTGCAGCCATCTGTTTTTCCAACACTTCTTGCATCAGGAAGCGCAGGTCACGGGAAGCGGTAAGGGTAACCAGCTGATTATTGCGGGTCACTTTTGCCAGTGCTTGATCCTGACGCTGGTCGGCGCCGTTAATGCTGACGGTGACGCCCATCAGGCTTGGATCCTGCTGTGGCAGAGCAATTTTAGGCGACACGTCAACGGTGGTCGGGGGCGTTACGCATCCTGACAACATAAACAGTGCAACCAAAGGGAAGAGGATTTTTTTTAACATGTTAGGGGTCTCAAAACGCATTGTTTACTGAAAATCCCCGCCATCATAACATTGCCAACGGCGAGGGGAAGTAGGCAATGCATGTAATTTCATCGTGTTGATGTTTTTCTCACCATGCTTACAAAGAGCAGGGGTAATTCAGATGAAAACGGATTGTAAAAGACGTTAACTTCATCTACTTGACAAATAAAATGGCGCGAACGCTAATTTTTTGTTGCCTTTGTGTAATGGAGTCAGTAAAAGCGGCTAACATTTAAAGGGATAGGCGGCATCTTAACGTTGTCGGAGGAGTAATATCATGATGATGCGTGAACAAATCGAAGATAAATTAAGGGCAGCGTTTGACCCCGTTTTTCTGGAAGTCGTAGATGAAAGCTACCGCCACAACGTTCCGGCAGGCTCAGAGAGCCACTTTAAGGTTGTGCTGGTGAGCGACAAATTTACAGGGGAGCGTTTCCTAAACCGTCACCGGATGATCTACGGCACCCTCACAGAGGAGTTTGCGTCTACCGTACATGCCCTAGCGCTGCACACTTACACGCGAAAAGAGTGGGAAGGTTTGCAAGATACCGTCATTACCTCGCCGCCATGCCGCGGCGCGGGGACCATCGCGTAGAAAAGGCATTTGCAACGTGGAACTTTTCCAGTATGTTGCGTACAGATTATGAGAAAACGGCCTGCGGGCCGTTTTGTTTTGTCTGAATTTTGAGCGATAAAAACAGTATTCAGACCAAAATTAGCCGGGAATTGTGAAAAATGCCGCAGCAACGCGTGATAACCGTTCTCGACTCATAAAAGTGATGCCGCTATAATGCTGCGTCTTATTTTTCGGAATGTCTTCGGGATGATTCTGGCTACAGGGATTGTGTTTCTGATTTAAAGATAACGTCCCAGTACTGCAACGCATGATTCAGAGTTGACCGAGCACTGTGATTTTTTTGAGGTAACAAGATGCAAGTTTCAGTTGAAACCACTCAGGGCCTTGGCCGCCGTGTAACGATTACTATCGCTGCTGACAGCATCGAGACCGCTGTAAAAAGCGAGCTGGTCAACGTCGCGAAAAAAGTACGCATTGACGGTTTCCGTAAAGGTAAAGTACCGATGAATGTTGTTGCTCAGCGTTATGGCGCTTCCGTGCGTCAGGACGTGCTGGGCGACCTGATGAGCCGCAACTTCGTTGATGCGATCATCAAAGAGAAGATCAATCCAGCTGGCGCGCCGAACTACGTTCCGGGCGAATACAAGCAGGGTGAAGACTTCACCTACGCAGTAGAATTCGAAGTGTACCCAGAAGTTGAATTGAAAGGTCTGGACGCTATCGAAGTTGAAAAACCAGTTGTTGAAGTGACCGAAGCCGACGTTGACGGCATGCTGGACACCCTGCGTAAGCAGCAGGCAACTTGGAAAGACAAAGACGGCGCTGTTGACGCTGAAGACCGTGTTACCGTTGACTTCTCTGGCTCCGTAGACGGCGAAGAATTCGAAGGCGGCAAAGCGACTGATTTCGTACTGGCAATGGGTCAGGGTCGTATGATCCCAGGCTTTGAAGACGGTATCAAAGGTCACAAAGCAGGCGAAGAATTCACTATCGACGTGACCTTCCCAGAAGAATACCATGCTGAAAACCTGAAAGGTAAAGCGGCTAAATTCGTTATCAACCTGAAAAAAGTTGAAGAGCGTGAACTGCCTGAACTGACTGCTGAATTCATCAAACGTTTCGGCGTGGAAGATGGCTCCGTAGAAGGTCTGCGTGCTGAAGTACGTAAAAACATGGATCGCGAACTGAAAGGCGCGGTACGTAACCGTGTTAAAACTCAGGCAATCGAAGGTCTGGTTCAGGCTAACGAAATCGACGTTCCTGCTGCCCTGATTGACAGCGAAATCGACGTATTGCGCCGTCAGGCTGCACAGCGTTTCGGTGGCAACCAGCAGCAAGCGATGGAACTGCCACGCGAGCTGTTCGAAGAGCAGGCTAAACGCCGCGTTGTTGTTGGCCTGCTGCTGGGCGAAGTGATTCGTACCCACGAGCTGAAAGCTGACGAAGCACGCGTTGCTACCCTGATCGAAGAAATGGCTTCTGCCTACGAAGATCCGAAAGAAGTTATTGAATTCTACAGCAAAAACAAAGAGCTGATGGAAAACATGCGCAGTGTCGCTCTGGAAGAACAGGCTGTTGAAGCGGTTCTGGAAAAAGCGAAAGTGACTGAAAAAGCAACTTCCTTCAACGAACTGATGAACCAGCAGGCGTAATTTCGCTTTCCGGTCCACGGTTTTGAGAAAACCCGTTGCCTTCTGGTGACGGGTTTTTTTTTATCACAGCGATAACTGTAGCCTGCGTGATAAAAGCCCTTTTCAGTGTTAGCGTTACAACAAAATATTGTTATGCTTGAAATAGGGTAAGATCGTACCCATTACTGGGGGAACGAATCACTCGCCACATCTCTATAATCAGAATGCTGTGGCTATATTATTTTTTATCCAGGAGACGGAAATGTCATACAGTGGCGAACGAGATAACTTAGCACCCCACATGGCCCTGGTGCCGATGGTCATTGAGCAGACCTCACGTGGCGAACGTTCTTTTGATATCTACTCCCGTCTGCTGAAAGAGCGCGTTATCTTTCTGACCGGCCAAGTGGAAGACCACATGGCGAACCTGATTGTGGCGCAAATGCTGTTTCTGGAAGCAGAAAACCCGGAAAAAGATATTTACCTGTACATTAACTCGCCAGGCGGCGTGATTACTGCAGGGATGTCTATTTATGACACCATGCAGTTCATTAAGCCGAATGTTAGTACTATTTGTATGGGACAAGCGTGCTCAATGGGCGCGTTCCTGCTGACCGCAGGCGCAAAAGGCAAGCGCTTCTGCTTGCCGAACTCCCGCGTGATGATTCACCAGCCCCTGGGAGGCTATCAAGGTCAGGCGACGGATATCGAAATCCACGCGCGTGAAATCTTGAAAGTGAAAGGGCGCATGAATGAGCTTATGGCGCACCATACCGGCAAGTCTCTGGAACAGATTGAAACCGACACCGAGCGTGATCGTTTCCTGTCTGCCTCTGAAGCGGTTGAGTATGGTTTGGTTGACTCTATCCTGAGTCAGCGTAACTAATGTCATAACGGCACGTGCCGCAGCAGGGTATATACTCTAGAAGCGGCATTATGTTCGCGCTTAAGAATGGCATTTGCGTCGTCATCAGCGGCACAAAGAACTTAAAAAGAGGTTTTGACTCATGACAGATAAACGCAAAGATGGATCGGGCAAACTGTTGTACTGCTCTTTTTGCGGCAAAAGCCAGCACGAAGTGCGTAAGCTCATCGCCGGCCCATCCGTGTATATCTGCGACGAATGTGTCGACTTATGTAACGACATCATTCGCGAAGAGATTAAAGAGGTAGCGCCGCATCGTGAACGCAGCGCGCTGCCAACGCCACACGAAATTCGTCACCATCTTGATGATTATGTTATCGGTCAGGAACAGGCGAAAAAAGTGCTGGCGGTTGCGGTTTACAACCACTACAAACGTCTGCGTAACGGCGACACCAGCAACGGCGTCGAGCTTGGCAAAAGTAACATTCTGCTGATCGGCCCAACCGGTTCCGGTAAAACCCTGCTGGCAGAAACGCTGGCTCGCCTGCTGGACGTTCCGTTCACCATGGCGGATGCCACCACGCTGACCGAAGCTGGTTATGTGGGTGAAGACGTTGAAAACATTATTCAGAAACTGCTGCAGAAGTGCGACTACGACGTACAGAAAGCACAGCGCGGTATTGTTTACATCGATGAAATCGACAAAATCTCGCGTAAATCTGACAACCCGTCAATCACGCGTGACGTATCCGGTGAAGGCGTACAGCAGGCTCTGCTGAAGCTGATTGAAGGCACCGTGGCTGCCGTTCCGCCTCAGGGTGGACGTAAACATCCACAGCAGGAATTCCTGCAGGTTGATACTTCGAAGATCCTCTTTATCTGTGGCGGCGCATTTGCTGGTCTGGATAAAGTAATCGGCAACCGCGTTGAAACCGGTTCGGGTATTGGCTTTGCTGCGACGGTTAAATCCAAAACGGATAAAGCCAGCGAAGGTGAGTTACTGATGCAGGTAGAACCAGAAGATCTGATCAAATTTGGTCTGATCCCTGAGTTCATTGGCCGTCTGCCGGTTGTTGCTACGCTGACAGAGCTTAGTGAAGAAGCGTTGATTCAGATCCTCAAAGAGCCGAAAAACGCCCTGACCAAGCAGTATCAGGCGCTGTTTAACTTGGAAGGCGTTGATCTGGAATTCCGTGATGAAGCGTTGGATGCTATCGCTAAGAAAGCGATGAGCCGTAAAACCGGTGCTCGTGGCCTGCGTTCTATCGTTGAAGCAGCGCTGCTCGAAACCATGTACGATCTGCCTTCAATGGAAGACGTCGAAAAAGTGGTTATCGATGAGTCGGTCATTGCCGGTCAAAGCGAACCGCTGCTGATTTACGGCAAGCCGGAAGCGCAACAGGCATCTGGCGAATAATTCACCAGTTCATACAATCGGTTAATTAAAAAGGGGGGATTTTATCTCCCCTTTTATTTTTCCTGATTCATAGCGTTGAATGTGTGGAATACATCCCCATATACTGGTTACATGTTAATGGTTGTGTGAAGCACAGTCGCATGACCAGCTTACCTGGCGGACACTAAACTAAGAGAGAGCTCTATGAATCCTGAGCGTTCTGAACGCATTGAAATCCCCGTATTGCCGCTGCGCGATGTGGTGGTTTATCCGCACATGGTCATTCCCTTATTCGTAGGGCGGGAAAAATCTATTCGTTGTCTGGAAGCGGCCATGGATCATGATAAAAAAATCATGCTGGTCGCGCAGAAAGACGCATCAACGGATGAGCCGGGTGTAAACGATCTTTTCACCGTCGGGACCGTGGCCTCTATTTTACAAATGCTGAAACTGCCAGACGGTACGGTAAAAGTACTGGTTGAAGGTTTACAGCGTGCGCGCATCTCCACGCTTTCCGATAACGGTGAGCACTTCTCGGCGAAAGCGGAGTACTTGGAGTCGCCGGCGATTGAAGAGCGCGAGCAGGAAGTCCTGGTGCGCACGGCAATCGGTCAGTTTGAAGGCTATATCAAGCTGAACAAAAAAATCCCACCAGAAGTGCTGACGTCGCTTAACAGCATTGACGATCCTGCACGCCTGGCGGACACCATCGCCGCGCACATGCCGCTGAAGCTGGCAGATAAACAGTCCGTTCTCGAGATGTCTGACATCAACGAGCGCCTGGAATATCTGATGGCGATGATGGAATCTGAAATCGATCTGCTGCAGGTTGAGAAGCGCATTCGCAACCGTGTCAAAAAGCAGATGGAGAAATCTCAGCGTGAGTACTATCTGAACGAGCAAATGAAAGCGATTCAGAAAGAACTCGGCGAGATGGACGAAGTGCCGGACGAAAACGAAGCGTTGAAGCGTAAAATCGACGCGGCGAAAATGCCGAAAGAGGCAAAAGAGAAAACCGAAGCCGAACTGCAGAAGCTGAAAATGATGTCACCGATGTCAGCGGAAGCGACCGTGGTTCGTGGTTATATCGACTGGATGGTGCAGGTGCCGTGGAATACGCGCAGCAAGGTCAAAAAAGACCTTCGCCAAGCGCAAGAAATCCTCGATACCGACCACTACGGCCTCGAACGCGTCAAAGACCGCATCCTTGAGTATCTCGCGGTCCAAAGCCGTGTGAACAAGCTCAAAGGGCCAATTCTGTGCCTGGTAGGGCCTCCTGGTGTGGGTAAAACCTCTCTGGGGCAGTCCATCGCGCAGGCTACCGGACGCAAATATGTCCGTATGGCGTTGGGCGGCGTGCGTGATGAAGCGGAAATCCGTGGTCACCGTCGCACGTACATCGGCTCTATGCCGGGCAAACTGATCCAGAAAATGGCGAAAGTGGGCGTTAAAAACCCGCTGTTCCTGCTCGATGAGATCGACAAAATGTCTTCGGACATGCGTGGTGATCCGGCCTCTGCTCTGCTGGAAGTTCTTGATCCAGAACAGAACGTGGCGTTCAGCGATCACTATCTGGAAGTGGATTACGATCTCAGCGACGTGATGTTTGTTGCGACATCTAACTCCATGAACATTCCGGCACCATTGCTGGACCGTATGGAAGTGATTCGTCTGTCTGGTTACACCGAAGACGAAAAACTGAATATCGCCAAACGTCACCTGCTGCCAAAGCAGATTGAACGTAATGCCCTGAAAAAAGGTGAGCTGACGGTAGACGATAGTGCGATTGTCGGCATCATCCGTTATTACACCCGTGAAGCGGGTGTACGTAGCTTGGAACGTGAAATCTCGAAACTGTGCCGTAAAGCGGTTAAACAGCTGCTGCTGGATAAAGAGCTCAAGCACATTGATATTAACGGTGACAACCTGCACGACTATCTCGGCATTCAGCGCTTCGACTACGGTCGTGCGGATGAAGAAAACCGCGTAGGTCAGGTAACCGGCCTTGCGTGGACGGAAGTGGGTGGCGATCTGCTGACCATCGAAACCGCCTGCGTACCGGGTAAAGGTAAGCTGACCTATACCGGCTCTCTGGGTGAAGTCATGCAGGAATCCATTCAGGCTGCGCTGACCGTGGTGCGTGCGCGTGCGGAAAAACTGGGTATTAACCCGGACTTCTACGAAAAACGCGACATCCACGTTCACGTACCGGAAGGGGCAACGCCGAAAGACGGTCCAAGTGCCGGTATCGCAATGTGTACTGCGCTGGTTTCATGCCTGACCGGTAACCCGGTTCGTGCAGACGTGGCAATGACGGGTGAAATTACCCTGCGTGGTCTGGTTCTGCCAATCGGTGGTCTGAAGGAAAAACTGCTCGCGGCACACCGTGGCGGCATTAAGACTGTTCTGATTCCGGATGAAAACAAACGCGATCTGGAAGAGATTCCCGACAACGTTCTGGCCGATCTTGAGATCCATCCAGTGAAACGCATCGAGGAAGTTCTGGCTCTGGCGCTGCAAAATGAACCGTCTGGAATTCAGGTTGTAAGCGCAAAATAGTGACTTCGCGCAAAGAGCGTTAATAAAAACTAGGCTGGCAAGCGTAAACACACTTGCCAGCCTTTTTTTGTCTCGCTAATTTAGACGGCTGGCAGGTGTGTCGTCGACAACGGGTGTTGTAAGGGCATGGTAGTCCTGATATAACTGCTCCGCAATCGCGCCGCGAAGGATTCCGGTGCGATATAAATAATAAAGAGAGGAAGAGAACAGTGAACAAATCTCAACTGATTGACAAAATTGCTGCTGGCGCGGATATCTCCAAAGCTGCAGCTGGACGTGCGTTAGATGCTTTAATTGCTTCTGTTACTGAATCTCTGCAAGCTGGGGATGACGTTGCACTGGTAGGTTTTGGTACCTTTGCTGTCAAAGAGCGTGCTGCCCGTACTGGCCGCAACCCTCAGACCGGTAAAGAGATCACTATCGCTGCTGCTAAAGTTCCGGCATTCCGTGCAGGTAAAGCACTGAAAGACGCGGTAAACTGATCCCTTTCCCGCTACGGGAATGTGGCAAAGTACAAGGGCGCATCGACTGATGTGCCTTTTTTTATGTCTTTGTGTGACGTTTTAACAGTTTATATGCGGTGTTTGCTGACAACCGCCCTGGTTTCTTGTCAAAATACACCCTCACGCGCAGCAGCCATCACATGCTATGCTGCACGAGGTATTTGTCACCTACAGCGGAGTGTTGTTACACCATGATGGACAATTTACGCACGGCAGCCAACAGCGTCGTGATCAAAGTCATTTTCGGGCTCATTATCGTGTCGTTCATTTTGACCGGCGTGAGTGGTTACCTGATCGGCGGTAACAATAATTTTGCCGCAAAAGTGAATGGCCAAGAAATCGGCCGCGGACAGTTTGAAAATGCCGTTGCTAGCGAGCGTAACCGCATGCAGCAGCAGCTTGGTGACCAGTTCTCTGAACTGGCGGCCAATGAAAACTACATCAAAACAATGCGTCAGCAGGTCTTAAACCGCCTGATCGACGAAGCGCTGCTTGACCAGTATTCAAAAGACCTCGGTCTTGGCATTAGCGATGAGCAGGTGCGTAAAGCCATTTTCGCCACCCCTGCGTTCCAGGTTGACGGCAAATTTGATAATACCCGCTACACCGCGCTGGTGAATCAAATGGGCATGACGCCAGATCAGTACGCTGCAGCCCTGCGCAACCAGCTCACCACTCAACAGCTGATTAACGCAGTTGCCGGCACCGACTTTATGCTGCCAGGTGAAACCGAGCAGCTGGCGGAACTGGTTTCCCAGCAGCGTCTGGTTCGTGAAGCGACCATTGACGTTAACGCACTGGCGGCCAAGCAGCAGGTCAGCGACGCTGAAATCAACAGCTACTACGAGCAAAACAAAGGTCAGTTCGTGTCGCCTGAGCAGTTCCGCGTAAGCTACATCAAGCTGGATGCCGCATCGATGACGCAAAACGTCTCCGATGAAGAGATTCAGGCGTACTACGATCAGCATCAGGATCAGTTCACTCAGCCTCAGCGTAACCGTTACAGCGTTATCCAAACCAAAACGGAAGCCGAGGCCAAAGCGGTACTCGACGCGCTGAACAAAGGCGGCGACTTTGCGGCCCTGGCGAAAGAGAAATCGGCTGACATTATTTCTGCGCGCAACGGCGGCGACATGGGCTGGCTGGAAGAGGCCACAACCCCTGACGAATTGAAAAATGCGGGCCTGAAAGAAAAAGGCCAGCTGTCCGGCGTGATTAAATCCTCCGTTGGTTTCCTGGTTGCTCGTCTTGATGACGTGCAAGCGGCTCAGGTCAAACCGCTGGCTGACGTGCGTAACGATATCGCCAATAAAGTGAAGCAGGAAAAATCTCTCGACGCGTATTACGCGCTGCAGCAGAAAGTGAGCGACGCGGCGAGCAACGAGAACGACTCGTTGGCGGGCGCTGAGCAAGCGGCTGGCGTGAAAGCGGTAGAGACCGGCTGGTTTGACCACAGCAACCTGCCTGCTGAACTGAACTTTAAACCGGTATCCGACGCTATCTTTAACGGCGGCTTGGTTGGCGAAAACGGTATGCCGGGTAGCAACTCCGATATCATTACCGTTGATGGCGACCGTGCCTTCATCCTGCGCGTGAGCGAACACAAAGCCGAAGCGGTAAAACCATTGGCTGAAGTCAAAGCGCAGGTGACCGATATCGTAAAACACAACAAAGCAGAACAGCAGGCCAAACTGGATGCGGAAAAACTGCTGGTTGCGTTGAAAGATGGCAAAGGTGACGACGCGATGAAAGCAGCTGGCCTGAGCTTTAGCGCCAGCAAAACGTTGAGCCGTGCCGGTCAGGATCCACTGAGCCAGGCTGCGTTCTCACTGCCTCTGCCGCAGAAAGACAAACCAAGCTTCGGTATCGGCAACGATATGCAAGGCAACGTGGTTCTGCTGGCGCTGGACGAAGTGAAAGCAGGTGAAATGCCGGAAGCGCAGAAGAAAGCGATGGTGCAGGGTATTACCCAGAACAATGCGCAGATTTCTTTCGAAGCGATGATGAACAACCTGCGTAAGTCGGCGAAAATTAAGCTTGGCGATATCATCGACCAGCAGCAGTAATCGGAATCCGACTCGCATAATTTTGTAATGCGATGTACACCTCAAAGGCCGCTTTCGCGGCCTTTTCCACATTTAAAATCTGCCTTTTGAATGCCCTCTCGTCTGTCGTTATGGTTGCCTTGTTACCAACCAACAAGGAGAAGTCAGAATGAAATATGGGATAAAAATGTGCGCCGTAGCCGTTGTTATGGCTTGTGCTGGGATGAGTTTTAGCGTCCAGGCGGCGCCAGCTGCGGTAAAAAACCAGATAACCCAGACTAAAGCTAGTGATGCATCAGGCGAGCAGGCTAAGGCATCTGTGAACCACGACGCCCGCGCGGATGAAGTGACTCGGGTTAGCATCAATACGGCGTCGGCAGAGGCTCTGGCTAGGGCAATGAACGGTGTCGGGCTGAAAAAAGCGCAGGCGATTGTTAGCTATCGTGAAGAATATGGGCCTTTCAAAACGATCGACGATCTCGAACAGGTCCCAGGAATGGGGCATTCACTGGTTGAGAGAAATCTCGACCATCTCACGCTTTAATTCATCCAGAGTAGTTGCACTCGCCTGAAAATTTGCCAGACTAAAGAGGTCATACCAGTGGTATGACCTCTGACTCAACTCATAATACATACACAACATCATTCGAGCTGTATCAAGGCGGCAGATGAGCTATTACCCAAGAGCGTACATAAGAGCGTGACTGGGACGAGTGAATGCAGCCAACGCAGAGGCAGTTTGAAGGATAAAGTGGATAAAATAATAAGGCTATGGCGCTATGCAGACACAAATCAAAGTTCGTGGGTATCACCTGGATGTTTATCAACACGTCAATAACGCTCGCTATCTAGAGTTTCTCGAAGAGGCTCGTTGGGACGGGCTCGAGAGTAGTGCGGGCTTCCAGTGGATGAGTGCGAACCATATCGCCTTCGTGGTGGTGAATATCAACATTAACTATCGACGTCCGGCGGTGCTGGGCGACCTGCTGACCGTCACTAGCAAAGTAGAGCAACTTAATGGCAAAAGCGGTGTGCTAAGCCAAGTCGTGACGCTGGAACCAGAAGGTCAGGTGGTGGCGGATGCACAAATCACTTTCGTTTGTATCGACTTGAAGACGCAAAAAGCGTTGGCTCTGGAGGGGGAATTACGCGAGCACTTGGAGGCGATGGTCGAATAAACCAAATGTAGGCCGGATAAGGCAACGCCGCCATCCGGCACTGTGCCAGAAATTGCCTGATGGCACTGCGCTTATCAGGCCTACACGCTGGGCTGCTTGATGGCGCTGCGCCTATCAGGCCTACAAATACTTCCCCTGAATGCAGAGCTGCTCAAATTCACGGGCAACCACCCGTAGGACGGATAAGGCAACGCCGCCATCCGGCAATTCACTAGGCCTGTTGCTGAATTGACTACTTCAGCCCGGTTTTTTGCTTCATTGACGCCATCACACCGGGCTTATCTGCCAGATAATGGTTTAGCCCGTTTGCCCGCAGGCTACAGGCCGCACAATGACCACAACCGTCGCCTTTAATGCCGTTGTAACAGGTCAGCGTTTCGCTGCGCACCAGTTCTAGCTTTTCCCAGTAGTCCGCCAGCGCCCAAGTCTGCGCTTTATCCAACCACATCAGCGGCGTCTCAAAGCGAATATCCTTCGCCATCCCCAAGCTTACCGCATGATTTAGCGCCTTCACGAACTCATCGCGACAATCCGGGTAACCGGAGAAATCGGTTTCGCAAACGCCCGTGATCACCGCTTCGGCCTTCACCTGATAGGCGTAGATAGCCGTCAGCGTCAAAAACAGAATATTACGTCCCGGCACGAAGGTATTGGGGATCCCGTTGGCCTCTGGCTCATAATCGGGAACCGGGATGCTATCGCGGGTCAGGCTGCTGACCGCCAGTTCGTTTAATAAGGTAACATCCAGCACTTTATGGGCGCGCGCACCGAGGGAAATCGCCAGTTCGCGGGCAACGTCAATCTCTGCGCGATGGCGCTGGCCATAATCAAACGTGACGCAGTGAACTTCATCGTATTGATGCAGCGCCTGCACTAGGCATGTAGTGGAGTCTTGTCCACCGCTAAAGACGACAACGGCACGTTTCATGGCTTTTCCTGTCAGTGATTCTGAAAGCCGCTATGTTAACGCCTGTGCGCCACGGCGACCAGCTTCTTCACCGGGTATCCGGCGGCAGCCAGGCTTCAGAGAAATCAAACCATCCGCGGGCATTCAGACGAATGCCGTTCACGCCCGGCGGCGCGCTGACCTGATATTGATAGTTAAACAAAGGCGTCACGATGGCGTCGCGCATCAGACGAGTAAAAATGTGCTTTAGCGCAGCAATGCGCTGTGCATCGTCCGGCTGTGTTTGTGCTTCATCCAGCAAATGTTGAACGAGATACGCTTGTTCGTCGGTAAACAGGGCAGGCCATAGCGCATCACAGCGTAACCATTGTTCCAGAGCGTATTCAGGCATTTCACCAATCAGTCGGTCGCCCATAAACAAATCGGCCTGTGGCAGGTCGGTACAACCATTCCAGCTTTTGGCATCGTAAAAAATCACCGTCAGCTCGCAGCCTCGCTGAGCTAAGGCGGTTTTTAACTGCTCTGCCATGGTGTGTAACTCAACGGGAAGATGGTAGATCAGGGTCAACTGGGGTGGCAGGGCGACATCTGGGTCATCATGCGCAAGCGGAATGGCCCAGCCGGGCAGCATCTCTTCGCTAGGCGTTATCAGGTTTTCGCCTAAAGGCAGGCTTTGCAGCAATCCTGAACGATGGATAAGTGAAATCACCCGCTGTGCTTGCGCCATGCTAAGGCGCGGGCTTTGGCGTAGCGCCAGATAGCAAAACCCTAGGCTAATGCTATGACTCACCAGTCTTAATTTTCCGAGTTCTTCTGGCTTACCGATGGCTATCTGCACCGGGTGCTGACAGCTGGTGCCTAAACCCTGCTCAAAAAGCTGAGGCGTTATCCAATATTCGATAGCCTGGAGCAGCGGATGGCCCAGATGGTAGCGGGAGTGGCTTTCAATTCTTACCAATTCGGGCTCGAATATTTTGTACATAAAAGGGCCGGTGCCCTGCTGTGGTTCATCAGGGTGCGCCAGCACGCTACAGTAGCTGGCCAGCCGATGCGCCAGCCAATAATCTGGGCGATGTAGCCTGAAGGTCAGACACTGTGGATGGGTCTGCCGAATGTCTTTGACGCTGGAAAACAGTCTTGCCAGCTCTGGGAGATCCAGCAGCATCAACAGTCGTCTGCGCAGTTGGTCGGTCTCCACCGCGTCACCGCTGTGCCAATGAAGCGTTGAGCGAATATAAAACTGCCAGCACAGGCCATCTTCAGAAACCGACCAATGGTGCGCCAGATCGCCGCGCGGTTGTAGCGCATCATGATCAAAACGGGTCAGCCCGCAGTAAATCTGTCCGGCTAAATGCTGTTCGGCGCGCCCGGCAAGGAAACCCGGCTGTAGCGGTTCGAGAGGGCGGTAATAGGGGATACGTAGCGTTGGCGTATTGTTTTGCCACTGACCGCCAAGGAACGGATGCAGCAGCGCCCGCAGCTCCACCGGCGCAATCTGCGCAAGTTCCAGCGCGTTGTGCTGTTGGCCGCGTTCCAAGGCTGTTTCCATCATCTCGTTGCGCAGCGCTTCGGGCGTGGTGTGAAATGCCAAAATTCCACGCTTGCCTCGCCCGGACTGTGCCTTCCAACTCAGCCAGCCGGCTTCTTGTGCCTGGCGTAGTAGCGTACGCATATGTCGCTCGCTGCAAAAGCAGCGCGCCGCCAGTTCGGCGATAGCCACCTGCTGCATCTCTCCCTGTGAGGGCTGCCACAGGCGCTGAAACTGATTTAAACGATTTAACAGACGCATATAAACCCGGAACAATAAAAGTTAACTATTCAGTATTACTTCCGTATATCCCAGCAGATACTGGGTGGCAAGAGAGAGCGATCACAGGCGGGATAAATAATGGCAAGACTGGCAGCATTTGATATGGATGGCACCCTTTTGATGCCTGACCATCGATTGGGCGACAAGACTATCGCGGTACTGAAGCGGTTGCGCGAACGCGAAATCACGCTCACTTTTGCTACCGGCCGCCACGTGCTGGAGATGCGCCCGCTGATTGACACGCTGTCGCTGAACGCTTTTCTCATTACTGGCAACGGCACGCGTATTCACTCGCTGCAGGGCGAAATGATGCATCGCAGCGATCTGCCGCCGGATGTCGCCGAAGAGGTGCTGCACAGCCATTGGGATACCCAGGCCAGCATGCATGTCTTTAACGATAGCGGTTGGTTTACCGGCCGCGATATCCCCGAAATGCTCCAAGCTCATGTCTATAGCGGATTCCACTATCAGCTTCGCGATCTTCGCCGCATGCCGGCGCATCAGGTGACGAAAGTCTGTTTCTGCGGCGATCACGACGATCTCTGTCGTCTGCGCATCCAGTTGACCGAAGCCTTAGATAAACGTGCGCATATCTGTTTTTCGGCAGTGGACTGTCTAGAAGTATTGCCGGTCGGGAGCAATAAAGGCGCGGCGCTGACGGTTCTGGGCGAACATCTGGGCGTCGGCATGGACGAGTGCATGGCCTTTGGTGACGCGATGAACGACCGCGAAATGCTTGGGCTAGTAGGCCGTGGGGTGATTATGGGTAACGCTATGGGGCAACTCAAGGCCGCGCTGCCCCACCTGCCGGTTATCGGAAACTGCAATAACCAAGCTGTTTCCCACTATTTAACGCATTGGCTGGATACACCCAATCTTCCATATTCCCCCGAATAGAGAGACCTTCCAGCAAGCCAGGCATCCTATAATGCCTGGCTTTTTTTATTGTCCGAGCAATTGTTGAATCTGCTGATGCCACGGCATCACGTCGCCGATATTTTTCGCCACCCACTGTGGATTGTAATAGGTGTCGAGATAGCGCTCGCCGCTGTCGCACAGCAGCGTCACAATGGAGCCGCTTTTACCCTCGGCACGCATCTGTGATGCCAGTTGGAGCGCGCCCCACATATTGGTACCGGTAGACGCACCCACTTTACGGCCAAGCTGAGTTTCCAGCCACTGGGCGGTAGCGACGCTTGCGGCATCTGGGACACGCAGCATGCTATCGACTACATCCGGAATAAACGACGGTTCGACGCGCGGACGGCCAATCCCTTCTATTTTGCTGCCAACAGATCCACGCAGACTGGCATCGCGATGCTGCCAATAGTCCATAAATACCGAGTTCTCAGGATCGACGACCATCAGTTGAGTTTCATAGCCCTGACAGCGGATATAGCGGCCAATGGTCGCTGAAGTTCCGCCAGTACCGGCGCTCATCACCACCCATGCCGGAACCGGATGAGGTTCATGTGACATCTGGCGGAAAATACTGTCGGCGATATTGTTATTACCGCGCCAGTCGGTAGCGCGCTCGGCGTAGGTGAACTGATCCATATAGTGACCGTTCAGGTCTCGGGCCAGTTTTTCTGACGCGGCGTAAATCTCACAGGCGCTTTCCACGAAGTGGCAGCGTCCGCCGTAAAACTCAATTTGTTCAATCTTGCGTTTCGCGGTGCACGAAGGCATCACCGCGATAAACGGCAATCCCAGCAGGCGCGCGAAATACGCCTCGGAAACCGCCGTGGAGCCGGAGGAGGATTCAATAATGGTGGTGCCTTCTTTGATCCAACCGTTGCATAAGCCGTAGAGGAACAATGAACGGGCCAGACGGTGTTTCAGGCTACCGGTAGGATGGGTGCTTTCATCTTTCAGATACAGCTGAATGCCGGGAAAGGCAGGTAGCGCCAGACGAATCAAATGCGTATCGGCGCTACGTTGATAATCGGCGTTAATTTCGCTAATCGCGTGTTTGACCCAGGTGCTATTCATTGTGATTTTCCGTTTGTCATTTTGTGCCCAGCATAGCGAAAAGCACAGAAAAAATTGTTGCCATCTGACCTTTAAAATACAATGAGAGTAGAAAAGTTTTCTCCCGGTGACGCCCATGCTAGATAAAATTGACCGAAAGCTGCTCTCCCTGCTGCAAAATGACTGCACGCTCTCTTTGCAGGCGCTGGCCGATGCCGTTAATCTGACCACCACACCTTGCTGGAAACGGCTAAAGCGTCTTGAAGACGATGGTGTATTAATCGGGCGCGTCGCGCTGCTGGATGCAGAAAAACTGGGGCTGGGGCTGACGGCCTTTGTGCTGATTAAAACGCAGCACCACAGCAGCGACTGGTACAGTCTCTTTGTCAGCGAAGTGACGCAAATGCCGGAAGTTCTCGGGTTTTGGCGAATGGCCGGGGAATATGACTACCTGATGCGCGTTCAGGTTGCTGATATGAAACGCTACGATGATTTTTATAAAAGCTTGGTGAATCGCGTTCCTGGACTGTCGGACGTCACCTCAAGCTTTGCGATGGAACAGATTAAATCCACCACCGCTCTCCCCATCGGATAACACTTTATCTCTGGAATTTTACCGCGTGCGATTATTTGCTCAACTAAGCTGGTACTTCCGCCGGGAATGGCGTCGCTATCTCGGCGCAGTTTCCCTGCTCATTATTATTGCCATCCTGCAGCTTATCCCACCGAAAGTGGTGGGTATTGTTGTCGATGGCGTGTCGCAACACCACTTCACGGCCGGAAAGCTCATGATGTGGGTCGGAACCATGGTGTTGATTGCTATCGTGGTTTACCTGCTGCGCTACGTCTGGCGCGTGCTGCTGTTTGGTGCGTCCTATCAGTTGGCCGTTGAACTGCGGGAAGATTTCTACCGTCAGCTTAGCCGCCAACATCCTGAATTTTATCTCCGTCACCGTACCGGCGACCTGATGGCGCGCGCGACCAACGACGTCGATCGCGTGGTATTTGCCGCCGGTGAAGGGGTGCTGACGCTGGTGGATTCACTGGTCATGGGCTGTGCGGTGCTGATTGTCATGTCTACGCAGATTAGCTGGCAGCTTACGCTGCTGGCACTGGTGCCGATGCCGATCATGGCACTGGTCATTCATCGCTATGGCAACCTGCTGCATGAACGCTTTAAGCTGGCGCAGGCGGCGTTCTCCAGCCTAAACGACCGTACCCAAGAGAGTCTGACCAGCATTCGCATGATCAAAGCCTTTGGCCTTGAGGATCGGCAGTCCGCGCAGTTTGCTGCTGATGCCGCTGACACCGGGATCAAGAACATGCGCGTGGCGCGTATTGATGCCCGTTTCGATCCGACTATCTATATCGCGGTCGGCATGGCGAACCTGCTGGCGATTGCCGGCGGCAGTTGGATGGTGATGCAGGATGAATTAACGCTCGGTGAGTTAACCAGCTTTATGATGTATTTAGGGCTGATGATTTGGCCGATGCTGGCGCTGGCATGGATGTTTAACATCGTTGAACGCGGCAGCGCTGCCTATAGCCGTATTCGCACGCTGCTGGCGGAAGCACCGGTGGTTAATGACGGCACCGAAACGGTACCGGAAGGGCGCGGCACGCTTGAGCTGGCTATTCGCCGTTTTAGCTATCCGCAGACCGATAAACCAATGCTCAGCGACGTGGATGTCACTTTGAAACCCGGCCATATGCTCGGTATCTGTGGGCCAACCGGTTCGGGAAAATCAACCATCCTCTCGCTTATCCAGCGTCATTTTGACGTCGATGAGGGCGATATTCGCTTCCACAATATCCCGCTGCGCCAGCTGCAGCTGGATGCGTGGCGTAGCCGTCTGGCGGTGGTAAGCCAGACGCCGTTCCTGTTTTCTGACACGGTTGCCAGCAATATTGCGCTGGGCTGCCCGAGCGCAACGCAAGAAGAGATCGAGCAGGCGGCTCGTCTGGCCTGCGTTCACGACGACATTCTGCGCTTGCCGCAGGGATACGATACGGAAGTTGGCGAGCGCGGCGTGATGCTCTCCGGCGGGCAAAAACAACGTATCTCGATTGCTCGTGCGCTGCTGCTCAATGCGGAAATATTAATTCTCGACGATGCTCTGTCGGCGGTCGATGGTCGAACCGAGCATCAAATCCTGCACAACCTGCGCCAGTGGGGCGAAGGGCGTACGCTGATTATTAGTGCTCACCGTCTGTCGGCGTTGCTCGACGCGAGCGAAATTATTGTGATGCAGCATGGACACATCGCCCAACGTGGTCAGCATGAACAGTTATCCGCGCAGTCGGGCTGGTATCGCGATATGTACCGCTACCAGCAGCTTGAAGCCGCGCTAAATGATGCGCCGGAAGAAGAAAAAACGGAGGCGGCTAATGCGTAGTTTTGGGCAACTGTGGCCAACTTTAAAGCGCCTGCTGGCCTACGGTTCTCCGTGGCGCAAGCCGCTGTCGATCGCGGTATTGATGCTGTGGATAGCGGCGGCGGCGGAAGTGAGCGGGCCGCTACTGATAAGTTATTTCATTGACAATATGGTCGCGAAAGATGTGCTGCCGTGGGGCAAAGTCGCCGGTCTGGCGGCGGCCTATATCGGCCTACAGCTTTTGGCTGCCGGTTTGCACTACAGCCAATCACTACTGTTTAACCGTGCAGCGGTTGGCGTGGTGCAACAGTTGCGTATTGATGTGATGGATGCCGCCCTGCGTCAGCCGCTGTCTGAGTTTGATACCCAGCCGGTAGGGCAGTTGATTTCCCGGGTGACCAACGACACGGAAGTGATCCGCGATCTCTACGTCACGGTGGTGGCGACGGTGCTGCGCAGTGCGGCGCTGATTGGCGCGATGCTGGTGGCTATGTTTAGCCTCGATTGGCGGATGGCGCTAGTGGCGCTGGCTATCTTCCCGGCGGTGATGACGGTGATGATTATCTATCAGCGTTACAGCACGCCTATTGTGCGTCGTGTTCGCGCTTATCTGGCGGATATTAACGACGGTTTTAACGAAGTGATCAACGGCATGAGCGTTATCCAGCAGTTCCGTCAGCAGGTGCGCTTTGGTGAGCGCATCGGTGATGTGAGCCGTTCACACTATCTGGCGCGCATGCAGACGCTGCGTCTTGATGGCTTCCTGCTGCGTCCGCTACTGAGTTTGTTCTCTACGCTGGTGCTGTGCGGTCTGCTGATGCTGTTTGGTTTCAGCGCCACAGGTTCGATTGAAGTCGGCGTGCTGTATGCATTTATTAGTTACCTTGGCCGCCTCAACGAACCGCTGATTGAACTGACTACCCAACAGTCGATGCTGCAACAGGCTGTGGTCGCCGGTGAACGCGTGTTTGAGCTGATGGACCGACCGCGTCAACAGTATGGTCACGACATTAAACCGCTTGCCAGCGGCGATATCGATATCGACAACGTGTCGTTTGCCTACCGCGACGACAAACTGGTGCTGCAAAATATCTCGCTGTCGATTCCGGCGCGCAGCTTTGTGGCTCTGGTTGGGCATACCGGCAGCGGCAAAAGCACGCTGGCGAGCCTATTGATGGGCTACTACCCGCCAAATTCGGGCGAAATTCGTCTTGGCGGTCGTCCGTTGGCAACGCTTAGCCACCAGGTGCTGCGTGAGGGCATCGCCGTGGTGCAACAGGACCCCGTGGTGCTGGCCGACTCTTTCTTTGCCAACATCACCTTGGGGCGCGATATCAGCGAAGAACAGGTTTGGCAGGTGCTGGAAACGGTGCAACTGGCGGAGATGGTGCGGAGCATGAGCGATGGCCTGTACACCCATCTTGGCGAACAAGGTAACAATTTGTCCGTGGGGCAGAAGCAACTGCTGGCGCTGGCCCGCGTGCTGGTTGATACCCCGCAGGTGCTGATTCTGGACGAAGCGACGGCCAATATCGACTCCGGCACGGAGCGAGCCATTCAACACGCGCTGGCTGCCGTACGACAGCACACTACGCTGGTGGTTATCGCACACCGCCTGTCGACCATCGTTGAGGCAGATACCATTATGGTGCTTCATCGTGGACAAGCGGTAGAGCAGGGTTCTCACCAGCAACTGCTTGAAGCGAAAGGTCGTTACTGGCAGATGTATCAGCTGCAGCTGGCGGGCGAGGAACTTGCTGCCAGTGCTCAGGAAGATGCATTGACCGCCTAATGCACCAGCGTCAGGCATTTTTCTAACACAATGACGTCGTAATACGCATCATGCACTCGCATGGTGCGTTTTTCTTTTTTATCCCGCCATCCTACTGACGCAACCCCTGATTTTACCGCTAGACGCCGTGATTTTCATTTCTGGCACGCCCCTTGCTTTATCTCTTTCGTGTTCGCAGCCATTACCGAATTCTGACTGGAGGGGATCTATG
Organism: Kluyvera sp. STS39-E; assembly: GCF_040932435.1. NCBI lineage: Bacteria > Pseudomonadati > Pseudomonadota > Gammaproteobacteria > Enterobacterales > Enterobacteriaceae > Kluyvera > Kluyvera sp. STS39-E. The sequence continues at coordinate 422,877 of NZ_JBFQGA010000002.1, read as the reverse complement.
AAGCTGGTTACCGTCGTAATCAAACCATTCAAACTTGAAGACGTTCGTGAAGCGTTGTCTTCAATTGGCATTCAGGGCTTAACGGTGACAGAAGTGAAAGGCTTCGGTCGTCAGAAAGGTCATGCTGAGCTGTACCGTGGCGCGGAATACAGCGTCAACTTCCTACCAAAAGTAAAAATTGATGTGGCGATCGCCGACGATCAACTCGATGAAGTTGTCGACGTGATCAGCAAAGCCGCTTACACCGGAAAAATTGGCGACGGTAAGATTTTTGTCGCTGAACTGCAGCGCGTTATCCGTATTCGTACCGGCGAAGCCGACGAAGCGGCGCTGTAATTCCCAGCCTGCACAGAGATAGGGTGAGAGATGATGAAAAAAACAATGGTAAAAACAGGGTTGAGCGCACTGGCGCTGTTGCCGGGTCTGGCGATGGCGGCACCGGCGGTGGTGGATAAAGCGGATAACGCTTTTATGATGCTGTGTACCGCACTGGTGCTGTTTATGACCATTCCGGGCATTGCGCTGTTCTACGGCGGCCTGATTCGCGGTAAAAACGTCCTGTCTATGCTGACGCAGGTGGCGGTGACGTTCGCGCTGGTTTGCGTGCTGTGGGTGGTTTATGGCTACTCGCTGGCCTTCGGTACCGGCGGCAGCTTCTTCGGCAGCTTCGACTGGCTGATGCTGAAAAATATTAAGATTACTGACCTGATGGGCTCCTTCTATCAGTACATCCATGTCGCGTTCCAAGGCTCCTTCGCCTGTATCACCGTGGGGCTGATTGTTGGTGCGCTGGCGGAGCGTATTCGCTTCTCTGCGGTGCTTATCTTCGTGGTGATTTGGCTGACACTTTCCTACGTGCCGATTGCGCACATGGTTTGGGGCGGCGGCCTGCTGGCGAGCCACGGTGCGCTCGACTTTGCCGGTGGTACGGTGGTGCATATCAACGCCGCAGTCGCGGGTCTGGTAGGCGCGTACCTGATTGGTAAACGCGTGGGCTTTGGTAAAGAAGCGTTCAAACCACACAATCTGCCAATGGTGTTTATCGGCACCGCCATCCTCTACTTCGGCTGGTTCGGCTTTAACGCCGGTTCCGCAAGCGCGGCGAACGAAATTGCCGGTCTGGCGTTTGTTAACACCGTGGTGGCGACGGCTGCGGCTATTCTCGGTTGGGTCTTCGGTGAGTGGGCGCTGCGTGGCAAACCTTCTTTACTGGGCGCATGTTCCGGGGCGATTGCGGGCCTCGTGGGCATCACTCCAGCCTGTGGTTATATTGGGGTTGGCGGCGCGCTGATCCTCGGCATCGTCGCGGGACTGGCTGGACTGTGGGGCGTGACTTCACTCAAACGCGTACTGCGTGTCGATGATCCGTGTGATGTCTTCGGTGTGCACGGCGTGTGCGGCATCGTCGGCTGTATCCTGACCGGTATCTTCGCTTCCACAACGCTTGGCGGCGTGGGCTACGCCGAAGGCGTGACCATGGGCCATCAGGTTCTGGTTCAGTTGGAAAGTATCGGTATTACTATCGTTTGGTCTGGCGTGGTGGCCTTCATTGGCTACAAAGTGGCAGATTTGACCGTTGGTCTGCGTGTTCCTGAAGATCAGGAACGTGAAGGTCTGGACGTCAACAGCCACGGCGAAAATGCCTATAACGCTTGATCTGCGTAGCCGGGGGACGGTGGTGACATCGACCCCGGGTTTTTCGAAAACGAAGTTTGCGCCTCGCCCGAAAGACCAAAAGGTAATCTCCAAAGCCAAAAAAGCCTCCCAATGGGAGGCTTTTTTGTGGGCTAAACCAAGGTTAACCTCGGTTACGCATGACCCCTTCTTGCACCGTCGAAGCAACCAGCACGCCATCTTGGGTATAGAATTCGCCGCGTACGAAGCCACGCGCGCTAGAGGCCGAGGTGCTTTCCACGCTATACAGGAGCCATTCGTTCAGGTTGAACGGACGGTGGAACCACATGGAATGGTCAATGGTCGCCACCTGCATACCCGGTTCGAGGAAGCCCACGCCGTGAGGCTGCAGCGCCACCGGCAGGAAATTAAAATCAGAGGCGTAGCCCAGCAGGTACTGATGGATATGCAGATTGTCCGGCACCGCGCCGTTGGCGCGCATCCACACCTGACGGCGCGGCTCTGCGGCGTGACCCTTCAGCGGGTTGTGGAATTCAACCGGGCGGATCTCAATGGGCTTATCGCACAGAAATTTCTCCGCAACCTGCGGTGGCAGCAGATGAGACAGCGAGCGGGCGATATCTGTTTCCGATGGCAGGCCGTCCGGGGAAGGGGCCACCGGCATGGTTTTCTGGTGCTCATAGCCCGGTTCCGGCGCTTGGAAGGATGCCGTCATGTAAAAAATCGGCTTGCCATTTTGGATGGCGGCGACGCGACGCGCGCTGAAGCTGTTGCCATCGCGCAGTACTTCGACATCGTAAATAATGGGCTTTTGGCTGTCGCCTGGTCGCAGAAAATAGCTGTGGAACGAGTGGACTAAACGATCGGCTGGAACGGTCTCTTTGGCGGCATACAGCGCTTGGCCAACAACCTGTCCGCCAAATACCTGGCGCAGACCCAAGTCTTCACTCTGACCACGGAACAGGCCTTCTTCAATTTTTTCCAGATTTAATAATGTCAGTAAATTTGATAGCGCCTGGCTCATTGGTACCCTCTAGAATTTTAGATTTTATTGCCATAGCGGCAGGTGAATACTTCCATTATAACGTAATTTCGCGAGTGGTCCGATGGGTTCAATTGTCTGAATAATGGGGTGTTTGCAGGTATTAATGTAAAATATGTGCCACACTTAAGCGGTTAAGTTTGTTAAAGCGTTGTCATCTGATTGAGAAAATTGGCTCAATTTGGGTGATCAAAAAGGAGAATGCTAATGAAACTTGTGCCGATCTTAAGCGGTCTGGCTATTGCACTTGCCGTTGCAGGCTGTGCGCAGACGCACCAGCAAAGTCAGAATCAGACACCAGCACCAGAAGCAGCGGCCGCCGCACAACCGATATCTGGGCCGAACGTCTCCGGTAATGTGATTATCCGCCAGAAAGTTGCCCTGCCGCCGGATGCGGTGTTGACGGTCACGCTGTCTGATGCGTCGCTGGCCGATGCACCATCGAAGGTGCTGTCGCAGAAAGTCACCCGGACGGAAGGCAAGCAGGCACCGTTTAGCTTTGTGCTGCCATACAACCCAGCGGATATCCAGCCGAATGCGCGTATCCTGTTAAGTGCTGCGGTAACCCTTAACGGTAAACTGCTGTTTATCACCGATACCATTCAGGAAGTGATAAACCGTGGCGGCACGAAAGCCGATCTGATGATGGTTCCGGTGCAGCAAACGCCGGTTCCGGTTCAGGACGCTGCGCCAGTGCAGATTCCGTAAAGACAAATGCCCTCCTGAGTGAGGGCATTTTTTTGCCGGATGTAATCACCCGTTGAATCACACAGAATAAAGCGTTAGTAGTGCCAGCGGTATTTCTGCATATCAATTTGCCCACTCCCGGAAACTTGCACCCCATCGGCCAACAGCGCCTGTCGTTGTCGCTGGAGATCGGGGCCCGTCAGCGAAATCGCGCCATGGCGATTAACCACCCGATGCCACGGTAACGTGGAGCCTTCCGGCAAACGTCTGAGAACGCCACCGACCTGTCTTGCCGCGCGAGGCGATCCGGCAAGTCTTGCAACATCACCGTAGGTGGTTACGTATCCTTGCGGGATTGCGGCGACGATTTGCCATACGCGGTGGGGAAACGAGTCTTGAGCGTCCATAGTCTATTCCTGAAAGCAGAAGTATCAGCATAATCAGACTGATGGTCAGTGGGAAGAGGGAATTGTGCAAGAATCCAGCAGGTAAAAGCGGATAGCTTGCAATTGGCTGGCTCAGCAGTGATAATGCGCCAGCGCGTTGGGAACAACGCTCTCAATGGGGGCTCTGTTGGTTCTCCCGCAACGCTACTCTGTTTACCAGGTCAGGTCCGGAAGGAAGCAGCCAAAGCAGATGACGCGTGTGCCGGGATGTAGCTGGCAGGGCCCCCACCCATTTGTGCCTCCCTAAATTTCTTATCTCCCCCAAATCCTTTATTCACATAGATATTTTGTGGTTATTTATCACGCCTCTCGCTTTCATTCATTTAAACTTCATTTACTTGTAACAATACTGTCATCTATGTGTCATAAATTGTATTTAAATTAACATTAGGTTTTAACATTACCGTGAATGTTATAAATATATTTGTGGAATGTACTATTGGTTTGATGTATTAGTTATTACAGAAATAATACAAAAACCATTTTAGCCGCGTGCAAACGCGTTGCTACGGAAGGAGTAAACATGACAGTCGCAGTGCTTAACGTAAAAATTGATGAGACGGTAAAAGAAGGACTTCGCCACTACGCAGAGGCTAATAGCCTAACGTTGAGTGCAGCGACGGAAAAGCTGTTACAGCTGGCATTTGGAACAGAAGTTGAGGCGGGTGTATGTGAAGACGACATTGACAGCCAGCATACGGAAGAAGATGTTGCCCCATTCACACCTAAAGAAATCAAGGCATTACGAAAAATCCTGAAGAAGAGAAAATGAAACAGCAACCTTCAATAGCGGCAAACTATGGTGAAGCCTGTGATTTGTTACGCTCGGGCTACGTAAAGCATGTTCTTCTAAACTGGAATGTAGGCAGCGATGAGTTCTTTCGAATTGCCTCAGACTGGTGCGATACCGGTGCTAAAATTAAAAAAGAGGGAGAATCTTTCGTTATTTCTCTAAAAGGCTTTCCGATCCCCCCTCAGCACTAATATATTATTTCGCGCAGCTAAACTACGCAAAATAATATAAACATCAGGCTGGCTACGCTATTGGGTTCATTTTCCCTTTTGCGCGCGGTTAAATTATTTTCCGCATTTTATTTGCGCCGTGCTGGCCTGCTAACGTCGCCCATATCGGCTGTAATGTGGTAAAGGCGCGGCGTAGCGTATCGTCATCCAGTGTGAAGGGGATCCGCAGATTTCGTTCTCCGCCACCCGCCAGCCCAAAACGCGTGCCAACACCCAGATGAATGCCGTAGCCTTCAGCGCGGGCCGCAAAGCGTGTCGCCATCATTTCCGGCAGTTCAACCCAAAATGACAATCCCCCTTCCGGTAGAATAAATTTCCACTGGGGGAAAAATTCTCGCATCAGGTCGGCACACATATCGCGGCGGGTTTTTAGCTGACGCCTTTTTTCGGGCAGCAGCGAGGCCTCATTTTCCAGCAACCAGCAGGTTGCCAATTGTTCAAGAAGCGGCGAGCCAAGATCAAGCGTATCGCGGGTTTGAATTAATGCCGCAACAGTCTGCGATGACGCGCGCACCCAACCCAATCGCAGGCCACCCCAAAAGCTTTTCCCAGTCGAGCCTACGGTAATGATCGGCGCGTCTGAATTAAATGCGGCCAGCGGCGGCGGTGGGGGAGCGTTGTACCATAAATCAACCATCGTTTCGTCGACCACCAGCGTCGTGCAGGTACGGGCGGCCATGTCGGCGACGATTTGCCGCGTCGCGCTATCCATACACTGCCCGGTTGGGTTTTGAAAATCGGGCATCAGATAAGCCAGGCGCGGGGCCGTCTGGGCAATAATGGCTGCGAGGCCATCGGTATCCCAACCTTTATCGGGCAGCGGTAGCGCCACCGGACGGCAAGATGCGCCTTCAATGGCGGCTATCGCTAGCGGATAGGTCGGTGTTTCCACCACTACGCGGTCTCCAGGCCCGGTGAGATAGCGCAGAATCAGCGCCAGCCCGCTGACTGCGCCGTTGACCAGCATAATTTCGTCGGCGGTGGTGGGCAGACCACGCTCACTGTAGCGCCGGGCGATAGCCTCTCGCAGAACGAGCAGTCCATGCTGATCGTAACCGGTATGGGCAAGATAACCGGGCAACATGCTGAGCGCGTGGCTGTAGGCTTGATGGATTTCGGCACCGGCTGCCAGCGCAGCGGTGGAGAGATCCAGCGTTGGTGAGGAGGAGATACGCGGCGCGCGCGGGTTGAGCTCAGCGCTGAGCGTGACCGTAGAACCGCTGCCTTGGCGGCTTTGCACATAGCCTTCATCACGCAACTGCGCCAACGCGCTGGCGATGGTGGTTCGGCTGACGCAAAGGGCGCTGGCAAATTCGCGCTCGCCCGGAAGTCTGGTTCCGAGCGGCAGGCGCCCATCCAGAATTAACAGCCGCAGTGCGTCCGTCAACTGCCGCCATATAGGCGTGGAAGAGGGTGTTTCTTGCCAGTGGCCTAACAGGCGAACGAGCGATTGGGTGGCGGAGCGTCGGATCATCAGTGCAGTCCACTTTTTAAAAACTGGTCATTAATCATAATGCCATTTTTGCCGATGATAAAACCCTCAAACGACTCCGCAGAGGTAATCATGCTACGCCGACTGATTCAGCTTTACTTTGGGTTAATGCTCTACGGGGTATCGACCGCCGTTTATGTCCGCGCCAATCTGGGCGCCGACCCGTGGAACGTCTTCCACCTTGGGGTCGCGGGCTTGACCTCTCTAAATATTGGCATGGTGATGATCTTAACCGGCGCAGTGGTATTGCTGCTGTGGATCCCATTGCGTCAGCGCCCTGGTCTTGGCACCATCAGCAATGTGATTGTGCTGGGACTGGCTGCGAACGCGACGTTGGCGCTGATGCCGCCGCTGGAATCGCTCTGGCTGCGTAGCGTGATGTTGGGGCTGGCAGTGATCCTGAACGCCTTGGCGACGGGCATGTATATTGGTGCCGGTTTTGGCGCAGGCCCGCGCGATGGGCTGATGACCGGTATTCATGCCCGTACCGGCTGGCCGGTGCGCTGGATCCGCATGGCGATTGAACTTTCGGTGCTGGTTATTGGTACGCTGCTTGGCGGCACGTTTGGCGTCGGAACCGTGCTGTATGCGCTGGCGATTGGCCCGTTGATTCAAATCTGCCTGCCGTGGTTCCAACTGCCGCGTGTGGCGCAACGCCGGGTGGAAAAAGTCGAGCATGCATGAATGACGCTCAAATAAGGGAATTAACGCGGTAGGCCGGATAAACGAAGCGCCATCCGGCACCGATTGCCGGATGGCGGCGTAAACGCCTTATCCGGCCTACCCTACTCGTTTAACTTTGATGCATCCGCAGGTTGTCCTCTGCCCAGAGAATAAAGGCCTCTTTCTTAAGGGCCTTGCTATACAGCCAGCCTTGCCCAAACTGTACGCCATGTTCGCGCAACCATGCTTCTTGGCTGGGCGTTTCAATGCCTTCTGCTACCACGTTCAGCCGCAGCGTTTTCGCCATCTCTATGATGTATGGCGTGACCTGTGCGTATTCCAACGTATCAACGAATGATTTATCGAGCTTTAGGGTATCGACTTCTAAATCCTGCAGATAACGCAGGCTCGAGTAGCCAGTGCCAAAATCATCGATATAGACCGCATGTCCAGCGCGGCGATAGGCGGCGATGGCCGGCAACGTCGTTTTTGGGTCGGCAAACCCGCGTTCGGTCAACTCAAGGGCAATTTGTTGCGGCTGCACCTGCCAGACTCTGAGCTGCTGGTGGAGGAGGGTTTGCAGCATCACCGACTGAAAATCGGCTACCGACAGGTTAATCGAAACGTGTAGCTCGGGGTGCATATGCAACCATTTGCCGAGATCGCGAAACACCATCTTCACTACATTTTCCGTCAACTGGGTAATCAGCCCGGTTTCTTCGGCAAGTGGGATAAAGATATCTGGCGACAGGTAGGTGCCATCGGACTGCTTCCAACGGGCGAGCGACTCGCAGCCCACGACCTTGCCGTCAGCAAGCGAGACGATGGGCTGATAGTTGACGCTAATCTCAGCGTTGTTCAGCGCATCCAGCACCTGCTGGCGCGGTGATTGCAGGCGGCGCAGCACGCGAATAATCAACCAGCTTGCCAACAGGCTCATCAGCACGCCGATGGGCATCCAGATGATCAGTTGATGACGCAGGCGTTCAGACAGCGGCAGGCTTGAGGACCAAGTCATGATCGCCACTTGCAGATCGGGATACTGGCGCACGGTATAGACGGTATTATTGTCGGTCAACGACTCCAGATTGCCCTGTCGAATGCGCGTCCAAGCCTGTTTATTAAGTTCAGCGCTGCTGGCGAGCACCCGGTTATTGTGGGTGCTGAGCAGTGCTACCTGCGTCGTGGCGTGGGTGAAGGGTATCACATCAATAAACGACATCGGGTCAATGATCACCATATGGTGATCGGAGGCAAAGGCCGCCATATAGCGACGAATACCGACATCGTTTTGTTGTGTATACCAAGCGCGATAACCTGAGGGAATGATCCTGTCGGGTTTGGGAAAGGTAAAGGGAATGCCGTTGCTTTCAAGCGATGAGCATTTTGCGGTGAGACCATCGAGATACAGCACTTCCTGAATATAACGCCAAGAGTAGGAGAGGCGGCGCATCTCCTGTAAATGCGCCGGGCTACAGCCGGGGGCAGCCAAGCCATCCATTTGTTTTAGCGCGCCTTTCGCTTGATTCATCACCTGCTCGGTGCGAATCAGTACCCTTGAGGCGTAGGTCTCTTGTTCTGCAATAAATTGCTTATGCGCTTCTCGTTGCGCCAGCCAGATGCTTAAAATAATGGGCAGAAGTATGGCCAGGATAAGCATGCCGGTTATTAGACCGACCTGATGTCGAGTAGTCACTGTCAGTCCTTATCCTGGGAGAGGTACGACAAGTATACCCGACATTCCATGCGCTTAGAGGGTGTAATCGATTTCCCAATGGATTTAGCGTCGATGCGCCAGCGCTCTGACCAACTTGTCGCCACCCATCTGTACGCCTTGTACCATCAGCACCAGAATAAGCACCGTGCCGACCATAATTTGATCGTTAAAACGCTGATAGCCATAGCGAATTGCCAAGTCGCCTAGCCCGCCACCGCCAATAACGCCGGCCATTGAGGAGAAGCCAATTAACATCACCACCGTTAACGTGGTTGCCGCCAATAGTGCCGGAAGCGCTTCTGGGAGTAGCGCTTTAGTGATGATGTGCCAGATGTTGCCGCCCATGGAGAGCACGGCTTCGATACGCCCGTAATCAACCTCATCTAGGGCGCTTTCCGTCAGGCGAGCAAAGAACGGAAATGCACCGATAGTGATTGGCACAATGGCGGCCGTACTGCCAAGCGTGGTGCCAACCAGCAGCCGGGTAAAGGGGATTAAGGCGATCAGCAGCACGATAAACGGCAGCGAGCGGCCGGTGTTGATAACGGTACCCAGCACGGCGTTAAGACGCGGCATCGGCATTAGCCCATGGCGGCGGGACAAAAACAGCAGCACGCCAATCGGCAGACCTATCAACACGGTGAACAGGGCCGCCAGCCCGACCATATAAACGGTATCCAGCGTACCGTCGACCAGTAAAGGCCATAAATCTTCCCAGCTCATGCGACTATGCATAGATGTCTCCTGTCCAAACCGTGGCGTGCGAGGAAGCGCCGTTCTTCTTCGCCATCGCTGAGTAAAATATCCCGTAGGCGTGACCAAGGTGCCGCCAGTAGATCGGCTATTTTGCCGCTCTCTTGCAGTTCGCCCGCTTCCAGAAGTGCCGCGTGATCGCAGAGATTTTTGACCACTTCAAGCTGGTGGGTAATCAAAACGATGGTCAGCCCGAGCTGGCGATTAATGGTCTCCAGCAGTGCCAGCACGCTGGCAGTGGTTTCGGCATCCAACGCGCTGGTAGCTTCATCGCACAGCAGCACGTCTGGGTCAGCCGCCAGCGCGCGGGCAATGCCGACGCGCTGTTTTTGTCCGCCGGAAAGCTGAGAAGGGAAGGCGTCGGCTTTGTCGCCGAGGCCAACCAGCGCCAGCAGTTCCGCCACTCTTTTTTGCCGCTGTGGTTTTGGTACGCCAGCGATTTCCAGCGGCACCGCCACGTTGTCGGCAACATTGCGGGCATGTAGCAGGTTGAAGTGCTGAAATATCATGCCGGTGCGCAGGCGATGGGCACGCAGGCGCGCCTTATCGTACTGCACGATATCTTCACCGTTGAACAGGATGCGGCCCGCGCTGGGCCGCTCCAGTAAATTCAGGCAGCGGATCAGGGTACTTTTTCCTGCGCCGCTGCGCCCAAGTATCCCGTAAATCGCCCCTTTCGGAACGGTGAACGAAACATCGTTGAGTGCCGGTTGGCCGCTCCCGGCATACTGTTTGCTCAGCCCTTCGATGACAATCATGATTTCGGCGCGTTAACCGGGATCACCGAGCCGTTGTAGTGCTGGCGAATAAATTCAGCCACCTGCGGCGAGGTCAGATCTTTTGCCAGCTCTTTAATTCGGGGATCGTTTGCCAGCTGCGGGTTGGTGACCAGAATATTGGCGTAAGGGTTGTTGGTGGCGCTCTCGATTCCCAGCGCGTCTTTTGCCGGTGACAGACCCGCCTCTAGGGCATAGTTGCCATTAATCACGCCCAGATCGACATCATCCAACGAGCGTGGGATCTGCGGAGATTCCACTTCGAGGATCTTCAGCTTGTGCGGGTTCTCAACGATATCTTTCGGCGTGGCGAGGGTGGTCGCCGGGTCGGTAAATTTTGCATCCAGTTTAATCAGTCCCTTACTTTGTAACAGGAACAATGCGCGGCTTAAGTTGGTGGTGTTATTCGGCACCGCGACGGTGGCGCCTTCCGGCAGCGATTGCAGATCTTTATGTTTGCGCGAGTAAATCCCCAGCGGTTCAATGTGCACGGTGGCGGCCACGGCAAAGGTTTTGCCCAGCGCTTTTTCCTGATCCTTTAAGTACGGCACATGTTGGAAATAGTTGGCATCAACGTCGCCATTGGCCAGCAGTTCGTTGGCGTTGACGCCGCTGGTCAGCTCGACGATTTTTAGGTCAAGCTTTGGATCCTGTTTTTTAATGAAGTTGAGGATCTCTGCGTGCGGCACTGGATCAGCGGCGATGCGCAGTGGCTCGGCGGAGGCGTTCCAAGCCAGAGAAAGAGACAGTGCAATTCCTGCCAGTTTAAATGCGGCATGTTTCATGTTGGGTATCCTTGTTTGAATAATGGGGTCAGGCGATAAGTTGTTCACTGCGCGCGCGCAGCACATCCCGGTAATAACGTTCAGCCACGTCCGGATGGGAGCGCAGGCGGCCTTTCAGGTAGTTCCAACCGACGTCCCGCAGCAGCGGATTTTGCGGGTCGCTTTGCGGCCCGGTGGCTTCCCGCGCCAGCGCTTCCGGCAGCGAGTACACCGGCACTACCGCATCGAGTTGTGCGCCAAGGAAGAAGGCGATGGACAGACGTTGCTGATTGGCCGGTGGTGAAACCACACGATGAACGGTTGCTCGCAAATAGCCGTTGGTCGCCAGTTCCAGCAATTCGCCAATATTGACCACAAAGCTGCCCGGCAGCGGTTTGGCGTCAATCCACTGGCCGTCACTGACCTCAACTTGTAAGCCTTTCTGCTCGTCTTGCAGGAGGAAGCTCAGAAAACCGGAGTCTTTGTGCGCGCCTACGCCCTGGGTGCTGCTGTGCGTTTCCTGCTGACCCGGATAGCGAATGAGCTTGATGTGTTCGTTTGGCTTCTCGCCGTACAGCGTATCGAAAGCTTCTGGCGGAAGCTGCAACGCCTCAGCAAAGGCGCGCAGCAGAGTCATCGCCATTTCAGTCATTGCACGCTGCCATTGCAGCAGTACCGGGCGCAGGGTAGGCAATGATTCCGGCCAGAGATTCGGTCCCTGAAGTTGAAGCCAGCGAGGGTCGTGTTCACGTAATGACACCGCCTGCCGTTCGGCGCCGATATCAAACTGTTCCCGCCAATCCGGCTGGCCGCGCGTGAGCTCGGCGGCACTGCGGTTATAGCCGCGAAAATGTGGGGAATGAATCATCGCCACCTGCTGTTTTTGTTCGTCGGACAGGGCGAAAAAACGGCGAGATTCAGATTGCAGCGACCGCTGCAAGGCAGCATCGATACCGTGATCGGTGAGATAGAAGAAGCCCACGTCGCGGGCCGCATGGCGAAGATGCGCGAGAAACGCGTCACGCTCAGACGGCTGGTGATACTGCGCGAGGCTTAAAATTGGCAACGTGGTCAGGCTCATTATTTTCTCCGTTTTGCAGATTTATGCTTGGTAATTCAGGCGGTGCGAAAGGGGGATGACAACAACAGCGCTGCATGGGATATCTCCTTTGGGTTGATAGTGACAGCCTGCCTGAATGCGAAAAACGGCTCCAATAACGTTAATTTCTAATTTATGTTCGCGCGGGGGTCTGAGCTTTTGCGAAAAATAGCAATAGCAAAACCATGCAAAGAGAAGGGTTGTAATGTGTAGGATGACGGCGTATCGTAATTGTTATGTTATAACGTAATGATCGAGGGTCAAATGAAAGCGAATATCCATCCCCATTATCGTCCTGTCGTGTTTCATGACACCAGTGCCAATGAGTTCTTTACCGTAGGGTCAACCATCAAAACCGACCGGGAAATTGAGCTGGAAGGGGTGACATATCCTTATGTCACGATTGATGTTTCGTCTAAATCGCATCCGTATTACACCGGTAAACAGCGTACGGCGTCTGCAGAAGGCAGCGTGGCGCGTTTCACTCAGCGATTTGGTCGCTTTGTTGACGTCAAAAGAGGTTCATGATGCAGGTTCTTAACTCATTGCGCAGTGCAAAGCAGCGCCATCCGGACTGCCAGATAGTCAAACGCAAAGGGCGTCTGTACGTTATCTGCAAATCTAACCCCCGTTTTAAGGCGGTGCAGGGGCGTAAGAAACGCCGTTAAGCGCTTGCTTTTCGTAATGTCTCCAAGGAGTGGATTTGCTTGCCGTCGGCACCAAAATTGTCGGCGGCAAGCCATTTCTGGAAGGCTTCATCCAGAGCGGGCCACTCACTATCGATGATTGAAAACCAGTCGGTGTCGCGGTTATGACCTTTAATCACCAGCGCTTGACGAAAACGTCCTTCAAATTGAAAACCTAAGCGCAGCGCGGCCTTGCGCGACGGTTCGTTAAAGCTATTACACTTCCATTCGTAGCGACGATATCCCAATGCTTCAAAGGCATAACGCATCAACAGCCACTGCGCTTCTGTTGACGCCGGGGTGCGGGACAACAGCGGCGAGAAGTGAACGTGGCCGACTTCCATCACGCCGTTTTTCGCGTCAATCCGCATCAGCGCCAGGGAGCCTACCGCGAGATCTGTTCGGGTGTCTATCACCGCAAACTGAATCGGATCTTGAAGGGTTTCGATGCTCGATATCCACTGGCGGTACTCTTCCAGCGAGCTTTCCGGTTCGCGTAGCAGCCACGTATAGCTGCGAGTGTCTGTTGCCTGCTGGTGGGCGGCAAACAGCGCGTCGGCATGTTTAAGGCTTAACGGTTCCAGACGACAATAACGGCCTTCTAGGGTTACACGTTGCGGGTGCTGGCGCGGTTGCCAATCTTGCAGGGCATCGCCAATTAACTGACCAAACTGATTAAGCTGACTCATAACCTCTCCTTGGGAAAAGAAACAATACGCTGAGCGTAGAGGTTTACTGGTTCCATAAAAAGTGCCATTGGCGTATCTTTTTATGGTGCCATGAGGAGGCGAGATGAATATTCCTGACGATCCCTTTTTCACTATGCTTGCGCGTTCACTGCGGTCACGCGACGGTGAAACGCTGCAACGCAGCCTGTACGTCACGCTGAAAGAGGCGATTATGCAGGGGCAACTGCAGGCGCAAAGCTGGCTTCCCGGATCTCGGGTGATGGCACAGCGGTTATCGATTTCACGTAACACGGTGAACGCGGCGCTGGAACAGCTGGCGATGGAGGGCTATTTACGTCGAGATCGCCGGGGTTCGCGAGTGACCGCGCTGCCTCAGTCGTACAGCCGTGATTGTTCAACGGTAAATGTGTCGGCGTCTTTATCACCGCGTTTGCAGGCCCTACCGCCAGTTTTGCCGCGCGATACGCCGCCGCTGCTATTCGCGCCTGGGACGCCAGCTATCAACTATTTTCCACTGCCGTTGTGGCGACGGCTGCTTGATAACGTCCTGCGGGAAGAGGGGAGCAGCGTGCTCGGCTACGGGGATTCGGCAGGGGAATGGCCGCTACGGGTGGCGATTGCCCGCCATTTGGCTCTCTCTCGCGGTATTAACTGCGATGCCCGGCAAATAGTGATTACGGAAGGGGCGCTGGAAGGGGTTAACCTGTGCACTCAGTTGCTCAGCGTTCCTGGACAAACCGCTTGGGTTGAAGAACCGGGTTATTTCGGCGCAAAGAGCGCGTTTATTTCCGCCGGGCTGAAGCTGGAAGGCGTACCGGTGGACGAGGAAGGGATGAAAATCAACCGCGACCTACCCGCTCCGACGCTCATTTTTACCTCTCCATCACATCAGTACCCTACCGGTAGCGTACTCAGCGCCGCGCGCCGCCTAGCGCTGTTGGAGTACGCCCGCCAAAATGGTGCTTGGATTGTCGAGGATGATTATGACAGTGAGTTTCGCTTTAGCGGCGAGCCCATTCCAGCAATGCGGGGCATGGTCGACAATGCCCCGGTGGTCTATTTAGGCACCTTCAGTAAAACGTTATTTCCGTCGCTGCGGATTGGATTTATGGTGCTGCCGCCTGCACTGGTGGAATCGGCACAGCCGGCAATTCGTGCGCTGCTTCGTGGAGGCCATCGTGCCGAGCAGCGTGCCTTGGCACGCTTTATTGAAGAAGGACACTATGCGCGTCATCTCGCCGCGATGCGCCGTTTATACCGAAAACGGCAAGCGCAGCTGCACGAGGCGTTGGAACAGGAGCTCACGGTTGAGCACAGCGTCATGGCGGGGGAAGGAGGGCTGCATTTAACCGTAGCCATTGAGGGGATTGATGATGTGGAGTTGGTGCGCCAAGCGCGCCAGCATCAGTTAGCGCCCAGTGCGTTGAGCACGTTTTATCTTAATCCCCAGCACGCCCTCTCGGGGTTGGTGCTGGGCTATGGCAATACGTCAGCGTCACAATTTGCAACGGCAATACGCGCGCTACAGCGCCTTATTGCGCAGCACCGCTGCGGGTAAGACTGAAAATATCGTAGAACGACAGCTCACCTTTGGTTGAGAGCATTTTCTGCAACTGCGTTTTCGACTGACCATCTACGCGGCTGGAGTTCAGGATGCGTTCAATAAGCTGCGGTGGGACAAAGCGGGTGTTATACCACTCGCCGTTGTAGCAGACGCGGAAATCCAGCACATCAATATCTTCGTATCGGTAGCGTGGATAAACGTCGAAGAAGAAGAAACCGTTAAGCAGCACAAACATCAGCCACAGTAGCCAGACCGAATCCGCCAGCGTATCAGAACGCATCATCACCACGAGGGTTGCAAAGAAGGCAAGGTACATGGCGATGAATAGGCCGGGATGATTGCGGATAAAACTGATACTAAAGCGTGGGCGGTTGTCACGCTTTTCAGCTAAATTCAGTTCATCAATAGTTTGCGTGAGTAATCGCTGGATCTCTGACATCTTATGCTCGGCAACGGAAGGCTCAATAGCCTATTGTATGTTGCATTAATCCATACTGAAAGTAACAGATCAGTTGCAAAAAAGCATAACAGTCCGTCAATCTTTCAGCTCACCATTTTGATGATTTTAGCGGGGTTGCCACCGACTACGGCATTCGCTGGGACATCCTTGACCACCACGGCGCCTGACGCAATTACCGCATTATCGCCGATTGTCACGCCGGGATTAATAATGGCGCGCCCGCCAATCCAAACATTATTGCCAATCGCGACCGGTTTGCCGTATTCCACGCCGCTATTGCGTTCATCGGCATTGAGCGGATGCGTTGCGGTATAAATATGTACGCCGGGGGCCAGCATACAGTTATCACCAATATGGATAGGGCACACATCTAGCATGACGCAATCAAAATTGGCGTAGAAATTGGTGCCAAGGAAAATGTTATAGCCATAGTCGCAGCGAAACGTCGGCTCAATATAGGCGTCATCGCCTTTGCCTAATAGTTCGCTGAGGAGTTGCGCACGGGTGGTTTTTTCATCAGGGGCCGTGTGGTTATAACGGTGGATAAGGTGCCTTGCGCGTACCCGGTCCATTCTTAGCGTGTCGTCTGCCGGGCGATAATGCTCGCCAGCAATCATTTTTTGCTTTTCAGTACTCATGGGAGCCTCCGTATACGGGAAGCCACTACCATAAAAGGCTATCGGCTTTTTGGGAACGTTCCCGAATTGTAGTTGTGATAATAATCACAGTTATAGGTCAAAACAGGAGAGATGAACCTTGTGCTCACAACAGAAGAAAGATTAGCGAATGAACTTCCATACGGTTGACGGGATTTTGTCGTACAGCTTATTCATGGTCAATTCAGCCAGACGATGATCGGCTGCTGAGTAAAATACCGCCAGTTCATTATCAGAAAGTTCATATTTATTTTTTTCAATGACGCGCTCTAGAGTATCAATTGACTGACAGCGGCGTAGTCGCATCAAATAATCAGTTTTAGTTAGTGGTTTATCAGACATAATTCACCTATTGATTGTAATAGTTTTAACAAGAGAGGCTAACGGGGTTAGCACGGCTAGCGTTGACAAAACAGCGGAAAAGCCTGTTCCCTGACTTGCGCCATTTAAGTAAATCATCGCTATTAATGCCGTAGTTGCCGAACAGCATGAAAGTATCATCCAGATATTCGTCAATCTGTGCAATCAGTTTATTATCTTCATCGTACTTAATCTTATAATTAAGTGCGAACGTTGCAATATGTTCTATCAGTTCATTTAGCTGTAGGTTGATTGCTGAAGTAGGGTCATTAACCCAGCCATGGTTGCTCTCTTCCAGCGTGGAAAGGCTGTCATGATACAGGGTTTCGCAAAGAAACTTAAGCTGTGCGATATCATGTCTTTTTGGTGAGTATTCGTCCATAACGCATCCCCCTGATAGCAGAACAAACAACGAATAACAAATACCGGTGCGGGATGGGTACTGCTGGTTAACCAGAAACATGTACATGTCCCCGATCTGCTGTAACTATAATCCACTCTGGAAAAGATTTCACCGAGCTATTACGAAAAATTACAATTTAGTCGCCGATGGTTATTCTTCTTTAGTGGTCAGGACAATGCTAAGCATTAAAGGCTAACATCTTGTTTCCACATAAGAAGCATCTATCGGATTATAGCGACTCAATAGCTTCGACCACAAATTTCTCACGAAGTTTCAGTACACGTCGTAGGAATATTCTTAATTAATTTAAGAAATGACAGCCATTCTGATTTACTCAAAATAAACTCAAGACAATTCTCAAATTGCGATTTTATAAGGGAGCGTTCTTTTAATATTAATCGCGAAAACAATATCAACCTTTTTTATGATTGATTAAAAAACAGACGAGACAGGTGTCATCTGCTTTTATCGGTAAGATGGATAAAAAAAGGGCCGCTTGCGCGGCCCTTTAGCTGTCAGAATTTTAGTGATGTTCTACGTTATGGCTATGCTCAATGTCTTCGCTCTTACGACTAAAGCGACGACGAACAACCACGAAGAACACCGGAACGAAGAAGATCGCCAGAACGGTCGCGGTGACCATCCCGCCCATTACGCCCGTACCAACGGCGTTCTGGGCACCAGAGCCTGCACCGGTACTGATAACCAGCGGCATAACACCGAGGATAAAGGCCAGCGAGGTCATCAGGATTGGACGCAGACGCATACGAACCGCTTCCAGCGTCGCTTCAATCAGACCTTTACCTTCTTTGTCCATCAGGTCTTTGGCGAATTCAACAATCAATATTGCGTTCTTCGCCGATAGCCCGATGGTGGTCAACAGACCTACCTGGAAGTAAACGTCGTTGGTCAAACCGCGGAATGTAGCCGCCAGCAGTGCGCCGACAACCCCAAGCGGAACAACCAGCATGACCGAGAACGGAATCGACCAGCTCTCATACAGCGCTGCCAGACACAAGAATACGACAATCAGTGAAATGGCATACAGGGCAGGGGCCTGGTTACCAGACAGACGTTCCTGGTAGGACATCCCCGTCCAGTCATAGCCGATACCTGCAGGCAGTTTACCCGCCAGCTCTTCCATCAGGTTCATCGCTTCACCGGTACTCTTACCCGGTGACGCCTGACCAAGAATTTCCATCGATGGCAGACCGTTGTAACGTTCCAGACGCGGTGAGCCGTATTCCCAACGTGAAGTTGAGAACGCTGAGAACGGAACCATCTGACCATTGCTGCCACGAACGTACCAGTTACCGATATCTTCCGGCAGCATACGGTATTTCGCTTCAGACATCAGATACACCTTCTTCACGCGACCACGGTCGATGAAGTCGTTGACGTAGCTACCACCCCAGGCCGTACCCAGCGTGGTGTTGATGTCGCTAATAGAAACGCCCAGCGCCTGTGCTTTTTCCTGATCGATATCGACCTTGAACTGAGGCGTATCTTCCAGACCGTTAGGACGGACGCCGGCCAGCATGTCAGGGTGCTGCGCAATCATGCCGAACAGCTGGTTACGCGCCTGGGTCAGTTTTTCGTGGCCCAAACCGGCCTGATCGATCAACTGGAAGTCGAAGCCGGTAGCGGTACCCAGTTCAACGATGGCTGGCAGGTTAAAGGCGAACACCATCGCATCTTTAATCTGTGAGAAGTAGCCCATCGCACGTCCGGTAATCGCTTCAACCTTATTCTCGTCACCTGGACGTTGGCTCCAGTCTTTCAAAGAAACGAAGGCGATACCGGTGTTCTGACCACGACCCGCAAAACCAAAGCCGTTAACAGCAAAGACGGATTCAACGTTGTCTTTTTCTTTGGTGAGATAGTAGTTGGTCATCTCATCAAGTACTTTCTGCGTACGCTCCTGGGTTGCACCAGCAGGCAGCTGCGCCATGCTCAGGAATACGCCCTGGTCTTCGTCCGGCAGGAACGAGCTTGGCAGACGAACGAACAGGAACGCCATTCCCACTACGATTATCAGATACAGCAGCAGATAACGACCGGTGCTACGCAGAATGTTGCCTACGCTGTCGGTGTAGTGATGCGTACTCTTATCGAACATCCGGTTAAACCAACCAAAGAATCCGGTGGTTGCCCCGTGGCTGCCTTTCTGGATAGGTTTCAACATGGTGGCGCACAGCGCCGGCGTCAGAATCAACGCTACCAGTACGGACAGCGCCATTGCAGAAACGATAGTGATGGAGAACTGACGGTAAATTGCACCGGTAGAACCACCGAAGAAGGCCATCGGGATAAATACGGCTGACAGCACCATCGCGATGCCGACCAGTGCGCCTTGAATCTGGCCCATGGACTTACGCGTTGCTTCTTTTGGCGGCAGGCCTTCCTCGGCCATAACACGCTCAACGTTCTCGACCACCACGATGGCGTCATCCACTAACAGCCCGATGGCGAGCACCATCCCGAACATCGTTAGCGTGTTTATAGAGAAGCCAAAGGCGGCAAGTACCGCAAAGGTACCGAGCAAGACGACCGGAACGGCGATAGTTGGGATAAGCGTCGCGCGGAAGTTCTGCAGGAACAGGTACATGACCAAGAACACCAAGATTATCGCTTCAACCAGCGTTTTCACAACTTCGTGAATCGAGATCTTAACGAACGGGGTGGTGTCGTATGGGTAAACGATTTTCAAGCCTGATGGGAAGAACGGTTCCATCTTCGCCAGTTCGGCGCGGATAGCGTTCGCGGTATCCAAGGCGTTAGCGCCAGTAGCCAGTTTAATCCCCAGACCGGAAGCCGGCTGGCCGTTAAACTTAGCGATAACGTCATAGTTTTCACCGCCCAGCTCTACCTTCGCGACATCACGCAGGCGAACCTGAGAGCCATCCTGATTCACTTTCAGCAGAATGTTGCTGAACTCATCGACGTTAGTCAGACGGGTCTGCGCCACGATGGAGGCGTTCAGCTGCTGGCCTTTCACCGGCGGTGTACCACCTAACTGGCCTGCGGCAACCTGGGCGTTCTGTGCTTTCAGCGCAGCAATTACGTCAACCGGCGTCAACTGGAAGTTGTTCAGTTTGTTCGGGTCCATCCAGATACGCATCGCGTACTGGGAACCAAACAGCTGAACGTCACCCACACCGCTGGTACGGCTGATGGCATCCTTCATGTTGGCAGCCACGTAGTCAGAAATATCATCCTGATTCATGGTGCCGTTGGTGTTGATAACGCCGACGACCATCAAGAAGCTGCTGGAGGCTTTTTCAACGCTGATACCCTGCTGCTGAACTTCCTGCGGCAGAAGTGGCGTCGCCAGAGCGAGCTTGTTCTGAACCTGAACCTGGGCGATATCTGGATCGGTACCTGATTCGAAGGTCAGAGTGATGGTGGCAGTACCGGTGGAGTCGCCGTTGGAGGACATGTACATCAGGTGATCGATACCGTTCATATTCTGTTCGATAACCTGAGTAACCGTGTTCTGCACAGTTTCGGCGTCAGCACCGGGGTACATGGCTGTGATCGAAATCGCAGGCGGCGCAATCGTTGGATATTGCGCTACCGGCAATTTGAGGATCGATAGCCCCCCAGCCAGCATGATAATAATGGCGATCACCCATGCAAATATGGGGCGATCGATAAAGAAATTAGGCATGTCTTAACGGCTCCTGTTTAAGTTAAGACTTGGTTTGTTCTGACTGAGCGCCGCCTGCTGCCGCAGACTGTTTAGCGTCAGAAGTGACTTCCTGGGCTTTAACCTGCGCGCCCGGCTTCACTTTTTGCAGACCGGTGATAATCACGCGATCGCCATCTTTCAAACCACTGGTCACCAGCCATTTATCGCCAATAGCCTGTGATGCTACGATCTGACGAGTTTCGACTTTATCGCCTTCGCCCACGACCAGTGCGGTTGCATCACCGCGTGGCGTACGGGTCACACCTTGCTGTGGCACCAGCAGCGCGGTCGGGTTGGTCCCTTCTTCCAAGCGAGCGCGGACAAACATGCCCGGCAGTAACGTATTATCTGGGTTAGGGAACACAGCGCGCAGGGTGATAGACCCGGTAGTCTGGTCAACGGTGACGTCAGAAAACTCTAGCGTTCCGCTCTGCGGGTATTTGATGCCGTCGTTGGTCACCAGATCCACTTTCGCTTTACCGTTTTCCTGCTTCAGCTTGCCGTCAGCCAGTTCCTGCTTCAGACGTAAGAAGTCGTTACTGGATTGGGTCACGTCAACGTAGATAGGATCTAACTGCTGAACGGTTGCCAGCGCGGTGGCCTGGCCGTTTTGCACCAGTGCGCCTTCGGTCACGGAAGATTTACCAATGCGTCCGCTGATAGGCGAGGTCACTTTGGTGTAGGCAAGGTTGATACGCGCGGTTTCAACAGCGGCTTTTGCCGCAACAACGGCAGCGTTAGCCTGTTGTGCATCGGCGACGGCGGTGTCGTAATCCTGACGGCTGATGTACTGCGTACCCAGCAGTTTGGAATAACGATTAACGGTGAGTTTGGCAATATTCGCGGCGGCCTGTGCTTTCGCTAAATCCCCTTTGGCGCTTTCATAAGATGCCTGATAGGTTGCCGGATCAATCTGATAAAGCGACTCACCTGCGGTGATATCACCACCTTCGGTAAAGTTGCGTTTCAGAATAATACCGCTGACCTGCGGACGAACTTCCGCCACGCGGAATGCATTCGTACGGCCGGGTAATTCTGTCGTGATTACAAGAGGTTCAGATTTGAGCGTCACAACGCCAACTTCTGGTGCCTGTTGTGCTCCTTGCTGAGCTGGTTTGTCGTCACATCCTGTTAGCGCTAAGCTGCCTGAGAGCATCAGAACGACCGCCAGAGGCGTTAACCCTCTGTTTTTGTTCATATGTAAACCTCGAGTGTCCGATTTCAAATTGATCAATGGAACAAGCGTCCACAAACCCATTGCTGCGTTTGTATTATCGTCATACTATGGTACATACATTCATAAATGTATGTAAATCTAACCTCTGTAAATTCACCGACCTATGGCACGAAAAACCAAAGAACAGGCGCAAATTACGCGTCAACACATCCTAGATGTTGCCCTGCGGTTATTCTCACAGCAGGGGGTATCATCTACTTCACTGGCCGAGATTGCAAAAGCGGCCGGGGTGACGCGCGGCGCGATTTACTGGCACTTTAAGGATAAGTCGGATCTCTTTAACGAAATCTGGGCGTTATCAGAATCCAGCATCAGCGATCTTGAGATTGAGTATCGGGTAAAATTCCCGGACGATCCACTATCAGTCTTAAGGGAAATCCTTGTTTACATCCTAGAAGCAACCGTGGTTGAAGAACGCCGACGCTTGATGATGGAGATTATCTTTCACAAGTGTGAGTTTGTCGGTGAAATGGCGGTTGTGCAACAGGCACAGCACAATTTATGTATTGAAAGTTACGATAGAATTGAACAAGCGTTAAATGACTGTATCGTCGCGAATGCTTTACCGGCTAATCTATTACGTCGCCGGGCGGCAATTTTAACCCGTAGCTATATTTCCGGGTTAATGGAGAACTGGCTGTCTATACCGTCGGCGTTCGATCTGCGAGCTGAGGCACGAGCCTATGTGGCTATTTTGATCGAAATGTACCAGTTTTGCCCGACGCTGCGTGGAGATATCGACGCCTAGCGCGCCCTTTCCACACCCGGAAGAATCCTAGAATCTCCAGCTATTCGGCCGTTCTCTAAAGTGCTATTCTGCGCCGGTATTTATCTCCGGCTCGCTACCGGCTTTAACCACTACACGTGTTCACATTATGCTGCATAACATCCGCCCACGGGCCACGATCTCTGCATTTCTCATTGTTGCTGTCTGCTTCTTCTTCTCTATGGCCGTGGCGCAAGCCCGTGCGCTAAGCAGCGCCGATATTCCTGACCGTGCAGATGTTCAGGATCAACTGACTACGCTTAATAATAAAAAAGACCTGACGCCTCAGGATAAATTGGTGCAGCAGGATCTTAACGAAACGCTCCAGTTGCTGGATAAAATCGCTCGCATTAAGGACGAGTCTGCGCAACTGCAGAAACAGATTGAACAGGCGCCAGCCAAGTTGCGTCAGGCAACGGATAACTTGAATGCGCTGAGCGACGTTGATAATGATGACGAGACGCGTAAAACGCTCGCTACGCTGTCGCTTCGCCAACTGGAAGCCCGCGTTTCGCAGTTAGTTGACGATCTGCAGAATGCTCAAAACGACCTTGCGACCTATAACAGCCAACTGGTCTCATTACAGACCCAGCCGGAGCGCGTGCAAAACGCGATGAACTCAGCTTCACAGCAGCTTTTGCAGGTGCGCAATAGCCTTAACGGCGCCACCGCAGGAGATGCGCTGCGACCGACTCAGCAAACCATGCTGCTGGTGCAAAAGTCTCTGCTCGATGCTGAGATTGAACTGCAGCGTAAAAGTCTGGCGGGCAACACCGTCTTGCAAGATACCCTGCAAAAGCAGCGCGACTACGTAACCGCCTACAGCACTCGACTTGAACATCAGCTTCAACTGCTGCAGGACGCGGTTAACAGCAAGCGTTTGACCCTATCGGAGAAAACCGTTGCCGAGTCGGCCTCGCCGGAAGAAGCTGCTCATATTCAGGGCAACCCGCTGGTGAAGCAGGAGCTGGAAGTTAACCACCAACTGAGCCAGAAATTGATCACCGCCACGGAAAGCGGCAACCAGCTGGTGCAGCAGAATATCAAGGTGAAAACTTGGCTCGACCGTGCGCTGCAATCAGAGCAAAACGTTAAAGAGCAGATTGCGGTATTAAAAGGCAGCCTGCTGTTGTCGCGTATTCTCTACCAGCAGCAACAGACACTGCCGTCGGCCGATGAGTTGGAGGACATGACCACCCGTATCGCCGACCTGCGTCTGGAACAATTTGAGATTAACCAGCAGCGTGATGCGTTATTCCAGGGCGATGAATTCGTTGCCAAAATGGAAGAGGGGCACAGCGGTGAAGTGGACGCGGAAGTTCACGATGCGTTGTTGCAGATTGTCGACTCCCGCCGCGAAATGCTTGATTTAATCAACAAGCAGTTAGGCAACCAACTGATGATGGCCATCAACCTGCAGATTAATCAGCAGCAGTTGATGAGCGTATCCAAAAGCCTGAAATCGATTCTGACCCAGCAAATTTTCTGGGTGAACAGCAACAGGCCGATGGACTGGGACTGGATCAAATCCTTCCCTGAAGCGCTAAAAAACCAGTTTAAATCGATGAAAATCACCGTGAACTGGGAAAAAGCGTGGCCGGCGGTGTTTATTGCCTTCTTAGCCGGACTGCCGCTGTTGCTCATTGCCGGGCTTATCCGCTGGCGTCTCCAGTGGTTGCGTGATTATCAGGATAAACTGGGCAGTCAGGTCGGCAATCTGCGTAACGACAGTCAATTGCATACGCCGAAAGCAATACTCATCGATCTCATCCGCGCCCTACCGGTGGTGCTGCTGATCCTCGCGGCTGGCCTCGTGCTGCTGACCATGCAGCTTAATATCAGCGCATTGCTGTGGGCGTTTAGTAAGAAGCTGGCGATATT
This sequence comes from Kluyvera sp. STS39-E, assembly GCF_040932435.1. NCBI lineage: Bacteria > Pseudomonadati > Pseudomonadota > Gammaproteobacteria > Enterobacterales > Enterobacteriaceae > Kluyvera > Kluyvera sp. STS39-E. Next base: position 398,387 of record NZ_JBFQGA010000002.1, on the reverse strand, counting down.
CTGGCTGGTCTTTGGCCTGTGCTGGAAGGTGCTGGAAAAGAATGGCGTTGCCGTGCGCCACTTTAATATGCCGGAGCAACTGACCAGCCACTGGCGACGTCAGATTGTCCGCATTAGCCTAGCGCTGCTGCCGCTGCACTTTTGGTCGGTAGTGTCTGAGCTTTCGCCGCTCAATCTAATGGACGATGTGCTGGGGCAGTTCGTTATCCTGCTGAACCTGCTGGCCATCGCCATCCTGACGTGGCCGATGTGCCGTGAAAGCTGGCGTGATAAAGAGTCGCACAGCCTGCGTCTTCTGACGGTAACCGTGCTGTCTCTGGTTCCACTGGGTCTGATGGTGCTGACCGCCACGGGCTACTTCTATACCACGCTACGCCTTTCCGGGCGCTGGATTGAAACCGTCTATCTGGTCATTTTCTGGAACTTGCTCTATCAGACCGTACTGCGCGGTCTGAGCGTCGCGGCGCGTCGTATTGCCTACCGTCGTGCGGTTGCACGCCGGCAGAATATGGTCAAAGAGGGCGCTGAAGGGGCGGAGCCGCAGGAAGAACCGACCATCGCGCTTGAACAAATCAACCAGCAGACGCTGCGTATCACCATGCTAGTGATGGTGGCGCTGTTTGGCGTGATGTTCTGGGCTATCTGGTCAGATTTAATCACCGTCTTTAGCTATCTCGACAGCATTACGCTGTGGCATTACAACGGCACCGAAGCCGGAGCCAGCGTGGTGAAAAACGTCACCATGGGGAGCCTGCTGTTTGCGATTATTGCTTCGATGGTCGCGTGGGCGTTGATTCGCAACCTGCCGGGGCTGCTGGAAGTGCTGGTACTGTCGCGCTTGAACATGCGTCAGGGCGCATCCTACGCCATTACTACCATTCTGAACTACGTCATTCTGGTTGTCGGCGCGATGGCGGTGTTCGGTTCGCTAGGCGTCTCGTGGGATAAACTGCAATGGCTGGCTGCGGCGCTATCGGTTGGTTTAGGTTTTGGTTTACAGGAGATCTTCGGTAACTTCGTTTCTGGTCTGATTATTCTGTTCGAACGCCCGGTTCGTATTGGCGATACCGTGACCATCGGTACCTTCTCCGGGACGGTCAGCAAAATCCGTATTCGCGCTACCACCATCACCGATTTTGACCGTAAAGAGGTGATTATTCCGAACAAAGCCTTTGTGACCGAACGCCTTATCAACTGGTCGCTCAGCGATACCATTACCCGTGTCGTTATCCGGCTTGGCGTGGCGTATGGTTCAGATCTGGATAAAGTGAAGGCGGTGCTGCTGCAAGCGGCAACCAGCCACCCGAAGGTCATGCATGACCCGGAACCTTCTGTATTCTTCACCACATTCGGTGCCAGCACCTTGGATCACGAACTTCGTCTGTATGTACGTGAACTGCGCGACCGTAGCTATACCGTCGATGAGTTAAACCGTACTATCGATCGTTTGTGCCGCGAAAACGACATCAACATCGCCTTCAACCAACTGGAAGTGCATCTGCACAATGAAAAGGGGGATGAGGTGACGGAAGTGAAGCGTGACGGCAAAAATGACGGTACGCCGCTTATTGCTGATTAACGAGAAGGGCGACAGGATGTCGCCCTTTTTAATGGTGGCGTAACAGACTCACGAAGCGTCTTGTGATGCTTTCAGCTTGTTGACATAGTCCGAGCGCACCATTTCCAGTGCGCTCAGCACTATTTCCGGGGCGATGTTGTTGCTTTCTAGCAGTTCAATAAGATCGACCGCCAGCTTGACGTCATCCGGGGCGTTTTCCAGCGACATACTTTCTCCTTTTTAGCGCGTCATTCGCGCCAGTATTCGTTCTATTTCCTGTAGCGCCTGCTGACAGCGCGCAATACGGCCGTCGAATGCGGTAATTTCACGGGCCAGACGCTGCTGATCATCAAGGGTCGTTGCCTGTTGATATTGCTGCTGGCGCTGCTGCTTCATTTCTAACAGACGACGTTCAAAGTCTTGAGTTTCCAGCCGCTTACGCTGCCAACGGCGCAGGCCCGGCGACGCGCTATCCCACACCCGCAATGACCAAGCTTCGCTCTCCCGACTAATGGCCTCAATCTGTGCGGCCAGACGCTCGGCAAGCCAGGCGACCTGCGGCAGCTGCTGTTGCTCAACGGCGTTTTTAAGCTCTTGAAAATTAGCCTGCGCCTCGCCAAGATAGGCCTGCATCTGCGTGCTTCTGGTGCGAAATAGCTGGCGGTCAAAACGGGCGCTCAGCGTGGCATGCGTGGCCTGCGGCGCGATACGCGCCTGCAAACGAGCAAGCTGTTGTTCCAGCGTTTGTAAAAGCAGGGCCGTTTTCACCAGGTTCTCCGTATTCATCTTGTCGGCTATGCTACATTAGCAGACTCATTCGATAACGATTCGCATTATGCAGCGTACTATTTTAATCATTATTGGTTGGCTGGCGGTAGCCCTAGGCACGCTGGGTGTCGTTCTGCCCCTGCTGCCGACAACGCCGTTTATTCTGCTGGCTGCTTGGTGCTTCGCCCGCTCGTCGCCGCGATTCCATGATTGGCTACTCTATCGCTCATGGTTCGGCGGCTATTTACGCCACTGGCAGCGCTATAAGGCGATGCCGCCGGGGGCAAAACCACGGGCGATTGTACTGATTTTACTGACTTTTGGTATTTCGCTGTGGTTTATTAATCTGCTCTGGGTTCGCCTGCTGCTGCTGGTGATTCTCTGCGCGCTGCTGATTTTTATGTGGCGGATCCCGGTGGTTGATGCAGGACAACAAAAGTCATGAACCGCATTAATGGTGTTGCAATTCGACGTGCGAGCCAGTAAATTCTGGCGTTTTCGAGCACAGGCGCGCCTGGTTAAAAGTTAATCATTTGTGATTTTTAATCCATTTTGCTCGCCTTGAGTAACACTGTTTCAATTAGGCACAAACCTATGACCGCAACTGCACAGCAGCTTGAATATCTGAAGAACAGCATCCAGAGCATCGAGGATTATCCAAAACCTGGGATCCTTTTCCGCGATGTCACCAGCTTAATGGAAGACCCAAAAGCTTACGCACTCAGCATTGAACTGTTGGTTGAGAAGTTTAAAAACACCGGCATCACCAAAGTGGTGGGCACCGAAGCCCGTGGTTTCCTGTTCGGCGCACCGGTAGCGCTGGCGATGGGCGTAGGTTTTGTTCCGGTTCGTAAGCCGGGCAAACTGCCGCGTGAAACCATTGCCGAAAGCTACGAGCTTGAGTACGGCACCGATCGTCTGGAAATCCACGTTGATGCCATCAAACCTGGCGACAAAGTGCTGGTGGTGGACGATCTGCTGGCAACCGGCGGGACTATCGAAGCAACGGTGAAACTGATTCGTCGTCTGGGTGGTGAAGTGCAAGATGCGGCATTCATCATCAACCTGTTCGATCTCGGCGGCGAGCAGCGCCTGGAAAAACAGGGCATCACCAGCTACAGCCTGGTGAATTTCCCGGGTCACTAAGCATTTCCCGAGACATAGCCTCGCCGATACGGCGGGGCTGTGATAGCATTACCCCTTCCAGAATCCACCTTCCAGCGTTTCAGAGCCAGCCAATGAGTTATCAGGTCTTAGCCCGAAAATGGCGCCCACAAACCTTTGCTGACGTCGTCGGCCAGGAGCATGTGCTGACCGCACTGGCGAACGGCTTATCGCTTGGGCGCATTCATCACGCATATCTTTTTTCCGGCACCCGCGGTGTGGGGAAAACGTCCATCGCCCGCTTACTGGCGAAAGGACTAAATTGCGAAACCGGCATCACCGCCACGCCGTGCGGCGTCTGTGATAACTGCCGGGAAATCGAACAGGGGCGCTTTGTCGATCTGATTGAGATCGATGCGGCCTCACGTACTAAAGTCGAAGATACCCGTGATTTACTGGATAACGTCCAGTACGCGCCCGCGCGCGGACGCTTTAAGGTCTATCTGATCGACGAAGTTCACATGCTCTCCCGTCACAGCTTCAATGCCCTGCTGAAGACGCTGGAAGAGCCGCCAGCCCACGTAAAGTTCCTGCTGGCAACCACCGATCCGCAAAAGCTGCCGGTCACGATTTTGTCCCGCTGCCTACAGTTCCATCTGAAGGCGCTGGACGTTGAACAAATCCGCCACCAGCTTGAGCACATCCTTGACGAAGAGCACATCAGCCACGAACCTCGCGCCCTGCAATTACTGGCGCGTGCGGCGGACGGCAGCCTGCGTGATGCGCTAAGCCTAACCGATCATGCGATAGCCAGCGGAGACGGCCAGCTCACCACCGAATCGGTGAGCACGATGCTCGGCACCCTTGACGATTCGCAGGCGCTGTCGCTGATTGAAGCGCTGGTTGCTGCCAACGGCGAGCGGGTCATGGAGTTGGTCAACGATGCCGCACTGCGCGGTAGCGACTGGGAAGCGCTGTTGGTTGAAATGCAAAGTCTGCTGCACCGAATTGCGATGGTTCAGCTGTCACCTGCGGCGCTGGGCAGCGATATGGTGGCGATTGAACAGCGGATGCGCAATCTGGCGCGTACGGTGCCGCCGACCGATGTTCAGCTGTACTATCAGACGTTGCTGATTGGCCGCAAAGAGCTGCCCTATGCGCCGGACAGGCGTATGGGGATTGAAATGACGTTGCTACGCGCACTGGCATTCCATCCGAATGCGCCGTTACCCGAGCCGGAAACGCCGCCGCAGGCCTTTGCGCCAGTAAGCGCGCCGCTGACACAACAGCCGCCGTCGATGCAGCCTTCTGCACCCGCTGCGCCGGCCCCATCGGCTGCGCTGCCTGATGCAACCAATCAGGTACTGGCCGCACGTCGCCAGCTCCAGCAGGGCACTCAGGGAGCAACCCAACCAAAAAAGAGTGAACCGGCAGCCGCTTCCCGCGCGCGGCCGGTGAATAACGCTGCGCTGGAAAGATTGGCTTCGGTATCCGAACGCGTTCAGGCGCGCCCGGCCCCGTCTGCGCTGACCAAGCCTGCGGCAAAGAAAGAGGCTTACCGCTGGAAAGCGACGACGCCTGCTGCAGAAGTGAAGAAAGAAGAAGTCGCGACGCCGAAAGCGCTGAAGAAAGCGCTGGAGCATGAAAAGACGCCTGAACTGGCGTTGAAGCTGATGGCGGAGGCCATTGAGCGCGATGAATGGGCGGCGCAGGTCGCTCAGATGGCGCTGCCAAAACTGGTTGAACAGGTGGCGCTTAACGCGTGGAAAGAACAAAACGGCAATGCGGTGTGCTTGCATCTGCGTCCGACGCAGCGGCACCTGAATTCCCCCGGCGCGTTGCAAAAGCTCGCCGAGGCGATGAACACTTTATACGGTGCGCCTGTTGAATTGACCATCGTTGAAGATGATAATCCGGCGGTGCGTACGCCGCTGGAATGGCGACAGGCCATCTATGAAGAGAAACTCGCGCAGGCGCGTGAGTCGATTATCGCGGATAATAACATTCAGACTCTGCGTCGATTCTTCGATGCGGACTTGGATGAAGAGAGTATTCGCCCCATTTGATTGTGAGCCTAGCTTACGATTGTCATCCTTTAACGTGACTTATTGAGAGAGAAGCCTATGTTTGGTGGTAAAGGCGGTCTGGGTAACCTGATGAAACAGGCCCAGCAGATGCAAGACAAAATGCAGAAAATGCAGGAAGAAATCGCTCAGTTGGAAGTGACCGGTGAGTCTGGCGCAGGTCTGGTTAAAGTAACCATCAACGGCGCGCATAACTGCCGTCGCGTTGAAATTGATCCAAGCCTGTTGGAAGACGACAAAGACATGCTGGAAGATCTGGTCGCTGCGGCGTTCAACGATGCGGCACGCCGTATTGACGAAACCCAGAAAGAGAAAATGGCTTCCGTTTCCTCCGGGATGCAGTTGCCGCCAGGCTTTAAGATGCCGTTCTGATGCAAACCAGCCCGCTGTTAACTCAGCTGATGGAAGCGCTGCGCTGCTTGCCGGGCGTTGGCCCGAAGTCGGCACAGCGCATGGCGTTTACTCTGCTGCAGCGTGACCGCAGCGGTGGTATGCGTCTGGCGCAGGCGTTAACGCGTGCGATGTCGGAAATCGGCCACTGTGCCGATTGCCGCACCTTCACCGAGCAGGAAGTGTGCAACATCTGCTCGAACCCGCGTCGTCAGGAAAATGGCCAAATCTGCGTGGTGGAGAGTCCGGCGGACATCTACGCCATTGAGCAGACCGGGCAATTTTCTGGCCGCTACTTCGTGCTGATGGGCCACCTTTCGCCGCTGGACGGCATCGGTCCGGACGATATCGGACTGGACCGCCTTGAGCAGCGTCTGGAAACAGAGCGGCTCACCGAAGTCATCCTCGCTACCAATCCAACGGTAGAAGGGGAGGCCACCGCCAACTATATCGCTGAACTGTGCGCGCAGTCTGGCGTTGAAGCCAGCCGTATCGCTCACGGCGTACCGGTTGGTGGCGAGCTAGAAATGGTCGATGGCACCACGCTGTCGCACTCTCTGGCCGGGCGCCATAAGATTCGTTTTTAATCAATCGGGAGCAGGATCACCTGCTCTCGCTTGAAATTTTCTCCCCCCATCCCCATTTCCCTCTCAACGCTTTTGTTACCTTGTAAATGGCATTGAGGTATTTTCGAAATGAAAGGACAAGAAACTCGTGGCTTCCAGTCTGAAGTGAAACAACTTCTGCACCTGATGATCCACTCTTTGTATTCCAATAAAGAAATCTTCCTGCGTGAGCTTATCTCTAACGCCTCGGATGCGGCGGACAAGCTGCGTTTCCGTGCGCTGTCAAACCCAGACCTGTACGAAGGCGACGGTGAACTACGTGTGCGCGTCTCCTTCGATAAAGATAAGCGTACGTTGACCATTGCCGATAACGGCGTGGGGATGAACCGTGACGACGTTATTGACCACCTAGGTACCATTGCGAAGTCTGGTACTAAATCGTTCCTCGAGTCTATGGGCTCCGACCAAGCAAAAGACAGCCAACTGATTGGCCAGTTTGGTGTTGGGTTCTACTCGGCGTTTATCGTCGCCGATAAAGTTACCGTGCGCACCCGCGCGGCGGGCGATAAGCCAGAGAACGGCGTATTTTGGGAATCGGCGGGCGAGGGTGAATACACCGTTGCAGATATCACCAAAGACGACCGCGGCACCGAAATTACCCTGCACCTGCGTGAAGGGGAAGACGAGTTCCTTGATGACTGGCGTGTGCGCTCGGTTATCAGCAAATATTCTGACCATATCGCTCTGCCGGTAGAGATTGAAAAGCAGGAAGAGAAAGACGGCGAAACCGTGGTTTCTTGGGAGAAAATCAACAAGGCGCAGGCGCTGTGGACGCGTAACAAAGCCGAGCTTAGTGACGACGAATACAAAGAGTTCTACAAGCACATCGCCCATGATTTCACCGATCCGCTGACCTGGAGCCACAATCGCGTGGAAGGTAAGCAGGAGTACACTAGCCTGCTGTACATCCCGTCGCAGGCGCCGTGGGATATGTGGAATCGCGATCACAAGCATGGTCTGAAGCTGTATGTGCAGCGCGTCTTTATCATGGACGACGCCGAGCAGTTCATGCCGAACTACCTGCGTTTCGTGCGCGGGCTGATAGATTCCAACGATCTGCCGCTGAACGTCTCCCGCGAAATTTTGCAGGACAGCACCGTCACCCGCAATCTGCGTAGTGCGCTGACCAAACGCGTTCTGCAAATGCTGGAAAAACTAGCGAAAGATGACGCTGAAAAATACCAGACGTTCTGGAAACAGTTCGGTTTGGTACTGAAAGAAGGCCCAGCGGAAGACAACGGTAACCAAGAGGCGATCGCCAAACTGCTGCGTTTTGCTTCTACCCATACCGATTCTTCCGAGCAGACCGTGTCGCTGGCCGACTACGTGTCACGCATGAAAGAAGGGCAGGAGAAAATCTACTACATCACCGCTGACAGCTATGCGGCGGCGAAGAGCAGCCCGCACCTGGAGCTGCTGCGTAAGAAAGGCATCGAAGTACTGCTGCTTTCTGACCGCATCGATGAGTGGATGATGAACTACCTGACCGAGTTCGACGGTAAGTCGTTCCAGTCCGTCGCCAAAGCCGATGAGTCTATCGACAAGCTGGCAGATGAAGTGGATGAAAGCGCGAAAGAAGCAGAAAAAGCGCTGACGCCGTTCGTTGAACGCGTGAAAACCCTGCTGGGTGAGCGCGTGAAAGAAGTGCGTCTGACGCACCGTCTGACCGATACGCCAGCGATTGTCACCACCGATGCTGACGAAATGAGCACCCAGATGGCGAAGCTGTTTGCCGCTGCGGGCCAGGCGGCGCCGGAAGTGAAATACATCTTTGAACTGAACCCGGATCACGTGCTGGTGAAACGCACCGCCGACACCGAAGACGAAGGGCAGTTTAAGGAGTGGGTTGAGCTGCTGCTTGATCAGGCGCTGTTCGCTGAGCGCGGTACGCTGGAAGATCCAAACCAGTTTATCCGCCGCATGAACCAGCTGCTGATTTCCTAAGGGACGAGGACGTCATGCCGGATGGCGCTAACGCTTATCCGGCCTACGTTTGGCGCAGATAGAGTAGGCCGGATAAGGTGAATACACCGCTATCCGGCTTTTTTTCGCCTAAAGCTGCTATTTTCCCGCTATTCCCACCGTTAACCGTTTCAGCGCGGCCCCTCTTCCTTGAGCGAATTGCGTGATGGTGGTATCTTTTAGCGCTTTTTAAAAAAATATCGACAACCTTTGAGGGGATTTTCGCAATGCGTATCATTCTGCTTGGCGCACCTGGCGCAGGTAAAGGAACTCAGGCACAGTTCATCATGGAGAAATATGGCATTCCGCAAATTTCCACCGGTGATATGCTGCGCGCCGCCGTTAAATCTGGCAGCGAGCTGGGCAAACAGGCTAAAGACATCATGGACGCGGGTAAACTGGTGACCGACGAACTGGTTATCGCGCTGGTAAAAGAGCGTATTTCCCAAGAAGATTGCCGCAACGGTTTCCTGCTGGACGGCTTCCCGCGCACCATTCCGCAGGCTGACGCCATGAAAGAAGCGGGCATCAACGTTGACTACGTTCTGGAATTCGACGTTCCTGATGAGCTGATCGTTGACCGTATCATTGGTCGTCGCGTTCACGCGGCATCTGGCCGTGTTTACCACATCAAATTCAACCCGCCGAAGGTTGAAGGTAAAGACGATGTGACCGGCGAAGAGCTGACCACCCGTAAAGACGACCAGGAAGAAACCGTGCGTAAACGCCTGGTGGAATACCATCAGATGACCGCGCCGCTTATCGGTTACTACTCCAAAGAAGCGCAGGCGGGTAATACCAAGTACGCCAAAGTTGACGGTACTCAGGCCGTGGCTGACGTACGCGCTGAGCTGGCAAAAATCCTCGGCTAATACCGAGCGTGCCGGATGGCGGCATAAATGCCTTATCCGGCCTACGATTATTTTGTAGGCCTGATAAGCGCAGCGCCATCAGGCAAAAATTCTCACCTTACCTCTTACAGCAATTAGTTTTTCTTCCTCACTTTTCCGCTACAATTATCAACAATTTAAATCGATAAGAGGCGGTAATGCATTTTAAGAAACCCGGTATTCTGCTGGTTAACCTCGGCACCCCTGACGCGCCGACGCCGGGCGCGATAAAGCGTTACCTGCTGCAATTCTTAAGCGACCGTCGCGTGGTCGACACCAATCCGCTACTCTGGTGGCCGCTGCTGCGCGGCGTGATCCTGCCTATTCGTGCGCCCCGCGTAGCGAAGCTGTACCAGTCCGTGTGGATGGAGGAAGGTTCGCCACTGCTGGTATACAGCCGTCGGCAGCAACAGGCATTGGCCGCGCGTTTGCCGGATGTTCCGGTGGTATTGGGCATGAGCTACGGTACGCCGTCGCTGCAAAGCGCGGTGGATGAACTGTTGGCGCAGGGCGTTGACCAGCTTGTCGTATTGCCACTTTACCCGCAATATTCCTGCTCGACCGTCGCCGCCGTATGGGATGAGTTGGCGCGTATTTTGGCGAAAAAACGCGCCATTCCAAGCGTCTCTTTCATTCGTGACTACGCCACGGATCGTGATTATATTCAGGCGCTGGCCGCCAGCGCGCGCGAGGGGTTTGCACGCCACGGCGAGCCGGAGCTTTTGCTACTCTCCTACCACGGCATCCCGCAGCGCTATGCGCATGAAGGCGACGATTACCCGCAGCGCTGCCGCGATACCACTCGTGAGCTTGTTTCTGCGCTCGGCATTTCGCCTGACAAGGTGATGATGACTTTCCAGTCGCGCTTTGGCCGTGAGCCGTGGCTGACTCCCTACACCGATGAAACGCTGAAAATGCTGGCGGAGAAAGGCGTGAAGCACATTCAGGTGATGTGTCCGGGGTTCTCCGCTGACTGCCTAGAGACGCTGGAAGAAATTGCGGTACAGAACCGTGAGCTATTCCTTGAAGCCGGCGGGCAGAAATACGAGTACATTCCGGCACTCAACGATGATGCCGCGCATATCGACATGATGGTGAATTTGACCGCGTCGTATCGCTAATCGCAAGTGGGCGGGGGAGTGTGCTACTATTCCCCGCCTGTTAACTGCCATCCATAAATCACCATGAAATTTCCCGGTAAACGCAAATCTAAACATTACTTCCCGGTGGACGCGCGCGATCCGCTGCTCCAGCAGATTCAGCCCGAAAGTGAAACCAGTGCCTCCTGGGTTGTCGGTATCGACCAGACGCTGGTGGATATTGAGGCCAAAGTCGACGACGCGTTTATCGAGCGCTACGGTCTGAGCGCCGGGCATTCGCTGGTGATTGAAGACGATGTAGCGGAAGCGCTGTACCAGGAGCTGGTGCGCGAAAATTTAATTACCCATCAGTTTGCCGGCGGCACCATTGGCAACACCATGCACAACTACTCGGTGCTGGCGGACGACCGCTCGGTGCTGCTGGGCGTGATGTGTAGCAATATTGAAATTGGTGGTTACGCCTACCGTTATTTGTGCAATACCTCCAGCCGTACCGACCTCAACCATCTGCAGGGCGTTGATGGCCCGATTGGCCGCTGCTTTACGCTGATTGGCGATGCGGGAGAACGTACCTTTGCGATAAGCCCTGGGCACATGAACAAACTGCGCCCGGAGAGTATTCCAGAATCTGTCATCGCCGGGGCATCTGCGCTGGTGCTCACCTCCTACTTGGTGCGCTGCAAACCGGGCGAACCGATGCCGGACGCCACCATGCAAGCTATCGCCTACGCGAAAAAATATGACGTGCCGGTGGTGCTAACGCTGGGGACCAAGTTCGTTATCGCCGACAGCCCTGAGTGGTGGCAGAGCTTTATCAAAGAGCACGTGTCGATTCTGGCGATGAATGAAGAAGAGGCCGAAGCGTTAACGGGCCTCAGCGACCCGCTGCAGGCGTCAGATAAAGCGCTGGACTGGGTTGATCTGGTGTTATGTACCGCTGGGCCGACCGGGCTGTACATGGCGGGGTTCACCGAAAACGACGCCAAGCGTAAAACGCAGCACCCGCTGTTGCCAGGAACGATTGCCGAGTTTAATCAGTATGAATTTAGCCGCGCGGTGCGCTTTAAAGACTGTCAGGACCCGCTGCGTATTTACTCGCATATCGCGCCGTTTATGGGCGGACCTGAGAAAATCATGAACACCAACGGCGCAGGTGATGGCGCGCTGGCGGCGCTGCTGCACGATATTACCGCCAATGCCTACCACCGCAGCAACGTGCCCAATTCCAGCAAGCATCAGCATAGCTGGCTGACCTATTCGTCGCTGGCGCAGGTGTGTAAGTATGCCAACCGGGTGAGTTATCAGGTATTGAACCAGCATTCACCGCGCCTGACGCGCGGCCTGCCGGAAAAAGAAGATAGCCTCGAAGAGGCGTACTGGGAACGATAATCCGCTCAAGGCCTACAATGACCATCATTGTAGGCCTGATAAGCGTAGCGCCATCAGGCAATATCGGCGCACACTATTGCCGGATGGCCGCTTCGCCTTATCCGGCCTACGATTTATCCGCTAACCGCCTCTTTTAACGATGGTGAGCTCAGCAGTCCCAGCATGGTTTTAGCAATTTCCCGCTCGCCCATCACCACCTCATTCGCTCCACGCTCGCTGATATAAGCCACTTCATCGTCATAATGCGCACGCGCGATAATCTCAAGGTGTGGGCATTTCTCACGGGCGCTGGCAACAATTTCCCCCGCCTCGTAGCCGTTAGGAATGGTCAGCAGCAGCCAGCGCGCGCAGTCGAGGTGCGCCAGCGCCATGATTTCTTCATTGGCCGCGTTGCCCAGCACCGCGCGAATGCCGCGCTCGCGCAGCTCATCCACGCGGGTGCGTGAAGTTTCAATCACCACCAACGGGATCCCTTGCGCCATCAGCTTCTCGCCTAGCAGGCTGCCGACGCGCCCATAGCCGACCAGCAGCGCATGGTTGCAGATATCCACCGGGATCTGTTTTTCATCTTCCAGCGCCTCTTCCAGCGTTTGCTCCTCAAGAGTTTCCGTTTTCTCGAGGTATTTCTCCAGCACCGAGAACAGTATCGGGTTAAGCATAATGGAGAGGATAGCTCCTGCCAGCACCAGATTTTGCCCGGCCTGCGGCAGCAGATTCAGCGCCATGCCGAGGCCCGCCAGGATAAAGGCGAATTCACCAATTTGCGCGAGGCTGGTGGCAATCGTCAATGCGGTACGCTGAGAGTGACCGAACAGGCGCACGAGGCCGAATGCGGCGAGAGATTTGCCGAAGACGATGATAGCCAGCGTCGCCAGCACCGCCAGCGGCTGCTCAATCAGAATCAACGGGTCGAACAGCATGCCGACAGAGACAAAGAACAGCACCGCAAACGCATCGCGCAGCGGCAGCGTATCGTGCGCGGCACGATGGCTCAGCTCAGACTCATTGAGCACCATGCCGGCGAAGAACGCGCCCAGCGCGAAGGAGACGTCGAACAGCTCAACGGCACCAAAGGCAATACCCAGCGCCAGCGCCAGCACCGAGAGGGTAAACAGTTCGCGAGAACCGGTGGCAGCGCTGCGTGCCAGGATCCACGGCACCAAACGGCGGCCTACCAACATCATGATGGCGATAAACGCCACGACCTTACCGATGGTGATAGCCATATCGATTGCCAGAGAGGCAAAACCAATATTCTCTTTTTCCATCATCCCGGCAACGGCAGGCAGCAGAACCAGCGTCAGCACCATCACCAGATCTTCGACAATAAGCCAGCCGATGGCGATTTGCCCCCGCTGGCTATCAATAAGTTGGCGTTCTTCCAGCGCTCGCAGCAGCACCACGGTACTGGCGGTAGAAAGACACAGACCAAAAACGATACCGGTCATTATCGACCAGCCTAAGAAGTGGGAAAGCAGCATCCCCAGCAGTGTGGCAACCGCGATTTGGGCAATCGCGCCGGGAATGGCTATCGACTTTACCGCCATCAGGTCCTTAAGCGAAAAATGAAGACCCACGCCAAACATCAGCAAAATCACGCCTAGCTCTGCCAGCTCTGGTGCAAGCTGGGTATCAGCGACAAATCCTGGAGTAAACGGTCCGGCCAGTACGCCCGCTAACAAATAACCTACCAGTGGTGAAATTCGTAATTTATTGGCAATCATGCCAAGGAAAAAAGCGAGCACAAGGCCACCAACAATGGTGGTGATTAGCGGTGTGGCGTGATGCATTCCGTCTCCTTTCGTCGTGATGCGTGGTTCCATTTTTGGTGCAGAGTGTTCAAAACAACCTGAAAACCAAAAAGCCTGATAACAGTTTATGACAATTTTCACTATTATGTTTGTGAATAATTCTTGAATTTAGCTAAAAAGTTGAATTTTTGAGAGTAAATGGCACAAAAGTGAAAGCTGGGTACGGGAAGTCAGGCGGGAGGCGAGTTTGCGGAGAGATGACGGCAGCCAAAATAATACTTTGGCTGCCTATAACTTAGTGTTTTTGCCGGTTATCAGGTAAGAATATGGTCAACATCCCAATAAGTGGTAGGAAAGCACATATTTTGTAGACCAATTCAATGCTGGTATGGTCGGCAATCAGCCCCAACACCGCGGCACCCAAGCCTCCCATGCCGAAAGCGAAACCGAAGAATAGCCCGGAAACCATGCCGATACGGCCTGGTAAAAGCTCCTGTGCGTAAACCAAGATGGCAGAAAACGCGGATGCGAGGATAAATCCAATAATGACCGTCAAAATACCGGTCCACCACAGCGTGGCGTAGGGTAAAAGAAGCGTAAATGGCGCAACGCCGAGGATAGAGCCCCAAATAACATATTTACGACCGATTTTATCACCGACAGGCCCGCCAATCACCGTGCCTGCGGCAACGGCAAACAGGAAGGTGAATAAATGAATCTGGGCATTTTGTACCGATAATCCGAATTTTTGTATCAGATAAAAGGTGTAATAGCTGCTAATACTCGCCATATAGAAGTATTTCGAGAAAATCAGCATTAACAGGATAGAAACGGCGAGAATAACCTTGTTCTTCGGCAGCGGATTAACGATCGGCGCTTTAGGTTTCCCTTTGTTCATACGATGCTGCGCGGCATACCAACGGCTGACCTGCGCCAGAACCACAATCGCCAGCAGGGCGGCGAGCACAAACCAGGCAACGTTGCCTTTGCCATAAGGCGCGATGATGACTGCCGCCAGCAATGGCCCCAGCGAGCTACCGAAGTTACCGCCCACTTGGAAAATAGACTGTGCCAGACCGTGACGACCACCGGAGGCCATCCGCGCCACGCGAGAGGATTCGGGATGAAATACCGAAGAACCGGTGCCTACCAAAGCCGCGGCTAATAGCACCATCTCGAAACTGCCCGCCAGCGCCAATAGCACAAGGCCAGTTAAGGTAAAGCACATGCCCACCGGCAGCGACCACGGCATCGAGCGCTTATCGGTGATGTAGCCGATAACCGGCTGGAACAGCGACGAGGTGAGCTGGAAGGTTAGAGTGATCATACCGATCTGCACAAACGTCAGTGAAAACTCCGACTGCAGCAATGGGTAAATCGCCAAGATCAGCGACTGGATCATATCGTTTAACAGGTGGGAGAGGCTGATTGCTCCCAAGATGCGAAACGAGGTGCGGCCCTGTTGCGAAGACGCAGAAGGGCCAGGCCGGGTAGGGCTGGTTTCAGAAATTGCCATAGATTCCACTTGTATTTAATCGAGCGATGTTGGGGATATACGCTTTAATAATAATTATCAGACTAAGATACCTGCCTAAGACGTTTGAAGGAAGTCTCATTTCTGAAAAGAAATTCGACTATTATTTCATAGCGTCGTAATTTCTGCGGTTGTTATTCACTCAGGGAGAGAATTATGCGATTCGTCAAACGGGGCGTGGCGTTGGCGATGCTGGCGGCTTTATCGTTAACCAGCTTACCGGCACAGGCTTATCAACAAGATAAAACTTATAAAATCACCATTCTTCATACCAACGATCATCACGGGCACTTCTGGCGCAGTGAATACGGTGAATACGGTTTGGCCGCGCAAAAAACGCTGGTGGACGGTATTCGTAAAGAGGTTGCGGCGGAAGGTGGTAGCGTACTGTTACTCTCCGGCGGCGATATTAATACCGGGGTGCCAGAATCGGACCTGCAGGACGCCGAACCCGATTTTCGCGGTATGAACCTCGTGGGCTATGATGCGATGGCCGTCGGTAACCACGAATTCGATAACCCGATGAGCGTGCTTCGCCAACAGGAGAAATGGGCAAAATTCCCGTTTCTCTCGGCTAATATCTATCAAAAAAGCACCGGCGAACGCCTGTTTAAACCTTGGGCGCTGTTTAAGCGTCAGGACCTGAAAATTGCCGTCATCGGTTTAACCACCGACGACACGGCGAAAATCGGCAACCCGGAATATTTTACCGATATCGAATTCCGCAAACCGGCGGAAGAAGCGAAGCTGGTTATCCAAGAATTGCAGCAAACCGAGAAGCCTGATCTGATTCTGGCTACCACCCATATGGGGCACTACGATAACGGCGATCATGGCTCCAACGCGCCGGGTGACGTAGAGATGGCGCGCAGTCTGCCAGCAGGCTCACTGGCGATGATTGTGGGTGGTCACTCACAAGATCCGGTATGCATGGCTTCCGAGAATAAAAAGCAGGTCGACTATGTGCCGGGCACCCCGTGCGCGCCGGATAAACAAAACGGCATCTGGATTGTTCAGGCCCACGAGTGGGGCAAGTACGTCGGTCGCGCTGACTTTGAATTCCGCAATGGTGAGCTAAAGCTGGTTCACTATCAGCTGATCCCCGTTAACCTGAAGAAAAAAGTGACCTATGATAACGGGCAAAGTGAGCGCGTACTCTACACGCCACAAATCCCGGAAAACCCACAGATGCTGTCGCTGCTGACGCCGTTCCAGAGCAAAGGCAAGGCGCAGCTGGATGTTAAAGTCGGCAGCGTCAACGGGCACTTGGAAGGCGACCGCAGCAAGGTGCGCTTTGTGCAGACCAATATGGGGCATCTGATTCTGGCGGCGCAAATGGCGCGTACTAGCGCTGATTTCGGCGTGATGAGCGGCGGTGGCATTCGCGATTCAATTGAGGCTGGGAATATTACCTACAAGAGCGTGTTGAAGGTACAGCCGTTCGGTAACGTGGTGGTCTATGCCGACATGAGCGGGAAAGAGGTGGTTGAGTATTTGACCGCCGTGGCTCAGATGAAGCCGGATTCCGGCGCCTATCCGCAGTTTGCGAACGTCAGTTTTGTGGCAAAAGATGGGCAGCTTCAGGATCTGAAAATCAAAGGTGAAGCGGTTGATCCGGCGAAAACTTACCGTATGGCAACCCTAAGCTTTAACGCCACCGGTGGCGACGGCTATCCGAAGATCGATACCAAACCGGGATACGTGAATACCGGCTTTATTGATGCTGAGGTATTGAAGCAGTATATCGAGCAAAACTCACCGCTGGATGTGAATGCTTACGAACCGAAAGGGGAAGTGAGCTGGCAGTAGGTTCGGCGCTGCCGGATGGCGCACCTTGCCGGATGGCGGCGTAAACGCCTTATCCGGCCTACCGTATTGTAGGCCTGATAAGCGCAGCGCCATCAGGCAGTTAGGCGCACATTGTCGGATGGCGCGTGCGATGTCATCAGGGGTGTAACATGAAAATCGCGTTATCAATCCCGGCGCGCAATATCCGCAAAGGTTGCGCCGAGGATTTTGGCCAAATCGCCCGCGGCCAGTTCAATATCCAGCCCACGCTTCCCGCCCGAGACATAAATTGAGGTAAATTCCTGCGACGGCGCGTCAATCACCGTTGGCAGGCGTTTTTTCTGTCCCAGCGGGCTGATGCCCCCGACCAGATACCCGGTCACGCGCTGAGCCACCATCGGGTCGGCCATATCCACTTTTTTCGCGCCAAGCGCTTTGGCCACTTTTTTCAGATCCAACTGCCCGGCAACCGGCGTGACCGCCACGGCGAGCTGTTTCATATCGCCGTTGATGGCAACCAGTAGCGTTTTATAAACCTGATCGGCATTAAGCCCTAATTTGCGCACCACTTCGTCGCCAAAATTGGTTTCGTTTGGATCGTGATCGTAGGTGTGGATGCTGAATGGGATTTTGTTCTTTTCGAGTAACTTAACGGCGGGAGTCATAACCTTCCTTCTTACCACAAACGAGATATGCCCCCAGCATACGCCCTAAAATGGACTAAAAAATAGTATAATCTTGCGCATTAGATCTTGGCAGTTGCGGTAACTTTGAGCGACAATCGAAAGATCCGGAGTGAAAACTTCGGGATAATAATAATGATGAAATTCCTCTTTGACGGGCCAATAGAAATATTGGCCATTTTTTTATTTCAACATCTGCGGCAGATTCCCCTCTCCGTATAAATGCAGAGCGCCCACGGCGACAACGTAGCGCCCCGGCGGCAGCGCCAGCAGCGCGTCGCGCCAAGCTTCATTGCGTTTCACCATCAACACATCGTATAACGACTGGCTAAAAGTATTCGGCAGCGTACTCATGGAATTTGACGGCGGCTGCTGTAGCCACCAACCGATCATGACCTGCAGCAACCGCGCGTTGGTGTGCCAGTGGGTTAACGTATCGTCAAGCAGCGCCATCCCGCCATCAGGCAGTTGGCACAGTAGGTTAATCTGATTGTCTGCCCCTTCAAGCTCCTGCACCGGCAGCCCGTTTGCGCGTGCCGCTGTTAGCATCTGGTAATCAATGCCGTAGTCGGGACGCAGACCCAGCCGCTGCGCTTGAGTTGCCTGTAGCACCATCGCAATTTGCCATAGCGGCTGGCTGTCGAAACGAAAGAGCGATAATCCCTGCTCGTTGACGCGATTTTCCAACTCGGATAGCTGCGTCTCGCTCAGCCTTTCGGCCAGAGGAGGGCAGACGGGAAGGTCCGTAAACGGTGTTTCGCTGCCGGAAATATCGGCTTCGACGATCAGTGCGTCGGCCTGACGCAACTTCTTTATCAGTTTGGCGGGAAGCGGGGCCATATCGCGGGTCCCCATATGAATACTGCCGACCAGGTGTAGATGTCTGCCACCGGGCAATGTCACGTCGAGCGCAGGCCAGCTATAGGGTTCACCGCGCAGGGCGCGCCACAGGCGTTGAAGTTGATTTTGCAGGTTCATCCGCGCTCCCTGGAAGGAAAATCTCATGCTAGCGCGATGGGGGGAAAGGTGCAAACGCGTCCCTCCCGAAGGCGGGAGGGACGGCGGGGCTACTGTTTAGGTTTAAAGCGCAGCAGGCGGTTGGCGTTGCTCACCACCGTAATGGAGGAAAGAGCCATTGCCGCCCCGGCGACCACCGGGTTCAACAGCGTTCCGGTCAGCGGCCAGAGGATACCTGCGGCAATCGGAATGCCCAGCGAGTTATAGATAAAGGCACCCAGCAGGTTCTGCTTCATATTGCGCAGCGTGGCGCGCGAGATAGCCAGCGCATCGGCGACGCCTACGAGGCTGTGACGCATCAACGTGATGGCGGCCGTTTCAATCGCCACATCGCTACCACCGCCCATGGCGATCCCGACTTCTGCCTGTGCTAGCGCAGGCGCATCGTTGATGCCATCGCCGATCATCGCCACTTTCTGACCCTGGGCCTGCAAATCTTTAATCGCCTGCGCCTTACCGTCTGGCAGTACGCCCGCAATCACCTCATCAATACCGGCTTCTTTGGCAATCGCGTTTGCCGTGACGGGGTTATCGCCGGTCAGCATCACCAGACGATAGCCTTCCCGGTGCAAACGTTGCAGCGCGGCAACGCTGTCGCTGCGCAACGGATCGCGAATGGCGAACAGCGCGGCGATGCGACCATCAATCGCCAGCAGTACCGGGGTTGCGCCCAGTGCGGCTTGTTCCGCCATAGCGTTATCCAGATCGCGGGTATCAATCTGCTGCTCATGCATTAACGGCTGATTCCCCAGCAGCAACTGATGCCCCTCGGCCTCACCGCTGACGCCCAGACCGCGTAAGGTGCGAAACGCGTTGACCTGCGGCAGCGAACTGACAGCGGCTTTTTCTATGATCGCACGGGCCAGCGGGTGGCTGGAACCTTGCTCCAGCGCCGCCGCCAGACGCAGCGCTGTCGCTTCATCCATATCGCCGACGGTTTTCACTTCGACCACCTGCGGTTTACCTTCCGTCAGCGTACCGGTTTTATCAAACACCAGCGTGGTCAGTTCGCTGGCACGCTGCAGCGCATCGGCATCGCGGACCAGCACGCCGTATTCAGCCGCGCGGCCCACGCCGGAGATAATCGACATTGGCGTGGCCAAACCGAGCGCACAAGGGCAGGCGATAATCAGCACCGTGGTGGCAATCACCAAGGTATAAACGATTTGCGGTGCCGGGCCGAAGAAGTACCAGATAGCTGCGCTTAAAATCGCGATAGCAACGACCACGGGCACAAATACCGCCGAGATTTTGTCGGCCAGTTGTCCGATTTCCGGTTTGCTGCTTTGCGCTTGGCGCACCATCTTAATGATACGTGACAAGGTGGTGTGGCTGCCGACTGCGCTGGCGCGGAACAGCACGGAACCATCTTGCACCACGGTCCCGGCGTGAATGCTATCGCCGTCGCCTTTTTGCTGCGGAATAGGTTCGCCAGTGAGCATGGCTTCATCAAACCAGGCTTCGCCTTGGCTAATTTCGCCGTCAACCGGCACACGGTCGCCAGTTGCCAGGCGCAAAGTCATGCCCGGCTGTACTTCTGCCAGCGGCACGCTTTTTTCACCCTCATCGGTCACCACGCGGGCGGTGGGCGGCGTAAGGTCGAGTAATTTTTCCAGCGCTCGGGACGAACGCTGACGCGCCCGCGCTTCAAGCATATGGCCGAGGTTTATCAGGCCGATAATCATGGCGCTGGCCTCGTAATAGAGGTGACGTGCTTCCATCGGGAACCATTGCGGCCACAGGTTGACGCTCATCGAGTACAGCCACGCCACGCCGGTACCCAGGGCGACCAGCGTATCCATGGTGGCGGTGCGGTTCTTCAGGCTCTTCCAAGCACTGCTATAGAAGTGCCCACCGGCAAAAACCATCACGGCGAGAGTCGCCAAACCAATCACCAGCCACAGGGAACGGTTATCGTCGGTGACCATCATGTTGTCGCCGAACATCCCCCAGACCATCACCGGGATGCCCACCAGCAGAGCGACAATCGCCTGCCAGCGAAAACGCTTCATCGTCGCCAGCGCCGTTTCCTGCTGACGCTCACGTCGCTTGAGGTCATCCTCAATCGCTTCTGCACCGTAGCCGGCTTTCTCTACCGCCTGCACTAAATCACTGGCGGAAGCGCTGCCCATTACTAAGGCCGTACGCTCCGCCAGATTTACCCGTGCCTGTACGACGCCGGGGACAGTCAGCAAGGCTTTCTGCACCCGGGATACGCAACTGGCGCAGCTCATACCGCTTAACAGCAACTGTTGGCTGTCATCCGATTCCTGTGCTGCCGGAAGCTCAGGGGTGGCCGCTGTCAGCGCTTCCGACGGGGATGATGACTCTGCCAGCGGTTTAGCCTTTGGGTGGCTTAACTCCGCACCGTATCCAGCTTGTTTAATGGTGTCGATAAGTGCTTCGGCGCTGGCGCTGCCGGTGATGTGAGCCGCTTCGATTGTCACCTCTGCCTGCTCAACATCGGGACGTTGCTCTAGACTCTCTTTGACTCGTTTGACGCAATGACCGCAGGACAGACCGTCCAGAGTCAGATCGATGGTATGAGACATATCACTTTCCTCAATAATGAATGACCAGAATTACCTTTTGGTCTACAGTTATGAAGGTTAAACCTTCCAGCAAGGGGAAGGTCAAGGGGGAAACGTGAATATCAGTGATGTTGCCAAAAAAACCGGCCTGACAAGCAAAGCCATTCGCTTTTATGAAGAGAAAGGGTTGGTGACGCCGCCGCTGCGCAGCGAGAACGGCTACCGTAGTTACACGCAAAAGCACCTTGATGAGTTTACGCTACTGCGTCAGGCGCGCCAGGTGGGGTTTAACTTGGAAGAGTGCGGTGAACTGGTGAATTTGTTCAACGATCCCAAACGGCACAGCGCCGATGTGAAAGCCTACACGCTGCAAAAAGTAGCAGATATTGAACGCCATATTAGCGACTTGCAGGTGATGCGCGACCAGTTAATGTCGCTGGCCGCGTCCTGTCCGGGCGATGACAGCGCCGATTGCCCGATTATTGATAATCTGTCCGGCTGCTGCCACCGTAAAGCTCAGGCCTGATGCCTAGCGTGAAGGGGTTAACCTGATTCGCAGGACGATCCCTTCGACCGCCAGTACTTCAACTTTACTGCCCGCGGGCAGGTCGTCATCGGCAATGACCGGCCACGAACTGTCGCCCACGCGCATATGGCCGCGTCCGTTAACCAGTGCGTTATCGAGCGTAAATCGTTGCCCAAGTAGCTGTTGGCCGCGTTGGTTTAGCTGATTTTCAGCAGGACGCTGACGGCTCGCGCGTTGATTCAGCCACTTCCACCACAGCCAAGCTGCCAGCAGCGTAAGCACCGCAAACAGCGTTCCCTGCCACTCCCAGCCAAGCGGTAAGACCCACGTCAGTAGGCCAGTTACCGCCGCCGCCACGCCGCTCCACAGCAGGTAGCCGCTGCCGCCGAGCATCTCGGCGGCCAACAGCAGGCCGCCAAGACTCAGCCAGAAGAGATGCGGGTGCGTCAGCACCAGGGCTATCATGATGATTTCCGATCGCGGCTGCTGTCTTTAATCAGTTCGGCAACCCCAGCAATAGAGCCCATTAAGCTGCTGGCATCCAGCGGCATCATCACCACTTTGCTGTTATTGGCTGAGCCAATTTTCTGCAGCGCGTCGGTGTATTTCTGCGCGACAAAGTAGTTAATCGCCTGAATGTCCCCAGCCGAGATAGCTTCAGAAACCATTTTTGTGGCTCGCGCTTCCGCTTCGGCAGAACGTTCACGCGCTTCTGCCTGCAGGAACGCTGACTGGCGTTCACCTTCCGCGGTCAGGATTTGCGCCTGTTTTTCCCCTTCGGCTTTGACGATCTGCGCTTGGCGAATACCTTCCGCTTCGAGAATGTAGGCACGCTTGGTTCGTTCGGCCTTCATCTGCGCGTTCATCGCATCGATAAGTTCTGCCGGTGGACGCACATCGCGAATTTCAATACGGGTAATTTTGATGCCCCACGGGTTGGTGGCTTCATCGACGATATGCAGCAGGCGCGTGTTGATGTTATCGCGCTGGGAGAGCATTTCATCAAGCTCCATCGAGCCGAGGACGGTACGAATGTTGGTCATTGTCAGGTTGATAATCGCCAGCTCAAGGTTGCTGACCTCATACGCCGCTTTTGGCGCATCAATAACCTGAATAAAACAAACGGCATCAATAGAAACGTTGGCGTTATCTTTCGAAATCACTTCCTGAGAGGGGATATCGAGCACTTGTTCCATCATGTTGATCTTGCGACCAATTCTATCCATAAATGGGACGACCAAGCTTAAGCCCGGGTGCAGCGTTTTCGTGTAGCGGCCAAATCGTTCGACCGTCCATTGATAGCCCTGCGGCACGATTTTGACACCGGCGGCCACAACGACCAGCGCGACAAAGATAAGAATCGGGATAAATACCAGCATAAAACCTCCTGTTTAACTGTCCGTAACTCAATCAAGTATATCGGCTATAGCGGTGAAATTCGCCCCCTGAAATTAATTGGCGTTACACTAGAGACACAAAAAGTATGAATCAGGACATGGAAAGGCAATGACGGAAAATAACGCTATTTTGCAGCTCCAACAGGTGGGCTTTGATATTGGTGGCAATACCATTCTGGAAGGGATAAATCTCAGCGTCGCGCCCGGCGAATTTAAGCTGATTACCGGTCCTTCCGGCTGTGGAAAAAGTACTTTATTAAAAATTGTGGCCTCGCTGCTTTCACCGACCACGGGCCAGATCCTTTTTGAAGGCAAAGCCACCGACACACTCTCGCCGGAGACCTACCGTCAGCAGGTTTCCTACTGTGCGCAAACGCCAGCGCTATTTGGCGACACGGTCTATGACAACCTGATTTTCCCTTGGCAAATCCGCCAGCAGCAGCCGGAGCCAGAGAGCTTTCTCGCGCAATTAACGCGCTTTGGCCTTCCGGAAGAGACGCTGTCTAAATCGATAAACGAGCTTTCCGGCGGAGAAAAGCAGCGGGTGTCGTTAATCCGTAATCTGCAATTCTTGCCTAAGGTGTTGCTGCTGGATGAAATAACTAGCGCGCTCGACGAGCAAAATAAAAAGAACGTCAACGACATTATTCATCGCTACGTTCGCGATAAGCAGGTTGCGGTGCTGTGGGTGACGCACGATAAAGATGAAATTAGCCATGCGGATGAGGTGATCACGCTGCCATCCCATCGCGATAGCGTGCAGGAGGCCCATCATGAATGAACATACAATTACCAATGAATCATTAGCACTGTCGATGGTGTTGGTTCTGGTGGCGGTGCTGGTGAGCTACCGGGAAAAGTTGGCGCTGGAAAAAGACATTATCTGGAGCATTTGTCGGGCGGTTGTCCAACTGGTGATCGTCGGCTACGTGCTGAAGTATATCTTCAACGTGAACCACGCGGTGCTGACGCTGCTGATGGTGCTGTTTATCTGCTTTAACGCCGCTTATAACGCGCAAAAGCGCAGCAAATATATTGATAAAGCGTTTGTCTCATCATTTATCGCCATTACCACCGGTGCCGGATTGACGTTAGCAGTGCTGGTGTTTTCCGGTTCGATTGCATTCGTGCCGATGCAGGTGATCCCGATTTCCGGGATGATTGCCGGGAACGCGATGATTGCGGTGGGGCTGTGCTACAACAATCTGGGCCAACGCTTTAGCGCCGAGCAGCAGCAGATTCAGGAGAAATTGAGTCTTGGGGCCACGCCGAAAATGGCCTCAGCGCGGCTTATTCGCGAAAGCATACGCGCATCGCTTATCCCCACCGTCGATTCGGCGAAAACCGTTGGGCTGGTGAGCTTGCCGGGGATGATGTCCGGGCTGATTTTTGCCGGTATCGATCCGGTAAAAGCGATTAAGTATCAGATCATGGTGACGTTTATGCTGTTATCTACCGCCAGCCTGTCGACGATCATCGCCTGCTACCTGACCTACCGGAAGTTTTACAATGCCCGTCACCAGCTGGTGGTGACCCAGTTGAAAAACAAAGTTTGATGCCGTAGCCGTTGCCGGATGGCGGCGTAAACGCCTTATCCGGCCTACGAGGACTGGCTCTAAACAGGTAGGCCTGATAAGCGAAGCGCCATCAGGCATGGGGTGCAACGCCGTTGCCGGATGGCGACGTAACCGTCTTATCCGGCCTACGAGGACTGGCTCTAAACAGGTAGGCCTGATAAGCGAAGCGCCATCAGGCATGGTGTGCAACGCCGTTGCCGGATGGCGGCGTAACCGCCTTATCCGGCCTACGAGGACTGGCTCTGAACAGGTAGGCCTGATAAGCGAAGCGCCATCAGGCATGGTGTGCAACGCCGTTGCCGGATGGCGGCGTAACCGCCTTCTCCGGACTACGAGGACTGGCTCTAAACAGGTAGGCCTGATAAGCGAAGCGCCAT
Organism: Kluyvera sp. STS39-E; assembly: GCF_040932435.1. Classification (NCBI taxonomy): domain Bacteria; kingdom Pseudomonadati; phylum Pseudomonadota; class Gammaproteobacteria; order Enterobacterales; family Enterobacteriaceae; genus Kluyvera; species Kluyvera sp. STS39-E. The sequence goes on along the minus strand of NZ_JBFQGA010000002.1, from coordinate 373,335 downwards.
CAGGCATGGTGTGCGCCGCCGAGAGGCTCGATCAGTACAGCAGTGAATAAAGCTGGCGGCGGTACTTAGACGCCAGCGCATCGCCGGTGCCGAGTGCGGCCAGAATCTCTTGCAGCATTTTGCGCGCCTGACCGTCCGCGGCGCCCAGATCTTTACGCAGATGGCTGAACAGCAGCTCCAGCGCCTCTTCGTTACGCCCTACCTGATGAAGCTGTAACGCAAGCTTGGTGGCAAGCTCTGCATCGTCGGGATTCTGTTCAACCTGCTGCTGTAACAGCTGGATTTCCGGCGTATCAGCCGCTTGTTTCAAGAGCTCAATTTGTGCCAGCAGCCCCTGATAACGGGTGTCCTGATCCTGTAACGGAATGGTTTTCAGCACCGCTTCCGCATCGTCTGAACGGTTGAGTGCAATTTGCGTCTCCGCCAGCAGCAGGCCAATCTGGCTGTCTTGGCCGGAGAGCTGCCAGGCGTCTTTCAGTAGAGGCAGCGCCTCGGCGTGATTGCCTTCCTGAATCAGCGCCAGCGCCTGCTGTGCCTTCAGCTCTTCTTCACGCGGCAGCACTTTATCCAGCAACGCGCGAATCGCCTCTTCCGGCTGCGGGCCTTGGAAGCCGTCTACCGGCTGGCCGTTTTGGAACAGATACACGGTAGGAATAGCGCGCAGGCCAAACTGGGAAGCGACCATCTGCTCGGCATCACAGTCAACTTTCGCCAGAATAAATTGACCGTGGTACTGTGCGGCCAAGCTTTCCAGAACCGGCGTCAGATCCAGACAATGCTGGCTGCGCTCAGACCAAAAATAGAATAACACCGGGATAGTCGCGGATTGTTCCAGCGTCTGGTGTAGGTTAGCCTCGGTAATATTTACGATACTCTGTACGGACATCAGTCATTCCCTATATTCGGTTTGTATTCGAGATGGGGGCAAAAGCGCATGCTTCAACTTAGCCCTGCAGAATTTTGTCCATCAACCGGCCCGGCAGCAGGCGTTTTAGCCAACCAACCGCGTGAGTGACCAGCGTGACTGGATAACGCAGCTTGGGTTTATCGCTAATAAACGCGTGACGCACTTTTTCCACCACCGCGTCTGGGCCAAGGGTAAAGCGCGCTGCAATGCCTGGGTTTTCCACGGCTTTGTCGCTGGTCTGGTTGACGTTGTCGGTAAAGCGGGTGCGAATCGGGCCAGGTTCAATCAGGCTGACTTTGACGCCGGTATGGCGAAGCTCCATACGCAGCGCATCAGACCAAGCTTCCAGCGCATATTTACTGGCAGCATACGCCCCACGACCCGGCGTGGAGATAAGCCCCATTACCGATGAGGTCATCACAATACGCCCCTCGCCGTGCGGCACAATTGCTGGCAGCAAACGCGTGGTTAACTGGTGGACGCCAAAAAAGTTGGCGGAAAACTGCTGCACCATTTGCGCGCGGCTTATGCTTTCCAACGGGCCATAAACACCGTATCCGGCGTTATTAAACAGGCCGAAAAGATGATTATTGGTCAGCGCAATCACCTGGTCTGCAGCATTATCCACGCTCTCCGGGCTGTCGAGATCAAGCAAAATCCCCGTCAGGCCCATGCCATCCATGCGTTTGACATCCTCGGGTTTGCGGCAGGCGGCCAGCACGTGAAACCCTTGGCGCTTAAGCTCAAGTGCGCTTTCCAAGCCAATTCCACTGGAACATCCTGTAATTAAGACCGATTTTTGCATAACTTTACCTGAAGACACCGCTTTACTTCCCGGCGTCGTGATTAACTAATGGAGCCAGACGTGTCGCCATCCAGTCGGCAATAAACGGCTGGGCGTCACGGTTGGGATGAATGCCATCATCCTGCATCCACTGCGGCTTGAGGTAGACCTCTTCCATAAAGAAGGGCAGCAGTGGCACGGTGAATTCACTGGCAAGCTTCGGATACACGGCGCTAAAGGCCTCATTATAGCGGCGTCCATAGTTTGCGGGCAGACGAATTTGCATTAATAGCGGTTGAACGTTGGCGGCTTTAAGTTGCTGCAAAATAACACGTAGGGTTTTCTCGACTTCCTGAGGCTGGAAACCGCGTAGGCCATCGTTACCGCCGAGCTCTACCAATACCCAGCGCGGCTGGTGCTGCTTGAGCAGTGCGGGGAGACGAGCCAGCCCCTGCTGGGCGGTGTCGCCGCTGATGCTGGCATTTATCACCGTGATTTTAGGCTGCCATTTCTCGTTTAGCAGGGCAGGCCAGGCGGTATTGGCCGCCATGCGATAGCCCGCGCTAAGGCTGTCGCCGAGAACCAATAGCGTGTCCGCCGCCGCGGCGCGAAAGCTCAACAGAATCAAAAACAGGACAGGCAAATGCCAGCGGAAAACGTACTTGAAGTTCATCATCTTAAGAAATCCGTCGGTCAGGGGGAGCATGAGCTTTCCATCCTTACCGGAGTTAACCTGATTGTCAAACCGGCGCAAACCCTTGCTTTAATTGGCGAGTCCGGCTCCGGCAAGTCAACGTTGCTGGCTATCCTAGCCGGTTTGGATGACGGGAGCAGCGGTCAGGTAAAGCTGCTGGGTCATTCGCTCGAGAATATGGACGAAGAGGCGCGCGCACGGCTGCGAGCTCAGCATATCGGTTTTGTTTTTCAATCATTTATGTTGATCCCCACGCTCAATGCACAAGAAAACGTGGAGCTGCCAGCGTTGCTGCGCGGTGAAAGTGATAATCAGAGCCGACATGGCGCGAAAGCGCTGCTGGAACAACTGGGGCTGGGCAAGCGTCTGCATCATCTTCCAGCACAGCTTTCCGGCGGTGAGCAGCAGCGCGTGGCGTTGGCGCGGGCCTTTAACGGCAAGCCCGATTTGCTGTTTGCTGATGAACCGACCGGCAACCTCGACCGTCAGACCGGTGACAAAATTGCCGACCTGCTATTTTCTTTAAACCGCGAACACGGCACCACGCTTATCCTTGTTACCCACGATGCCCAATTGGCAGCCCGCTGCGATCGCCGCCTGCGCCTGGTGGATGGGCAACTCCGGGAGGAAGCATGATCCTACGCTGGTTCTGGCGCGAATGGCGTTCGCCGTCGCTGTTAATTGTCTGGTTGGCGCTAAGCCTTGCGGTGGCCTGCGTGCTGGCGTTGGGCAGCATTAGCGACCGAATGGATAAAGGGCTCAACCAGCAAAGCCGCGACTATATGGCCGGCGACCGGGCGCTGCGCAGCTCGCGTGAAGTCCCGCCTGAATGGCTGGAAAAAGCACGGGCGCTGGGCCTCACGGTGGGCGAGCAGATTAACTTCTCCACCATGACGTGGGCGGGCGACACGCCGCAACTGGCGGACGTAAAAGCGGTGGATGACAGCTACCCGCTGTATGGCGAGCTACAAACGCTGCCAGCCAACATCAAACCGCAGGCGGGCACGGTGCTGATGGCGCCGCGTCTGATGGCGCTGCTGAACCTGAAAACCGGTGACAATATTGACGTCGGCGACGTCACGTTACGCATTGCCGGTGAAGTCGTGCAGGAGCCGGACAGCGGCTTTAACCCGTTCCAACTGGCCCCAAGATTGATGATGAACATGGCTGACGTGGCGAAAACCGGCGCGGTGCAGCCCGGCAGCCGGGTGAGTTGGCAGTATAAATTCGCGGGAACGGCACCTGCGCTGGCGAGCTACGAAAGCTGGCTGTTGCCGCAGCTGAAGCCTGAGCATCGTTGGCTGGGGCCGAACCAGGATGATGGCGCATTGGGTAAATCACTGCAGCGTTCACAGCAGTTCTTGCTGCTTTCGGCGCTGCTCACGCTGCTGCTGGCGGTGGCGGCCGTCGCCGTGGCGATGGGGCATTACTGCCGTAGCCGTTACGATTTGGTCGCCATCCTGAAAACTTTAGGCGCCGGGCGAGCGCAACTGCGTAAGCTGATTATCGGTCAATGGGTGCTGCTGCTAGCGCTGTCGGCGCTGGCGGGCGGCGCGATGGGGATGTTGTTTGAGTCTATCCTGCTCGCGCTGTTAAAACCGGTACTGCCCGCGGCGTTACCCGCCGCCAGCGGCTGGCCGTGGCTGTGGGCCGTGGGGTCGATGACAGTGATTTCGCTGCTGGTCGGTTTGCGTCCCTATCGTTTATTGCTGGCGACCCAGCCGTTACGCGTGCTGCGCCAAGATATGGTGGCTACCGTTTGGCCGCTGAAAATCTATCTGCCGCTGGTTTGTATGGTTACCGTGGCGCTGTTGGCGTGGCTGATGGGCGGAAGTCCGCTGTTATGGTCGGTATTGGCCGGGGCCGTGGTGCTGGCGGCGCTGTGCGGGCTGGTCGGCTGGCTGTTGCTGAAGGTACTTAAGCGTCTGACATTGCGCGCGCTGCCGCTGCGCCTGGCGGTCAACCGCCTGCTACGCCAGCCTTGGTCAACGCTGAGTCAGTTGGCGGCCTTCTCGCTGTCGTTTATGTTGCTGGCGTTATTGCTGGTGCTGCGTGGCGATCTGTTGGATCGCTGGCAGCAGCAGTTGCCGCCGGAAAGCCCGAACTATTTCCTCATCAATATCGCCCCGGAGCAGGTGAGTGAGGTGAAAACCTTCCTCGCCGATCATCAGGTGATCCCGGCGGCGTTCTATCCGATCGTAAGGGCCCGCCTGACGCAGATTGATGGCCACAGTACTGAGGGCAATAAAGATGAGTCGCTCAACCGTGAGTTGAACCTTACCTGGCAGGATCAACGACCGGAGCATAACCCGCTGGTGGCGGGCGTCTGGCCGCCGAAAACCGGGGAAGTCTCCATTGAAGAGGGACTGGCGCAGCGGCTAAATATTCGCCTTGGCGACAGCGTGACCTTTACCGGTGATACCCAGGACTTCAGCGCCAAGGTCAGCAGTATTCGTAAAGTGGACTGGGAGAGCTTGCGGCCAAACTTCTTCTTTATCTTCGCCGACGGTGCGTTGGACGGTCAGCCGCAGAGCTGGCTGACCAGCTTCCGCTGGGATCGCGATCCCTCCTTGCTTACTCAGCTAAACCGCGAGTTTCCGACGGTCAGCCTGCTGGATATTGGCGCTATTTTGAAACAGGTCGGCCAGGTGCTGGCGCAGGTGAGCCGCGCGCTGGAGGTGATGGTGGTGCTGGTGACCGCCTGCGGCGTACTGTTGCTGCTGGCTCAAGTGCAGGTGGGAATGCGTCAGCGGCATCAGGAGCTGGTGGTTTATCGCACGCTGGGCGCCGGGAAGTCGCTATTACGCGCCACGCTGTGGGCTGAGTTTGCGCTGCTTGGAGCCATTTCCGGCCTCGTGGCGGCGATGGGTGCTGAAACCGCACTGGCCATGCTGCAAACCAAAGTCTTTGATTTCCCATGGTCGCCGGACTGGCGTCTGTGGGTCGCACTGCCGCTGTGCGGGGCGCTTTTGCTGTCGCTGTGCGGCGCGGGCCTTGGTCTGCGGCTCCTGAAGGGGCGCGCGCTGTTCCGTCAGTTCTCTGGCTAGATCCAGGCGCGTTGCCGGATGGCGGCGTAAACACCTTATCCGGCCTACAAGGACGGGTTCAGTTCAGGTAGGCCTGATAAGCGTAGCGCCATCAGGCATTCAGGGCACGCTGCCGGATGGCGGCACGCCCTCATTCTGTCATCGCCATAAATTGTTCATCCTTTCATCATCTTGCCTTTTTTACGGCACCATTCGGTAAATCTGGAAACCTAAAGCGCACGTTTCATTAAAAATCAGCGAGGTGGAATTTATTAATAGACGATAATATTTGTCAGCCAGATAGTTGGCTCGCAATCTATCAAGGAAAAATAATGACTATAAAAATGAAAGCACTGGCGTTATCGATCGGTGCTGCAGTGGCTTTGACGTCTTTCGCATCCCAGGCTGAAATTACCCTGCTCAAGCAGGATACTCAGGCTGGTAATCCGCTGAGCCGTCTGAACTTCACCGTAGGCGGGAGTATCCGTCCACAGTTCAACATGATGACCGGTGACGGCGATAAAGGTTCTTACAAACGTAACGGCTTCGATGGCGGCACCCGTTTCCGCTTTGCTGCTGATTACTACCTGTTCGACGACATTAGCTGGGTCAGCTACTACGAACTGGGCGTGAACATTCCTGCAGTCTTCGACTGGGATAACCACCACGCTGAAGGCGCAAACGACACCACCCGTCGTATGCTCTACACCGGCCTGAAGAGCGATACCTGGGGTACGCTGACCTTCGGTCAACAAAACAGCATCTACTATGATGTGGTCGGCGCAAAAACCGATATCTGGGACTATGACATGATTGGTCAGGCACCAGGCAACGGTATCAACGGCGATTACGATGGTTCTTACCGTACTCGTAAATCTCTAAAATATAAGAAAACTGTAGGCGACGTTGATCTCTACGCTTCTTATCTGTTCAACGACGATCTGAACCTGAACAACGGCCTACTGTACAAACGTAAAGGCGGCGGTTCACTCGGCGTGGATTACCATATCACCGACGATCTCTCTTGGGGTACTGCATGGAACTATACCCGTGCGGATATGAATACCGTCAACAGCAACGACAGCAAAACCTACGATCAGAACATCCTCGGTACCGCATTGAGCTGGACGCCGGATAACTGGACGTTCTCTGTCGGCGGCGGCTGGTACCAGAACTTCATGACCACCAAGAAAGCGTCCGTTAACGACTACTTCGCGGGTGATGCATGGGGCGTGGAATACTTCGCGGGTTACAAAATCCCGGTTGGTCAGTATGCGCTTAAATCCGTTCAGCCATACTTCATGGGTGACCGTATTGAATACGTGAATGGTCGTAACTACCAGCGTATCGATAACGGCGTGGGTATTAGCTTCCAGCTGGATTATGGTTTCCGTGTTGATTACGAACACGTATTTACCTCCAGCACCGATGACTTGGGTGATATGAACCTGGTGCGTCTGCGTTACGATTTCTAATCGTTTAAAAGGGCGGCTTAGGCCGCCCTTTGTTTAGTTTATTTTCAACTTTAGATAGTGATAAAACGTCTAACTCCCGCCGCCATTCCCGCTTTTTTGTTACACATCAGTTGGTTATAATTTCGCTCCTCAACTACCCCCGATTTTTATTTAATGTTGTCGGCCGCAGAGCGTTATCTGCCTGTAAATTCAGACTTTTATCTTCGTTGATGAAGTGTGAAGCGGTTAACAACGTGAAGGGGAATCAATTGCTTACTCATTGATTAAGGCGCTTATATACCGGGTTAACAATAAAACCGGATATACGGTCAGTGCTGCGCCGTTGAAACTGATGTTTACCACCGGGTCTGTCGGTTTATTTCTTTGAAAGAAGAATAATTTTAAAGGGTAAGGAGTGAGTGAGGTATGCGTAAATTATTCATCCCCGCGGCATTTATTTCGCTGGCGTTGGGTCTCACCGGTTGTGACGATGCAAAAAATAAAGAAACCGCTAATGCTCCGGTCGCCAGCAGCGCGGCGAAAGAAGGCGGCTCGCTGATTATTGGCATTACCTCCGGCGACCCGCTGGCAGTGAACCCGATTTACGCCAGCGACCGTACCACGTTGACCATCATGCAGGCGCTCTATGCGCCGCTGTACAGCTATAACGACGGGAAGATCGAGTGGGGTCTGGCGGAAAGCCTGGAGCCTTCTGCGGATAATCTCAGCTATATCCTGAAGCTTAAACCGAATCTGAAGTGGCAGGACGGGCAGCCGATCACTGCCGCTGACGTGGTCTTCACCTTTGATAAGCTGCTGGATGAAAAACAACACAGCTTCTTCCGCAGCATGTTTATGTACGGCGGCAAGCCGGTACAGGTAAGCAAGGTGGACGATCTCACGGTGAAATTTACCCTGCCGCAGGTGAGCGCGGCGTTTGTTGGCACACTGGTGCAGATCTACCCGATCCCGCAGCACGTGTTCGCTAACGAAAGCGATCTGGAAAAGAGCGGCAAAAACGATGCGCCGGTAGGTTCCGGGCCATTCAAATTTAAAGAATATCGTGCGGGCCAGTACTACGCCCTAACGCGTTTTGACGACTACTGGAACGGCAAAGCGAAGCTGGATTCCGTCACCTATCGTTTTGCCAAAGACAGCAACTCGGCCAATCTTGCGCTGCAAAACGGCGAGATCAACCTCAAAATGGTTGACCCGCAGGACGTGTCGCGGCTGAAAAAAACCGATAAGTTTAACTTCGTGACCTACCCGGAAGGGCGTCTAGCCTACATGGTCTTTAACCAGAACGTCCCGGTGATGCAGAGCAAGGAACTGCGTCAGGCAATAGCCTATGCGCTGAACAAAAACGATCTGGTCACCACAGCTTTTACCTCTCTCGACTATGCCAAACCGGCGACCTCGTTCCTGACGCCGGATACGTTGTATCACTCCGATGATGTTGAGCAGTACGCCTACGATCTGCAAAAAGCCAAGGATCTGCTCAAAGCCTCCGGCGCGCCAAGCGACCTGAAGCTGCGGCTGGCCTACGTCAATACCAATAAAACCCAGGAAAGCATGGGGCTGTATATTCAGCAGCAGCTCAAAGCGCTGGGCGTTAACGTCGAGCTAATGCCGCTGGATGCCAACGCCATGTCGCAGCGCAGCCTCGATATGAAAAACACCGCTTACGAACTGAGCCTTGGCGGTTACATCATGGGGCCTGAGCCGGACGGCTATAAATCGTTGTTTATGAGCAACGAAGCCTATAACTACGCACACTATAAAAATCCGCAGTTTGATGCCCTGTGGGATAAAGGCGCGATTGAGACCGATAGCGCGAAACGCGCAGAAATCTACAAGCAACTTCAGCAGGTGGTTGCCACTGATATGACCTACTATCCGATTGCCTACGGTAATGCGGTGGTGGCGGTGGATAAGCGTTTTGGTGGTATTCAGGAAGCGGAGCCAAAACCGGTTTATATGTTCCAAGATTTATCCAAACTCTACCAACAATAAGCAAGATTAGCCCCCGATGTCGGGGGCTTTTTGTGAAGGGAATGTCGTGAACACAATGCTGACTCGTCGGCTGCTACAGCTGCTGCCGATGCTTTTCTTTATTTCGCTGGTGGCGTTTTTGCTGGTCAAGCTTGCCCCTGGTGACCCCATTCAGGCGTACATCACGCCGCGCATGTCGCCGGAGGATATTGAGCGTATCCGCCATAGCCTTGGGCTGGATAAGCCGCTGGTCAACCAATATCTGCTGTGGCTGAAAAATATCCTGCAAGGTGATCTCGGTTACTCGCTGATTTACCACCGTCCAGTACTGGAGATGATCCTCGAACGTATTCCCGCCACGCTGGGCTTGATGGGGGCCTCCTTGTTGCTGGCGATTGTACTGGCGGTACCGCTGGGTCTGTTGGCCGGGGCATTCAAACATCGTTGGCTCGACTACGTGCTAAACCTGTTTGCCTATGTCGGGATATCGGTGCCCATTTTCTGGTTTGGCATTCTGTTGATTACCGTCTTTTCGGTGCAGCTCAACTGGTTTCCGAGCATGGGAATGCGCACCATCGGCGTCGAGGACAGCTGGCTGGACGTGCTGCGTCACGGCATATTACCCTGCATCGCGCTGATGTTTTACAACCTCTCAACCTACGTGCGCTACGTGCGGTCTAACACCATTACCCAACTGTCGGCGGACTACGTGCAGACACAGCTGGCCTATGGCGCAACCTACCGCACCATCCTGTTTCGCCATGTGCTGAAAAACGTGCTGTTGCCGGTTATCACCCTGTTTGGTCTGTCGTTTGGCGAGCTGGTGGTGGGCGCTTACGTCACCGAAAGCGTGTTCTCCTGGCCGGGGATGGGATTGTTGGGGATACAGGCGATCACCTCGCTCGATTATCCGCTGATCATGGCGATCATCCTGCTGTCGTCGCTGATGCTGATCGTTGGCAATCTGCTGGCCGATCTGCTGTATCGCGTGGCCGATCCCCGCATTCGTACTTTGAGGTAACCGACGATGAATCGACGCTGGCAAAACGTTGGCCACCAGCTCCGCCGCAATCGTCCGGCGCAGTTTTCCTTGCTGGTGCTGTTTGTTTTTATTCTTGCGGCACTGTCTGCAGGTTTGAGTCCTTACGATCCGGACCAGATGTCGCTGGCCGCCCGCATGCTGCCACCTGATGCCGCGCATTGGTTTGGCACCGACGAATATGGCCGTGACTATTTCACCCGCGCGCTGTCCGGTGGGCGAATATCGCTGATGGTCGGCTTCTTGGCGATGCTGTTTTCCACTCTGATTGGCACCGTTGTCGGCACGGTTAGCGGCTATTTTGGCGGCTGGTTGGATAATCTGATGATGCGTGCCGTTGATATTCTGATGGCTATTCCAGCTTTCTTCTTATTGCTGGTTCTGAATGCTTACCTGAAGCCGGGTGTCGATAATATTATTATGATTATCAGCTTGTTAACCTGGATGAATATGTCGCGGCTGGTGCGTGCAGAGACGCTATCCATTAAGGAGCGTGAATACGTTCTGTATGCTCGTGCTTCCGGGGAAAATCCGCTGCGCATTATTGCCCGCCATATTATCCCCGGTGTGCTGCCGACAATTATCGTCGCCGCGACGCTGAATATCGCGTCGGCCATTTTGATGGAATCAACGCTTAGCTTCTTAGGTCTTGGCGTCCAGCAGCCCGCCGCCTCGTGGGGCAGCATGTTGAACAATGCGCAGTCTTATATTGGTGACGCCTCATGGTTAGCCATGTTCCCGGGCATATTGATCCTGCTTACCGTCTTTAGCTTCAACGTACTCGGCGACGTGTTCCGCACCGCCTTCGAACCGGGGGCCAACCGCGATGCATAACTTGCTTGAACTCGATAACCTGCAAACCTCATTTTTCACCCGCGATGGCGAAGTGCATGCGGTGCGCGGCGTCAGCTTTGCGCTCAACGCTGGGGAGCTGGTCGGTATCGTCGGCGAATCGGGATGCGGCAAAAGCGTCACCTGCAAATCGATTCTTCAACTGCTGGGCAATAACGGCAAAATTACCGGTGGTAGCGTGCGTTTTCGCGGTGACGATTTGGCGCAAAAAACGCCGCCGCAGATGCGACAGATCCGCGGCAATGATATTGCCATGATTTTCCAAGACCCGATGACTGCGCTAAATCCGGTGCTGACGATTGGCCATCAGATGGCGGAAATCCTGATGCGTAATAAAGGGTTAAGCCGAAAATCTGCTCGCGAGAAGGCGCTGGCGATGCTCGACAGCGTCGGTATTGCCGATGCGCCACGACGTTTTAACCAATATCCACATGAATTCAGCGGCGGCATGCGCCAGCGGGTGATGATTGCGATTGCGCTCTCCTGTGACCCGCAGGTGCTGATCGCCGATGAACCGACCACCGCGCTGGATGTCACTATTCAGGCGCAAATCCTGCGCTTGCTGAAATTGCTGCAACAGCAAACCCAAACGGCGATTTTACTGATCACCCACGACCTTGGCGTGGTGGCGCAAATGTGCAGCCGGGTGGTGGTGATGTACGGTGGGCTGGTGATGGAAGAGGGGAGCGTTGAAGATATTTTCCTCCGTCCGGCTCACCCGTATACCCAGGGGCTGCTTGCCTCTTTGCCGCGCGCCGACGATCCGGAGCACCGGCTGTCGCCTATTGAGGGTTCACCCCCGGGGCTGCTAAACCCGCCACCGGGTTGCCCGTTTGCCGAACGCTGTTCGCAGCGCATGCCGCAATGTAAAGGGCGCCCCGCATTAACTTCACGCGGCGAAGGGCACCGGGTTGCGTGTTGGCTATGGTCACAACAGGAGGTGTCAGCATGAGCGAGTCACCGTTAATTCGTCTGCGCGACGTGCGTAAACACTACGATCTCAGCGGCGGCCTGTTCAGCCAAAAGCGCGTGGTGAAAGCAGTCGACGGCGTCAGTTTTGATATTCAATCGGGAGAAACCTTCGGGCTGGTCGGGGAATCCGGCTGCGGCAAGTCGACGGTCGGGCGCGCCATTCTCCGGCTGTTTGATATCACCTCCGGCGAAATAGCTTTTGCCGGGCAGGATATTGCGCAGGCATCAGAAAAAAACCTCAAGCCACTGCGTCGTCGCATGCAGGCTATATTCCAAGACCCTTGGTCTTCGCTTAATCCTGGAATGACGGTGCAGCAGTTGGTGGCGGAGCCGATGAAAATTCACGGTTACGACGCGCAAACTCAACGCGAACGCGCTCAGGAGATGCTGTACAAAGTGGGACTTAAGCCTGAGCACCTGACACGTTTCCCACATGAATTCAGCGGCGGCCAGCGCCAGCGTATTAGCATTGCCCGGGCGCTATCGGTACGTCCGGAGTTCGTGCTGTGTGATGAACCGCTGTCGGCGCTAGATGTGTCGGTACAGGCGCAGGTGGTGAACATCCTCCAAGATCTCCAGCAGGAGCTGGGGCTAACCTATTTGTTTATCGCTCATGACCTGTCGATGGTGCGGCATATTTCCAGCCGCATTGGGGTGATGTATCTCGGCAAACTGGTGGAGGTTGCTCCTGCCGGTGATCTGTATCAACGCCCGGCGCATCCGTATACCCGAGCGCTGCTGGCCTCGGTACCGGTGCCGGACCCGCGTATTTCGCAGCTTGAACTGGATGGTTTAAAGGGGGAGATCCCCAGTCCGACGGCGGACATTAGCGGCTGCCGTTTTTGCAGCCGTTGTCCGCAGGTGATGCCGCAGTGTCAGCAGCAGGAGCCGCCGATGCAGGAAATTGCACCGCGTCATTTTGCTGCCTGCTGGCTTTTTAAAGCCTAAGCGTGGGTTGAAAGCCAGTGCACGACGTCTTCTGAGGTACCACGGAAGACGATTTTGTCGGCTTTCTTCTCCAACTGATAGCGGTACATCGGGTCGTAGTATTCGTTGAGCAGCGGCACCAGCCATGCGAAATGCACCTCGGTGGAACCGCTACGGCGCTGCTCGGCCAGCGACGCATCAAGCGTGGCGGTCAGTTCGGCAAAGCGCTGCAGCCCCAAACGGCGGCGAATGGCGTACAGGCCGTGGTGCAGATAAGCGCTGTACTCTTCCCAGCCTTGCTCTTCCCCGTAGGCGGCGAAAAAGTCGTGATGCATGCGGGTGAAATATTCTTCACGCAGACGTTCAATACGCAGCTCGAACGGGTCTTCCACCACCGCGATTGGTGATTGTGCCATTCTGTCACGCAGGCATTCTGGGAGATGGTTGGCGCCGATCATCCGGCCTTCATCTTCCAGCACCCAACGCACGCTTTCCTGCTCATGAGCGCCCTGTAACAGCGCCGTCGCCAGATGGTTTTCAAAGGTGGCTTGGGAAAATTGGGCGTTAAGCGTGCGGCCAAATGACGAACCGCGATGATGCGCCAGCCCTTCAAGGTCAATGCCCTGCGGCTGTTGACGAACCAGCGGCGTTTTGCCGTTGCCGGTACAGCCACCGATAAGGATTATTGGATGACGAACCAGTTCTTCGGTAGCCTTTATTGCTGCCTGGCGCAGCGCTTTGTAGCCGCCAACGATCAGCGGGTAGTTGACCCCATTGTCCTTAATCCAACTCTGGGTGATGTGCGAACGCTGCCCGCCGCGCGCGCAGCATAGGTATCCGTTCGGCGCTCGGCGGCAGGCGTCCAGCCAAGCTTCAATACGCTGCTGGCGGTTCTCCCCGGCGACCAGTTTGTGCCCCAACGCCAGCGCGGCTTCAGCTCCCTCGCGTTTGTAGCAGGTACCGACGGCGGCACGTTCTTCGTCAGTCATCAATGGCAGGTTGATGGCGGCGGGCATTGCGCCATGCGCGAACTCAATCGGCGCGCGAACGTCAATGATGGGCGTTTCCGCGCGCAGAATGGCGCAGTAATCCGTCCCATTATTCATGGGGAAATCCTTCTGTGAACAAAGTGGGGGTATTGCGGTTACGGCGGGATTTTACGCTTCAAGGTGGGGGCCGGGGAAGCGTAACTTGCGTTCCCCGGTGTTAAAGCTTTATTTCAAGCGAGCCTGTGCCCAGGCAATTCCACTGGCGTAGTCGGCTGGCAGCAGTGGAACCAGTGCTTCCAGCGTGGCGCTGAGGCGGCCCGCATCGCTGTCGTTAAGGTTCAGGTGACCAACTTTGCGACCCGCGCGAACAGCTTTATCGTACCAGTGCAGATGCACCAGCGGCAGCTTCAGCCAGTCATAGTTCAGGTCGCTACCAATGAGGTTGACCATCACTGAAGGGCTGTTGACTACCGGCGGCGGTAGCGGCAGGTCGGTGATTGCGCGCAGATGCAGTTCGAACTGGCTGATGGATGCGCCGTTCTGCGTCCAGTGGCCGCTGTTATGCACGCGCGGGGCCAGTTCATTAATCAACAGACCGGCAGGGGTGATGAAGCACTCCATCGCCATGACGCCAACGTAGTTCAGCTCTTGCATAATGGCGGAAAGCATTGCTTCCGCCTGCGCCTGCTGCTTGGCATCCGCCTGCGGGAAGGCCACGCTCATGCGCAGAATGCCATCCTGATGCAGGTTGTGTGTCAGCGGATAAAACACGGTGCTGCCGTCGTGGGCGCGGGCCCCTACCAGCGACACTTCACCGGAGAAGTTAATGCCCTGTTCGACGATGCATTCACCATAGCAATCATCCGGCAGCTGCGCGGTTTCATCTTTGCGCAGACGCCACTGACCGCGACCGTCGTAGCCACCCGTGCGGCGCTTAACGATCGCCAGCTCGCCCAAGCGGTCAAATACCCCAGGCCATTCACCGGCGCTAGCCAGCAGCTGCCACGGCGCGGTCGCCAGTTCGAGCTTATCGAACAGCTGCTTTTGCGTCAGACGATCGGCAATAATCGGAAAAACGTCGCGGTTGACGAAGGCTTTGTGCTCAGCCAGTTCGCGGGTCAGCGCGGTTTCCGGCCAGCGTTCAATCTCGGCGGTAATAACGCTTTGCTGAAACGGCACGGCGGCTGGATCGGCTTCTAAGCCTACCGGCCAGACGGTAATCCCTAGCGGTTCACCGGCCTGGCGTAGCATCCGGCCAAGCTGGCCGTTGCCCAGTACGCAAACCTGCTTCATGCCGCACCTCGCGGATCGGGATTATCCAGCACTTCATCGGTTTGCGCTTTACGCCAGTCGGCAAGGCGCTGATGCAGTTCGGTATCGTGCTGTGCCAGGATCTGCGCGGCGAGTAATGCTGCGTTGGCAGCACCCGCTTTACCAATAGCCAGCGTGCCCACTGGGATACCGCGCGGCATCTGTACGATGGAATACAGGCTATCGACGCCACTTAGTGCTGCGCTCTGTACTGGAACACCCAGCACGGGAACCAGGGTTTTTGCCGCAATCATACCGGGTAAATGCGCAGCACCACCGGCACCGGCAATAATCACCTGATAACCGTTGCTTTCGGCGTCTTCGGCAAAGCTGAATAGTTTATCGGGGGTGCGGTGGGCGGAAACCACTTCAACATGGTGAGGAACATTCAGAATATCGAGGATTTCTGCGGTGAACTGCATGGTAGCCCAGTCGCTTTTGGACCCCATCACGATGGCGATACGTACCGGATTATTGCGCGAAGACATGCGTCTGAAAACTCCTGTGGGTGTGCTGCACACGACTTAGAGGCCACAGAGAATAACACGGAAAATGGGCAAGGAAAACGGTTGCGTCGCCATTGAATAGGCGAATTAAGTGGAGAATTTAAAACGGGAAGGGGATTAGCTCCACGTCTTCTTCGCTGACTTTCACCATTGAGCCGTGGTCATGCCAAGCGCCTAGCACCACACGATGTGCCGTTTCGCCATTGGCGTCGAGGGTATGGATATCCGGGCGATGGGTATGGCCGTGAATCAGCCACTGCACCTGATGTTTTTCCATGACCGCACTGACTGCCTGCGGGTTTACGTCCATGATCTCCATCGACTTGCTGCGGTTTGCGGCCTTGCTGTCGTTACGCATTTTCTGCGCAATGCGGCGGCGGATACACAGCGGCAGGGCGAGGAACAGTTTTTGGATCCACGGCGTGTGGACTTTAGCGCGAAACGCTAAATAACCCGGGTCGTCGGTGCACAGGGTGTCGCCATGCATAATCAGCACGCGGCGGCCGTAGAGATTGAGCACCTTTTCTTCAGACAGAAGCTGCATGCCGCTGTCGCGCGCAAAGCGTCGGCCTATCAGGAAATCGCGGTTGCCATGAATGAAATAACAGGGTACCCCGGAATCCACTAACGATTTGATTGCAGAAGCGATTTCACGGTGCAGTGGGTTGGGATCGTCGTCGCCAATCCACGCTTCAAACAGGTCGCCTAAAATGTACAGCGCATCGGCCGTACGGGCTTCACCGGCTAAAAAACGCAGAAAACCGGCGGTAATCGCCGGTTCTTCTGTTTGCAGATGAAGGTCTGCAATAAAGAGTGTCGCCACCAATTACTCGCTGACGGTCACGCTTTGAATAATAACGTCTTCTTTTGGAACGTCTTGGTGCATACCGCTACGGCCGGTAGAAACGCCTTTGATCTTGTCGACAACGTCCATACCTTCAGCCACTTCAGCGAAGACACAGTAGCCCCAACCCTGCAGGCTTTCGCCGGAGAAGTTCAGGAAGTCGTTATCGGCGACGTTGATGAAGAACTGTGCAGTAGCGGAGTGAGGAGCCTGAGTACGCGCCATTGCCAGAGTGCCACGGGTGTTTTTCAGACCGTTGTTGGCTTCGTTTTTGATCGCTTCTTTGGTTTCTTTTTGATTCATGCCTGGCTCAAAGCCGCCGCCCTGAATCATAAAACCGTTGATGACACGGTGGAAGATGGTGTTGTTGTAGAAACCTTCGCGGCAGTAGTCCAGGAAGTTTTTGACTGTTTCCGGCGCTTTATCGTCGAAGGTTTTGATGACGATATCGCCGTGATTAGTGTGGAAAGTAACCATTTCTGCATCCTGTTCCGTTTAGAGTAGTGCTTTAGCCCGCAATTTAGCGGCATATAGGTGCCTGTTATAGCATAACCGGACGACGCGATCACCTTGCATTGTGTGCTGCTTCCGGGTTGAATTACGGGTAGAATATGCCGTTTCAGGCGAAAGCCCGGTTCACACACGTAAACATGGAATTCTCGATGCTAAAAATCTTCAACACAATGACGCGCCAAAAAGAGGAATTTAAGCCTATTCACGCCGGTGAAGTCGGCATGTACGTGTGTGGTATCACCGTTTACGATCTCTGTCATATTGGCCATGGCCGTACTTTTGTCTCTTTTGACGTGGTGGCGCGCTACCTGCGTTTCCTGGGCTATAAGCTTAAATATGTGCGTAACATCACCGATATTGACGACAAAATCATTAAACGCGCAAACGAAAACGGCGAGAGCTTTGTCGCGTTAGTTGACCGCATGATCGTTGAGATGCACAAAGATTTCGATGCGCTGAACATTCTGCGCCCGGACAACGAACCGCGCGCAACGCACCATATTGCGGAGATCATTGAGATCACCGAACAGCTGATTGCCAAAGGCCACGCTTACGTGGCGGATAACGGCGACGTCATGTTTGATGTCCCAACCGATGTGGATTACGGCAAGCTGTCGCGCCAGGACTTGGATCAGCTCCAAGCCGGTGCCCGCGTTGACGTAGTTGACGTTAAGCGTAACCCGATGGACTTCGTGCTGTGGAAAATGTCGAAAGAGGGCGAACCAAGCTGGCCGTCTCCGTGGGGCGCGGGTCGTCCAGGCTGGCACATTGAATGTTCTGCGATGAATTGCAAACAGCTGGGCAACCATTTCGATATTCACGGCGGCGGTTCGGATCTGATGTTCCCACACCATGAAAACGAAATCGCCCAGTCTACCTGCGCGCACGATGGTGAATACGTTAACTACTGGATGCACTCCGGTATGGTGATGGTTGACCGCGAGAAGATGTCGAAATCGCTGGGTAACTTCTTTACCGTGCGTGACGTGCTGAAGTATTACGATGCTGAAACCATCCGTTACTTCCTGATGTCCGGCCACTATCGCAGCCAGCTCAACTACAGCGAAGAGAACTTAAAACAGGCACGCTCGGCGCTGGAACGTCTGTACACCGCGCTGCGTGGTACCGACAAATCCGTGGCGGCTGCGGGCGGCGAAGCGTTTGAAGCGCGTTTCATTGAAGCGATGGACGATGATTTCAACACCCCGGAAGCCTATTCCGCGCTGTTTGACATGGCTCGTGAAGTGAACCGCCTGAAGACCGAAGATGCGAATGCGGCGAACGCGCTGGCTTCGCATATGCGTAAGCTTGCATCGGTACTGGGTCTGCTGGAACAGGAGCCTGAAACTTTCCTGCAAAGCGGCGCGCAGGCTGATGACGGCGAAGTAGCGGAAATCGAATCGCTGATCCAACAGCGTTTGGATGCGCGTAAAGCGAAAGATTGGGCTGCCGCTGACGCCGCGCGTGACCGTCTCAATGAGATGGGCATCGTGCTGGAAGATGGCGCACAGGGCACGACCTGGCGCCGTAAGTAACGCTCTATATTGCCGGATGGCGGCTTACGCCTTATCCGGCCTACGATGGAATGATCGGTAGGCCGAATAAGCGTAGCGCCATCAGGCAAGATTAATGACGTCTATACCACCACAGCACACCCATCATTACGGCTCCCGGTAGCCATACCCACATCAATTCCGAAATAATCACCTGATGCCCGTACGGCGTGGCGTAGCGAGAGAGCGCGAACGGCGCGACCTTAATCACCTGCCACGGCGCAAAGAACCGTTCATCTGACCATGGCCACAGCCAACCGACGCCCTTGCCGCCGGTGGTGATGGAGTCCAGCAGGCTGTGTGAAAGCAGCGAAACCGTCAAAAATAACCAGCAACGAATCAGCCCGGCTTTAAACCATCGTCGGCCAATCATTACGCACAGCAGTGGCACAACAAAGGCAAACAGCAGCGAGTGGGTAAAACCGCGATGGCCAAAGATATTGCCGTAGGCGATGCCGAATTTGAAGGCGAGCACATCGGCATCGGGTAGCATTGCGAGCACCACGCCTGCGAAGAGTAGGCGAGGGGGAATAACGCGCGTGCCGAGCCCTAAGCCAAGGCATAGTGGGACGGCAGCGTGGGTGATAATGGTTGGCATCGATGGTCCGTTAGCGAAAAATAAAAACAAAGTATCAGCGCAAAACGGTGGCAATGCAGCAGGGGGATATTCTGAATTTTCGGCAATAAAAACCCGGCGTTGCACTGCTTCGCCGGGTCATCGTACTGCTGCCGTGAGGCTTACGCTGTGACGGTTACGCTCTGACCTTCAAAGCTGACGGTCTGTCCGGCGACAATTTTGCAGCGTTTGCGGGTTTCTACCGCGCCGTC
Organism: Kluyvera sp. STS39-E; assembly: GCF_040932435.1. Taxonomy (NCBI): domain Bacteria; kingdom Pseudomonadati; phylum Pseudomonadota; class Gammaproteobacteria; order Enterobacterales; family Enterobacteriaceae; genus Kluyvera; species Kluyvera sp. STS39-E. Next base: position 354,144 of record NZ_JBFQGA010000002.1, on the reverse strand, counting down.
AACGTTGACCAGACCATCGGCAATGGCGATTTTCGCCTGCGCGCCGCTTTCGCTCCAGCCTTCCAGTTTCAGTAAGTCACAGAGTTCCACATGCGGATGCTTACCCAAAGAAAATGTTGCCATCTTATGCCTTCTCCACGTCGTGATACTCTTCACAAGCCTGTAGGGTGTTTTCAATCAGGGTTGCGACGGTCATTGGACCTACGCCGCCCGGTACCGGCGTGATGTAAGATGCGCGAGCCGCGGCTTCTTCAAACACCACATCGCCGACTACTTTACCGCTTTCGAGACGATTAATCCCGACATCAATCACGATGGCACCTTCTTTGATCCACTCACCCGGAATAAAACCAGGCTTGCCGACCGCGACGATCAGCAGATCGGCGTTTTCAACGTGGTGGCGTAGGTTCTTGGTGAAACGGTGGGTGACGGTGGTGGTGCAGCCAGCCAGCAGCAGCTCCATGCTCATCGGGCGGCCAACGATGTTAGAGGCGCCAATGACCACGGCGTTCAGACCGTAGGTATCGATGTTGTAGCGCTCAAGCAGCGTAACGATGCCGCGCGGTGTGCACGGACGCAGGCGCGGCGCACGCTGGCACAGACGACCTACGTTGTACGGATGGAATCCGTCTACGTCTTTGTCTGGATCGATACGTTCCAATACCTTCACGTTATCGATGCCCGCAGGCAGCGGGAGCTGCACCAGAATGCCGTCGATAGTGGCATCGGCATTCAGGGTATCAATCAGCGTCAGCAGTTCAGCTTCGCTGGTGGTTTCCGGCAGATCGTAGGAGCGGGAGATGAAACCCACCTCTTCGCAGGCTTTACGCTTGCTGCCGACATAAATTTGCGATGCGGGGTTGCTACCAACCAACACAACGGCCAGCCCAGGGGCGCGTTTTCCGGCCGCAACTCGCGCCTTCACTTTTTCCGCAACCTCAGAGCGCACCTGCTGCGCAATCGTTTTACCGTCAATAATCTTTGCTGCCATCAGGGGAAATATTCCATCTGTCATTAACGAAGGGGGGATGTATATATTTTGTCAGATGCGAGGCTCGCTGTCAGTTATCGTTTGCGTGTTTTCAGCGGAAAGTGATTTTGCCCAACTGTTGAGCGATTGTTGGTGGCACTTTATCCACTGCTGCGTTCAACGCAGGTTTCATGCGGAAATGGATTGACTCACCTGCTAGTGACCGTATAATTCCACGCGCTTCACCCTATCAAGAAGTTTTGACTTCCCCAGTGCGCCCTTAGCTCAGTTGGATAGAGCAACGACCTTCTAAGTCGTGGGCCGCAGGTTCGAATCCTGCAGGGCGCACCATTTTCTCCGCCAATCTCAATATTGCTGCCCTCACTACGCTCTGAATAAGAGTGCGAATCTGCTCACATATTGCCCACGCTCCGTTTGTCTTAATGGCAAAATGTGAATTACACTGTATGTAATTACAGTATGTTAACGGAGGCAGTATGGACTACGAGGTTAAGCAGGTTAAGTCGCGCAAAATAGCCGGTTTTCATATGGTTGGGCCGTGGGAACAGACGGTAAAACAAGGTTTTGAGCAGCTTATGATGTGGGTGGATGGCCAGCAAATTCCCGCTCAGGAGTGGCTCGCCGTTTATTACGACAATCCTGATGAAGTGCCGGCGGAAAAGCTGCGCTGCGATACGGTGGTGTCGGTGGCAGATGATTTTGTTGTGCCGCCGAACAGCGAAGGTGTGATGACCTCGGAAGTGGCAGGCGGCTTATATGCTGTCGCATTGGCACGCGTTGAGAATCATGATTTCGCCACGCCTTGGTATCAATTCTTTGACAGCCTGCTGAAGGACGAAAGTCACCAGATTGCCCCGAAGCCCTGTTTCGAAATTTACCGTAATAACGGTGCCGAAGACGGCTACTGGGATATTGAGATGTACGTGGCGGTAGAAGCGAAAGCGTAACGCCAGACGCAAAACGGCGTCATCAGGGTCTCCATCCCTGATGACGCTGGCTGTGTTTAGCGCAGTGCGTTGGCGATGGCACTAAACATCAGTGATGCTTCAAGCGGTTGAGCGCTGAAAGATGGCTCTGCCTGTGGCCATGTTGACCATTGCACTATCACCAAATTTTCCGCACGGTTAACCATGATCATCTGTCCAAAAATACCCAGTGCCCACATAGAGCCTTTGAGCGTGTCTTTTTGTTCAGGGATGACGTTTTTTGCGTTAACCGGCACTTCGTTGTTCCACCACTGATAGCCGTAAATGCCCTTAGGGTGCGCGGCAGAAACCGATTTTTTTGCCGTATTCCAGTTTGCCGATTGGCTAACCCAATCCTTTGGAAGTATCTGGGTGCCATCCGCGAGACGACCTTCGTGCATCACGAACTCACCAAAGCGTCCCCAGTCTTCTAGCGTGGCGTTAAAACCGTGTGCGCCAACGTCATGTTGATCTTTAGCGTACGCATGCCATACGCCGTCATTCGCCATGCCGTACGGTTGCCAGATAGTCTTTTCGAGGTAGTGAGCTAACGTCATGCCCGTTGCGCGCTCCAAAACGTCGCCTAACAGCCATGCACCACCGGAGGAATAAGACCAAACCTCACCGGCTGGATGTGTGCGTTTCAGGCCGGAAACGAGCGCGCGGACGCAGTCATAAGTGCCGGGATGCGCCTCGCACTGGGTCAGTTTGGCGAAGTCTGACTGCGGATTGGTGTAGTCTTCGCTCCACGCCACGCCGGAGGTGTGTTGGATGAGCTGCTTTAAGGTCACGCCGTCCCAGGCCGTGCCTTTGAGATCCGGTTCATACTGGGTGACGAGGTCGTCTAAGGAATGAATCTTGCCTTCTTGGATTGCGGCACCAACCAGCACAGAGACCACTGATTTTCCAACTGAACGGGAAGTCCACAGCGTGGTATCGGTATTGCCTTCGCCGAGGTATTTCCATGCCACTTTACCGTTTTTTAGCACCAGCATGCCGCTGACATTCTGTCGCTTGATGTAATCCTGCAAATTCCACCGCTGGCCGTTAACCTGATAGCTCGCCTGGCGAAGGGGTTTATCGGCAGCCTCCAGCGGCGTTGCCTTGCCGTGGTGGAAAACATCGCCCTGATAGTTACGATAATCATTACGAAAACCAATCACCCGCTCGGCTTGGCTCCAGGTCAACATTTTTTGGGTATTCGGCAATGTGTTATCAAAAGGCGCGGGACAGGAGGTCAACTCGGTGCCTTTACAGGCGGCAATGGCCGGGGAAGAAAGCAGAGCGCTAGCCATCAAACTCGCCACAAGACAATACTTCGCAGATGATATTTTTTGGTTATTATTCATAGTGTTCTCGATTTAAATGTAAACTCACTGGTTCGTTACCCTGAAGGTTCGGGATACAGGCAGTATAAAAATCGACGACCTATAATAAAAAACGCTTAATGGGGGAAAAACCCCCGCATATTGGCTGGAGATCGTTTTGCCATCATTGTCCTATTCACTTGCGCAATTAGAAGCTTTTACCGCCGTGGCCGAGTGCACCAGTCTCGTGAAGGCCGCCGCTAAATTAGGCAAAGATCGCACTACGCTGCGCGATCTTATCGATCTGCTGGAAGACGGCTTGGGCTATGCGCTGTTTGTCCGCGAAGGACGATCGCTTCAGCTGACGGTGGAGGGGGAACTGCTGCACCGTCAGGCACATTTATTGATACGGCAGGCGCGGGCATTTGAGCAGTTTGCCCATCAGGTACCGGCGAATGAGGTCCAAGAACTGAGCGTTGTCTACGACACCTTTACCCCGCGTGGATTTATTTATGGCTTGATTGCCTTTATGGCACAGCGGCGTATTCGTCTCAGTATGACCTGTATGCCGCGTGAACAGGGGGAGCTTGCGCTGGCGCAAGGGCAGGCCGATCTCGGTTTTTACCAGGCGAACAACCGCAGTATCGGTAACGAAATGGAGTGGCGGGCGTTAGGGACGATTGAAATGGATTTTTATGCCGCTCGCACGCTTTTTACCGATGTCTCCATGCCATGCTCGCTGCTCTCGCTTTCCCTGACTCCGCAGATTGTTATGCATGCGGTATCCGATGTGCCGGTATCGCGACGTCTGCAAATTGCTGGCAACATCATCTTTACCAATGAGCGAGAGATGCTGCGCAGTTTGATGGAAGCGGGCTGTGGATGGGGCTTTTTGCCCACCCATTTTCAGGCGGAAAGCTGGCACAATGTCGTCGCTATCCCAACGGTGGTGGGCAATAGCGGAATTAGCCAGACCATGGTGACCATCTGGCAGCCGGGAAATGACAAACGCAGGATTATTGACGCGACGCTTGCCGAACTGCCTGCGCTTTGGCGCAGCGCGTGCCCCTGATGAAAGGGGCCGGCGAGATCACTTTCTTGTACGACGTTGATAATCCGCCGCAATCACTAGCCCTATCCCGGTAAGCGTTATTACAATCGCCAGCAGCATTCTGCCGTCAATCGCTTCCCCCATAAACAGCAGGCCACCTAAAGCCGCTAGGCAAGGCACGCTTAGCTGCAGGGTGCTGGCGGTGGTTGGGCTGAGATGGGGTAGCAGGGCGTACCAGAGCAAATAGGCCGCGCCGGACATCAGTGCGCCGGAAGTGACCGCCAGCGCAACACCAAACGCATCGGCCTGAATGTGCATACCGCTGACGGCTAAAACCAGCAGCGCCAGTGGGACCGCGAGAATAAAATTCCCAGCCGTCGCAGCGGCGGCATTTTGGACTTTTTTCCCGGTAATACAGTACATCGCCCATGCGAAACCAGAAATCATCATCAGCAGCGCCGCGCCGCCGGAAGGATGCCCCGCACCGGGTAACAGCAGTAGCGCCAATCCACCCATTGCCATCAACATGCCAAGACTCTTAAGCCACGTGAGCCGCTCGCCGTGCGCCAATCCCCAAACCGTCATCACCACCTGTACGGTGCCAAACAGCAGCAGTGCGCCCGCTGCGGTGGTAAGCGACAGATAGGCCAGTGAAAAGGCGAAAACGTACAGCGCCAGCAGCATCGCGTTAAGGAGATTAAATTCCGGCTTTTTTCTTATGCCCGGCAGCTGTAGCAATAAAAACAGCGCCACAGCCCCGCTTAAAAGACGCAGGCTGCTAAAAGAGATGGCGTCCATATGCAGCCCTTTCAGCGCCAGCCGACACAGGAGTGAATTGGCCGCAAAAGCGACCATCGTGAGAATAATTTTGAGCAGCACACGCGCCCCTTAATTTTACCGGTTAGGGGAATTATGCGTCAGGCAGCCACGCGCAGCGCCATTTTTTATGCAAACAAGCAAAATAACGCCATGTAATTAATAAGGTTATCCGCTTATGTTTCATTCATTTTGCCTTGATCGCGCAACGATAATGAGTATAGTTCTCAGTCTCTTTTTTATTCACTAGTTTGATACGGCAGACTCAGCAATCGGTGAGCATTTATCACAGGGGGTTCTGAGGCGTGAGGTCACGATAACCTGCTGACAGCACTGGTGAATTTTTTTATTGATACCAGGGATCTTCTCATGAATGCAAAACTCTCCGCGCTGGCATTGGCGATAAGCGCCGTTGTTCCTGCCGCGAACGCTGCCACAACCAATACTGTTACCGCGAGCCCAAATCAGCCTGAAACCATGGTAGTACAGGGCGTTGGCAGTAGCTTTACCCCCGGTGGTGAAGAGCTGGTTCCAGCCTATCTCGATGGGCAGATTGCTCACGGTGGACGGCTCGGGATGCTGGGCGAACAAAAGGCGATGGACGTGCCGTTCAACGTCATCGGTTACACCTCACAGCTGGTGCAGGACCAGCAGGCCAAAACAATAGCCGATGTGGTTAAAAACGATGCTGGTGTGCAGGCGGTACAGGGCTACGGTAACTTCGCCGAAACCTACCGCATCCGTGGCTTTAAACTCGATGGCGATGATATGACCATGGGCGGGCTCTCGGGCGTTGTGCCGCGCCAGGTGGTCGATACCCAGATGCTAGAACGTGTTGAAGTCTTTAAAGGCGCAAACGCGCTGGTGAACGGTGCGGCCAGTTCCGGCGTGGGCGGAATGATAAACCTTGAGCCGAAACGCGCGGAAGATATCCCGACGACGCGTATTGGCGTGGACTACACCGGTGACTCGCAGGTTGGTGGTTCGCTGGATGTGGGGCGTCGTTTTGGTGATGACAACCAGTGGGGCGCCCGCGTGAATGTGCTACACCGCGAAGGGGAAACACGCATTGAAAATGACAAGCGTCGCACCACGCTGGCTTCATTGGGCCTCGACTACCGTGGCGATCGTTTCCGTTCCTCATTCGATTTTGGCTACCAGAAAAAAACCTTCCACGGCGGCGAGATGGGCGTGGGATTCGCGGCGATTAGCGAAGTCCCTGACGTACCGAGCAACACCAAAAGCACTGGCCAAAAATGGGGCTACAGCAATATTGAGAACGAATTCGGCATGGTAAAAGCGGAATACGATCTGACCGATAGCTGGACCACTTATGCCGGACTCGGTGCGCAGCACGCACACGAAGAGGGGATCTATGCCACGCCTAAGCTGACGAATATCAACGGTGATGCCACCGTAGGGCGTTTGGATACCAACCGTATTATCGATAGCTTCAGCGGCATGGGCGGTATTCGTGGCAACTTTGCTACCGGCGTTGTTTCCCATAAGGTAAACATTGGCTATTCGGCGCAGGTCCGCAGCGATGCGACCGCTTGGCGCATGTCTAATAGCAAGACAAACCCAACCACCAATATCTACAATAATAACGGCGTTACCATGCCGAATTACGCCTCTACGGGCGGCAACTACCACGACCCGCTGACCACCGCGCGTAACCGTACTCAGGGCTGGCTGTTCAGCGACACCTTAGGCTTCTTTGATGACTCGCTGCTGTTCACCGCCGCTGCCCGCAATCAAAAAGTGGTTATCCGTAACTACAGCAATAGCACCGGTCTGGAAACCACGACCTCAAGCTTTACCGAAAGCCGCTGGATGCCAACCTTTGGCCTAGTCTACAAGCCGTGGGAAACGCTTTCACTGTACGCTAACCATACCGAAGCGCTGCAGCCTGCGAGCAACGCGCCGAGTACGGCGAAAAACTTTGGTCAGAGCATCGGGATTGCCCACTCTAAGCAGGATGAAGTGGGGGTGAAAATTGACTATCAGCGCGTGGGCGGCTCACTGTCGCTGTTCCAGATTACCAAGCCCTCCGGCGTGCTGGATAGCGACCAGTACTATCGGATGGACGGCGAACAGCGCAACCGCGGCGTAGAGTTGAACGTCTTTGGCGAGCCGGTATTAGGCCTGCGCCTGAACGGCAGCACGCTGTGGATCGATCCTGAGATGACCAAAACCAAAGGCGGTCTGAACGACGGTAACGATGCCATTGGCGTATCTCGTTTCTATGCGGTGCTGGGCGCGGAGTACGATATCAAACCGGTCGATGGCCTGACGGCCACCGCGCGCGTGAATCATACCGGCTCTCAGTATGCCGATTCTGCCAATACCAAGAAGCTAGATAGCTACACCACGCTGGATCTGGGCATGCGCTACCGTATGCACCTGAACCAAGAACAAAACGATCTGGTGTGGCGCGTAGGGATCACCAACGTGACCAACGAAAAATACTGGTCTGGCGTCGATGACCTCGGGGTCTATCTGTACCAGGGCGAGCCACGTACGTTGAAAGTGTCGGTGAGCTACGACTTCTAATCCATTGCTATAATAGGGATATCGCCCCGGGAGTGACGGCTTTCGGGGTTTTTTGTTATTGGGGGCGGGGTACTGATTGCCTTGCGACAAGCTGCGCTAAGTGTTAAAAGGTGCCCCTTCATATTTATGCAACAGGGGTTAGACGTGAGAAACGCGTCATCAGCATCCAGCCAGAATCAACCGGATGCCTCGTCGGACAATATCCCGACGCTTCACCGCGGGTTACAAAACCGCCATATTCAATTAATCGCCCTCGGCGGTGCTATCGGCACCGGACTGTTCCTCGGTATCGGCCCAGCTATTCAAATGGCAGGCCCGGCTGTGGTTCTCGGTTACGCGATTGCCGGTGTTATCGCTTTTATGATCATGCGTCTGCTCGGCGAGATGGTTGTGGAAGAGCCGGTATCAGGGTCATTTGCTCATTTTGCTTATAAATATTGGGGGCCGTTCGCCGGATTTCTTTCTGGTTGGAACTACTGGGTAATGTTCGTGCTGGTAGGCATGGCCGAACTGACCGCCGCCGGGATCTATATGCAATATTGGCTGCCGGACATTCCAACGTGGGTATGGGCCGCAGGCTTCTTTATCCTCATTAACGCCGTCAACCTCGTTAACGTGCGTCTGTATGGGGAAACTGAATTCTGGTTTGCGCTGATCAAAGTGCTGGCGATTATCGGCATGATTGGCTTTGGTATCTGGATGCTGATGTCTGGCAAAGGCGGGGACCACGCTGGTATCGATAACCTCTGGCGTTTTGATGGCTTCTTTGCCACCGGCTGGCAGGGGTTGATTCTGTCGCTGGCGGTGATCATGTTCTCCTTCGGCGGACTGGAGCTTATCGGCATCACGGCGGCGGAAGCGCGCGACCCGGAAAAGTCGATCCCGAAAGCCGTAAACCAGGTGGTTTACCGTATTCTGCTGTTTTATATCGGTTCGCTGATTGTATTGCTGGCGCTGTATCCGTGGGTTGAGATCAAATCTGATAGCAGCCCATTTGTGATGATTTTCCACAATCTCGACAGCAACCTGGTAGCATCGGCGCTGAATTTCGTCATTTTGGTCGCATCACTATCGGTCTATAACAGCGGCGTCTATTCCAACAGCCGTATGCTGTTCGGCCTCTCCGTGCAGGGCAACGCGCCGCGCTTTTTAACCAAAGTCAGCCGTCGTGGCGTGCCGGTGAACTCGTTGATCCTCTCCGGGACCATCACCTCGCTGGTGGTATTGGTGAACTATCTGCTGCCGCAGAAAGCGTTCGGCCTGCTGATGGCGCTGGTGGTAGCGACGCTGCTGCTGAACTGGATAATGATCTGCATGGCGCACCTCAAATTCCGCGCCGCGTTGCGCCGTAAGGGACGCGAAGCGAAATTTAAAGCGCTGTGGGCACCTGCCAGCAACTATATTTGCATTGCCTTCCTGCTGATGGTGTTTGTGCTGATGTGCACCATGGACGGCATGCGCTTGTCGGCGATCCTGCTGCCGGTATGGGTGCTGTTCCTGTACGTGGCATTTAAGATGTTATGCCGTAAAGCCTGATTACGCCGACCGTAGGCCGGAAAAGGCAACGCCGCCATCCGGCAATGGCCGCCATCTCGTTTGAGAGGCGGCCTGACTTTCACTCTCCTACCCAATAATCACGGCATTATTTTAATCGTGACTCCCCTCCCAAATTCACCACAACTCACGGGATCTTTATTTTGTAATCGATTACTTTTCACTTGAACTGTTTTTGTAATCGATTACTTTGAGGGTGAAAACATGGTCTCTACAACGCAAAATTCAGAAAATAGCGGCGTACAGCACCGGCTGCTGGTGCCGCGGCTATCATTGATGATGTTTATGCAGTTCTTTATCTGGGGGAGTTGGTCGGTCACGCTTGGTCTGGTGATGAGTCAGCATAATATGTCCTTACTTATCGGCGACGCCTTCTCGGCGGGGCCGATTGCCTCGATCCTCTCACCGTTCGTGCTGGGGATGCTGGTCGATAGATTCTTCCCGTCGCAAAAGGTGATGGCGGTGATGCACCTGATGGGCGCGGCTATCTTATGGTTTGTCCCGCAGGCGCTGGTCGCGGAAAACGGTGCGCTGCTGATTGGGCTGCTGTTTGGCTACACGCTTTGCTATATGCCAACGTTGGCGCTGACCAACAATATTGCTTTCCACAGCCTGAATAACATCGACAAAACCTTCCCGGTAGTGCGCGTGTTCGGCACCATCGGCTGGATTATCGCCGGGATCTTTATCGGCGTGACGGGCATTTCCGATACCACCGGTATCTTCACCTTGGCAGCACTTTGCTCGGTGATACTTGCGGTCTACAGTCTCACGCTGCCGCACACGCCAGCACCGGCTAAAGGCCAGCCGCTCAAACTGCGCGATCTGTTCTGCGCCGACGCTTTCGCGCTGCTGAAAACCCGGCACTTTCTGGTATTTGCTATTTGCGCCACGCTAATTTCCGTCCCGCTGGGTACCTATTACGCCTATACCGCATCGTTCCTTGCGGATGCGGGCGTTGCGGATGTCAGCACGGCGATGTCGTTTGGTCAGATGTCGGAAATCGTCTTTATGCTGATAATCCCGCTGCTGTTCCGCAGACTGGGGGTTAAGTACATGCTGCTCATTGGCATGCTGGCGTGGTTCGTGCGCTACATGTTCTTTGCGCTGGGCATCAACGAAGAGACGCGCTTCCTGCTGTACCTCGGCATTCTGCTGCACGGCGTGTGCTATGACTTCTTCTTCGTGGTGGGCTTTATCTATACCGACCGCATTGCCGGGGAAAAGGTGAAAGGGCAGGCGCAGAGCATGGTGGTGATGTTCACCTACGGGATTGGCATGCTGCTGGGCTCGCAGATTTCCGGCGCGCTGTACAACCAGTTGGTGGCAGGGCAGACCGTGCCGCAGGCGTGGGTGAACTTCTGGTGGATCCCAGCGGTCGCTGCGGTGGTTATCGCGTTTATTTTCCTGGTCTCGTTTAAATACGATGAAAAAGAGCAGGCGTAATTTTATTAAGGAGGGAGTATGAAAACCATTAAGGGGCCGGGCATTTTTCTGGCCCAGTTTATCGGCAACGAAGCGCCGTTTAATACGCTTGATGGGCTGGCCGAATGGGCGGCAGGGCTTGGATTCAAAGCCCTGCAGCTGCCGTGTAATCATCCGAAGATATTTAATCTTGAGCAGGCGGCGGCAAGCCAAACCTACTGCGATGAAATAGCCGGGCGTCTGGCGGTTCATGGGCTGGTTATTAGCGAACTCTCCACTCACCTTGAAGGCCAACTGATTGCCGTCAATCCGGCCTATGATCAGGCATTTGACGCCTTTGCGCCCGCAGCGGTCAAGGGCAACCCGGATGCACGGCAGCGCTGGGCGGCTGCGAGCGTGAAACAGGCCGCGCAGGCGTCGGCACGGCTAGGACTTAAGGCTCATGCGACATTTTCCGGTTCGCTGGCTTGGCCGTTCTTCTACCCTTGGCCGCCGCACAACGCCGCGCTGCTTGATGAGGCGTTTGATGAACTGGCTAAGCGCTGGCGGCCAATCCTCGATTGCTTTGACGAACACGGCATCGATCTGTGCTACGAAATTCATCCTGGTGAAGATCTCCATGACGGCGTGACCTTCGAGCGTTTTCTCGACAAGGTCGATAACCACCCGCGCTGCCAGATGCTGTACGACCCAAGCCATCTGCATTTGCAGAATATTGATTATCTGGCTTGGCTTGATATCTATCACTCGCGCATTCGGGCGTTCCACGTTAAGGACGCTGAGTTCCAGCGCAACGGACGCAGCGGCGTCTACGGCGGCTATCAAAACTGGCAAAACCGCGCCGGACGTTTCCGATCGCTTGGCGACGGCGATATCGATTTCAAAAAGATCTTCAGCAAGCTTACCCAGTACGATTTCGACGGTTGGGCGGTGATGGAGTGGGAATGTTGCTTGAAGGATGCGCAGACCGGCGCACGAGAGGGCAGCGAATTTATTAAGCGGCATATCATTCCCGTCTCCGCACGGGCATTTGATGACTTTGCCGCAGGCAGCGAGGTGCGGGGATGATTAAGGTCGGTATCGTCGGCTCCGGGTTTATTGGCCCGGCGCACATTGAAGCGCTGAGGCGTCTGGGCTTTGTTGAGGTGGTGGCGCTGTGCGACGCGTCGCTGGAGCAAGCTCAGGAAAAGGCGCGCCAGCTCAATATTCCCCACGCCTACGCGGATGTTGACGCGCTGCTGGCGCACCCGGGGCTTCAGGTGGTGCACAACTGCACGCCGAATTTCCTGCATGCGCAGGTGAATCGGCAGATTTTACGCGCCGGTAAACACGTCTTTTCTGAGAAACCGCTGTGTATGACTGTGGAAGAGGCACGTGAACTGGAGCAGCTAGCGCAGGAGGCCGGCGTGGTACACGGCGTGAGCTTTGTCTACCGTCAGTTTGCGATGGTGCAGCAGGCGGCGAGCATGGTACGTGACGGCAGCGCCGGGCGGCTTTTTTCTGCCTATGGCGGCTATCATCAAGATTGGATGCTGTTAGAAACGGATTTTAACTGGCGCGTCGATGCCCAGCAGGGCGGCGTCTCCCGGGCGGTGGCGGATATTGGCTCCCACTGGTGCGATACCGTGCAGTTTGTTACCGGTCGACGTATTGTCGAGGTGATGGCTGATTTGGCTATCGTTTGGCCGACGCGTAAAGCCAGCATCGCCGGCGGAGCAACCTTCAGCGAGCATCACCCCGACGCGCAGTATCAGGATGTGCCGGTCACGACCGAAGATGCCGGCTCGGTTCTGTTCCGCTTTGATGATGGCAGCAAAGGCTGCTTTAGCGTTTCACAGGTCAGCGCCGGGCGCAAAAATCGCCTCCATTTTGATATCAACGCCAGCCACTGCTCGCTGTCGTGGGACCAAGAAACGCCACAGCAGCTTTGGATAGGCCAGCGCCAGCAGGCGAACCAACAGCTTAGCGACGATCCTAGCTTGTTAAACTCCGATATTGCTGGGCTGGCACATTTTCCTGGCGGTCACAGCGAAGGTTGGCCGGATGCCTTTAAAAATATGATGCTCGGTTTTTATCAGGCCGTTTGCGAGGGCAAAATGCCTGATGAGCGCGCACGCCGTTTTGCCTCATTTAGCGAGGGCGCGAATGTGATGTATATCATTGATGCAATAGTAAAAAGCCATCAACAGCGGCGCTGGGTCAGCGTTGAACAATAACCCTGTGCCCGGTACGCCGGGCACGATTTTTATGATAGCCTGCACGCAAAGCATTAACTGCAGGGAATAGCGTAGCTATGTCAATTCAGAAAATCGCCCAGCTGGCGGGGGTCTCCGTGGCAACCGTATCACGCGTGCTAAATAACAGCGATACGGTGAAGGCGAAAAACCGCGAGCGGGTATTGCAGGCGATAAAAGAGAGTAACTATCAGCCTAACCTGCTGGCGCGCCAGCTGCGCACGGCGCGTAGCTCAATGATCCTCGTGATGGTGTCGAACATCGCCAACCCGTTTTGCGCCGAAGTGGTGAAGGGAATAGAAGAGGCGGCAGAGAAAAACGGCTACCGCATTCTGCTGTGTAATTCCGGCGCCGATATTGAACGTTCCAAATCTGGCCTGCGTTTACTGACGGGGAAAATGGTTGACGGCATTATTACCATGGACGCCTTTAGCAAACTGCCCGAACTGACCACCGTTATCGGCGATGCACCCTGGGTGCAGTGCGCGGAGTACGCCGATGCGGGCGCGGTCTCCTGCGTCGGTATTAACGACGTCGATGCTGCTGAACATGCGGTGGGTTATCTGGCAGCGCAGGGGCGACAACGTATTGCTCTGATTAATCATGATTTAAGTTACAAATATGCCCGTCTGCGCGAGCAGGGCTATCACGCGGTGCTCACGCAGCGTGGGCTTGTGCGTCACGCCGTGGAGTATGCCAACGATCTCAGCGCGGCGGCTGGCAAGGCGGCGATGCAAAATCTCCTGGCGATGAATCCGCGTCCGGATGCGGTGTTTGCCGTTTCCGACACGCTGGCGGCAGGCGCGATGCGCGCCATTGAACAGGCTGGCTTGCAGGTGCCCGAGGATATTGCGGTGATTGGTTTTGATGGCACCGAACTGGCGGAAATGGTGTCGCCGCAGCTCACCACCGTTGAGCAGCCTTCAAGGGAAATTGGCGCTAAAGCGGTAGAGCTGCTGCTGAACAAAATTGAAAACCCGGACGTGCCAACCGAACGGGTGATGCTGGACTGGCGCTTTATTTCACGCGCCAGCGCCTGATTACGACTGCCCGAACGCGCCCGACAGGGCGCGAATATCATTGCCGGTCGGCGATTGATGAATGCGTAAACCAAACTCTTCCACCACCGCAAAAATATGGTCAAAGATATCGGCCTGAATGCTCTCATATTCTGCCCATACCACGGTGTTGGTAAAGGCATATATTTCAATCGGCAGACCATTATTATCCGGTGCCAACTGACGCACCATCAGCGTCATATCTTTGCGAATATTTGGGTGATTACGTAGATACTCATTCAGATAGGCGCGGAAGGTGCCGATATTGGTCATCTTACGCAGGTTAAGCACCGACTCACCGCTACCGTGCTGCTGGTTCCATAGCGTAATTTCCTCATGCCTAGAGTCCATATACGGTTTTAACAGCCTAGCCTGAATTAAGCGTTGCTGTTCCTGCTCGTCGAGAAAATGGACGCTGGTAGTGTCAATATTGATACTGCGCTTAATTCTCCGCCCGCCGGAAGCCGACATCCCGCTCCAGTTTTTAAACGAGTCAGAGACCAACGACCAGGTAGGGATCGTGGTAATGGTGTTATCCCAGTTGCGCACTTTGACGGTGGTTAAGCCAATATCGGTCACCGCGCCGTCCGCACCATATTTCGGCATTTCCAGCCAATCACCGAGCTTGAGCATATCGTTGGCGGAAAGCTGAATACCCGCCACCAGACCGAGAATGGGGTCTTTAAATACCAGCATCAATACCGCTGCCATCGCCCCGAGGCCGCTAATCAAAATCGCCGGTGATTGTCCCAGCAGCAAGGAGATTATCAAGATGCCAACTAGAATCGCACTGACCAGCTTAACGCCTTGGAATATCCCCTTTATCGGTAGCTGAGATGCCACCGAAAACTTCTGTGACAGATTAAAAATAACGTCGAGCAGGGAGAAAAATGACAGCAGGGCGTATAGCATGACCCACAGTTGGGCCACGGTGGTTAATATTTGCGCCGCATCACTGCCTTTTTGCAGCCACAGCACCGCCTGCACGTTGACAATTATCCCTTGCAGCGTAAAGGCCAGACGGTGAAAAAGTTTGTTCTGCGTGATGATTTGCAGCCATAAACGACTGCTGGCCTGGGCGCGTTTTTCAAAGGTACGAAGTACCAACCGATGCAGTATCAGATGGACAATGATGGCAGTGAGAAAAATAATACCAAAGATAATCACAAGCGAATTGGTATGGTTTATTTCAATGCCCATTTCTTCGATTTGGGTGATCAGTTCCTGCATAACGTCTCCTATATAACCAGCCCTTTATAATGGACAGGCTGGATATATTATGCAAATCGCTATACAGGAACTTAACTTTAAGTGGTAGAAAGTACCGGGCTGCGGTTTAAATGATGACGCAGGCCGACGGCGATCATCGCCAGCAACATCATCATCACCGCCTCCACGCCAAGAAAACCAATCATGGCCTGCGGATAGCTACCGTGGTGGTTGCGTACCAGCGCTAGCAGCAGCGAGCCAAATACCGCCGGGCCAAGTCCCATTGTCGCCTGTTGTATCGTACTGAGCAGCGCGCTGCCCGCGCCGGCGTCATTGGCGGTAATATCGCGCATCCCCACCCGGTAGAAACAGTTCACAATTAGCGCCTGACCGTAGCCAATCAGTACCGTCGATGGCACCAGCGTTAAGGCGCTGGTGGTCTGTCCATAGCGGTGGAACGTTTCCATCAGCAGCAGCAAACCGCCTACTTGCACCGCTAGACCGGCCAGCAGAATGCGTCCCATGCTGTAGCGCGCAATCAGTTTCGGTGCGTATAGCGCCGAGAGGAAATAGGCGACGCCAAGAGCGACAAAACTGTTGCCCGATTGCCACGGTGCCATGCCCAAGCCAGATTGCATGGTGAGCGCCATGCAGAACATAAAACCGGACCAGACGCTAAAAAACAGCAGCGCAATCAGCATACCAAAGCGAATGCTGGTCAGTTTTAGCAGTCTTGGCGGTAGCAGCGGATGCCCGCCATTGCGTTCTTTATGCAGAGCGCTGGCGCGCATCCACAGCAGCAGAGGAATAATGGCCAGCAGCATCAAACGCATTGACCACGGCCAGTGCAGTTCGGGCCCCAGCGCCATGGGGAATAGCAGGCAGCAAAGTATAAGCCCCAAACTCAGCGTCCCTTGCCAGTCGATGCTGGTGTGTTCGTCGCGACGGGTTTCCGGTATGTGGCGACGGCTAAAGGCCAGCACCAGCAGACCAATCGGCACATTGATGAAAAACGCGTTTCGCCAGCCGAGACCGGCGATGTCTGCCGATACCAGCCATCCGCCAAACATCTGACCGACGATAAACGAGATCCCGCCGATGCCGCCGTACAGGCTGATGGCGCGGGCATGCGCGGTGCCTTTTAGCGTGACATGCAAGGTGGCGAGAATTTGCGGCACAATCAGCGCCGCACCTGCGCCCTGCAGCGTGCGGGCGGCCAGCAGCGCGGTAATGGACTGGGCGAGGCCGCACCAGAGCGAGGCGAGACTGAACATCGCCACGCCCCACATAAACAGGCGACGACGGCCGTAGTTGTCGCCAAGCTTACTGCCCATCGCTAGGCACACGGCAAATGCTACACCGTACAGCGCCACGATAAGCTCAAGCTGGGTGGCGCTCGCGTGCAACGATGCGGTAATGGCGTCGAGGGCGACGTTAGTGATTGAGGCGTCGATTTGCGGCAACATCAGGCCGGTAAGCAGCAGGAAAAGCCCTGCGCGGCCGGGGGAAACAGCAGACGTTTTCATGGTAACTCCATTGCGTCATTCAGCGATTGGCCGTAGCATCGCTGATAAGATAAACGGGTACCAGTTCCTGGTTATACTGGTACTGGCGCTACTATGCTGGAGATATCATGAGCCTCATCAGCCACAGTGAAACCGACGTATTGTCCGCACGACGTGACGACAGCCGTAAGCAGCTCGGTGCATTTCTTCGGGCGCGGCGGGAAAGTCTTGAGCCGCAACGGCTGGGCTTGCCACGCAGCGGACGTCGGCGCACGCCGGGGTTGCGCCGGGAAGAGGTCGCCATGCTGGCGGACGTCGGTGTGACTTGGTATACGTGGCTTGAGCAGGGGCGAGAGGTGAATCCATCGACGGCGGTGATGCAGGCTATTGCTGAAGCCCTCCAGTGCAGCCCGCTAGAAACACGCCATCTGTTTGTGCTGGCAGGCTTAACGCCCCTTGAATCAACCAACGCCCCCCAGTGCGAAGGCATCAGTCCCGGCGCGCGGCGCATGCTGGACGGTTTGCTGCCGCATCCGGCCAGCGTCCAGAAGCCCAATTTTGATATTGTGGCGTGGAATGATGCTTTTTGTCAGCTGATGGGCGTCGATTTCACCACGATTCCTGAAGATGAACGGAATTGTATCTACCTGTACCTGACCCACCCCGGTTGGCGCAGCAGGCTGGCAAATCGCGATGTGCTGGCGACTTTTGTTGCCTATTTCCGCGCCGCTATGGCTGAACATCGGGGAGAACCTGAGTGGGAAAACAAACTGGCACGTTTCTTCGCGGCTTCCGCCGAATTTGAGGCGCTATGGCATCAACGCTATGAGGTGCGCGGTGTCGAAAACCAGATTAAAACCTTCCATCATCCTGAGTTTGGCGATTTCCAGCTACAGCAGATGTACTGGTACTCTGCGCCGCGAAATGGCTCGCGTCTGCTGGTCTATTTACCGGTAGATGAGGCTGGGGAAGCGGTGCTGGCGAAGCTGGCGCGTTGATTTGTTCCACACCGTTTTGCCTGATGGCGCTGCGCTTATCAGGCCTACCTGACGAAAGCCCGCCCTTGTAGGCCGGATAAGGCGTTTGCGCCGCCATCCGGCAACGTGCTCGAAATGCCTGATGGCGCTGCGCTTATCAGGCCTACTGGCGAAAGCCCGCCCTTGTAGGCCGGATAAGGCGTAACGCCGCTATCCGGCAATTGGCACAGATGTACCTGATGGATA
This sequence comes from Kluyvera sp. STS39-E, assembly GCF_040932435.1. NCBI lineage: Bacteria > Pseudomonadati > Pseudomonadota > Gammaproteobacteria > Enterobacterales > Enterobacteriaceae > Kluyvera > Kluyvera sp. STS39-E. The sequence goes on along the minus strand of NZ_JBFQGA010000002.1, from coordinate 336,253 downwards.
GCGGTATACGATTAAATCTCAGTCATCACCGTCGCTTCAGGCAAGCGGGACTTCGGCAGCGCTTTGTTGAAGTCTTCCACGCTGTGGTGTCCTACCGGCACAACCACCAGGCTGGTGAAGCCTTTCTCTTTCAGGCCAAATTCGGCGTCCAGTATCTCTGCATCAAAGCCTTCAATTGGCACGGCGTCCAGACCCATAGCCCCCATCGCGAGCAGGAAGTTACCGACGTTCAGATAGGTCTGGCGAGCGGCCCATTGGTCATCATCGTGATGGACTTTACGGTGCAGGTCTGCAAAGAAGGTGCGGCCTTTGTGGTTAGCGGCTTTGGCTTCGGCGGTGGCGAAACGACCGTCAGCTTCTTCCTGATCCACCACTTTTTCCAGCCATGCATCGTCAATGGCGGTTTTGGCGCAGAACACCACCACGTGAGAGGCGTCGAGCATTTTACGTTCGTTGAACACGTAACCACCCGCCGCGGATTTTGCCACGCGTGCTTTGCCTTCGTCGGTGCTGGCAACGATAAAGTGCCACGGTTGGGAGTTGGTGCTGGATGGGCTATAGCGCAACAGCGTTTTGAGATTGGCTGCCTGCTCAGCGGTCAGTTTTTTGCTGGCGTCGAAAGCCTTGGTGGAATAGCGCGCTAAAGCAACGGATACGATATCCATAAACACTCCTGAATGATAAAGACACCGCCAATCGGTGCGTTGAATCACAAGAGGGTAACGCGCTGATTCGCAAATGAGAAGGGTGTTTAATGCGATAACACTTATCGCATTAAACGCATAATCTAAACAGGACGCACCCGTTGCTGGACGCGTTTAGGCAGCTTATTGACCACCAGATTCCACGAATCTTCAATCAGGCTGTTCAGCAGTGGGACAGTGATTTCCTCGCCCGGATAAACCGAAATCCAGTGCTTTTTGTTCATGTGGTAACCCGGTTTGATATGCGGGTAGATAGCTTGATGCAGCAGCGACATTTCAGGGTCAGCCTTCAGGTTGATGATAGGCTCGCCGCGCAGAGTGGATTTGAGCATAAACATTTTGCCTTCGACCGTGAAAACGTCGTATTCCGGTCCGAATGGCCAGTAAATATCGGAGAAGGGAAGGGTGAGCGCAAACTCGTGTGCGCACTCATGCAGCGTTTTACCGTCCATTAGTCATCCTCTGCAAGCGCCAGCCACATCGCTTCAAAGCCGAGCGCTTTCAGTTTATCGGCTCGCTCGGGCTCGCGGCTGGCAAATACAATAGTTGCTTCAGCAAGTGATAAAAACAGCGCGTCGCCAAAGGCACGAAAGTCATCGGACATAAATACCGGGCGCACCGAGCGCTGGCAAAGCTTTTGCAGCTCCGGGAACATGGCCCGCACCTGCTCGATGGTTTCGTCGGTGATTTTTTCGCTCACTGCCATGCGGCGGATGGCCTGGTGCCCAGTGGGATTGCGGACGCCCCAGTCAATGTAGCTGTTCCAGATACTGTGGGTAAAATCTTTTGGCGAGGCGTTATCGATAAGGCCGTTGAGCATGGCTTGGCACAAGTCACTTTTCAGATGCAGATAAAGCGCATTCAGCAGGTCGTCTTTGGTGGCGAAATAGCGAAACAGTGTGCCTTCAGCTACCCCCGCGCTGCGCGCGATTGTCGCAGTTGATGCGGCAATACCCGACTGGGCAATAGCGCTGGTGGCAGCTTCCAGTAACGCTTGTTTTTTATCTTCACTCTTCGGACGAGCCACTACACTTTACCTCTCTGACTGTAAAAAAAAACTGATTGAACCATGTTGAGGCCAGTGACTTCAACGCCGATTGTCAAATTTTGAAAATTGCTTGACGATTTTTTCCGCCTCTTTCTATAATGAGTGCCTACTCACTCATAATCAACTTTTTTCGTGTGGCTTCTCGGATGAGGCCGGTCTCGGGTCAGGACATGAAACGTTTCATCATCAGTGTGGTTGCCATCATGCTTATCGCCAGTGCAGCAAGTTTACCTTTCGTCCTGAATGCCGGTTTCGGCCAGGCTCCGCAGGGTGCGGAGAAGAGCCAAATTGAGCGCTCGCCGAACTACCGTGACGGAGCGTTCCATAACACCCTGCCGACCCCAGGATTTACTGGCGATCAAAACATGGTCATGGCGTGGTGGGAGTTTTTAACCGCGAAGCGCGAGAACGCGCGTCCGCAGCAACCGTTGCCGCTGGTGCCGACCGATCTCAGCACGCTGCCGCTGCAGCAAGACACCATGATTTGGTTGGGCCACTCGTCGTGGTATTTGCAGCTGTCCGGTAAGCGCATCCTGATCGACCCGGTATTTAGCAGCTACGCTGCACCGTTCTCGTTTTTGAATAAAGCATTCGACGGTAACTATCCGTGGCACGCCGCCAATATGCCGGAAATCGATCTACTGATTATTTCACACGACCACTATGACCACCTCGACTACGCCACCATCAAGGGGCTGATGCCGAAGGTTAAGCGTGCCGTGGTGCCGCTGGGCGTTGGCTCACACCTGCGCTACTGGGGGATGAAAGATGAAGTTATTACCGAGGCCGACTGGCAGCAAAGCGTCACCATTAGCGATGCTTTAACCGTTCACCTGCTGCCAGCGCGTCACTTTTCCGGGCGAGGTTTGAAACGTAACCAAACGCTATGGGCCAGCTTTATGTTCGTGACGCCGACGCAGAAGATTTACTACAGCGGCGATAGCGGCTACGGCCCGCACTTCAAGGCCATTGGTGAACAGTTTGGCAAGGTGGATGTCGCCATCTTGGAAGATGGTCAGTACGACCAGGATTGGCGCTATATCCATATGATGCCGGAACAAACCGCGCAGGCGGCGGTTGACCTTAACGCTCAGCGCATATTGCCGGGCCATGCTGGCCGCTTCGTGCTGGCAAAACACAGCTGGGACGATCCGTACAAACGGCTCGCTCAGGCTTCTAAAGATAAGGCGTATCGGCTGTTGACGCCGATGCAAGGTGAGCCGGTATGGCTTGCCGACACAACGCAAACATTTCGTGCCTGGTGGGAATAACCACCGATTGTAGATAAACGAGGGGAGAGGGGTATGACTGAATTAGCCACTCAGGTGATCGATACACTGGTCGAATGGATTGACAATAATCTGCATCAACCACTGCGTATTGATGAAATTGCCCGCCGGGCGGGATATTCAAAATGGCATCTACAGCGCATTTTCTTAGAACATAAAGGGGAGAGCCTGGGCCGCTACATTCGGCAGCGTAAGCTGAATTTGGCGGCGGATGAGCTATGTACGACCAATCAAAAGGTTTATGACATCTGCCTCAAGTACGGTTTTGATTCCCAGCAGACGTTTACGCGGATTTTTACCCGTACGTTTAATCAGTCGCCTGGAGCTTACCGGAAGGTGAACCACCGACCACGTGCACATTAACTACCTGATGGCGCTACGCTTATCCGGTCTACCAGGCTACCGCTGCTTTGTAGGCCGGATAAGGCGTTTACGCCGCCATCCGGCAGATGCCCCCTCAATCCGCCAGCGAAAACCAGCGTCGCCACACATAGCGCATCAGCAGATACTCAACGGTACCCAGCGCCAAAAACCACGCGCAAAAAAGCACGGTATAGAATTGGCTCAGATCCATAAAATGGAAGGTCTCAACCAGCTTTTGCGCCAGCGTCAGCCCCAGCGAAGGTGCCGGCAGCAGCAGGCAGGAGAGAAACGCCATCAATAAAATACCAGCGGCGGTCATCAGAGATTCAAGCGGATGCTTCATGCAATGTTAATCTTTAGTTAAAAATATTATTGTCCGGTAATTTTTAATGGAACGCAATGTTTCTAATATAATAAGTATTCCCATGTGTAAATAATAATAAATAACAAACTCTACGAACATATTCGTAGAGGAGGAGTTAAATAATATTCATGGTTAAATTAATTTATTATTCCGTAAATAAACGTCATGCTCCTGATAATAATTTTACAAAAGTATAGGTGCCGTATCCAACCAGCGTGGCAATCACGATGGCCAGTGCGATGTACAGCGCCAGGCGGCGTCCTTGGTAGATTCCGAACATAAGCAACCTCGTTTAGATAGGGTTTAGGGATATTCTGTAATATTGATATTAGTAAATCAACTTAATGTCGTTTTGAAATTTAATCAACCCATGGTCTTGTGCAGAAATACAAAATCTTGGGCTGAAGAATATATTTAACTACGTCGCCTTGGCCAGAAAGTGAATTCAGGCTTTCCGTTAGCAGGAATTTAAAAGGAACCGCAATTTTGTCGAAAATGATGAATGTTCAGAATGTGCCGCACGCAGACAACGCTGCGCAAGAGCACGCCTATCAGCTCTCTGCGCAGAAAGTTTTGTCGCAGATGAACAGCCAGCCCGAGGGGCTTAACGCGACCGACGCCGAAAAGCGTCAGCACGTCTATGGCCCGAATGCGCTACCTGAAAAGAAAGGAAAGCCGGCCTGGCTGCGTTTCCTCGCGCATTTCAACGATGTTCTTATCTACGTCCTGCTGGCCGCTGCTGCGTTGACCGCAGTGATGGGCCATTGGGTCGATACCGCCGTGATCCTCGGCGTAACGGTAGTTAATGCCCTGATTGGTCATATTCAGGAAAGCAACGCGGAAAAATCGCTGAAAAGCATTCGCAACATGCTGTCTAGCGATGCGCAGGTGATCCGCGACGGCAACCACATGACGGTGCCAACCACCGAACTGGTGCCGGGCGATATCGTTGTGCTGCGCGCCGGCGACCGTATTCCTGCAGACATGCGCCTGATTGAAGCGCACAACCTGCGCGTGGAAGAGGCGATCCTGACCGGTGAGTCTACCGTCGTCGACAAACACACCGACTCCCTACAGGGCGAGTTACCGCTGGGCGATCGTACCAACATGCTTTTCTCTGGCACCACGGTAAGCGCTGGTGGCGGAAAAGGTGTGGTGGTCGCGACCGGTCAGGAGACTGAGCTGGGTCATATCAACCAGATGATGGCGGGCATCGAAAAACACCGTACGCCGCTGCTGGTACAGATGGACAAGCTGGGCAAAGCGATCTTCGCCATTATTCTGGCGATGATGGTCGCACTCTTCGTCTTCAGCATGCTGCTACGCGATATCCCGCTGGGTGAACTACTGCTGTCGCTGATTAGCCTCGCGGTTGCCGCCGTGCCGGAAGGTCTGCCAGCCATTATCTCTATTATTCTCTCCCTGGGCGTTCAGGCAATGGCGCGCAAGCGGGCGATTATTCGCAAGCTGCCGACCGTGGAAACCTTAGGGGCGATGACGGTGGTCTGCTCGGATAAAACCGGCACCCTGACCATGAATGAAATGACCGTCAAAGCGATTATCACCGCCGATGCCTGCTACCGCGTGGACGGCAACAGCTACGAGCCGCACGGCAGCATCTATCTGGAAGGCTGCGACACGGCGGTTAAAGTCCAGCCGTACACCGTGCTGGAAAAATACCTCCGCACTATCGATCTGTGCAACGACAGCCAGCTGGTTCAGGATGCCGATGGGCATTGGGGGATCACCGGCGGCCCAACAGAGGGCGCATTGAAGGTGTTGGCGGCGAAGGCTGGCCTCGAATCGCTGCGTAGCCAGCTGATTGCGAAAATCCCGTTTGATTCACAGTACAAATATATGTCCACCCACTTCAACCTCGACGGTGAAGAGACGGTGATGGTCACCGGCGCGCCAGATGTCCTGTTCGCCCTGTGTCAGTCGCAGCAGACCGCCCGCGGCACGATGCCGTTCGACCGTGGCTACTGGGAGTCTGAAATGGCGCGCTTTGCCAGCCAGGGGCTGCGTATGGTGGCGGCTGCGACCAAACCGGCGACTGCTGGACAGACAACACTCGACCATAGCGACCTGCAGGAAGGTCTGGTATTCCTCGGCATTGCCGGGATGATGGACCCGCCGCGCCCGGAAGCGGTTGACGCTATCCACACCTGCCAGAATGCAGGGATCCGCGTGAAAATGATCACCGGCGACCACCCGCAGACGGCGATGAGCATTGGTCAGATGTTGGGTATTCGTAACAGCAGTGAAGCTATGACCGGCTACCAGCTGGAGCACATGGACGACGCCGAGCTTGCCAAAGCGGCGGTTGAGTACGACATCTTTGCCCGTACCAGCCCAGAGCATAAGCTGCGTTTGGTGAAAGCCTTGCAGGAGAACGGTGAAATCGTCGGTATGACCGGTGATGGCGTCAACGATGCGCCGGCGCTGCGCCAGGCTGATGTCGGCATCGCCATGGGTATCAAAGGCACCGAGGTGACCAAAGAGGCCGCCGATATGGTCCTGACCGATGACAACTTTGCCACCATCGCCAGCTCGGTTAAAGAAGGTCGTCGCGTTTACGACAACCTGAAAAAGACCATTTTGTTCATCATGCCGACGAACCTGGCGCAGGGGCTGTTGATTATTATCGCGCTGCTGGCGGGTAACATTATTCCGCTGACGCCGGTACTGATCCTGTGGATGAACATGGCAACTTCCGCCACGCTCTCCTTCGGTCTGGCCTTTGAGGCGGCCGAGCGTAACGTGATGAATCGCCCGCCGCGTAAAACCGGCCAGCACGTGATGGATGCCTATGCCGTATGGCGTGTGGCCTTCGTCGGCTCGATGATTGCCATCGCCGCGTTTATCCTCGAAGCTTGGCTGGCTCCACGGGGCCATAGCGCTGAGTTTATCCGCACCGTGCTGTTGCAGATGCTGGTGACCGCGCAGTGGGTTTACATGATTAACTGCCGCAGCAGCGACCGCTTCTCCTTAAACAGCGGCCTGCTGAAAAACAAAGGCATCTGGCTGGTGACCGGCGTCCTGCTTCTCCTCCAGTTGGCGATTATCTACCTGCCGCTGATGCAGACGCTGTTTGGTACCGAAGCGCTGCCACTGCGCTACTGGGGCATCACCCTCGTCATCGGTGTAGCGATGTTCTTGGTTGTTGAAGTCGAAAAACGCCTGACCCGCCGCTTCCGTAAAACCGCATAGTAAAAAGCCGTCCCTCTGCCCGCGCAGAGGGACGCTGACCTGCAAGGACTCCCGATGAAAACAACACTTCGTTTTGCCTTAATGGCATGCGGGCTGGCTTACTGCACGCTTGCATCAGCCTCGGTTCCGGTGCGTATCGCCACCGCCGAACGTGCGCCGCATGCGGCAGAGCGCCAACTGCCTGGCCGCGTAGAAGCCATCCACGCCGTTGATATCCGCGCCCGTACCGAAGGCACCATCGTCCAGCGTCACTTCCAAGACGGTCAGGAGATCAAAAAAGGCGATCCGCTGTTTACCCTCGATGATGCCCAGCCGCGTGCGGCGATGGCGTTAGCGCAGGCTGAGCTCAAAAGCGCGCAGGCATCGCTTCGTCAGGCGCAGCAGCTGCTGACCCGCTACCAGAGTCTGAAGTCCAATCAATCGATCAGTCGTAACGATGTGGATACGGCACAGATGCAGCGCGACGTGGCTGCCGCCGCCGTCGAGCAGGCGAAAGCGCGGGTCAACGCACAGCAAATTATCCTCGATTACACCCGCATCACCTCCCCGGTGAGTGGGCGCGTGGGGCACAGCGCCTTTCACGTCGGTGGCCTTGTCAATCCCGCCAGCGGCGTATTGGTAGAGATAGTCCAGCTCGATCCGGTGCGCGTGAGCTTTGCGCTTGATGAGTCGGCGTTTTACAGCAAAGCCGGAGAGCACACCGATATCCGCGCGCTGAAGGCCGCTTGGCTTGCGCAGATTACCCTCGACGGCAAGCGTGAAGATGGCGTGCTGACCTCGGTCGATAACCGTATCGATGCGCGTACTGCAAGCGTTGCCGTGCGCGCCGAGTTTGCTAATCCGCAGCATCGACTGCTGCCGGGCGGTAACGTCAACGTGACGCTGCGTCCGCGGACGTTAAATGACAGCGTGATGATCCCCGCATCGGCGGTACAACAGGATGCACAGGGCTACTTTAGCTGGGTGTTAAAGGCGGACAACACCGCCTACCAGCGCCGTCTTGAACTGGGCGGCCAGCAGGGACAGTCCTTTGCGGTTGCGAAGGGACTCGATGCCGGCGAGCGCGTGGTGGTCGAAGGCGCACAGCGTCTTAGTAACGGCGCTGCCGTTCAGTTACTGAACTAATTAAGGAGACAGGATGCTGACGTTTTTTATCCGTCGTCCACGTTTTGCCATGGTGATTGCGCTGCTGATGACGTTTGTCGGTGCCGTGGCGCTGAAGCTTATTCCGGTCGAGCAATATCCGCAAATCACGCCGCCGGTGGTTAACGTCAGCGCCAGCTGGCCGGGCGCCAGCGCGCAGGACGTGGCGCAGGCCATCGCTGCGCCGCTGGAAACGCAGCTCAACGGCGTTGACCAGATGTTGTATATGGAATCGACCAGCTCTGATGATGGCGGCTACAGCCTGAATCTCACTTTTGCGGCGGGCACTGACCCGGATATGGCGGCGATTGATGTGCAAAACCGCGTCGCCCAAGCGGTGGCACAGTTGCCGTCTGCGGTGCAGCAAAACGGTGTGCAGGTGCGTAAACGCGCCAGCAATCTGCTGATGGGCGTGAGCCTCTATTCTCCTAATAGCACCATGACGCCGCTGCAGGTCAGTAACTATGCCAGCACGCAGATCCGCGAAGCGCTGGCGCGTTTGCCGGGCGTGGGTCAGGTGCAGATGTTTGGTGCGCGCGATTACAGCATGCGTATTTGGCTGCGTCCGGATCGGATGAACGCGCTCAACATCACCAGCGACGATATCGCCAACGCGCTAAACGAGCAGCATGTGCAGGGCGCGGCTGGGCAAATCGGCACGCCGCCGGTGTTTAACGGCCAGCAACAAACCCTAACCATCAACGGCTTAGGACGACTCACCGAAGCCGATGAGTTCGGCCAGATTGTAGTGCGCAGCGGTGGGCTGGGGCAGTTAGTGCGTTTGTCCGATGTCGCCAATATTGAGCTGGGGGCGCGTAGCTACAGCTCAAGTGCGCAGCTAAACGGCGTAGACTCCGCCTATATGGGCATTTATCCCACGCCGACGGCCAACGCGCTGCAGGTGGCGAGCGTGGTGCGAAATGAACTGACACGTCTACAAACCCGTTTCCCAGCGGATCTGAAATGGGAGGTCAAGTTTGACACCACCCGTTTTGTGTCGGCGACCATTAAAGAGATTGGTACTTCGCTCGCACTGACGCTGCTGGCGGTGGTGGCAGTTGTTTCCCTCTTTCTGCAAAGCCTGCGCGCCACGCTTATCGTCGCGCTGGCGATTCCCGTGTCGTTGGTCGGCACCTTTGCGGTGCTCTACCTGCTGGGCTACAGCGCCAATACCCTGAGTTTGTTCGCCATTATTCTGGCGCTGACCATGGTGGTGGATGACGCCATCGTGGTGGTGGAAAGCGTTGAAGGCCATATGGCGGAAGGGCTAAGCCGCACCGAGGCCACCGCGCTGGCGTTGAAACAAATTGCTGGCCCGGTGATTGCCACCACGCTGGTGCTGCTGGCGGTATTTGTGCCCGTCGCCATGCTGCCGGGGATCGTCGGTGAGCTGTATCGTCAGTTTGCGGTGACCTTATCGACGGCGGTGACGCTTTCAAGCATCGTGGCGCTGACGTTAACCCCGGCGCTTTGCGCGCTGTTGTTGCGTCCGCGTCCGGAAAAACCGGCGCGTTTTTTCCAGGCCTTCAACCGTGGGCTTGACGTTACGCGCGATGGTTACGGTCGGCTGGTGGCATGGGTGAACCATCGCCCGCTGGTGGCGGTAGCCGCAACGTTAACCGCCGCGCTGCTGGTGGCATTTAGCTTCTCGACTATGCCGAAGGGCTTCCTGCCGGCTGAAGATCAGGGCTACGTTTTTGCTAACGTACAGCTGCCAGAATCGGCGTCTTTAGAACGCACCGAGGCGGTCATGGCAAAGGCTAGGCTGCTTCTCGGGGCGCATCCGGCGGTTGAGGATGTGATTCAGGTTTCGGGTTTTAGTATTCTCAGCGGCACGAGTGCTTCCAACAGCGGCTTTATCTCGCTGATGCTCAAAGACTGGTCGCAGCGTGAGCCGCTGGACGCGGTAATGGCGGAGCTGCAGCGCCAGCTTCACACGCTGCCAGAGGCAACCATCATGCTGTTTGCGCCGCCAACATTACCAGGACTTGGCAGCGCGGCGGGCTTCGACTTGCGTATTCTGGCGCAGGCCGGACAATCCTCCGCCGAACTTGAGCAGGTGACTCGAGCGATATTAATGAAAGCCAACCAGCATCCGCAGCTGAGCCGGGTATTCACCACCTGGAGCAGCAATGTTCCGCAGCTGACGCTCACCGTCGATCGTGACCAAGCCGCCCGTCTTGACGTCCCGGTATCACGTATATTTAACAGCCTGCAAACGGCATTCGGCGGCGCGCGCGCCGGAGACTTTAGCATTAACAATCGCGTCTACCACGTGGTGATGCAAAACGAGATGCAGTGGCGCGAGCGAGCAGAGCAAATCAGCGAGCTGTTTGTGCGTAGCAACCACGATGAGCGGGTTCGCCTAAGCAATCTGGTTACCATCACGCCAACCGTCGGTGCCCCGTTTATCCAGCAGTACAACCAGTTCCCGTCGGTTTCGGTGAGCGGTTCGGCGGCGGAAGGGGTCAGCAGCCGTACGGCGATGACGCAGATGGAAGCGCTGCTGGCTGAACATTTGCCGCAAGGCTACGACTACGCTTGGAGCGGCCTGTCTTGGCAGGAGCAGCAGACCGGCAACCAGGCGATCTGGATTGTGCTAGCGGCGGTGGCGATGGCGTGGCTGTTCCTTGTTGCCCAGTACGAAAGCTGGACGCTACCAGCAAGCGTAATGCTGTCGGTGTTGTTCGCCATCGGCGGCGCGCTGTTGTGGCTGTGGATTAGCGGCTATGCCAACGACGTTTATGTCCAAATAGGATTGGTGCTACTGATAGCGCTGGCGGCGAAAAACGCGATTCTTATTGTCGAGTTCGCCCGCGAACGGCGTCAGTCAGGAATGTCGATTACCGAGGCTGCGCGTGAAGGGGCAACCCGCCGCTTCCGGGCGGTGATGATGACGGCGGTGTCGTTTATTATCGGCATCATGCCGATGATGTTCTCCACCGGCGCGGGGGCGATGAGCCGCCGAATCATCGGTACCACGGTGTTTAGCGGTATGTTGGTGGCCACGGTGATTGGCATTCTGTTTATCCCGTCGTTGTATGTTCTGTTCCAGCGGCTGCGCGAGTGGGCGCACCGCCGGGCAGGCTAACCCATCTGCGCCAGCTGATGGCGCAGCATATCGACCCCCGGCGCGATGGCGTCGGGGTTGATAGCGTGAAACCCCATACGGAAAAAGTTATCCGGCGGTGCGGCATCGAGAAAGTGCCGCGCACCGGGTTCAATCAATACGCCGGTATGCGCCGCGCGCCAAGTGAGCTGCTGCGTGCTGATATGCGCAGGCGTGCGCAGCCAGAAAGCATTGGCGTGCTCGCTGCCGGGCAGCGGCTGGCACTCTGGCAGCAGCGTTGAGAGCGCGTGGTTGAGCCTCTCCCAACGACGAGCAGAGTCGTCACGATAGCGCCGCAGATGCGTTTCGTAATGCCCCTGTGCCAGAAAATGCGCCATCTGATACTGAATATTGGTCGGCGGATGACGATAGACCAAACGGCGCAGGGCGCGGGCCTCATCAATCAAATCCGGATCGGCCACCATAAACCCCAGTCGTAGCCCCGGCGACAGCGCTTTTGACAGGCTGCTGACATAAACCACGCGTCCGCTGCGATCGCTGGCCTTCAGCGCCGGTAGCGGATTGGCCTGGAAGTTACTCTCCGAATCGTAATCATCTTCAATAATCACCGCATCGTGCTGCGCCGCATAGCTCAACAGCTGGCTGCGGCGGGCTTTGCTCATGGTGACGCCGGTCGGTACCTGGTGTCCCGGCGTGACATAGTAGTAATCGCACGGCGCATCGTTTAGCACGATGCCCTGTTCATCGACCGGGTGCGGCACAATCTGAGTGTCGCCGAGCATAAAGGTATTTATCGCCTCACGAAAACCGGGGTTCTCAACGCCGACGCGGGTCTCGCGGGACATCAGCAGGCGGGTCAGCAGGTACAGCGCGTTTTGTGATCCCAGCGTTATCAAGATTTCATCAGGTGCGGCGACGATCCCGCGTTTGGGCAGGACGCGGGTGCGGATCTGCTCGATAAGCATCGGCACATCCTGATCGATATGATCAACCACCCAGGACGGCGAGCGTGTACCGCCGTGCAGCCAGTTGGCGGCAGCGCGCCAGCTCGCCAGCGGAAATTGGCCGGTATCCGGCTGGCCGTAGATAAATGGGTAGCGATAGTTCATCCAGCCTGCCGGTTTTAAAATCGACTCCTGCTGACTGGGGGTGATGTTGAGCCGTTTGCCCCATGATGGTGCACTCTCTGAGTCGATAGGTGCAGGCGCGGCGCTGCTAAGGCGCGGGGTGCAGTAGTCTGGATGCAGGTAGTATCCGCTGCGTGGACGGCTTAGGAGGTAGCCCTCGTTGACGAGACTTTCAAACACCAGCGCGGTGGTATTGCGCGAGACCTGAAGCTGGCTTGCCAGCTGTCGGCACGAGGGTAGCGGCGTGTCGGCGGGGAAAATTCCGCCTAAAATCGCGTTCACCAGCGACTCGCGAACCTGCTCTTGTAAACCGCGCTGCTGGTCAAAATCCACGTGCAGTAAGTGCCGAATCATCGTCTGCTCCTTCCGGTATCCGCTTTCTTAATCCTCAGCAATTTTTGTACCAGCCTGAATTCGTCTGACACAACGACGTGCAAAAACTGGCTCTATTCAGAATGCAAAAAGTCTCCCTACAGTAAAAACGTCACCAGCGAACAGAAAACTTTGCCGCTGTCGGCACATATCTTGCAACGCTTCCAACGCTGCGGGAATTCACGTATCGGGCATTTAAACAGGGGTCACACGATGAAAAGAAAGATGGGTTCGTATTATCTGGCCGCCGTTATGGCGATGACCTTTTCTTTGCAGGTGGCTGCGGCCGATTTGCCGGAAATTGAAAAGTCCGGGACCTTAAAAGTGGCGACCGAGGATGATTACGCGCCGTTTAACTTTATGAATAACGGCAATGCCGATGGTTTTAACAAAGATATGCTGGCGGCCCTTCGTGAATACGCCAAATTCAACGTCACGCAAAGCATTTTGCCGTGGACGGGATTATTAGCGGCGGTGTCGACAGGGCAATACGATATGGCCTTAACCGGCGCGGTGGTGACCGATGAACGTCTTAACGTGTTTAATTTCACCCCGCCGTGGGCCTCGGCGCAGCACTATTTTGTTAAGCGCGCTGGCGACACCTCGTTAAATACCATTGCTGATTTAAGCGGTAAAAAAGTGGGCCTCCAGGCGGGTAGTGCTTTACTTGCGCGTTTACCGGAACTGAAAGCGATGATCGAAAAAACCGGCGGCAAGTTGGGGCCGGTGGTGGAATATCCATCCTATCCGGAAGCCTACGCCGATTTAGCCAATAAGCGCCTCGATTACGTGATTAACGTGGTGATTTCAGTCAACGACCTAGTGAAAGCTAAACCAAAAGTCTTTGCCAAAGGATTGCCGGTTTCTGGCCCGGGCTATATGGCTTGGCCGATGCCAAAAAGTTCGCCGGAGCTGTTGGCGTATATGACCAAATTTACCCAGCACATGCGTGAAACGGGCAAGCTTGCCGAACTGCAGAAAAAATGGTTTGGCGAAACCTACGATGACCTGCCAACCGAGCCGATTACCAGCGCCGCGCAGTTCCATAAGCTCGCTGGGCAGTAATGAATGCGGCGGGAAACCGCCGCCCGTTTGAAACGAGGAGGGCCACATGGACTCAATCGCATGGCAGTTACTGTTTGAAGGCGCATGGACAACCCTGTGGATCTCGGCAATCGCCATCGCCTTCGGCGTGGTTATCGGGCTGATTATCGCCTTTGTCCGGATGATGAAAATCCCCATTATCGACCAGATTTTGGTGGTCTATATCAGCCTTGCCCGCGCCACGCCGCTGGTGACGCTGGTGCTGTTTCTATTTTTATCGCTGCCGACGGTTGGCATTAACCTCGATAAAACCCTGGCGGCGATTGTTGCGCTGACGCTCAACACCTCCGCTTTTAACGCCGAAATCTGGCGCAACGCCTTTCGTACTTTTCCGCGTGAGCAGCGCGAAGCCGCGGAGTCGGTGGGGATGCGCCGCTGGCCCTATTTTCGCTACATCATGCTGCCACAAATGTGGCTGGAGAGCTTACCGGCGCTGGTGAACGAGATGTCTTTCTTAATCAAAGGCAGCCCGGCAATTGCGGTTATTGGCGTGGTGGATCTCACCCGCGTCACCAACCGAATCTCCTCCGTCACCTACGAACCGCTTTCCCCCATCCTGGCCGCTGGGCTGCTGTATGTGGTGATTATTGGTCTGCTGCTGAAGCTGCAAAGCATGGCGGAACGTAAAGCAAAACGACTGGCGCGCTAAGTCCCGGGAGGAACGATGAATCAATGGGCAATTATCTGGGCTGAGCACGACAACTTTATCGCCGGACTGCTGGCGACCTTGCAGCTATTTATTATCGCCGCCGTCTGTGGGCTATTGATAGGCACACTGCTGTGTTATTTCACCGAATACCAAAAACGCGTCTTGAATAATGTGATTATGGGCTTCGTGAATCTGATGCGCGCGGTGCCGTTTCTGATTCTGGCCTATTTACTGTATTACGGCCTACCGGAGCTGGGCATTAGCCTTGATGCCTGGACCGCCGGTTTACTGGCGCTGATTATTTATCATGGCGCTTATTTCTTTGAGATTTTACGTAGCCAGCGTCGGGTATTTTCCCACGGCTATATTGAGGCTGCGGTGGTGCAGGGCTTTTCCCGCTACATGATTTTTCGCCGCATTGTCCTACCGAATATTTTCTCCTCCGCGCTGCCTCTGTTAGGCAATCAGTTGATTATTTGTCTGAAGGATACCGCGTTTCTGAGCATCATCACCGTGCAGGAAATCACCGCCGCCGCGAACAGCGTGCAGGCGACCTATTTCATTCCGTTTAACGCCTTTATTGTCGCCATTGCGCTGTATTGGGCTATCAGCATTTTGCTTGAGCTGCTGGTGAAGCGGTTGACTGTTTATAGCGCCAAAAGAGGAATGAGCCATGTCTAATATCACGGCCGTGAGTGTCAAAAATGTCTCCAAGCAGTTCGATAATGTCGAGGTGCTACGAGATATTAATTTGACGGTGGAGAAGGGGACGGTGGTCAGCATTCTGGGCTCCTCGGGGTCGGGGAAATCGACGCTGCTGCGCTGTATGAATTGGCTGGAACAGCCCGACCGGGGCGAGATTCATATCGGCGGTCAGCGTATTGGCGTGGACGACCGGTCTGGTAAAGCGATGTCGCATCGTGATTTGTCCAAAATCCGCGAGCGCGTGGGTATGGTTTTCCAGAGCTTCAACCTGTGGCCGCACCTGACTGTTGCACAAAACGTGATGGAGGCGCTGCTGCACGTGAAGGGCATGAAGCGCGATGAGGCGCGGGAGATGGCCCATCAGCAGCTCACGAAAGTGGGAATGGACAATAAGGCTGACGCCTATCCGATAACCCTCTCCGGCGGGCAGAAACAGCGGGTGGCAATCGCCCGCTCGCTGGCGATGTCTCCGGAGGTACTGTTGTTTGATGAACCGACGTCGGCGCTCGATCCTGAGCGCGTAAATGAAGTGCTGAGCGTGATGAAATCGCTGGCGGCGGAGGGCTATACCATGGTGGTGGTCACCCATGAGATGGAGTTTGCTCGTCAGGTATCAAACGAAGTGGTGTTTTTGGAGAAAGGGATTTTGATTGAGAAAGCGCCGCCGGAGATGTTCTTTACGCAGCCGAAGTCGGAGAGGGTGAGGCAGTTTTTGCAGAGCAGTCGTTAGGGGATTGTGCGCGCAATACCCTCACCCCGACCCTCTCCCTAGAAGGGAGAGGGAGAAAATCAGCACCATTCTTTACCAACGACCCTAAACGGTCCCCTCGCCCCTGTGGGGAGAGGGCTAGGGTGAGGGGGAAAAACTGCGCCGTTCTCTACCAACGACACCGAACGATCCCTTCGCCCCTTTGGGGAGAGGGCTAGGGTGAGGGACCTTCTCCACACTCAATCCCTATCAATCGCAAACGGCTGCCACGCCTGACGCACCGGCATCACCTCGACGCGGTTAATATTCATATGGTCCGGTAAACTGGCAATGTAAAACATCTGCTCGGCGATATCCCGCGCCGACAGCGGCGTCGTGCCGCGATAAAGCGCATCGGACGCTGCAAGATCTCCCTTGGTGCGCACCAGCGTAAACTCGGTTTCGGCAATCCCCGGCGCGAGGTCGGTCACGCGCACGCCGGTGCCCAGCAGGTCGCAGCGTAAGTTATAGCTAAACTGCTGCACAAACGCCTTGCTGGCACCATACACATGGCTTCCCGGATACGGCCACTGCCCGGCAATCGAACCGATATTAATAATGCTGGCGCCTGCACCGTGAGCAATCAGCGTCGGCAGCAGGGCGTGGGTGACGTTAACCAGCCCGGTGACGTTGGTATCAATCATGGTGTGCCAGTCGGTCAAATCGACCTTCTGCGCCGGCTGCGGTGCCAGCGCCAGCCCTGCATTGTTGATAAGCGCAGTGACATCGGCAAACTCAGCGGGCAGGGCAGTGACGGCGGCCTGCACCGCGTCGCTGTCCCGGACGTCCAACTCAATCACATGGACCGGCACCAATGATGCTAGTTCGGCCTGTAAAGCCTGAAGACGCGATAGCCGACGACCGCCCAATACCAGCGCCCAGCCCGCGTGGGCAAAGACATGCGCCGCCGCTTCCCCAAAGCCGGAAGTTGCTCCGGTAATAAACACCACTTTACGATTTTGCATTGTGCTCTCCTGTGCCAGTTGTTTAGACCACTATAAAAACCATGGAGCAACTTGCCGAGGGACAGTCTGAGCGTGGCGTTGTGACACCGTTGTCACAGCCGTGCGTCTACACTGGCTCTATCACTTTCTTTTTCGCCGACGACATGATGAGTCACAGCCAACGGTATGCGAGGAACGACGATGACAGAGTTGAACAATAAAGCGGTACGCCAGCTGGACCGCGAGTATGTTTTTCATTCCTGGACGGCGCAGGGCAACCTTAACCCACTGGTGATTGCAGGCGCGAAAGGTTGTGAGCTTTGGGATTACGACGGCAAAACGTATCTGGATTTCAGTAGTCAGTTGGTGAACGTCAATTTGGGGTATCAGCATCCCCGCGTTCTGGCAGCGATGAAAGCACAGCTGGAATCGCTGGTCACCATTGCACCTGCGACGGCAAACCTAGCGCGTGGCGAAGCGGCAAAACGGATTATCGATCTCTCGCCGGAGGGGTTCAGCAAGGTGTTCTTCACCAACGCCGGGGCTGATGCCAACGAGAACGCCATTCGCATGGCGCGACTGTATACCGGTCGCGATAAAGTGCTATCGGCCTATCGCTCCTATCACGGCAACACCGGCAGCGCCATTGCCGCCACCGGCGACTGGCGCCGCGTGCCGAATGAATATTCCCGTGGCCATGTGCATTTCTTTAACCCGTACCTTTATCGCAGCGAGTTTAATGCCACCAGTGAACAAGAAGAGTGCAGCCGCGCACTGGCTCACCTGCGGCGGATGATTGAGTGTGAAGGCCCGGCCTCAATTGCGGCAATTCTGCTGGAGTCGATACCGGGAACCGCCGGGATTCTGGTGCCGCCGGAAGGCTATATGAAAGGCGTACGGGCGCTGGCGGACGAGTTTGGCATTGTGCTGATTCTCGATGAAGTGATGGCGGGCTTTGGCCGCACCGGCAGCTGGTTTGCTTTCGAACAAGATGGGATCGTGCCGGATCTGATTACCTTTGCCAAAGGCGTCAACGCTGGTTACGTTCCTGCGGGCGGGGTGATCATCAGCGACAAGATCGCTCACTATTTTGACGATCACTTCTTTGCCGGTGGATTGACCTACTCCGGTCACCCGTTGGCGATGGCGGCGATTATTGCCACTCTCGACACCATGAAGGACGAGGGCATTGTGGAGAATGCGGCGACCATCGGCAACGGCGTGCTGCGTCAGGGGCTGGAAGCGTTGGCATCTGCATCGCCGTTAGTGGGCGAAGTGCGCGGGCGCGGGGTCTTCCAGGCATTAGAATTAGTCAGCGATCGGACGAAGAAAACGCCGCTGGCGGCGGGTGATATGGCGGAGATTAAAGGTTCGCTAACCGAAGCCGGTCTGCTGAGTTTTGTGGTGGAAAACCGCATTCACGTGGTGCCACCGTGCACCATTAGCGCCGAACAGGTGCAGCAAGGATTGGCGATTTTGCACAATGTATTAGGCAAATTCGCCCATTTAGCCAAATAACCCCGGCAATGTCCGGATTCAGCTAGATTCTCAATCACCACTCCGCACGGTTCCCTCTCCCCTTTGGGGAGAGGGTTAGGGTGAGGGGGCAGTTTAATACCCGAGACTTAACCCGCGCTCCAAGTATACGGAGCCGCGACGCCCAGCGGCATCCCGATACCCCACCACACCAGCAGCAGAATGCTCCACGCCACGAAGAAAGCAATGGAATACGGCATCATCATTGACACCAGCGTTCCCACGCCCGCGCCCTTCACGTAACGCTGGCAGTAGATAACGATCAGCGGGAAGAAGACCATCAGCGGGGTGATGATATTGGTGCAGGAGTCACCGATACGGAACGCTGCCTGGGTGAGCTCTGGCGAGATGCCAACTGCCATCAGCATTGGCACCATAATCGGTGACAGCAGCGCCCATTTTGCGGATGCGGAGCCAATCAGCAGGTTCACTACCGCCGTCAGAACGATCATGCCGATAATGGTGGCCTGACCCGGCAGCTCCAGCGCTTTCAGGCCGTCTGCGCCCATCAGGGCAAACAGAGTACCGATGTTCGAATCGCTAAACGCTTTGATAAACATGGCGCAGAAGAAGGCCATTACCATGTACGACCCCATCTTGCTCATGGAATCATTCATTGAGCCAATTACGTCTTTCCCGCTTTTAAAGGTGCCGGACACGAAGCCGAAGACGATGCCTGGCAGAATAAAGATCAGGAAAATCAGCGGCACGATGGATTTCATGATCGGCGCGCTGTAGGAAGTCAGCGAACCGTCAGTGCCACGCAGCATGGAGCTTTCCGGCCACGCCGCTGCCGCTAACGCCACCAGGCCCAGCAGCATCACCAGCGAAGCGCGGTTAAAGGCGCGGCTTTCTTGCGGGGTGACGTTTGACATATCTTCATCGTGCTTAAAGTCGCCGTCGATGGTCATTTTGCTGACGCGTGGCTCGACGATGCGCTCGGTCACCCACCAGCCAACCAGCGTGATAACGATAGAAGAAACAATGCCGAAGAACAGATTACACAGAGTATTGACGGTATAGCTGCTGTCCAGCAACTGGGCGGCGGCTTGGGTAAAACCTTGCAGCAGCGCATCGTTACCGGTTGGCACCATGTTGGCGGCGAACCCACCGGAAACACCGGAGAACGCGGCGGCAATCCCCACCAGCGGATGGCGTCCGGCCGACATAAAGATAATCGCACCCAGTGGGATAACCAGCACGTAGCCCGCATCAGCGGCCACGTGGCTGAACATGGCGACAAAAATTAGCATTGGTGTCAGCAGTTTTTTCGGCGTCACGCGCAGCATTTTTTTCAGCGCTACGTTAATAAAGCCGGAGCTTTCAGCCACGCCCACACCCAGCATCGCCACCAGCACGATCCCAAGCGGGGCAAAACTGGTGAAGGTGGTGACCATATTCGCCAGCGTATTGGTTAACGCTTCGGCGGAAAGCAGGTTGTTAACTTTGACGGCTTCTTGGGTCATCGGGTTGATGACGTCAAAGGTCATCATCGACAACACCGCCGACAGCCCCATTACCGCCAGTAAAAAGTAGAAAAAGATCAGCGCCGGTTCGGGCAGGCGGTTACCCGCTTTTTCGATGGCATTCAGGAAGCCGCTCATCAGGCGGCTTTCGCTCACTTCATTCCGTGTCCGTGTTTGCGTGCTCATACTATTCCTTAATTCAAAACAATTGTTTCATTGTTTGTATGAATGTTTCTTAGGAATAATAGGGGGAATGGCCGAGGGAAACACTATTTTTATGGCGAATAAAACTGATTAAGTCCGCATTTATTAATTTTTTATTCCGGCAATCAGTTTAAGTCTGGTTGTTGGCTCGGTATTTCCGATTACTGGTCATATTTATGCCTGATGGTAGATCGTGAGGACCTTTTGCGGCTCGAGAGCAAACCAGCGCAAACTCACTGTGCGTGAGAGAACCGGGATTGCCAGCGTCATTGTGTGGTCGTTCAAGTGGACAACCGATGCGTCGTGAAAGTGTCCCAGCGTAGGATGGGGTCCGCTTAAGGCTTTATAGAGGCTCTCTTTGGCCGAGAAGGCCAGAGTTAGCGCCAGTGGGAAAGGCAAAGGGCCGGCGTGAAGTAAAGACAGTTCATCCTCCGTTGCGACCTGGTGACCTAATGTTTGTGCCAGCGGCAGCGGGAAGATTGCTTCAATATCGATACCGACCGGCGTTGACGACACCATCGCAACCGCCGTATGCCCACAATGACTGATGCTGCCAAATAGCCCGTTGGGCCACAGTGGTTGCCGGTTCTCGCCGATACCGGGCACGTTTTTTTCAC
This sequence comes from Kluyvera sp. STS39-E, assembly GCF_040932435.1. Taxonomy (NCBI): domain Bacteria; kingdom Pseudomonadati; phylum Pseudomonadota; class Gammaproteobacteria; order Enterobacterales; family Enterobacteriaceae; genus Kluyvera; species Kluyvera sp. STS39-E. The sequence continues at coordinate 315,590 of NZ_JBFQGA010000002.1, read as the reverse complement.
CAAAAGCCCGCAGCGCGTGAACGGCGGCAATGCGTCCGGCCAGATGTTCGGTCTGTCGCTTTTTTCCGCAATGGGCCAGCTGCGCATGATGCGGCAGCCACAACAAATCGCTCGGGGTGAAAGTGTCAGGCGCAAAATCGATGCGCTCAATGGCGTTGAAAGTCGTGTGATGGGTCAGCATGCGGCTCCTGAAAAACCCTCTCCCGGGCGGGAGAGGGGATAGGTTATCAGAAGTGAGTGTTAACGCTCATGTACCAAGTACGGCCTGGTTCGTTATAGGTGTACGCGCCAGCGCCCGCCATATACGCACCGGTTTTGGTATCGCTTACCGTCTGGGCATTACCTTCGCGCCACAGGCGTTTATCGAAGACGTTATCCACGCCGCCGGTCAGGCTGAGGTTTTTGTTCACGTCCCACGTCGCGCTCAGGCCGAGGATGCTATACGGGCTAGCAACCGTTGCTGACGTGCCGGTAACCGGTTTGCCTTGGTAATCGTATTTCTTCGGCTCTTGCTTGCCGTACCAAGTGAAGGTGGATTGCAGAGAAACGTCCTGACGTACCTGCCAGCTCAGCGTGGAGTTCAGCGTGTATTCAGGAATAATCGACAGGCGCTCGCCGGTCTCTTTGTTTTTGCTCTGCAGCATGTAGGTGATGTTGTTGGTCCAGTTAACGGTTTCGCTTACCGGAATGTTCAACGTTCCTTCCAGACCTTCAACCACTGCTTTAGGGATGTTTTCCCACTGGTAGATATCGGTATAGGTCGTCTTCGTGCCGTTTTTGATCGAGGTGCGGCTCAGCGGCGTGGTGCCTGCTTCAATCTTGTTGCGGTAATCGTTGCGGAACCAGGTTACGCCTGCCAGCCAGCCTTCACGTTTGAATTCCAGACCAATCTCTTTATTGATACTGGTTTCGGCTTTCAGGTCGTCGTTACCCAACATGTAGCAACCAATGCCGGTTGCGGCGCCGGTGGCGTAGCAGCCCTGGCCTTTGCTGTACAGGATGTAGTTCGGGTTGGTCTGGTACAGGCTTGGTGCCTTGTAAGCCCGCGCGATACCCATTTTCAGCGTGAAGTCATCGCCAAGCCCCTGTGACAGGTTCAGTGATGGGCTCCAGTTATCGCCAACGATGCTGTGGTGATCAAAGCGCAGCGCTGGTGTCAGCATGGTGCTATCGGTGAGCTCCATGTTGTTCTCAGCGAACAGCGAGAAAATTTCTGCCTGAGAATAAGGGCTGCGATCGGTGCTGTTGAAACCTGGAATATTGCCGCCGAGGAAGGTTTGGGTATTCGAGCTAGAGTCCTTCATGCGCTGCTGGTTCCACTCGGTGCCCAGCGTCAGGTTCTGGTTAACCAGCAGATCGAACGGAATGCTGATTTCGCTGTGCAGCATCACGTCATCGAGGTCGGTATCGCTGAACTGATTGCTGTTGAACAACCCTTCCAGACCACCGGCCAGACCTTCGCCCAACCGCGAGTTGCGGGTGTGTTCGTACTGCGCCCAGTTGCTGGTGGTGATGCCGTTGTCCCAACCGCCGTTCCACGTCAGCGCGTAGTTCTGGCGGTACATACGGTTAGTTTCTTTACCGTAGTATTTTTTCACCAGACCATTGGTTTTGTTATCGTTGTTGGTGTTCTGGGTATCACCAGCATACAGGTTGCCCTGACGGCTGTAGCCAGCTTCGAATTCCAACGATTGCATCGGCGCGAAGTCCCAGCGGACCTGACCGTTGATATCTTTGTTCTCAACGCCTTCACGCCCAGCAGGCATGGTGTCGGAGTAAGCTCCGGTACGGTCGGACTGATGACCCTGGTTAATATCCCACGCATCGGCCTGGGTTTTATCAAGGTTGCCATACAGACGGAAGCTGAAATCTCCGCCCAGCGGGCCGTTCAAGCTAAAATTGGTACGCTTGGTGGAGCCTTCTTCTTTGTGCTCCGGCGCGTTCATGTAGGTATTCCACGAACCGTGCCACTCATCGCCACCTTTTTTGGTGATGATGTTGACCACGCCGCCCGCCGCACCGTTACCATAACGGGCAGCCGCAGGGCCACGCAGAACTTCAATACGTTCAATCATTTCCGGCGGCACCCAGCCGGTGTCACCGCGGGTATCACGCTCACCACGCCAGCCCTGACGGACGGAGTTGCGGCTGGTTACCGGCTTGCCGTCGATCAGAATCAGGGTGTTTTCCGGGCCCATACCGCGAATATCGATCTGGCGGTTGTTACCGCGCTGGCCGCTGGTGGAGTTACCGGTTAGGTTAACGCCCGGCATGGTACGAATGATTTCTGAAACGTCGCGTGCCGGTGGGCGTTTGCGAATTTCATCGGCGGTGATAGTCGAAACGCCCGGTGCCTGCAGGTTCTGCTCGGCGGCGGTAACGACCATGGTTTCCCCGTCAGTGGCTTTGTCGCTGGTAGTCTCAGCAGCAAAAGCGGATGTTGCTATGCCATAAATCCCTAAGTTGACCAGTAAGGCCAGGGATTTGAATTTATTATTCATTGTAAGTCCTGCTTTTCGTCGCCGTATGCTGTTTGTATCCGTTCCCAAAAGGGAAGCTACGACGTGGTTATATGCGTAAAGCATGAGAAAGTAGCGCGCCAATACGCTATTGCAAATGCAAATAGTTATCAATAATATTATCAATAAATTTTTAGATGTAACAAGAAATTCCACAATAAACATGGGGTTAACGTGGTGGGGAAGTTAGTGACAGGAAGTGACGCATGGTGGGCGACGGTAAAAGGTCCGCAATATGAACAGGTTAGTGATGATTTTCAGGTCACTTTCTGGTGGCGAGATCCGGCTGGAAACGAAACCACATCGCCGGTAAAACGGGTCTGGATTTACATTACCGGCGTCACCGACCATCATCACAACAGCGTCCCGCAAACGCTCCAACGTATTCCTCACACTGATGCTTGGTGTTGGACGACCCTGCTGCCGTCGACTTGGCGCGGTAGCTACTGCTTCGTTCCCTCGATGCGCGAAGACGACTTTTCCCCTGATATTTTCGCCGCCGGCGAACCAGACCGTATGCTGTTGCGTGAGGGCTGGCGCAAGCTGCTGCCCAAAGCGATTGCCGATCCCTTGAATGCGCAAAGCTGGCGGGGCGGGCGTGGGCATGCCGTTTCGGCATTTGAGCTGCCTCTTGCCCCAGAACAACCGGGCTGGTCAACGGCGGCCAGCAGCTGGCCTGAACCGCAGTGCCTCACCTGGCGTAGCGAACGACTGGGGAATCAGCGTCGGGTATGGGTATTCACCACCGGCGAGTCAATCGACCATGACCGGCCGCTGGCAATACTGCTTGATGGCCAGTTCTGGGCCGAAAGCATGCCGGTTTGGCCTGCCTTAGCCGCCCTGACCAATACGCAAAAGCTCCCACCGGCGGTCTACCTGCTGATTGACGTTATCGACAACACCCATCGCAGCCAGGAGCTGCCCTGTAACCCGGATTTTTGGCAGGCGATACAGCACGAGCTGTTGCCGCAAGTGCAGGCGATGGCGCCGTTTAGCGATCGTGCCGATCGTACGGTGGTGGCAGGGCAGAGTTTTGGCGGCCTGTCGGCAATGTACGCCGGGCTGCACTGGCCGGAACGCTTTGGCTGCGTGCTGAGCCAATCGGGATCGTACTGGTGGCCGCACCGCGGTGGGCGGCAAATAGGTGAGATTCAAGAGCAGCTCCAGCGCGGCGAACTCAATCCGAAGGGGCTTAAGATCGTGCTGGAAGCCGGCATCCGGGAGCCGATTATTTTTCGCGCCAATCAGGCGCTTTTAGCACAACTACAGCACATGCAGCAGCCCGTTTTCTGGCGTCAGGTTGACGGCGGACATGATGCGCTTTGCTGGCGAGGCGGGTTGACCGCCGGGCTGATGACGCTCTGGGACACCCAGACCGAAAAGCGCGATTAACGACCAATGCCGCTCAGATAAGGGAATTCACACGGTAGGCCGGATAAGCGAAGCGCCATCCGGCACCGATTGCCGGATGACGGCGTAAACGCCTTATCCGGCCTACCGCTCCCCAGCGCCCTTAACTGACCAGCATTGCGATTAACGACAGGAGTTTGGTATGCAAGTCAGTAACCCCTTCGATATGGTGCAAGGGCAGTTTTATCTTCTGCAAAATCCGCAACAGCAATTCAGTCTCTGGCCGCAGCAGTGCACGCTGCCGGCTGGCTGGACGATAGTCTGTGAGCCGCAACCGCTTGTTGCGTGCAACGCCTGGCTGTCGGCCAACTGGAACACCCTCGTACCTAACCATTTTGCGAGCCCAGGAGAGATGGCATGAGCGCACGTTTACCGCTTACCGCCGCACAGCCGGGGATCTGGATGGCAGAAGCCCTGTCAACACTGCCTAACGCTTGGAGCGTGGCGCACTATGTTGAACTCAATGGTGATATTGACGGCGACCTGCTGGCACGGGCTATCGCTGCAGGCATGATGCAGGCCGACACGCTGCGAATGCGTTTTGCCGAGGATAACGGTGATGTCTGGCAGTGGGTGGACGAAAGCGCTGTGATTGCCGAACCACCGCGTTATGATTTACGTCACCACGCCGACCCGCAGCAGGCGGCGCTGACACAGATGCAGGCCGACTTAGCGCAAAACAGCCGCGTAGACAGCGGTAACCCACTGTTCTGTCATCAGCTTTTCCGCATCGACGACAACCGCTGGTTCTGGTATCAGCGTTATCATCACCTGCTGGTTGATGGCTTTAGCTTCCCGGCAATTACCCGCCAGATAAGCCTGATTTATCAAGCTTGGCGACGCGGTGAAGCTACCCCGGAATCGGCATTTACGCCGTTTGCCGAGGTGGTTCAGGAATATCAGCGTTATCGCGAAAGCGAAGCCTGCCTGCGGGACAAAGCCTTCTGGGCCGAACAACGTAAAGCGTTGCCATCCCCGGCCTCGTTGTCACCCTTGCCGCTACCGGCACGGGCTGAAAGTACCGCTATCTGGCGGCTAAAACTCACCGCCGATGCTCGAGCATTCTCTCGCCTTTGCGCTGCAGCACCGCAGTGTCAGCCCGCCGATTTGGCGCTGGCATTGAGCGCGCTGTGGCTAGGACGACTATGCGGACGCAGCGATTACGCCGCTGGATTTATCTTTATGCGTCGCATGGGATCGTGCGCGCTGACTGCCACCGGGCCGGTGTTAAACGTGCTGCCGCTGGCGGTGACGCTGAACGGCCAAGAGACGCTGGCAGCGCTGGCGACACGGCTCTCGGGACAGCTTAAAAAAATGCGCCGTCACCAGCGTTATGACGCCGAGCAAATCGTCCGTGATGCCGGAAAAGCCGCGGGTGATGAAGCGCTGTTCGGCCCGGTATTCAATGTGAAAATGTTTGATTATCGTCTGGGCTTTGACGACGTGCGCTTTACCACCCATACGCTGGCAACCGGGCCGGTAAACGATCTGGAACTGGCGCTGTTCCCGCAGGAAGACGGCGGGCTGTCGCTGGAAATTTTGGCTAACCAGCAGCGTTATGATAAAGCGACGTTACAGCAACATATCGACCGGTTGTCCGCGCTTTTACGGCAATTCGCCGATAATCCCGCACTTTGTTGTGCCGATGCCGAACTGCTCTCTAGCGACGAATATCAACGTCTGGCGCAGATCAACGCCACCGGTAGAACCTTGCCACAGGCAACTTTAAGTTCGTTAGTGGCGGCGCAAGCGCTGAAAACGCCGGACGCCGTGGCGCTGGTTGATAAGCACTATCGCTTTACCTACCGTGAAATGCGCCAGCAGGTGATTGCGCTGGCAAACGTGCTGCGTCAACGCGGGGTCAAACCCGGCGATAGCGTTGCCGTTGCGCTGCCGCGTTCGGTGTTTTTAACGCTGTCGCTCCACGCCATTGTTGAAGCCGGGGCCGCCTGGCTGCCGCTGGATACCGGCTATCCTGACGACCGTTTACAGATGATGCTGGAAGATGCGCGGCCTTCGCTGCTGATTACCGCCGATGACCAGTTGCATCGCTTCCCGAACATCGCCAGTCTGTGCCTGAATGCGCCGTTACCGGCAGAGGGCGACCAGCCGCTGGATCTCGCGACGCCGCAGCAGACGGCCTACATCATTTTCACCTCTGGCTCCACCGGTCGCCCGAAAGGGGTGATGGTGGGTCATGAGGCTATCGTCAACCGTCTACTGTGGATGCAGGATAGCTATCCGCTCACCGCCGAAGATGTGGTCGCGCAAAAAACGCCGTGCAGCTTTGATGTGTCGGTGTGGGAGTTTTGGTGGCCGTTTATCACTGGCGCAAGCCTTGTGATGGCAGAGCCGGAGGCGCATCGTGACCCGCTGGCGATGCAGCGCTTCTTTGCTGAATACAACGTGACCACGACCCATTTTGTGCCATCAATGCTGGCGGCATTTGTCGCCTCACTGAGCCCGGAAGCCGCGGATTGCTGCCGGTCGCTAAAACAGGTGTTCTGTAGCGGTGAAGCGCTGCCCGCGGCGCTGTGCCGCGAATGGGAACAGCTCACCCACGTCCCTCTGCATAACCTGTACGGGCCGACCGAGGCTGCGGTCGACGTGAGCTGGTATCCCGCCTATGGCGAGGCACTGGCGGCGGTGACCGGCAACAGTGTGCCGATTGGCTTCCCGGTGTGGAACACCGGGCTGCGCATTCTGGATGCGATGATGCGTCCGGTGCCGTTTGGCGTGGCGGGCGACCTCTATCTCACCGGCATTCAGCTCGCACAAGGTTATCTGGGACGTCCGGATTTGACGGCCAGCCGCTTTATTGCCGACCCGTTTGCGCCAGGCGCGCGGATGTATCGTACCGGTGACGTCGCGCGCTGGCTGGATAACGGTGCGGTGGAATATTTAGGCCGCAGCGATGACCAACTCAAAATTCGCGGCCAGCGCATTGAGCTGGGCGAAATCGACCGCGTGATGCAAACCCTGCCGGACGTGGAGCAAGCGGTGACTCATGCTTGCGTGATTAACCAAGCGGCGGCGACCGGCGGCGATGCGCGCCAACTGGTGGGCTACGTGGTGTCGGCATCGGGGCTACCTCTGGAGACGGAAACGCTGTTGGCGCAGCTGCGCGAACGTCTGCCGCCACACATGGTGCCGGTGGTGCTTTTACAGCTCAGCGCGCTGCCGCTCAGCGCCAACGGCAAGCTCGACCGTAAAGCATTACCATTGCCATCCCTGACGCAGAAAACAGCGGGCCGTGCACCCACAACGGACGTGGAAATTCAGGTGGCTGCCGCGTTCAGTGAGCTACTGGGTTGCGATATCACCGATATTGACGCCGACTTCTTTGCGCTGGGCGGTCACTCGCTGCTGGCGATGCGTTTAGCGGCGATGCTGAGCCGGAGCGCTGGTCGTCAAGTGACGCCGGGGCAGGTGATGGTGTCATCCACTGTCGGCAAGCTCAGCGCGTTGCTGGATGCTAACGACGATGAACGTGCACAGCGTCTGGGCTATGAGTCGCTGCTGCCGCTGCGCACCGGCAGCGGGCCGACGCTGTTTTGCTTCCATCCCGCATCCGGTTTTGCTTGGCAGTTCAGCGTATTGTCGCGCTATCTGTCGCCACGCTGGTCGATAACCGGCATTCAGTCTCCGCGTCCGCAGGGGCCGATGCAAACCGCCGCTACGTTGGACGAGGTGTGCGAACAGCATCTGGAGACATTGCGCGCACAGCAGCCGCACGGGCCATATTACCTGCTCGGCTATTCGCTTGGCGGCACGTTGGCGCAGGGGATTGCTGCCCGTTTACGCCAGCATGGGGAAACGGTGGCCTTCTTAGGGCTGCTGGATACCTGGCCGCCAGAAACGCAAAATTGGGCGGAAAAAGAGGCCAACGGTCTCGATCCGGCGGTATTAGCCGAAATTGACCGTGAGCGTGAGGCGTTCCTCGCAGCCCAGCAGGGACAGGCATCCAGCGAGTTGTTTACGGCGATTGAAGGAAACTATGCCGACGCGGTGCGTCTGCTGACCACTGCGCACAGCGCGAAGTTTGACGGCAAGGCGACGTTGTTTGTTGCCGAGAAAACCCGTCAGGCAGACCCGCAGGTGGCGTGGGGACCGTGGGTTGGCGAATTGGAGGTTTACAGCCAAGATTGCGCGCACGTCGATATCATCACGCCAGCGGCATTTGGCGCGATTGGGCCGGTGATCCGGGAGATCTTGGGGTAAAGAGGAATGCGCGCGGTTGTCCTCGCTCCGGCCCTCTTCCTAGAAGGGAGGGGGAGAAAACCCGCGCAGCCCTTCATCACCACGCCGATCGGTCCCCTCGCCCCTGTGGGGAGAGGGCTAGGGTGAGGGGAATACCTCAGCGTCGTCCAAGCGGTACCACCAGCGGCGTATGCGCCACCGGGTCGTCGATTATCATGCAGCGCAGCCCGTACACCGCTTCAATGAGCTCTGGCGTCACAATCTCTTTCGGCGCCCCTTGCGCCACGATTTTCCCCTCCCGCAGAGCAATCAAGTGAGTCGCATAGCGGCAGGCCTGATTTAAGTCATGCAGGACGGCGGCTAGCGTAAAGCCTCGCTCACGGTTTAGCTCGCTCAACAGTTCCAGCAGATCTATCTGATGGCTGATATCCAACCACGTAGTCGGTTCGTCGAGCAGCATAATTGAGGTATCCTGCGCCAGCACCATCGCAATCCACGCTCGTTGGCGCTGACCGCCGGAGAGGGTATCCACGCTCTGGCTTGCCAGATCCACAATCCCAGTGGCTAGCATCGCGTTCTGCACTGCATCTTCATCTTCCTGACGCCAGCGGCTAAACAGCGGCTGGTGCGGGTAGCGTCCGCGCGCAACCAGCTCCTGCACTGAAATATCGCCCGGCGTGGTGGCGTTTTGCGCCAGCAAACCAATACGCCGCGCCACTTCTTTGCTGGCATAACGTTGGATCTCTTCACCGTCGAGATAAACGTGTCCTTGCGTCGGCATCATCAGGCGGCTGAGCGTGCGCAGCAGCGTCGATTTACCGCAGCCGTTGGGGCCGATAATGGCGGTGAAATGGCCATCCGGAATGGTGACGTTCAGCGACTCGGCAATCGTTTTTTTACCGTAGGCGAGGGTTAACTGGTCGCCGCGCAAACGGGCTACGGTGTCGGTCATTTTTTGCGAGACTCCTGAATAAGCAACACGATGAGGTAGATACCGCCAAGGCTGACGGTAACCACGCCCACCGGAAGTTGGTAAGGCAAGAACAGCTGCTGGGCGCAGAAATCGGCGGCAGCCAGCAGCACCGCGCCGCACAGCGCGGCCTGGGTCAGACCCCAGCGGGCGGTGCCGCTAAGGCGATGGGCGATATGTGGGGCAACCAACGCGATAAACGAAATTGGCCCGGCGAGGGCGGTGGCGGCAGCGGTTAACACCACGGCAAGCAGCATCAGCAGCAGGCGGGAAGATTCTACCCGCACCCCCAGCGCGCAGGCGCTGTCGTCGCCCATTTCCAGCAGGCGCAGGCGGCGTACCAGCAGCGCCGAACAGCCTAGTGCAATGACCATCAGCGGTGCGGCAGGCCAGATTTTCGCCCAAGTTAAACCGTTAAGCGACCCGGAGAACCACAGCCCGGCGGATACCGCCGTTTCCAGCGACGCCTTCAGCAGCAGCCAAGTGTTGAAGGCCATCAGCATCGCACGGATACCGATACCGATAATAATCAGCCGGAAGGTGTCGATGCCGTTGCGCCACGCCAGCGCCCATACCACTAGCGAGGTCACAATTCCGCCCGCCATCGCCGCCAGCGTAATGGTGGTGAGATTCTGGCCGAAGAAGACCATCGCCACCAGCACGCCGCTCCAGGCACCGGTGTTGAAGCCCATCACGTCCGGGCTACCGAGCGGGTTGCGCATTAGCGACTGAAAAATAGCGCCGCTAACGCCAAGCGCAGCGCCGATAAGCAGCGCCATCATGACGCGCGGTAAGCGCCATTCGGTGACAACCATGGTGATGGCGCGGGGCGCATCGCCAACCAGAGCCGCATAAACTTGCGCGAATGGCAGCGTAACCGCACCGCTGCGTAAGCTCATCAGCGTGAGCAGCAGACAAGCGGCGACAAGCAGCAGACAGGTGGCGAGCAGACGGCGAGAAGGTGAGTTCATCGGCCACCTCCGCGCGCTTGGCGACGAACAAGCACAATCAGCACCGGTGCGCCAATAAAGGCGCTCACCACCGAGACGCGCAGCTCTCCGGGCACCAGCAGACGGCCAATAATATCGGCAAACAGCAACAACGACGGCGTGGCCAGCAGCGTAACCGGCAGCGACCAGCGATGGTCGGCACCGACCAGCCAGCGGGAAATATGCGGCATCATTAGGCCGATAAAGGCAATCGGCCCCACCACCGAGGTGGCGCTGGCGCATAAAATGGTGATTACCAGCAGTCCGGTAATCTGCGTGCGCGCCACTTTGCTGCCCAGCGCGGTGGCGGTATCGGCGCCTAGGCTCAGGCTATTGAGCGAACGGCTCATCATCAGCGCCACGGCTCCGGCGATAAGCACCGGAATAAGCACCGTTTTTAAGGTTTGCAGAGTGCGAATATCCAGCGAACCGGCCTGCCAGAAACGCAGCTGATCGTATACATCTGGGTTGAGCAGGGCGATGCCGTTGGAGAAGCCTTCGAGCACCGCAGCGAGCGCAACACCCGCCAGCGTTAAGCGCACAGGGCTTAACTGACCGCCGCCCTGACTGCCGGTGAAAGCCACGATAAGTGAGGCAATTAATGCGCCGCAAAAGGCCATTGCCAGCTGTTCCTGCGGCGACGAAATACCAAGCAGCGCAGCGCCAAGCACGATAGCAAAACTGGCTCCGGCGTTAACGCCGAGAATGCCGGGGTCGGCAAGCGGGTTGCGAGTGAGGGTTTGCATCAGCGCCCCGGCAAGACCGAGCGCGCCGCCAGCGAGTAGACCGGCTAAGGTTCGGGGCAGACGGGCATCGAGCACGATAGTGCAGTCAACGCTGCGACAACTGCCGCTTAGCGCATCAACGACGACGGAGAGAGGTAACGGTTTGGCGCCGATTAATAAACTGAGTGTGACGGCGAGAAACAGCAGTATCAGTAAACCGGGCAGCGCAAAGGCACGCAGCACGGGGGTGGAAAACGACATGGTGACATCCCTGATGTGATAATGATAGTGATTATCGTTATCTATCTTATTCGTTTATGTTAGCATGAGCGCCCTCATAAAGGGTATAAACAAAATCATTCAAACTGCATCAAGGCGGTAAGAGAGTGAATCCCCTAGAGCGTGTATTACTACGTGACTGGGATGAGCGAACGCAGCCAACGCAGAGGCAGCTTGAAGGATGACGTGTATACGAAAAAAATGCTCAAGGTCTTGTAATGAACCGACAATCCTGGCTGCTAAATCTGAGCCTGCTAAAAACGCATCCGGCCTTCCGCGCCGTCTTTATTGCCCGTTTCATATCTATTCTTTCCCTTGGCCTACTGGGCGTTGCCGTTCCGGTGCAGATCCAGATGATGACCCATTCTACCTGGCAGGTCGGTCTGGCGGTGACGTTGACCGGCGGGGCAATGTTTGTGGGCCTGATGGTGGGCGGTGTGCTGGCCGACCGCTACGAGCGCCGTAAGCTGATTTTGTTGGCGCGCGGCACCTGTGGAGTGGGCTTTATCGGCCTGTGGCTCAATGCGCTGCTGCCGGAACCGTCGCTGGTGGCTATCTATTTGCTTGGACTCTGGGACGGCTTCTTTGCCTCGTTAGGGGTGACCGCGCTGTTGGCGGCAACGCCTGCGCTGGTCGGTCGCGAAAACCTGATGCAGGCAGGTGCCATCACCATGCTGACGGTGCGTCTGGGCTCGGTGATTTCGCCGATGGTCGGCGGTCTATTGCTAGCCTCCGGTGGCGTCTCGTGGAACTACCTGCTGGCCGCGCTGGGGACGTTTATTACCACCCTGACGCTGCTGCGCTTACCGCAGTTGCCGCCACCACCGCAGCCCCGTGAACACCCGTTAACTTCATTGGTCGCCGGTTTTCGTTTCCTACTGAGTAGCCCGCTGATTGGCGGTATTGCGCTGCTCGGTGCGCTGGTCACTATGGCCAGCGCCGTGCGTGTGCTCTACCCGGCGCTGGCACAGGGTTGGCAAATGTCGGCGTCGCAAATTGGGCTGCTGTATGCAGCTATCCCGCTGGGGGCCGCTTTAGGTGCGTTGACCAGCGGGCGCTTGGCGCAGAACGAACGTCCGGGCTGGATCATGCTGCTGGCGACCGTCGGCGGGTTTGTGGCCATTGGGCTGTTTGCGGTGATGCCGCACTGGGCGCTGGGAATGGTGTGTCTGGCGCTGTTCGGCTGGCTTAGCGCTATCAGTTCACTGTTGCAGTACACCTTGATCCAAACTCAGACGCCAGAGGCGATGCTGGGGCGCATTAACGGTTTATGGACCGCGCAGAACGTGACCGGCGATGCCATTGGCGCGGCGCTGTTGGGCGGGCTAGGGGTGATGTTAACGCCGGTGGCGTCAGCCAGCGTCAGCGGTTGGGGATTGGCGATTGTCGGCGGGATTTTGCTGTTGGTGCTGGGTGAACTGCGTCGGTTCCGCCGCGAGATCCCAGAGTCGGCGTAATGCCGGGTGGCGACTTCGCCTTACCCGGCCTACATAAATAGCGCGATCGGTAGGCCGGATAAGCGCATGCGCCATCCGGCAATCGATGCGCTTAGCCAAACAGCGCCGACAGGCGCGTTAATACGCGGGTAGCGCTGTAGTAATCCAGACGGAATGTCTCGGTGCCTAGCGCGTAGACATGCTTGTTTTTCACCGCAGGAAGATGCGCCAACAGCGGGTTCGCGTAAATGGCATCAACGTCTTTTTGGTCACCGGCAAACAGGAACAGGCTCTCGCCGTTTAAGCCGGTTGCCAGATTTTCGCCGCCAAGTTGGATGATGTCGTGACGTTTCCCCTGGCTTTGACTGGCATGCAGGCCAGCAGGTAACTCGGCTTGGGCAAAGCCAAGCTGCTGAAGAAACTGTCCCTGCGCGGACTCACTGGTCCACAGATTGGCGCTGTGCGCGGCGGCAGTGTAAACCAGCGCGCTGACCGGCTGCGGCGGCAATTTAATCTGCTGCTTCACTGTCGCCAGTTGCTTATCGAATTCGGCAATACGTGCGGCAGCCTGTTTTTCCTGTCCGGTCATTTGTCCGAGTTGGGTGAGCAGCGCCTGCCAGCTTTTATCGTCGTAGTTGACGATAAGCGTCGGTGCAATGGTGGAGAGCTGATCGTACAGCGCCAGCGCGGAGTCACCGCCGGTGGCGCTAATCAAAATCAGATCCGGCATCTGCGCAGCGACGGCTTCGGCGCTTGGCTCGCCGATGTACAGGCGGGTGAGCTTACGCGCCTTTGCCACTTCGCCCCATTGGCGCAAGAAGCCCTGATCATCGGCAACGCGGTTATTGGGCGTGGTCGCGCCGCTGGCGATAACCGGCGCGTCAATGGCCAGCAATGAGCCGGTGAGGGTCACACTGGTAGAGACGATGCGAGTGGGTTTGTGTTCCAGCGTATGTACGCCGTGGCTGTCGGTAATTTGTCGCGGCCAGTCGGCGGCGTGGGCTGAGGATAATCCCAAAAGGCTAAAACCTGCGAGGAGCGCGGCGGTACGCCACAGAGTGCTTAAGTTCACGAAGACAATCCTGCTTTGTGGTTGGTTAATGCTTCTCATTTTCAACTATTGTTCCGCTCCGATGCAAGCGTTATGCCCGTGGCGGCGAAGAACAACATCGGGCATACGACGAAGCTATTAAGCACAAGATGCTGCTTCGTCCTGTTGACATAGGACGCGTTTACTTTTAGGTTACCGAACCAAAATACAAATGATAATTATTCGTAATACATTTATCGTTTTTGGAGGATGATATGGAAACGTCACTGGCCGCGGATGCCCGACAACAGCAGCACCTGGCCACAATCGCAGCCGATAGCTTTTTCTTTATGTCGCCGTTTCGCAGTTTTACGACCTCTGGCTGCTTTACGCGTTTGACCTGTCCGGCAGAAGGGGGCGATTTGCCCGACAGTGCCTTCCAGCAAGAATTAGCCTCGGCATTTGCTGCCGCGAAAGCCGCCGGGATTGCCAATCCGGTAATGGTCGGGGCGATTCCCTTCGACACCCGCCAGCCTTCTGCGCTGTTTATTCCCGAGCACAGCGAGCCGTTTTCACGTACCGCGAAGCAGAAGTCGTCGCGCTACCACGCTTCACGCGAGCCGATGGTGGTGACTGCGCGTCAGGAAATCCCCAAGCACCCCGTATTTCTCGATATGGTCGCCCAGGCGGCGGCGATGACCGCGACGCCACAGGTCGACAAAGTGGTGCTCTCACGTCTAATTGATATTACCGCCGAGCAGACGCTCGACAGCGCCGCGCTGCTGGAACGTCTGGTGGCGCAAAACCCGGCGAGCTTTAACTTCCACGTTCCACTGCCCGATGGCGGAGTTCTGCTGGGCGCAAGCCCGGAGCTGCTGCTGCGTAAAGACGGCTCTCATTTTAGTTCTCTGCCGCTTGCCGGTTCTGCCCGTCGTCAACCGGATGACGTACTGGATCGCGAAGCCGGTAATCGCCTGCTGGCATCAGAAAAAGACCGTCATGAGCATGAACTGGTGACGCAGTCGATGAAACAGACTCTGACGCCGCGCAGCCTACAGCTGTCGCTGCCGGAGACCCCGCAGTTGGTTAACACACCGACCCTATGGCACCTCGCCACCCCGATTGAGGGCCAGGCTAAGCCTGAGGAAAACGCGCTGTCGCTGGCCTGTCTGCTGCATCCGACGCCTGCGCTGAGCGGCTTCCCGCATCAGGTGGCAAAACAGGTGATTGCACAACTGGAACCATTTGAGCGCGACCTGTTCGGCGGCATCGTGGGCTGGTGCGATAGCGAAGGGAACGGTGAGTGGGTGGTGACAATTCGCTGTGCGCGCGTCAAGGAGAATAGCGTGCGCCTGTTTGCTGGCGCCGGCATTGTACCGGCTTCGTCCCCTGAATCCGAATGGCGTGAAACCGGCGTCAAACTTTCTACCATGCTGAACGTATTTGGCCTGCACCAGGAGCCTCACTCATTATGACCGTGGAATTTACCCGCTGGCCGGACGCGCTGGCGGCACGCTATCGCGAAAAAGGCTACTGGCAGGATCTGCCGTTGACTGAAATGTTGACCCGACATGTGGACAGCGACGCGATTGCGGTGATTGATGGCGAACGCCAGATTAGCTACCGCCAGTTAAACCAGTCTGTTGATAACCTTGCCGCTGCTCTGCAGCGTCAGGGATTAAAGCGCGGGGAAACTGCGCTGGTGCAGCTTGGCAATATCGCGGAGTTTTATACCACGCTGTTTGCGCTGCTGAAAATTGGCGTTGCGCCGGTGAATGCGCTGTTTAGCCACCAGCGTAGCGAGCTGAATGCCTACGCCGAACAGATTGCTCCAGCCGCACTGATTGCCGACCGCGCGCATGCGCTGTTTGGCGATGACCAGTACCTGAATGCCTTTTGTGAACAGTATCGGTCAGTACGCGTAGTGATGCTGAGAAACGGCACGGGTGAACATTCGCTGGAAGAGGCGATAGCGCACACGGTAGCGGATTTCATCGCGACGCCGACTGCGGCGGACGAAGTGGCCTTTTTTCAGCTTTCGGGCGGCAGTACCGGCACGCCAAAGCTTATTCCTCGGACTCACAACGACTATTACTACAGCATTCGTCGCAGTAACGAAATTTGCCGCTTTGATGCACAAACTCGCTACCTGTGTGCGATCCCGTCGGCGCACAACTACGCGATGAGTTCGCCGGGCGCACTGGGCGTGTTCCTTGCGGGCGGCACCGTGGTACTGGCAGCGGACCCTAGCCCGACGCAGTGTTTTTCAGTGATTGAACAGCATCAGGTTAACGTTGCGGCGCTGGTGCCTCCGGCGGTCAGCCTGTGGTTACAGGCGATTGCCGAATGGGGCAGTAACGCCGAACTTCGCTCGTTGACCCTGTTGCAGGTCGGCGGTGCTCGCCTGTCGGCAACGCTGGCTGCGCGTATTCCAGCGGAAATTGGCTGCCAGCTACAGCAGGTGTTCGGCATGGCGGAGGGGCTGGTGAACTACACGCGCCTTGATGACAGCGAAGAAAAAATTCTTAACACCCAGGGCTACCCGATGTGCCCTGACGACGAGGTTTGGGTGGCGGATGCGGACGGCAATCCGCTGCCGCGCGGCAAGGTTGGCCGGCTGATGACCCGTGGCCCATACACCTTCCGCGGCTACTACAAAAGTCCACAGCATAACGCCAGCGCCTTTGATGCCGACGGTTTTTACTGCTCCGGCGATCTTATCTCCATCGACGAAGACGGTTACATCACCGTGGAAGGGCGCGAGAAAGATCAGATAAACCGCGGTGGCGAGAAAATTGCTGCCGAAGAAATTGAAAACCTGCTGTTGCGCCACGAGTCGGTGGTTTACGCGGCGCTGGTCAGCATGGAAGACACCCTGCTGGGCGAAAAAAGCTGTGCCTATTTGGTGGTGAAAGAGCCGCTGCGCGCAGTTCAGGTGCGTCGCTTCCTGCGTGAGCAGGGCGTGGCCGAGTTTAAGCTGCCGGACCGCGTGGAGTGTGTAGATGAACTGCCGCTGACCCACGTCGGTAAAGTCGATAAAAAACAATTACGTCAGTGGCTGGCGAGCCGCTCGCAGGGCTGAAGGAGAAAACAAGATGGCGATTCCAAAATTACAAGGCTACGCGCTGCCAACCGCGCTGGATCTTCCTGAGAACAAAGTGAACTGGGCGTTTGAACCGGCGCGTGCGGCGCTGCTCATTCACGATATGCAGGAGTATTTCCTCAACTTCTGGGGCGAAGATAGCGAGATGATGGAGACGGTGGTGGCTAACATCACCGCACTGCGTGATTTCTGTAAAAAGAACGGTATTCCGGTGTACTACACGGCGCAGCCAAAAGAGCAAAGCGATGAAGATCGCGCGCTGCTAAACGATATGTGGGGGCCGGGTCTGACTCGCTCTCCTGAGCAGCAACGCGTGGTTGCTGCACTCGCCCCGGATGATGAGGATACCGTGCTGGTGAAATGGCGCTACAGCGCGTTTCATCGCTCGCCGCTGGAGCAGATGCTTAAAGAGAGCGGTCGCAACCAGCTTATTATCACCGGCGTGTATGCGCACATTGGCTGTATGACTACCGCCACCGACGCCTTTATGCGTGACATTAAACCGTTCTTCGTCGCCGACGCGCTGGCAGATTTCACGCGCGATGAGCATCTGATGTCGCTGAAATATGTGGCTGGGCGCAGCGGTCGCGTGGTGATGACCGACGAACTGCTACCGTCAATTCCTGCTAACAAAGAGGCGCTGCGGGCGCTGGTGTTGCCTCTGCTGGACGAGTCTGACGAGCCGCTGGACGACGATAATCTGATTGATTACGGTCTTGATTCGGTACGGATGATGGCGCTGGCTGCCAGCTGGCGCAAAGTGCACGGCGATATCGACTTCGTGATGTTGGCGAAAAACCCGAGTATTGACGCGTGGTGGTCGCTGCTGTCCCGCGAGGTGAAATAATGGCCGGGTTTGATTTTAGTGGTCAAAATGTCTGGGTGACGGGGGCAGGAAAAGGGATTGGCTACGCCACCGCGCTGGCATTTGTTGAGGCAGGTGCGACGGTGACCGGCTTTGATCTGGCGTTTAGCGGCGAGGATTATCCGTTTGCGACCGAAACGCTGGACGTGGCGGATGCTCAGCAGGTTGCACAGGTATGTGAGCGCCTGCTAGCACAGACCGAACGCCTTGACGTGTTGGTCAACGCGGCGGGCATTTTGCGCATGGGGGCGACGGATGCGCTGAGTCTTACCGATTGGCAGCAGACTTTTGCGGTGAACGTCGGCGGGGCGTTTAACCTGTTCCAGCAGACGATGCCGCAGTTCCGTCGCCAACAGGGCGGGGCGATTGTTACCGTTGCTTCTGATGCCGCGCACACGCCACGCATCGGCATGAGCGCCTATGGCGCGTCGAAGGCGGCGCTGAAAAGCCTCGCGCTGACCGTGGGCCTTGAGCTATCGACTTCCGGCGTGCGTTGTAATCTGGTCTCTCCTGGTTCTACCGATACCGATATGCAGCGTGTGCTGTGGGTTAGCGATGACGCGGAACAGCAGCGTATTCGCGGCTTTTCCGAGCAGTTTAAGCTCGGTATTCCACTGGGCAAAATTGCTCGTCCGCAGGAAATTGCCAATACCATTTTGTTCTTGGCTTCTGACAGCGCCAGCCACATCACGTTGCAGGATATCGTGGTCGACGGCGGCTCAACGCTTGGGGCATAACATGATTTGGAAACGTCATTTAAGCCTTGATGAACTCAATGCGACCAGCGACAACACCATGGTGGCGCATTTGGGGATTGTTTATACCCACATCGGCGATGACAGCCTAGAAGCCGTGATGCCGGTCGATAGCCGCACTCACCAGCCGTTTGGCCTGCTGCACGGTGGCGCGTCGGCGGCGCTGGCGGAAACGCTGGGCTCGATGGCCGGTTTTCTGATGACCCGCGACGGGCAGTGCGTCGTGGGGACCGAGCTGAATGCTTCACACCATCGCCCGGTATCGCAGGGTCAGGTGCGTGCGGTATGTCAGCCTCTGCATCTTGGGCGTCAGAGCCAGAGTTGGGAAATTGTGGTATTTGATGAGCAGGGGCGGCGCTGTTGCACCTGCCGTTTAGGCACCGCAGTACTCGGCTAGTCAATATATCGTAGGCCGGATAAGCGCAGCGCCATCCGGCAATGTACCGCACCATGCCGGATGGCGCTGCGCTTATCCGGCCTACTCATCTCACCCTTTTCCCCTTTATCTCTCATCCGTTTTTCTGACTTAAGTGATCTCGCTAACAATGTGATGTAAATGTCAGGTGCCGTTCCTGTTCATATCAGTTTCAAAGATGTTAAATCATAGATGTTTCTATGGACACAAAATGTAACATCCTCTGCTACTGATACGGACAATAACTATGAACAATTCAGGGAAATACCTTATATGGGCATTGCTCTCCATTGTCGGAGCGTTTGCCCTGGGCTATATCGCCCTCAACCGTGGTGAACAGATAAACGCGCTGTGGATCGTCGTGGCGGCGGTTTGCGTATATCTGATTGCCTATCGTTTTTACGGTCTTTTTATTGCCAAAAGAGTGCTGCAGGTTGATCCAACGCGTATGACGCCCGCGGTGCGTCATAACGATGGTCTCGACTATGTGCCGACTGACAAAAAGGTACTGTTTGGTCACCACTTTGCGGCGATTGCCGGGGCAGGTCCGCTGGTGGGACCGGTGCTGGCGGCGCAGATGGGCTATCTGCCGGGCATGATCTGGCTGCTGGCCGGGGTGGTGCTTGCCGGGGCCGTACAGGACTTTATGGTGCTGTTCGTGTCGACTCGTCGCGACGGTCGCTCTTTGGGCGAACTGGTCAAAGAGGAGATGGGGCCAACCGCAGGGGTGATTGCGCTGATTGCGACCTTTATGATCATGGTTATCATTCTGGCGGTTCTGGCGATGATCGTGGTGAAAGCGCTGACCCACAGTCCGTGGGGAACCTACACCGTCGCCTTTACCATTCCGCTGGCGCTGTTTATGGGGATCTACATTCGCTACCTGCGTCCAGGACGCATCGGCGAAGTGTCGGTGATTGGCCTCGTGCTGCTGGTGTTTGCCATTATTTCCGGCGGCTGGGTGGCAGCGAGCGAAACCTGGGCTCCATGGTTTGACTATACCGGCGTACAGTTAACCTGGATGCTGGTGGGCTATGGTTTTGTGGCCTCTGTTCTGCCAGTTTGGCTGCTGTTGGCGCCGCGTGACTACCTTTCTACCTTCCTCAAAATTGGCACCATCGTCGGGCTGGCTATCGGCATTCTGATTATGCGCCCAACGTTGACCATGCCTGCGCTGACCAAGTTTATCGATGGAACCGGCCCGGTATGGACCGGCGATCTGTTCCCGTTCCTGTTCATCACCATCGCCTGTGGCGCGGTGTCTGGCTTCCATGCGCTGATCTCTTCCGGCACCACGCCGAAGATGCTGGCGAACGAAGGTCAGGCCTGCTTTATCGGCTATGGCGGCATGTTGATGGAATCTTTCGTTGCCATCATGGCGCTGGTTTCCGCCTGTATTATCGATCCGGGCGTTTACTTTGCGATGAACAGCCCAATGGCGATGCTGGCACCGGCGGGCACCGTTGATGTGGTGGCTTCTGCCGCTCAGGTTGTCAGTAGCTGGGGCTTCTCGGTAACGCCAGATCTGCTGCATCAGATTGCTAATGAAGTCGGCGAACAGTCGATTATCTCCCGTGCGGGCGGTGCCCCTACGCTTGCGGTGGGGATGGCCTACATCCTGCACGGCGCGCTGGGTGGTCTGATGGATGTATCGTTCTGGTACCACTTCGCGATTTTGTTTGAAGCGCTGTTTATTCTGACGGCGGTTGACGCCGGGACGCGCGCAGCCCGTTTTATGCTGCAAGACCTGCTGGGCGTGATTAATCCAGGCCTGAAACGCACCGATTCACTGCCGGCGAACCTGCTGGCGACGGCGCTTTGTGTGCTGGCTTGGGGCTACTTCCTGCATCAAGGGGTAGTTGATCCGTTGGGTGGCATTAACACCCTGTGGCCGCTGTTCGGTATTGCGAACCAGATGCTGGCAGGGATGGCGCTGATGCTTTGCGCAGTGGTATTGTTCAAGATGAAACGTCAGCGTTATGCGTGGGTGGCCTTGGTGCCAACGGCATGGCTGCTGGTATGTACGCTGGTGGCGGGCTGGCAGAAATCGTTCAGTGCCGATACGAAAGTGGGCTTCCTGGCGATTGCCAATAAATTCCAAGCGATGATCGACAGCGGCAATATTCCTCCGCAGTACACTGAATCGCAGCTGGCGCAGTTGGTCTTTAACAACCGTCTTGATGCGGGCCTGACCATCTTCTTTATGGTGGTGGTTGTGGTGCTGGCGGTGTTCTCAATCAAAACGGCTTTAGCCGCGCTGAAAGAGGACAAACCGACGTCGAAAGAGACCCCGTATGAGCCGATGCCGGCAAATGCGGAGAATTTAGTTTCGATGGCGAAACGCGCACATTAATGTCATCTATCACCCGGCCTCGTGATGCGAGGTCGGGTTGATTCAAAAGGATATAGCAATGTTTGATACTCTTTCTAAAGCAGGGAAATACTTAGGCCAGGCGGCAAAGATGATGATTGGCGTGCCGGACTATGACAACTATGTCGAACATATGCGCATTAATCATCCCGACCAAGAGCCGATGACCTATGAAGCCTTCTTCCGTGACCGCCAAGATGCGCGCTATGGTGGGAAGGGTGGTGCGAAGTGCTGTTGATTTTTTTAGACATCTAAACGTCTTGATTGCTAAACCCGCTCGCCGTGTTATATTGCTGTTAACAATGGCTTAACGAGCGGCAGATAACCAATGACAACAAAGCAACTCATCCCTCAAAGCAAGCTCCCCAATCTCGGCACCACGATTTTTACTCAGATGAGCGCGCTAGCCCAACAGCATCAGGCGATTAACCTTTCGCAGGGTTTCCCTGATTTTGACGGCCCGAGCTATCTTCAAACGCGGCTGGCACATCATGTCGCGAGCGGCGCGAATCAATATGCACCGATGACCGGCGCGCTGGCGCTGCGTGAAGCCATTGCGGAGAAAACGGCGGCGCTGTATGGCTATACGCCAGACGTGAATAACGATATCACGGTAACCGCTGGTGCAACCGAAGCGCTGTACGCCGCGATTACCGCGCTGGTGCGTGAAGGCGATGAAGTTATCTGTTTTGATCCAAGCTATGACAGCTATGCTCCGGCGGTCGAACTTTCCGGCGGCATCGTGAAACGCATTGCACTCCAGCCGCCGCATTTTCGCGTCGATTGGCAGGCGTTTGCCGCGCAGATAAGCGATAAAACCCGCTTAGTCATCCTCAATACGCCGCACAACCCGTCGGCGACGGTGTGGCAGGCCGCCGATTTTGCGGCGCTATGGCAGGCGATTGCCGAGCGCGAAATCTACGTGCTGAGTGATGAAGTGTACGAGCACATCTGCTTTGCATCAGCGGGCCATGCCAGCGTACTGGCGCACCCCGAGCTTCGCCAACGGGCCGTGGCGGTATCGTCGTTTGGTAAAACCTATCACATGACCGGCTGGAAGGTGGGTTACTGCGTCGCGCCTGCCGCGATCAGCGCTGAGCTTCGCAAGGTACACCAGTATCTGACTTTTGCCGTCAACACCCCGGCGCAGCTGGCGCTGGCGGATATGCTTCGTGCCGAGCCTGAGCACTATCGTGAACTGCCGGCGTTTTATCGCGCACGACGCGACCTGTTTATTGATGCCTTGAACCAGAGCCGCTTGAAGCTGCTGCCCTGTGAAGGCACCTATTTTTTACTTGCCGATTACAGCGAGATTTCTGCCTTAGATGATGTGAGTTTCTGCCAGTGGCTAACCGCAGAGGTTGGCGTGGCGGCGATCCCACTATCGGTATTTTGTGCAGACCCCTTCCCGCATAAGCTGATTCGACTGTGCTTCGCCAAGCAGGAATCGACCCTGTTGGCTGCCGCTGAGCGCTTGTGTCGTCTGTAGTTACTTCACCGTCCAGGCCTGTGAGAACTGGCGATTGCTAAACATTTCGCACAGGCCGTTAATTTGTTTGAGCCTCAGGATTTCGTCGGCGTCCATTCCCAGTTCCTGACCCATCTTTTCGTCGCTCCAACCAAGCTGGCTGAGTTCACGAACGATTTCCGACATGGCGCTAATTTGGTGTCGTCCTCGGGCACGGTTGTGGCGAATGGTTGCGGCCATCCTCGACGGCAGTGAGCTGTCCTTCTTCTCAAGCTGGGTGACGGGCAGGTAGCCATGATAACGGTTTTTTAGCGTCGATTTTGATTGAGACAGTAGGTAGCGATGGAAGCCATCTACAATTTCGAAGTGATGATCTTTATTCTCAACCACGACGATAGGTTGGGTAAAACCATCAGTTTCCAGCGATTTGGTAAGCAGCCTTTTTTCCTGTGGGGCCATATTGTTAGGGTTGTAGTCGTTGGGCAGTATGTCTTCTTCTTTAACCCAAAGCACACAGTCGATGGGCTGATTGTGAAATGGACTTTCTTCATGCAGTGCTTGGCGAAACTGGTTAAGGGCTTCTATTTTTTCTTCAAGCGCGAGCGTTTGCAGGTAGAGGTGCATCTGTTCTATTAGTCGTTGTTGCATAATATCCCCCATTGCTGACGTTTTTGTTCCATGCGTGTTTTATAGCGTTGGTAGTGGCTGGATTTGGTTGGGCTAAATGAGAGCGTTCTGCACCAGTAATCATTATTTAACAGCGTCTTACAGACTCGGCGCCACGAAGGAATATCTTTTGAGCTGAGATCATTTTCTTGGCAATCTGGAATGTCTTCCCAGCCCTTTTTTTGATACCAGTGTAGATAGACGGCAATTTTATTGCGGTAGTGGTCAGCGGTATTGGCTGGCATGCTGTTTAGCAGAAAATGGGCGTAGCTGCGCCAAGTATGATGTTGCGGTTTCTCGATTTTTCGGTGGCCGTAGAACTGATTGTCTTGTCCTGCATACATTCCGCCGCTATGCACGCCGCTCACACGCTGGCACATGTCCGCCCAACGTTCCGGCTCTAGAACGTGATAAAGCCATAGCCCCTGGCGTTGCTCTGGCCCAAAGGGCTCGCAGATACGCATATAGCGCAGCGGTACGCCAGCTTGGAACATTAAATTGTAGAGTGGATTATAGGCTTGCTGGGTTTTGGCAAACCAGGTCCAGATATCGGCGGTTTTCCAGTCGTAGATGGGATAGATGTACCAGGTGTGATTGCCGGGGGAAATGGTCGTCCACGGTTTATCATCGGCAAAACGGCGCTTGCGTTGCGAAGAGATGGTCAAAAACCGATTATAGGATTCGTCGGCGCGGATGCCTACCATGACCGCAGCTGGACGCTGCTGGGAAAACCAATCAGCGAACTTTTGCACAAACACTTCGAAGGTCATTCCCGCTTGGTAAAAGGGGAAAAAGTCGGGATCGGTAATCGCCCCAGCAGGGGGTTGTCTGACCCATTTTATGCCGGGCTCCCAGCACTGCCATTCAGGCGCGAACTGGGTGAGTGAATTTTGGCTGGTTAGCGGCAGCGCGACCCAATAAAAATCCTCAATGATATCCTGATATTGCTCGCGTAATTTTTCACAGTGTTTAATGGTATAAGAAAATTGCACTTCCCAATCGATAAACAAAACACTGATTTTCTTTCCTAACGTTCGCGCATGCTGCGCGGTTAAATGCAGCATGACCGTAGAATCTTTACCGCCGGAAAATGAAACGCAGACGCGGGAGAAATTTTCCAGTGTCCACATAATACGGTCCTGAGTAGCGTCTAAGACCGATTGAGGGAGCGGGAGTTTGATCATTGACATACATCGGCCATCCTTGAGAACCAGTTATTACGCATAAAGTTTATTGGATCATACAATAACTCTATATCAATTCGCGATATTACAAAATTATCGTATTAATAATTGGCGTGAGTTATTTAATTGATGGTTAATATTTAGAGTATGTATGTTTAAATCGTTCTTATTATTCGCTCAAACAGCTCTGCACTAAGCGAGGTACGGTTGTAGACGAGATACAGCGTCATTGAGGGTAAAGGTTTTGGAATAGTAATAGCTTTAAGCTGTAGTGAATCCTTAAATGCGTCGAAATAAGACGTTGGGAGGATGCCGATTAAATCAGTTTGATGAATGGCATTTATGATGGCAGTTAATGAGGACGAGCGGAACGCGCATTTGCGATTAGCAAAAATGCCTTCATAGCTGTATTGAGCCTGCTTCACTCCCTGATTCGGAACATTATAAAAGGTAAACCTTTCATTAAGTACATCTTGCACAGTGGCATGGTTTTTAAGCCGTGGATGGTCTTTCCGACACACCAGAGTGACTGGGAACTCAAGAAACGGCAGGCATATCAGTGCGCGGTTTTGTACTTTCGTTGTGGTGAAAACAATATCCGCTTTGCGGTATTGCAGCAGGTTTTCGGCGGTGTCAGGTGCGCATGCGAAGTCATGGTATTCAATTTGCAGGTTGGGTTCGGTTAAAATTGTATTCATAAACCCGGCGATCTTAGCCGTGAAATATAACTGTGGTCCATAGATTATGAATTTTTTATCAAGATGGGTATTCCCCATCATGTTAATGGTTTGCTCAAGCTGATTAAGGTTTTTAGACAAGTGCTGGTGCAGATTAATCGCAACGGTCGTGGGGGAATTGCCTTTCCCATTCCGGATAAATAGCGGGTCGTTAAATTGAGCACGCAGTCGCTGAAGCGATTGGCTTACCGCAGAAGGGGTGATAAATAGCATCTCAGCGGCTTTGCTGATACTAAGGTGCTGGTATATACATTCGAAAATAACCAATAGGTTGAGATCGAATCGCTTAAGATCATAGAGATTTGCCATGAAAGTCCTTATTCATAGTATGAGTGAAGAGCCTATTAGTTGCTCTTGCTTCTACCGTCCGTGGGTGAAAAAACGAAATATATAAGTCAAGAAGATAAATATAGAGCATTACTTCAGCTATATCTACCGTTAAGTTATGACAGGTAGCTGCATCTTATTTAATTTAATTGATTTTGTGAATGATTATATTGTGATCCCTGTTGGTATTTGCCATTTCGGCTGGCGCTGGCCTTGCGCTTTGTAAACTTAGCGGCGGTTGTATCAGCATGCCGAGGCAGGCTATCGGTTAGACCTTGGGATGGGCCAAGGATGAGTGCGTGGTGTCGGGCTCTGTCTATGGGTTCACATCGTTGTCTTGTTGTGGGTGTTAGATATCACTTATTGATTTGATAATGTAAACGCATTGGTCCAATCGACAGAATTTGGTTAACTTAGTCCTCAACGACAACACGGAGGAAGTATAGATGTCCTTAATTAATACCAAAATCAAACCTTTCAAAAACCAGGCGTTCAAAAACGGTGAGTTCATCGAAGTAACCGAGAAAGATACCGAAGGTCGCTGGAGCGTCTTCTTCTTCTACCCGGCTGACTTCACCTTCGTATGCCCAACCGAACTGGGCGACGTGGCAGACCATTACGAAGAACTGCAGAAATTGGGCGTAGACGTGTACTCTGTTTCTACCGATACCCACTTCACCCATAAAGCATGGCATGGCAGCTCCGACACCATCGCAAAAATCAAATATGCGATGATCGGTGACCCGACTGGCGCCCTGACCCGTAACTTTGAAAACATGCGTGAAGATGAAGGTCTGGCTGACCGCGCAACTTTCGTTGTTGACCCACAGGGTATCATCCAAGCAATCGAAGTTACCGCTGAAGGTATCGGCCGTGACGCATCTGACCTGCTGCGTAAAATCAAAGCAGCTCAGTATGTGGCTTCCCACCCAGGCGAAGTTTGCCCGGCGAAATGGAAAGAAGGCGAAGCGACTCTGGCTCCATCTCTGGACCTGGTCGGCAAAATCTAAAATTTCCATGTCTTTCACGCCATGGCGGCGTTGGTGTCACCTGCTCACCCCGGTCACTTACATAAGTAAGCTTCCGGGGATTCTCAGGCTAGCCGCCTTGCCCTGACGTGAAATCCAAAGGAAATTGACGACGATAAACGGGGGCGGTTTCGCGCCCGTTTTCTTTCCAAAAACCATCATTCAAGCCGCATTTAGGTTGCTCGTAAGGCAGCTTGCATGATGATGTTTTAAGCCCAGGAGACAAAAATGCTCGACACCAACATGAAAACCCAGCTCAAAGCCTATCTTGAGAAGCTGACCAAACCTGTTGAGCTGGTTGCCACGCTGGATGACAGCGCCAAATCGGTAGAAATCAAGGAACTGCTGGCTGAAATCGCTGAACTGTCAGACAAAGTCACCTTTAAACAAGACGACACTCTGGCGGTGCGCAAGCCGTCATTCCTGATTACGAATCCAGGTTCTCACCAGGGGCCGCGTTTTGCGGGTTCCCCGCTGGGCCACGAGTTCACCTCGCTGGTGCTGGCACTGCTGTGGACCGGCGGTCATCCATCCAAAGAAACGCAGTCTTTGCTTGAGCAAATTCGCGATATCGACGGTGACTTTGAGTTTGAAACCTATTATTCGCTCTCCTGTCATAACTGCCCGGACGTGGTGCAGGCGCTGAACCTGATGGCGATCCTGAACCCGCGTATCAAGCACACGGCGATTGACGGTGGGGTTTACCAGAACGAAATCACCGAACGTAACGTGATGGGCGTTCCGGCGGTATATCTGAACGGTCAGGAGTTTGGACAGGGTCGTATGACGCTGACTGAAATCGTGGCGAAAGTGGATACCGGTGCTGAAAAACGTGCGGCGGAAGAGCTGAATCAGCGCGATGCTTACGATGTGCTGATTGTCGGCTCTGGCCCGTCGGGCGCTGCTGCGGCAGTCTATTCTGCACGTAAAGGCATCCGCACTGGCCTGATGGGCGAACGCTTCGGCGGTCAGGTGCTGGATACCGTGGATATTGAAAACTACATCTCTGTGCCGAAAACAGAAGGCCAGAAGCTCGCGGGTGCTTTAAAAGCGCACGTCAGTGAATACAACGTGGATGTGATTGATTCTCAGAGCGCAGCAAAACTGGTGCCAGCAGCGGTAGAAGGCGGCCTGCATCAGATTGAAACGGCCTCTGGCGCAGTGTTGAAAGCGCGTAGCGTCATCATCTCCACCGGTGCGAAGTGGCGAAACATGAACGTGCCGGGCGAAGATCAGTATCGCACCAAAGGCGTGACCTACTGCCCACACTGCGACGGCCCGCTGTTTAAAGGCAAACGTGTGGCGGTAATTGGTGGCGGGAACTCTGGTGTGGAAGCGGCGATTGATCTGGCGGGCGTAGTCGAACACGTTACGCTCCTCGAGTTTGCGCCGGAAATGAAAGCGGATCAGGTTCTGCAAGATAAAGTCCGCAGCCTGAAAAATGTCGACATCATCCTTAACGCACAGACCACGGAAGTGCTGGGCGATGGCACAAAAGTCACCGGCCTGCAGTATCGTGACCGCGTGAGTGGCGATGTGCATCATGTGGAATTGGCGGGTATTTTCGTACAGATTGGTCTGCTGCCAAACACCACATGGCTGGAAGGCGCGATCGAGCGTAACCGCATGGGCGAAATCATTATTGATGCGAAATGCGAGACCAACGTGAAGGGCGTGTTCGCGGCTGGCGATTGCACCACCGTGCCTTACAAACAAATTATTATCGCCGCGGGCGAAGGTGCGAAGGCGTCGTTGAGCGCATTCGATTATCTGATTCGCACCAAAACAGCATAAAAAAGAAGACAATACCTGCAATGTCAAAGGCCACCGAAAGGTGGCCTTTTTTTTGGTTTAAGCAAACGTATTTAGCGCACAACGAGTACCGGGATATGGGCGTGGCGGATAACGCTGGACGCATTTGACCCCAGTAGGTGTGTAGTGATTGACGGATTGCGTGAACCAATCACCACCATATCGGCGTTCAACTCTTCAGCCAGTTCGTTAACCGCATCGCGTACGTTACCCATACGGACATGAAGTTTGATACGCGAAGGATCGATACTAAAGTGGCTGTACATGGTTTGCAGGCGGGTTTCTGCTTCCTGCTGTAGGTGTTCTTCGAAGCGACGTAGGTCAGAGGCAAAACGGCTCATCGTGTAGCTGGCTGACGCCGGCAGCACGTGCAGTAAATGGATAATACCCTCCTGCTGGGCCATAAACTCCGCGTGACGAATAGCTTTGTCACTTAATTCCATCTCAAAAACATCAACTGGCATAATGATTGTTTTGTACATAGGCTCCTCCTTGTCTTTGTAGAACAATCAAATCACATAATCGATTTCGAATATGTCATTGAGTTCGCAAATTAGTTTAGTGAGAAGGGAGAAGTTGTAAAGTTTCGTTAGGCGCAAACAAAAAGAGGATGCTGGGCATCCTCTTAATTATTCGCATTGGGGATTAGCGGTTGTATTCACCAGCGGCTTCCGGCTGGTAGAGCAGCTCGAGCACTTCTAAGTGGGTCGATGCGCCGCCCGGTAATTCCCAGTGGATGGTGCTACCGGTACGCAGGCCAAGCAGAGCTGCGCCAACCGGAGCCATTACGGAAAGCTGGCTGCTGCTGTCCGTCATGTTCGCAGGGAAGACCAGCGTACGCACGCGTTCTTCGCCAGTGGTGAGATCGCGGAATTTGACCTGGCTATTCATACTCACAACATCGTGCGGCATGTCCTCTGGGGCACACATCTGGGCACGATCCAGTTCGTCGTTTAGCGCGTTCGCCACCGGTGAATTTGCATAAGCAGGTTGCTCAAGCAGGCGGTCGATACGCTCGGCATCGAACTCATTAATAATGATGGCAGGTCTGGTCATTATTTACTCCATGTCATTTCTATTATCCAAAAGAAAACCCTCACCGCCAGCGGCAAGGGTTCATCTCTCCCCATCATACTGATCCCGGTGTCAGGTTTGAAGTGATGCAGCGCACATTCAGCAATGGCAATCCCTCTGTCGTGTGAATTTTGTGCGAAATTCATCGACTACGCTCGATTTTATCAACACGATGGGATGGGCCCCCGCGTGATGCAGGGGCGTGGATCAGTAACCGATTTTGTCCAGAATAAACTGTTTACCACAGTTACCTGGATGCGGCTGCGGGAGCAGCGATTCAGCGGAAAGTGGGTCGTTAATACGGGCAGATTTGATGGCAATTTGCATTTCCGTCAGATAGGCCGGATTGCCGTTGCAGGTTAGCTTAAAGGCTTTGACGTTCTGTTTTCCGTAGGCGCGAGCCACCGCATCGTCGAAGCTGGCGCGATCCACGGTCTTGCCGTAGTTAGCTGCGAGGAATTGGCCAACTGCACTCTGTTTTACTTCGCCATTCAGACGCACCATGGTGCTGAAATAAGCATCTGGGTCAAAACCAAAGCAGACGCCGTGTTTGGCGTATTCGTAACGCTCAAGGCAGGATCTTCCGCCGCTGCCTGGCATCACCTGATTGAGTTTATTGGCAACTTCCAGCGATAAACCTGTCTCTTCGGCGGCGCATTTTCTGCTCGCTTTCGCTTCCGGCATATTGGGAATGGGCCGCGTTGCACAGCCAAAGCGCATCCAACGGTTATTGTCTACACCGCGAGAGGCGATAGAGCTGGGTAAACTCGGCCAGAGGCCGTGAACCGTAAGATAGTCGGCCCTGTTGGCCGCTTCAATAGGATGCTGGCATTCGAGGGGTTCCTTACGATTTCTATCATGCTGGCTTTGGCAAAAACCGGTTTGCCATGAAAGCGCCAGAACATAGCGGTCGAAGTCACCATATTGTGTAGGGGTGAGAGGGGCGGCATGAAGGCTGCCGGCGCAGAGCAATAGCGCACACCCTGACACAATATTCTTCCTGAGCATATTCCTGACTCCACGTTTTCATTATTTAAGGGCGTAGCTTAATAATAAAATAAGGCGCCATGAGGCGCCTTATTTATTTGAGGGGTGAATGCTTACGATGCAGCGCCAGGGACCAGAATTTCCGTGGCAATAATGACCACAATCAGACCGACAATAACTGGCACTGAGGTACGTTTAACCACCTCAAACGGGGATATTTTTGCCATCCCTGCGACGGCAACCACCACACCGGAAACTGGAGAGATGGTACGACCAAGGTTGGAAGCCTGCAGCATTGGGATCGAAAGATAGGCTGGGTTAATACCTGAGGAGTGAGCCAGTTTAGGGATCATCTCAACGAAGGCATAGAACGGCGCATTCCCGGAGCCTGTGGTCATGGCTGCCAGCATGGTTAGTATGACCAGCACCAGCATCAGAATAATACTGGCGGAACCGAACGAGGTGGCAATCGAGATCAGGCTATTGATAAAACCAATGGTGCTAAGGCCCTGGGCAAATACGCCCGCCGCAACCAGCAGCATGACGACGCCGGCGAAGGCATCAGCCATCCCGCGATAGGCGACTTCCAAACCGGCAAAAACGTTTTGCGTATTAAAGCCACGGCAGAATTCCAGAATTGCCGCCAGCAGCATGCAGATAACCAGAATAGCGATAATATGCAGTTCTGGGCCCCACTTACCGTCAAAAATAAGCACGCCGATGATAGGTGTAAACGGCAGGATGGCGTAGAAGCTTGGCGCGGTGGTGGTAATTTCATTCACATCCAACATTTCTGGAGAAATATTTTCTTTCTTGTCCAGATAGCGTTGCCAGAAGAAATGGGCGATGGCCATGGCAATAATAGCAACGATAGAAATCGGCAGCGTGGTTTTGAATGCAAAATCAATTAACGGCATTTCAGCGGCTTTTGCAGCTAGAACCACGTCACCGGATGTTGGTGACAGAATAATCGCGGCAGGCGAGGCGCAAATTGCAGCCGCGGCACCGCGGCTGATGCCAACGTTAACCATTACCGGGAAGAGCGTTGCCATCAGCAGTACGCCAAGGCCGGTCGCGGAAGAGACGGCCAGTGACATCAGGCAGGCTACGAAGTAGGCGGCAATCATCAAAAGGTACGGCGAGTTAATAAAGCGCAGTGGCTTAGAAGCCAGCTTCACGACCATATCGTTGGCGCCGATATGCGTCATGTAGGCCGCGAAACCGCATAGCATCATAATCATCATGCCGAGATCGCCACCGCGGCTCATCAGCAAGATCTTGATATATTCGATGATATCGGTGGCAGAGTAACCGGTACTGGTTTCACTGCTTGGTAAAATCTTATGTCCCATTAATGCGCTGGCAATCAGCAACAGTAGGCCACCAACGAAAAGGACTCCCGTCGCGGAATATCCTTTGATGATGTAGCGGGCCACGCCCACAATAACCACAACACCAATCAGGAGTTCAAAGAACGTTAACATTATTAACACCTATCGCCCAGTTGTAAAATTGACGCAGACCTGCATCAAAGTAAGGGGTGGAATGTGCCGAAAAAAGCGGCAGAATTAGCTGATGAAAATCAAAAAATAGCCGAATTAAAGCGAATGATATTTCAATTTACACGATGCACTCACAAAGCTGAACATTGGCATCGTTTCGAGTATAGCGCAGTGCTGGAATAATAAACAACCAAGGTAAATAGAATGTTATTTTTTCTATAAGAACTCGCCAAAAACAGCACCGCTCTGGGCGGTGTTTTTTTTACGGTGAAGGCTTCATATTTAGAGGGTTTTTGGGCGAAATCTCATCGGCAGGGCACTCTTGTATGACGATGACTCGATAGCAAGTTAATTATTTATGGAGTGGGCTGAAAATGCTTTTATTTAAATAATAGGCGTCAGTGATTGTTATTTAATGATGAGTTCTTGGTTTATTATAAAATATAACCTTACGATATGTGCGTAAGGAGTATATCGTGATTGCCAAGCTTTCTGATTCAAAGCATTAATGATATAAATAAACCGTTATTTTACGTTAACCGCTTGCCTGACTTGACGGCTCATCTAAGAATATTCTAATTTATAATTGCAGGAGAGGGAAAAGAGAGAACATCGATACCGTTAAGGTGCGATTAAGTTTACTCTTGTTAGACTATTCTTATTAGATGATTAATTGGCAAGAGTATCGTGTTAAAACTAAATAGATTTTCTGCGTTGTTGGTTGCTGCTGCCGGGGTGTCAGGGGCGGTCCAGCCGGCCTATGCCTCTTTTACTCAGACGGTTAAAGAGGGCTACAACACCCTAAGTAGCAACGTCGCGCAAACGTGGGAAGCACCGCAAAACTATGATTTGTACATTCCTGCCATTACTTGGCATGCGCGTTTTGCTTACGATAAAGATAAAACCGATCGCTACAATGAACGCCCATGGGGTGCAGGCTTCGGGGTATCGCGCTGGGACGACAAAGGAAATTGGCACGGCATCTATCTGATGGCTTTTAAGGATTCCTACAATAAATGGGAGCCTATTGGCGGCTATGGTTGGGAAGCAACCTGGAGACCGCTGCCGGATGATAATTTCCACTGGGGACTGGGATACACCGTCGGGGTGACCGCGCGTGATAACTGGAATTACATTCCTGTTCCGGTCTTGCTGCCGATGGCATCAATCGGCTATGGCCCGGTAACGTTCCAGATGACATACATTCCAGGTACCTACAATAACGGTAATGTGTACTTCGCTTGGGCACGTATTCAGTTTTAAAAAGGGTGCTTGTAGCTAGGTTTGCGATAAAGTCAACCTGCGAATAAAAGTTAGCGACATTTATCACTTTTTAACAAACTTAGGCTGGACAAAACGCACCACAATTGTTGTACTGTTAACTGACACAGATTAGTGTCGTTTTTTCATATAAAGGTAATTTTGATGTCTAAGATTAAAGGTAACGTTAAGTGGTTTAATGAGTCCAAAGGATTCGGTTTCATTACTCCGGAAGATGGTAGCAAAGATGTATTCGTACATTTCTCTGCAATCCAGACCAACGGTTTCAAAACTCTGGCTGAAGGTCAGCGTGTAGAGTTCGAAATCACTAACGGTGCCAAAGGCCCTTCTGCTGCTAACGTAACCGCTCTGTAAGCGACAATAGCAGTCAGAATTCAAAACCCGCTTAATCGCGGGTTTTTTTTATTCTTTTTTAGCGACTGGCGCTGAACAACCAGAAGGCGATTGCCGTCATAGCGAATGACCCCAGAAGGTTCACGGCGATGTTCAGCAGTGCCCAGCTGACTTTCCCCTCTTGCAGCAAAAAGACCACTTCAGCCGAAAAGGTAGAGAAGGTTGTCAGTCCACCGCAAAAACCGGTGGTGATAAGCAGTTTCCAGAGCGGATCAATCTGCGGCAGTCGGTTAAACCACGCTAAGCCCGCACCAATGATAAAAGCACCAATTAGGTTTGCCGTAAGCGTGCCCAGCGGCAGAATTTGGTGCATGGGATTGAACCTCATACTCAGCAAGTAGCGAGCCACGCTGCCGGTACCCCCACCGATAAAAACGGCTAATAAAAGTTGCATCATGCGTATTTCCTGCCATTTTTGAGTCATGCCCTGAGTGTAGCGTCAAAGGGCCAACTTAACGATATGCTTCATTATTCATAGTGTTGATATATTAGCAAAAATCTGGAGGGGACGATGCGGGTTGCAGCAGGGCAGTTCGGGGTGACGCCACAGTGGCAAGTAAATGCGCAGACCTGCGTGAGTTTGATGCAATCAGCCGTCGAGCAGGGCGCTTCGCTACTAGTATTGCCAGAAGCGCTACTGGCACGTAGTGATGGCGACCCGGACCTGTCGGTTAAATCGGCGCAGCCGCTGGATGGCGGTTTTATGCAGTTGCTCAAAGCGCAGAGCCGACGCGACACGCTGACTACGATATTGACCATTCATACGCCTTCCAGTGAGGGGCGAGCCAACAATACGCTGGTGGTCCTGCGCGCCGGTGAGGTGATTGCCCACTACCACAAGCTGCATCTGTATGATGCTTTCTCTATTCAAGAGTCTAAGCACGTCGATGCGGGGCGGGAATTGCCGCCGTTGATTGAGGTAGCGGGTTTTCAGATTGGACTGATGACGTGTTATGACCTGCGATTTCCCGATATGGCTTTGGCTCTGGCATTGCAGGGGGCAGAGGTATTGGCGCTTCCGGCCGCTTGGGTTCGTGGCCCGCTGAAAGAACATCACTGGTCTACGTTATTGGCCGCGCGAGCGCTGGATACAACCTGCTATTTGGTGGCGAGCGGAGAGTGCGGGAGTCGTAACATCGGGCAAAGCAGGATTGTTGATCCCCTTGGTGTGACTTTGGGGGGAGCAACTCAACTGCCGCATTTGGTTGTCTGTGATATTCAGCGCGAACATCTTTTAACCGTTCGGCAGCAGTTACCGGTGCTACAGAACCGACGCTTTGCGCTACCGCAATTAACGTGACGTTTTTTTAAACAACGCTTGATTCACCTTGTTACAGATTGCTATTGTGTGCACGCGCCAGATGACCGTTAATAAAGGGCAGTGATGTGGCGCATTTTGCAGCCTGTTTTTGAGAAGAAGGTATCTATGGGTGAGATTAGTATTACCAAACTGCTGGTAGTGGCAGCACTGATTGTTCTGGTGTTTGGTACCAAAAAATTACGGACTTTGGGTGGAGATTTGGGTTCAGCGATCAAAGGCTTTAAGAAAGCGATGAATGACGATGAAACCAGCGCGCAGAAAAGCGTAGACGAAACTCCGGCCGAGAAGCTCTCTCATAAAGAGTAAGCAGGGCAGCGTTTAATGTCAGGTGCGCAATGCGCGCATCTTACACGCCGGAGTCACTTCCGGCAGAAAGGGCTACAGCGTGATCACGTTGTAGCCTTTTTTCATGGCAAATGGATTGCTAATGATGTTTCATTGCAACAATTTGTGTCGCATTAAGCAAAAAAAAGCCGCTGTCATGAAGAGAGCGGCTTTTTTTATTTCTGCACCAATCTTACTTCACTTCCATGCCTTTAGCCTGGAGATCCGCATGGTAGGACGAACGAACGAATGGGCCGCAGGCTGCATGGGTAAAGCCCATTGCCATGGCTTCCTCTTTCATCTCTTCAAATTCGTCCGGGCTAACATAACGTTGAACCGGCAGGTGATGACGACTTGGCTGCAAATACTGCCCCAGTGTCAGCATGGTGACACCGTGGCTACGCAGGTCGCGCATAACTTCAATGATTTCGGCATTGGTTTCACCCAGACCTACCATCAGACCTGATTTAGTCGGGATATCCGGATGTGCTTCTTTAAAACGCTCCAGCAGTTTCAGCGACCAATTGTAGTCAGCGCCCGGACGTACGTTACGGTATACACGCGGCACGTTTTCCAAGTTGTGGTTGAAAACGTCTGGTGGCGTAGCGGTCAGAATTTCGAGCGCGCGATCCATACGACCACGGAAGTCTGGTACCAGCGTTTCAATCTTGATGGTTGGGCTTTTCTCACGAATCGCGCTGATGCAATCCGCAAAATGCTGTGCACCGCCATCGCGCAGATCGTCGCGATCCACCGAGGTAATCACGACATAGCGCAGCGCCATGTCGGCAATGGTCTGGGCAAGTTTCTGTGGTTCGTTCGCATCCGGCGCAATTGGGCGGCCGTGGGCAACGTCACAGAACGGGCAACGGCGGGTACAGATAGCGCCCAAAATCATAAAGGTCGCGGTGCCGTGGTTAAAGCATTCGGCCAAGTTAGGACAGGATGCTTCTTCACAAACCGAGTGCAGACCATTTTTACGCATGGCCGCTTTAATGCCCTGGATACGGGAGGAGTCTGCCGGAAGTTTAATTTTCATCCATTCCGGTTTTCGCAACAGCGCTTCACGCTCCGTAACGACGTTTTTTACCGGGATAAGGGCCATTTTATCGGCGTCACGGTACTTAACACCGCGTTCCATCACAATGGGTTTACTCATAGCATGCGTCTTCCAGTTCCGAGTATCGAGGGAAAGCTTTTCAATTCAAGGTATTGTTGTATTTATCAACTATTTTTGAATTAATTGCAGGCAGTATACCATTGAAACGGGGTATAAAGCAGCCTAACTGACCGTCAAATTGTAAAATAGTTGTTGAATAATGCTTTTTCGCAAGCCGATGGTGCCTCAGAGTGGATGATGCTCAGAATGCCTCATGAATGACGTTGATAATGTTTTGCATTACCGGGTCACGCAGGCTGAGTTTGTTGTAATGCAATGAAAAATCGACCTGTTCTTGTTGTAGCGGGGCAAAGTCCAGCGCGCGCAGTGGCCAGCACTGTTTGAAGATATGGTAAAAGCGAAGCGGCATAATGCCGATCAGATCGCTTGAAGCGATCAGTGACGCGATAGTGAATAGATTGTAACTACTTACGCTGACCTGACGGTCTGGCAGCATATCGCGAATACGCTTGTATAGGTCATTCTGCCCGGCGCCGTCCATCGTCAACAGCGTATGCTCATATTGCATCAGCGCATCGACAGAAGGTTTCTCACCGTTGACCGGGTGGTCATTGCGACAAACCAGCACCAACTTATCGCTAAACAGCGGATGACGTCCCAGAGTGCGAGGATTGTTGTGTTCGTGGTTATCAATAATTAAGTCGGTCTGGAACTGGCTAAGCTGCGCATTGGCATCGGTAACGGCAACATTACGCAGCAGCACCTGCGGGTACGCCTTTTTGACAACCTGATAAATGACCGGCATCACGATGGCGCCTACCGATGCGGCAGTGCCTATCGTTATCACCCGCTGCTTGTCGTAGCTTCCGTTAAGATCTAATGCCCCAAGGATCGATTCAAGTCCTTGGCTAATGTATTCATGAAGGTGGGTGGCATAGGCTGTTGGCGTGACGCCTTGGCCTTTACGAATAAACAGCGGGTCGGGAAACAACACTCTGAGCTTCTGGATCGATTGGCTGATAGCTGATGGCGTGAGGTTAAGGATTTTAGCGGCATTAACGATGCCTTTATGCACGTAAACTGCTTCAAATATGGTCAATAGATTAAGATCTATATTACGCAGGGTACGGAATATCTGCGGCGTATCATTATCGACATTCAGATTTTTTTTATTCTCGGGCTTATCGTTAGAATCCACACTACTCACTCCATATTCATTCATACCATGAATGATAGTTGATGATTTCATTATCATTATTATTCTGGCGGGATGAAATTCGCAAGATGTAAAAAACAATTTTTCTAGATTACTCAATGCATTAGTCGAGCTAATGTATTCACAGTATCTATGTAATAAAGACCTTTTATTTCATGCTAATGAGATCCAAGTACAAATTTAGTGTAGAAGCGTATAGAAAAAGCACAAATTTTTGCGTTATTACAAATTACCGTGATGAACTTGGCGAGATGGCCCAATAAATATTAGGCCAAAATATATAATATATTATTCGGAGAGGTATTGATGAGGGGGATTGTTTAGCAGTGCTAAAAATTGGGATACCAGAATTGTGGATATATTATCTGGTTTTGCATCGGCAGCCCAGTTTGAGACCTGATCCATCTCCATACCCGCATAACCACACGGATTGATGCGCAAAAACGGTGAGAGATCCATAGCGATATTCAACGCTAGGCCGTGAAATGAGCAGCCTTTACGGATACGTAGCCCCAGAGAGCAAATTTTCTTTTCTCCCACGTAGACACCCGGCGCGTCGGCGCGAGGATGGGCCTCGATACCCAATTGTGCCAGCGTATTCACCACGGTTTGTTCTAGCAGGGTGACCAGTTCGCGAACGCCAAGTTTGCGGCGTCTAAGATTGAGCAGGACATACATCACCTGCTGACCTGGACCGTGATAGGTGACCTGTCCGCCTCTGTCGCTTTGGATTACCGGGATATCACCTGCAACCAGCACGTGCTCGGCTTTACCCGCTTGTCCTTGGGTAAAGACCGGGAGATGCTCCACCAGCCAGATTTCATCAAGCGTGGTTTCATCGCGATTATCAGTAAAGTCGTGCATTGCCTGTGAGACAGGCTCGTAGGGTTGCAGACCCAATTGACGGATGAGAAGGGTATTAACGTCCAAAACAGCGTCTCCGCAGGGAGGAAATGATGGGGGCAGAGTATATCACAGCGGGAGGGGAGGAGGCGTTACCCGGCAGTGCCGGGTAACGGCGGTGCAATTACAGCACCATACGAACGATTTCAATATTGCCTAACTCTTCGTACAGCGTCTCAACCTGCTCAATGTGAGTAGCATTGATGGTAATGGACACCGAGTGGTAATTGCCTTTGCTGCTTGGCTTTATCTGCGGAGAGTAGTCACCTGGCGCATGGCGCTGTACCACTTCAACCACCAGGTCAACCAGCTCAGGTTTCGCCAGACCCATTACTTTGTAAGTAAATGGTGTAGGGAATTCAAGCAGTTCGTTCAGTTTGGTTTTCATGTCAGCTCCAGTGTTAAAAAAGAACAACTCCCGCATCTAAGGCGGGAGTTGTTTTGCTATGCATATTATATGGGGATGGAAATCACACTTTCAAGTGGGTGATTTTTAACCAAACCAGTGGTGGAACATTAATTTAATGTAATCAATGATATTGCCGAAGAAGTTACCTTCAGGGATCTCTTGCAGTACCACCAGTGGGCGCTGATCGATAACTTTGCCATCAAGCTGGAAGTTAATGGTACCCACAACTTGGTTTTTCTGCAGAGGCGCGTGCAGTTCGCTATTGTTCAGCACGTAGCTGGCCTTCAGGTCTTTCATGCGGCCGCGTGGGATGGTCAGGTAAACGTCTTTATCCACACCGAGGGATGCACGGTCGGTATCGCCAAACCAAGCTGGCTCAGACGCAAACTCTTTGCCGGCTTTAATTGGGTTAACGGTTTCAAAGAAACGGAAGCCCCAGGTCAGCAGTTTTTTGCTCTCGGTTTCGCGGCCTTTATAGGTGCGACCACCCATCACAGCAGAAACTAGGCGCATCTGGCCTTCGGTTGCGGAGGCAACCAAGTTATAGCCGGCTTTATCGGTATGGCCAGTTTTAATGCCGTCAACGTTCAGGCTGTTGTCCCACAGCAGACCGTTACGGTTCATCTGGCGAATACCGTTAAAGGTGAACTCTTTTTCTTTGTAGATGGTGTACTCATTCGGTACGTCGCGGATTAGCGCCTGACCGATAAGCGCCATATCGCGCGCAGAGCTGTACTGCCCATCAGCATCCAGGCCGTGAACGGTCTGGAAGTGGGTATTTTTCAGGCCCAACTGGGTTACGTAATTGTTCATCAGGCCCACGAAGGAGTCCTGGCTACCGGCTACGTAATCGGCCATCGCAACGCAGGCATCGTTGCCTGACTGCAGGTTAATCCCGCGGATCAGCTGTGATACTGGAACCTGCATCCCTGGTTTTAAGAACATCAGGGAAGAGCCTTTGAACACCGGGTTACCGGTTGCCCAAGCATCGTTACCAATGGTGACCAGATCGGATTCTTTAAATTTACCCGCTCTCATCGCCTGACCAATGACGTAACTGGTCATCATTTTGGTCAGACTCGCCGGATCGCGACGAGAATCTGCGTTCTGTTCTGCCAACACCTTGCCGGAGTTGTAATCAATAAGAATGTAGGATTCCGCGTCAATCTGCGGAACGCCTGGGATCATTGTTTTAATGTTCAGGTCTTCGGCGTG
Source organism: Kluyvera sp. STS39-E (assembly GCF_040932435.1). NCBI lineage: Bacteria > Pseudomonadati > Pseudomonadota > Gammaproteobacteria > Enterobacterales > Enterobacteriaceae > Kluyvera > Kluyvera sp. STS39-E. Next base: position 275,556 of record NZ_JBFQGA010000002.1, on the reverse strand, counting down.
GGCAGCGGAAGTCAGGGCTGCTACTGAAAGCACCGGAATGAGTAATCGTGCGAGGAAAGAGATCTTCATGGTCAGAACAACGACGTCCGTGATGGAGTTAAAAAAGTGCCTTACTATAACAAATGCCCTTCAGACAGGCATCCGACATCGCATATGACTTTGTTAATAACTTTTACATTTGCGAAAATTCGGACGCCTCTTAGCATTCTAGTTGGCGCGTGTAATAAACGATTGCAGCTGTGCTTCGCTCTGCAAACGCTGCTGTATTGTGCCGGCCTCGCTTTTGCTGGCAAACGGACCAAGCTGAATACGCCAGACCGCGCCATTTTGTGTTACACGGCCCGGAACGGAGAACTGTTGACTTAGGCGCTGCTGATACTGCTGGGCGCGCGTTTGGTCGCTGACAGCGCCAACCTGAACGACGTAATCACCGGTCGCGGCAGCAGCGGTTGCGGTGGGTGCGGAAACGGCCGCCGCTGGCGTTGCGCTTACCGGTGCTGCCACCGGCGCGGCAGTTTGGGCTGGAGCCGCTACTGCCGGGGCGGTTTCTTCCAACACGCCGCTATTGAGCGGGGTTGGGGCGCCGAGGAAGCCACCACTTTTCACCGGTGCACCTTCGCCAGCGTTAGCGGAGGCCAGCGTATCATTACTGATAGCGCGTACGTCACCCTGCAGTGCAGCAGCCTGTGGCGCGGAGGATACGCTCCCCATGCCGCCACTTAGGTCAGGACGGTCAGGCAGTGCGTAAGTCTGCTTAGCCACGGTCGTACAAGCCATGCCGGGACCGGAAAGTGAACCATCCTGGGCGACAATAATCGGATCGATACGAACTTTGGTATTGTTCGAGTTATTGAGGCGGTCCGCTGCGGCGCGTGAAAGCGAGATCACGCGATCGTTACCGTATGGGCCGCGATCGTTGATGCGAACCACGATCATCCGGCCGTTAGCCAAGTTCGTGATACGTGCATAGCTAGGAATTGGCAGCGTCGGGTGGGCTGCGGTAAGTTGATTCGGATCGAATGCTTCGCCGCTGGCCGTCAGGTTGCTACCCGGTTCAGCATCATAAATTGCTGCAAATCCGGCTTGGCTGAATCTGGACGGGTCCTGCACGATTTTGTATTTCTTACCGTCGCGTTCATAGTCCTGATTGGCGGTGGCATTCAGGGGTTCAAAGCGCGGATCGGCCCCGCTGATTTCTACTACCGGGCCATTACATACCGCAGGTTGTGGCGCGGAAACGGTTTGTTGCTGAACATCATCACTCGAACAAGCCGCCAGCAGCCCTGCCGCTATGCAGATCCCAAGCCATTGCTTACGCATTGAGCACCTCTTAGACGCTTTTTGACAACATTTTTCTGTGGGTATGTATCGACATGACGATACCAAACCCGGCCATCAGTACAATCAGGGCAGACCCCCCGTAGCTGACCAGCGGTAGCGGAACGCCTACCACCGGCAAGATGCCACTTACCATACCAATATTTACGAAGACATAAACGAACAAAATCAGCATCAAACCACCGGCCATTACTCGGCCAAAGGTGGTTTGCGCCTGGGCGGCAATCCACAGGCCGCGCATAATCAGCAGGACATAGAGCGCCAGCAGAATCAAAATACCGATAAGCCCCAGCTCTTCGGCGAGTACCGCAAAGATAAAGTCGGTGTGGCGTTCAGGTAAAAATTCCAACTGAGACTGGGTCCCGTGAAGCCAACCTTTTCCGCGCAGACCGCCGGAACCGATGGCGATTTTGGACTGAATAATATGGTAACCCGCGCCCAGTGGGTCTGATTCCGGGTCGAGCAGCATCATCACACGTTGGCGCTGATAATCGTGCATCAGGAAGAACCACAAAATCGGGATAAATGCCGCAACCAGCAGGACGGCAACCAAAATCAAGCGCCAGCTCAGACCCGCAAGGAACAGCACGAACAACCCTGAGAGGGCAACAAGAATCGAAGTCCCAAGGTCGGGCTGCGCGGCGACCAGCAGGGTCGGCATGAAAATCAGCACCAGCGCGATAGCGGTGTTTTTCAGCGATGGCGGGCAGACATCGCGGTTGATAAAGCGCGCCACCATCAGCGGAACGGCAATCTTAGCAATCTCAGACGGCTGGAAGCGGACAAAACCGAGATCGAGCCAGCGCTGTGCGCCTTTTGAGATTGCACCAAAGGCGTCAACCGCCACCAAGAGAATAATACAGATGATGTACAGCCACGGCGCCCAGCCTTCGTACACGCGCGGCGGGATTTGTGCCATCACCACCATAATCACCAGCCCCATGGCGATCTGGCCGATTTTGCGCTCCGTCATCCCCATATCCTGGCCGCTGGCGCTCCAGATAACCAGCGCGCTGTAGGTTAGCAGCGCCAACAGGATCAGCAGCATGGTGGGATCGATATGGATTTTATTCCAGAACGATCGTTTGTTCGGATTATCCGTCATAATTATTGGTCCTCCGCAGCGGTGGCCGCTGGGGTTTCTGCTGGCAAGTCGGTGTTGTTGTCGCCCAGCATGATGTGGTCAAGGATCTGACGCATGATGGTACCCACCGCCGGGCCTGCGCCGCCGTTCTCTAAGATAATAGCGACGGCAACCTGTGGGTCGTTGTACGGCGCAAAGGCGGTCATCAGTTTATGGTCACGCAAACGCTCGGCAATACGATGGGCGTTATACGTTTCGTTGGCTTTCAGGCCAAAGACCTGTGCAGTACCGGACTTGGCTGCGATTTTATACGGTGCGCTGGCGAAGTATTTATGCGCCGTACCGTTGCCACGGTTGGCAACGCCGTACATCCCGTCTTTCGCAATTTCCCAGAAGCCAGAGTGAATGTCGCCAATCGGTGGCTCCTGTGGCTGCGCCCAAGGTACTTTTTTCCCTTCTTCCACGGTGCTTGCCAGCAGGTGAGGGGTTTTAATCACGCCATCGTTAATCAGGATCATCAGCGCTTTGCTCATCTGGATTGGCGTTGCCGTCCAGTAACCCTGGCCGATACCGACCGGAATGGTGTCGCCCTGATACCACGGCTTTTTAAAGCGTTTGAGCTTCCAATCACGGGTTGGCATGTTGCCTGAGCGTTCTTCTGAAAGGTCGATGCCGGTGTAGTCACCGTAACCGAACTTAGTCATCCATTCGGATAGACGGTCGATCCCCATGTCGTAGGCGACCTGGTAGAAGAAGGTATCCGCGGATTCTTCCAGCGCTTTGGTGACATTCAGGTGGCCGTGGCCCCATTTTTTCCAGTCACGATAGCGTTTTTCAGAACCCGGAAGCTGCCACCAACCTGGGTCAAACAGGCTGGTATTGCGGTTGATGACACCCGCGCTCATCGCGGAAACGGCAACGTAAGGTTTCACCGTCGATGCCGGTGGGTAGACCCCCTGCGTGGCACGGTTAACCAGCGGCGTGTTCGGGTCGTTTAGCAGGCCGCTATAGTCTTTGCTGGAGATGCCATCAACAAACAGGTTCGGGTCGTAGCTTGGCATGGAGACCAGCGCCAGGATGCTGCCATTACGTGGATCGGTGACCACCACAGCGGCGCGACTTCCTGCCAGCAGCGTTTCCACATATTGCTGTAGTTTAAGATCCAGCGTCAGATAAATATCGTGCCCGGCCTGCGGCGGCACTTCTTTGAGTTGACGGATGACGCGGCCACGGTTGTTGACTTCAACCTCTTCATAACCGGTCTGTCCATGCAGCATATCTTCGTAGTAACGCTCGATGCCGAGCTTACCGATATCGTGGGTGGCGGCATAGTTGGCAAGCTTGCCATCTTTGTCCAGTCTGTCGACGTCTTTATCGTTAATTTTTGATACGTAGCCGATAACGTGGGTCAGGGCAGAGCCGTAGGGATAGAAGCGGCGTTTATAGCCTTTAACTTCAACGCCCGGGAAGCGGTACTGGTTAACGGCAAAGCGCGCCACCTGAACTTCCGTGAGGTTGGTTTTTAGGGCAATCGAGGTGAAGCGATGCGAGCGAGCGCGCTCTTTTTTAAAGGCGGCGATATCGTCGTCAGACAGATCGACGACGTTGCGCAGACCGTCAATGGTCTGCTGCACGCTGTCGACTTTTTCGGGCATGATTTCCAGCTGGTAGATGGTGCGATTAAGCGCCAGCGGGGTGCCGTTGCGATCGTAAATAATGCCGCGGCTAGGCGCGATAGGCACCAATTTAATGCGGTTTTCGTTTGAACGCGTCTGGTAGTCGGTAAAACGGACGATCTGCAAATTGTAAAGGTTGGCAATTAGCACGCCGGTCAGCAGCAAAATTCCCAAAAAAGCGACCACCGCCCGGCGCACAAAGAGCGCGGACTCTGCCGTATAGTCGCGAAAAGAATTCTGTAATTTCATTCGCTGCTTAATCTACCTAGGTCTCATTACTCGCGGTGGTAAGGATGGTTGGTGGTAATACTCCACGCCCGATACAGGCTTTCGGCGACCAGCACGCGCACAAGCGGGTGCGGCAGCGTCAATGTGGAAAGCGACCAACTTTGTTCGGCTGCGGCCTTGCATGCCGGAGAAAGACCTTCAGGACCGCCAATCAGCAAGCTGACGTCACGACCATCCTGCTTCCAGCGTTCCAGCTCTCGAGCAAGTTGCGGCGTATCCCAAGGTTTTCCAGGAATATCCAGCGTGACAATACGGTTTTTTCCTGCGGCGGCGAGCATCATCTCGCCTTCTTTATCCAGAATACGTTTGATATCCGCATTCTTGCCGCGCTTACCAGCAGGAATTTCTACCAGTTCGAACGGCATATCTTTCGGAAAACGACGAAGGTATTCGGTAAAACCGGTTTGTACCCAATCCGGCATTTTGGTGCCGACGGCGACCAACTGCAGCTTCACAACTTAACTCCAGAGCTTTTCCAGTTCATACAGGCGACGGCTCTCTTCCTGCATAACGTGGACGATAACATCACCGAGATCGACGACGATCCAGTCAGCTACGTTTTCGCCTTCAACGCCCATCGGCAGCAGACCGGCAGCGCGAGATTCCTGTACCACATGATCGGCAATAGACATAACGTGGCGGCTGGAAGTACCGGTGCAGATAACCATGCAGTCGGTGATGCTGGATTTACCGTGAACATCGATGGTGACGATATCCTGACCTTTCAAATCATCAATTTTGTCGACAACAAAATCCTGGAGTTCTTTACCCTGCAAGTGTTCCCCCTGGGGTGTGAAGATAAACAATATAAAATAGCCCGACAGTATACCCGAACAAAACTGAATGTCGGGACAAAAAAACACCTAGCGGCGTTCTGGCGGGCTATCATCCCATTCCTTAATGCCGATTGCATCGCCATTTTTGTAAAACAATCTCTGTCTACAAGTGCTGGAGGGGGATGTTTCAGGCAGCGGAGAATAACAGTCTATTTATGTGTGTCAATGGCTTGGCGGATCTCAGGTGCAGAAATCGGTTTTATCCCTCGTTTGGCGACCAAATAGCTCTGCTATTGAGCACTCTCAGCGTGGTGAACTGTTCGCTGATATCAATAACGCTCCACGCACCTTGGTCGATACGAAAATGCCACATGCTGGCGGTTGGCATGCCTAACAGCAGAGCGGTCAGCAGGCTCAGCACGCCCTGATGGCTGACGATAAGTAGGTTCTTATCGTGATAACCGGCAAGCTCATCGACGAAGTTTTTTACGCGCTGGGAAAAGTCAGGGAAGCTCTCACCGTTGGTTGGCGCTGCATGCTGCCAGTCGGCGCACCAAGCATCATAGTTTGCTTTATCTTCAACCTGAAGGTCGCGATGGTGACGCATTTCCCAGTCACCGAAAAACATCTCGTTTAATGGTGAATGCTCGCTAAGGGGGATTTTCCTGTCGCCGAGAAGCAAACGAGCGGTATGCTGAGTCCGTTCGAGTTCGCTGCACAGCACGCGATCAAAGGGCACCTCGCTTAGCATTTCGCCAAGACGATATGCCTGCTGCTGGCCTTTATCCGTGAGTGGGGTGGGGGCGTGGCCGCTATACAGTCCGGCAACGTTAGCTTCGGTTTCGCCATGACGCACAAACCAGAGTTTCATGGTGCTTCCCCCTTGATATTGCGCTATGCGCCGTGGTGGTACAGCCCTTGCTGCATGATGTAGGTTAGAACCGCATCCGGCATCATCTCTGCGCACGATTCATTACGCTGCAAGCGTTCACGAATTAGCGTTGCCGAGACATCGAACCAAGGAGTTTCTGCAAGATAGATTTTGCCTGCAGGTTGATTATGCAAATCTTCAATATTGCTGGTGAGATGGCGGTCTAACCATTGCTGGTGAACTTCCTGCTCCATCGTGAGTGGATAACCCGGGCGACGAGTAACCAGAAGATGGGCATTATCGAGAATTGTCTCGTAGCGATGCCAGCTTGGAAATGTCAGCAGCGAATCCTGGCCGATGATAAAGGCCAGCGGCTTGTCGGCGCCCTGTTCTTGACGCCATTGTTGCAGAGTATCTGCCGTGAAGGAGGGGGTATCGCGGCGAAGTTCACGCTCGTCCAAAACAAACAGCGGCTTATCGGCAATCGCCAGCTCAACCATCAGCTTGCGCTGCTCGCTGGTGGCCTCCGGCTGCGGACGATGCGGCGGCACGTTGTTGGGCATGATGATAACCCGGGAGAGGCCAATTTGATTGGCCAAAATCTCCACCGGCTTCAGGTGACCATAATGGATGGGATCGAACGTCCCGCCGAAAAGCGCCTGTAGTTTTTCCATATCATCCATCGATAAAAACGTCGGCTAGCGCTTTATGACAAAGCAGTAGCGACAAACTTTCCAGTTCAGCCCAGATGGACTGACCGTAATCCTGTTTTAACGTTAACTCGGCGTGGCTCAATAAGGTCACCGCTTGACGTAGTTGCGGGACACTCAGACGATTGACGGCCTCACCGACCATCGCTCGGCGATTCTGCCAGACGCGATGTTTATCAAACAGGGTACGCAGCGGGGTATGCGCACTTTGGCGTTTCAACGTCACCAGCAGCAGCAGCTCGCGTTGTACCGTCCGCAGCAAAATGACCGGCTCACTGCCTTCAAGCCTCAGTTGCTGCAGGATATGCAGCGCACGTTTGCTTTTACCAGCCAGCAGCGCATCGACCCAGTGGAAAGGGGTGAAGTGTGCGGCATCGTTGACTGCCTGCTCAACGCGCGGCAGCGTGAGCTTCCCGTCTGGCCACAGCAGTGATAAACGCTCTAGCGCTTGCGCCAATGCCAGCAGGTTACCTTCATAGCAATAGCAAAGTAGCTGACTGGCGGCGTCATCTAACTGAAGATTGTGCTGTTTGGCTCGATTGGCTAACCAACGTGGTAGCTGGGCGGGCTCTGGCGTTTGACAACTTATCTGCACTGCACGAGCAGCGAGCGAGGTTAGCCATGCAGCGTTCTCCTGAGCTTTGGTCAGCTTGTTACCGCGCACGATAAGCAGGAGATCGTCATGGAGCAGGCTTACCAGCGTAGCCAGCTGTTCGTTGATAGCCGCGTTGGGGCCATTTTCCGGCAGAATTAAAAGCAGCGTTTGCCGGCTGGCAAACAGGCTCATCGCCTGGCAAAGCGAAAATAGCTCATTCCAGTCGGTGCTGGCATCAAGCGTAAAGGTGTGATGCTCGATAAAGCCCGCGCTGACGGCGGCATGCCGAATCGCGTCTTGGCTTTCTTGAAGGAAAAGGGGGTCATTACCGAGCAGGAGATACGCCGCGCGCAGCCCTTCAGAGAGCTGTGCGCGGAGTTGTTCTGGGTACAACCGAATCATCAGTTACCCAGAGTCGTTGATACACGAGAGCCGGTATTCGGCTTAGCGGCCGAGGTTTCTGCACTCTCTTTGACATCAGCGATGTGTACGCTTGGCAGCTTACGAATCAGCTGCTCTGCGGCCTTCTGGTACATTTCTTGGACAATCAGGCTCTGTTCGTTATCTTTTGCCAACGCCTGTTGAGGGTTGTCAAAGAATGAACGATACACTTTGGTCGAGATCGGGAAGATATCTTGACCTGGGATCAGCACCGTTGCATCGGCCGTCAGGACCATTTGGTATTCTGCCGTTTGACCGTTCTGGAATACAGAAGCGGTATCTTGCGCAATACTCACTCTCCCTAGGCGTAGCGAAGGAACATCCTGACGCAACGTGCTCTGATCAAGCACGGTAATGTCATTGCTTCGCAGCTGCTCGCGTACCGCCCGGCTGAATGGACCGTTTGGATCGCTGCTTTGCAGGATCAATGTTTTCATTTCGTCCGGCACCTGCGTGGTACTACGCAGATGCCAGCCGCATCCGGCGGTGGCCAGCACCGCCAAAGATATCAACAATGTTGTCAGAAATCGCACGCTTCCTCCCGCGCTTAGCCAACGACCAGGTTAAGCAGCTTGCCCGGTACGTAGATGACTTTACGTATGGTCACGCCCTCAAGGTATTTTGCAACCAGGTGTTCCTGGCCTGCACGTTCACGTACTTGCTCTTCAGTCGCATCAACCGCAACGGTGATTTTACCGCGAACTTTACCGTTAACCTGAACGACGACCAGCGTAGTGTTTTCCACCATCGCTTTTTCGTCGGCAACAGGCCACGGCGCGTTGTCGATATCGCCTTCACCGCCCAGTTCTTGCCACAGAGTAAAGCAGGCATGTGGGGTGAACGGGTTGAGCATACGCACGACGGACAGCAATGCTTCTTGCATCAGCGCGCGATCCTGCTCGCCTTCCTGAGGTGCTTTCGCCAGCTTATTCATCAGCTCCATCACTGCCGCGATAGCGGTGTTGAACGTCTGACGACGACCGATATCATCGGTGACTTTGGCGATAGTTTTGTGAACGTCGCGACGCAGCGCCTGCTGGTCTTCGCTCAGTGCATCGACATTCAGCGCGGCAACTGGGCCACGTGCGGTGTGTTCGTAGGCCAGTCTCCAAACACGTTTCAGGAAGCGGTTTGCCCCTTCCACGCCGGATTCCTGCCATTCCAGAGTCATGTCTGCTGGGGAGGCGAACATCATAAACAGACGCACGGTATCCGCGCCGTAGCGCTCAACCATTACCTGCGGGTCGATACCGTTGTTTTTCGACTTGGACATTTTGCTCATGCCGGTATACACCAGTTCATGACCTTCAGCGTCCTTCGCCTTCACGATACGACCTTTTTCGTCGCGCTCAACGATGGCATCAACAGGAGAAATCCAGTTACGCTCACCGTTTACACCTACGTAGTAGAAGGCATCTGCCAGCACCATGCCCTGACACAGCAGCTGCTTAGCGGGTTCATCAGAGTTAACGAGGCCTGCGTCGCGCATCAGTTTGTGGAAGAAGCGGAAGTACAGCAGGTGCATGATGGCGTGTTCGATACCGCCAATGTAGATATCAACCGGCAGCCAGTAGTTGGCCGCTTTCGAATCCAGCATACCTTCCTGATACTGCGGGCAGGTGTAGCGCGCATAGTACCAAGACGATTCCATAAAGGTATCGAAGGTGTCCGTTTCACGCAGGGCAGGCATGCCGTTAACGGTGGTTTTTGCCCACTCAGGATCGGCTTTAATCGGGCTTGTGATCCCGTCCATGACCACGTCTTCCGGCAGAATAACCGGCAGTTGATCTTCTGGCGTTGGCAGCACGGTGCCATCTTCCAGGGTGACCATTGGGATTGGCGCACCCCAGTAACGCTGACGGGATACACCCCAGTCGCGCAGACGGTAGTTCACTTTACGTTCGCCCACGCCCATTGCGGCCAGTTTGTCCGCGATGGCGTTGAAGCCGTCTTCGAAGCTCAGACCGTCAAATTCGCCGGAGTTGAACAGGGTGCCTTTTTCGGTCAGCGCTTGTTCGGAGATGTCTGGTTCTGAACCATCGGCGGCCAGAATAACGGGCTTAATGTTCAGGCCGTATTTGGTGGCAAATTCGTAGTCGCGCTGGTCGTGACCCGGAACGGCCATCACCGCACCCGTGCCGTATTCCATCAGCACGAAGTTCGCCGCCCATACCGGAATCGCTTCGCCCGTCAGCGGGTGAATCGCTTTAAAACCGGTATCGATGCCTTTTTTCTCCATGGTGGCCATATCGGCTTCGGCCACTTTGGTGTTGCGGCATTCATCGATGAACGCAGCCAGCTCTGGGTTATTTGCAGCAGCTTGCTGTGCCAGCGGGTGACCCGCAGCAACGGCCAGATAGGTGCAACCCATGAAGGTGTCTGGACGAGTAGTATAAACGGTCAGTTTGTCCGCGTAGTCGCCTACGTTGAAGGAGATTTCCACGCCTTCGGAACGGCCGATCCAGTTGCGCTGCATCGTTTTAACGGTGTCAGGCCAGTGGTCAAGATTATCCAAGTCACGCAGCAGTTCGTCAGCGTAAGCAGTGATCTTAATGAACCACTGCGGGATCTCTTTACGCTCAACTTTGGTGTCGCAGCGCCAGCAGCAGCCGTCGATAACCTGTTCGTTGGCCAACACGGTCTGGTCGTTCGGGCACCAGTTCACCGCAGAGGTTTTCTTATACACCAGGCCTTTTTTATACAGCTCGGTGAAGAATTTCTGTTCCCAACGGTAATATTCCGGGGTGCAGGTCGCCAGCTCACGGCTCCAGTCGTAGCCGAAGCCCAGCATTTTGAGCTGGTTTTTCATGTACGCGATGTTGTCGTACGTCCATGGCGCCGGCGCGGTGTTGTTTTTAACCGCCGCACCTTCAGCCGGCAGGCCGAACGCATCCCAGCCGATTGGCTGCAGAACGTTTTTGCCCAACATGCGCTGGTAGCGAGCAATCACATCGCCGATGGTGTAGTTACGGACGTGGCCCATGTGTAGTCGACCAGAAGGATAGGGAAGCATCGACAGGCAGTAATACTTCTCTTTGCTCTCGTCTTCAGTAACTTCAAATGTGCGCTTCTCGTCCCAGTGTTGCTGGACTCTTGATTCTATCTCTTCCGGGCGGTATTGCTCTTGCATGGCAGCCAGTGATCCTGTTTTCAATGCAGCTACAAACGTAGCCAATAGACGTGGTTTTCCAGATCCGCATAGCATAGCCCAAACAGCCCCGTCAAAACAGCCTTTCGCACGTTATGGCGGCGAAAAGCTGATGCCGTAATTTGTGAACTCTGTGGCACACATGGCAGAGCGAAAAGGAAATAACGGCTACTATTAGAATAGGTTAACCGGCTGGGAGAGGAAACAATGAACAAGGTTGCTCAAATTTACCGTGAACTGGTCGGTACGCTGACCGAACGCCTACGCAACGGAGAACGCGATATTGATGCGCTGGTGGCACAGGCGCGGGCTAAAGTGGCGCAAACCAGCGAGTTAACGCGCACAGAAATCGATGAGCTTATTCGCGCGGTGCGTCGCGATTTAGAAGAGTTCGCCATGAGTTATGGCGAAAGCCAAGAAGATGAATCGGACAGCGTCTTCTTGCGGGTGATTAAAGAGAGTATCTGGCAGGAATTGGCGGATATTACCGATAAAACGCAGCTCGAATGGCGCGAGGTGTTCCAAGACCTTAGCCATCACGGCGTGTACCACAGCGGTGAAGTTGTTGGGTTGGGAAATCTGGTGTGCGAGAAATGTCACTACCATCTGGCAGTGTATACGCCAGACATTCTGCCGCGCTGTCCGAAATGTGGGCATGACCAGTTCCAGCGCCGGCCGTTCGAACCGTAGTCGGCAGCGCCGGATGGCGAGGCGTTGCTTTTTATCAGGTCTACACGTTTTGCGTTTGATGTAGACCGGATAAGCGCTAGCGCCATCCGGCGTAACTTAGGCGTAAAATTCCAGCCGTGCTGCCAGCAGGTCAACAAACCCTTGGCGGTCGATGTCCACCATCACTTCGGCGTTGGGCTTATTCCCTGTCAGGCTGTAATAATCCACCACCGTCATTCCTTGCGTGTATTTCCCCTGCGTTTCTACGCCGACCCAGCGCTCAACGGTCGTGAACAATTCTGGCTTCAGCAGCCACGCGATAGTGCACGGGTCGTGCAGAGGCGCGCCGACGAATCCCCATTTCTCGTCTTTGTGATATTCCATAAAGAAATCGAGCAGTTCGGCAACGATGGTGGAAATTGGGTTGCCAATTGCGCGGAAGCGCTCGATATCGCTGGCGTGAATCTGGGCCTTATGGGTGACGTCCAATCCTGCCATCACCACTGGAATGCCTGACTGGAAGACAATTTCCGCCGCCTCGGGGTCTACGTAGATATTGAACTCGGCGGCAGGCGTCCAGTTGCCGAGCGTCATTGCGCCCCCCATTATCACAATTCGCGAGATTTTCGCGTGCAGTTCCGGGTGGCTATTGAGCAGCAGTGCGACGTTGGTCTGTGGGCCGGTAGAAACGATAGTGACCGATTCACGGCTTTCGCGCAGAGTTTTTGCCATTAGTTCAACGGCGGTGCAGTTTTGCGGGGCAAAGGCGGGCTCCGGTAGCGCCGGGCCATCTAAGCCGCTTTCACCGTGTACGTTATCGGCGATAATGAGCTCACGCATTAGCGGCTTCACTGCGCCGCCTGCTACCGGAATATCCGGGCGCTGGAGCAACGTGAGCATGCGCAGCACGTTGCGTAGGGTTTTCTCCGGCGTTTGGTTGCCGGCGGAAGAGGTGATGGCTTTCACCTCAAGCTCAGGGGAGGCGAGGGCGAGGACGATAGCTATCGCGTCATCATGACCCGGGTCGCAATCAAGAATAATTGGCTGTGCCATAGCGGTTCCTTATCGGCGTTATTTTGTGACAAGGGTAAGGCTTAGAGGTGGAATGGACGAGAATAGATATGTCAAAGCGTGATGAGACGCGCACTCTGCTGAGTGCGCGTAGGATTGATTAGTGCAGAATTTTGGCGAGGAAATCTTTGGCACGATCGGATTTTGGATTGGCGAAGAAGGCCTCTTTTTCGGCATCTTCGACGATCTTACCTTCATCCATAAAGATCACCCGGTTAGCCACTTTACGCGCAAAGCCCATTTCGTGGGTCACCACCATCATCGTCATCCCTTCGTTAGCCAGTTCAACCATCACGTCCAGCACTTCGTTGATCATCTCTGGATCGAGTGCGGACGTCGGTTCATCAAACAGCATGGCCACCGGATCCATACACAGCGCACGAGCGATTGCCACGCGCTGCTGTTGGCCGCCGGAAAGCTGGGCGGGGAATTTATTGGCGTGAGCAGAAAGACCTACGCGCTCGAGCAGCTTTAAGCCCTTGTCGCGGGCGGCCGCTTTATCGCGCTTGAGCACTTTAACCTGCGCCAGCGTCAAATTTTCGATAATCGACAGGTGCGGGAACAGTTCAAAATGTTGGAACACCATGCCAACGTGCGAACGCAGGTTGGCGAGGTTGGTTTTCTTATCGTTGACTTTGGTACCGTTAACCTCGATTTCGCCTTGCTGCACCGGCTCTAGGCCATTGACGGTTTTGATCAGGGTCGACTTCCCGGAGCCGGACGGCCCGCACACCACCACCACTTCGCCTTTTTTCACGCTAGTGGAACAGTCGGTCAGCACCTGAAATTGGCCATACCATTTAGAAACATTTTTCAGGGTAATCATTATACGGTCCTTTTCTTCAAGTAGCTGACCAGCAGCGAGGCACTCAAGCTAATTACAAAATAGACAAAACCGGCAAACAGGATCATTTCTACCTGCGTACCATCACGCTCGCCAATGGTTGAGGCGGTGCGGAAGAAGTCGGCAAGACTCAAAACGTACACCAGCGAGGTATCTTGGAACAAGACAATCCCCTGGGTGAGCAGCAAAGGCACCATGGCCCGGAAAGCCTGCGGCAGAATGATAAGCTTCATCGACTGCCAATGGGTCATCCCCAGCGCTAACGCGGCGCTTGACTGTCCGCGAGAGATGCTTTGAATACCGGCACGAATAATCTCCGAGTAGTAGGCGGCTTCAAACATGGAAAACGCGACCATGGCTGAGATGAGGCGAATATCGTTTTTCGGCGATAGCCCCAGCACGTTTTGTAGGAAACCTGGCACAATCAGATAAAACCACAGCAGCACCATCACCAGCGGTACGGAACGGAAGACGTTTACGTAGGCTTTGGCAAACCAAGCTACGGGCTTAAATGTGGACAGGCGCATCACCGCCAGAATGGTGCCCCAGACGATGCCGATGATAATGGCTGTCACGGTAATTTTGAGCGTGATAACCAGACCTGCCAGCAGGTAGGGCATCGACGGGACAATGGAACTCCAGTCAAATTCGTACATTATTTACCCCCCAGATTGCCGGGCAGGCGGATTTTGCGTTCTACCAATGCCATCACCAACATAATCACCGCGTTAATCAATACATAGGCGAGGGTGATCGCCGTAAAGGATTCCCAAGCGTGCGCCGAGTAATCCAGCAGTTTGCCCGCTTGAGCGGCCATATCCACGAGACCAATGGTTGATGCGATGGCCGAGTTTTTCACTAGGTTCATCATCTCAGAGGTCATTGGTGGCACGATAACGCGATAGGCGTTTGGCAGCAGAACGTAACGATAGGCTTGCGGCAGGGTCAGCCCCATCGCTAGCGCGGCATTTTTCTGCCCGCGAGGCAGCGATTGAATTGCTGCACGCACCTGTTCGCATACGCGAGCGGCGGTGAACAAGCCCAAACAAATCATCGAAGAGAGGAAGAACTGAATGTTGGGATCCAGTTCGGACTTAAACCACATACCGATATCTTCCGGCAGCAGCTCTGGCACCACTAGGTACCAAGTAAAGAACTGCACGATCAGCGGGACGTTACGGAACAGCTCGACGTACAGTGTGCCTAGGGTTGATAAAAAGCGGTTAGGGACGGTACGCAAAATACCGAATAGCGATCCCACCAGAAAAGCGATTATCCAGGCGGTAATGGATAGGGCGACGGTGACCTGAAAGCCGCTCCAGAGCCAGCCGAGATAGGTGGTGTTGCCGAATGGGGCCTGTTGTAAAAAGATACCCCAGTTCCAGTCTATGGACATAAATGTACTCCAGAAAAAAAAAGGGTAGCAGGACTCCTGCTACCCTCGAAGATTGTAGAACAGCGTTTTGCGGTATTCAGGCCAGGTGGGGAACGACCACCTGACTTATAGTCTGTCCGTGCTGAGCGACAATCGAGAGGGCAGATTATTCCGCCCTGTTTTTTTAATTAGTTAAGTGCTTTGTCATTTGGCGTTTTGAACAGCGTTTTCATCTCTTCAGACAGCTCGAAGTTCATGTTCAGGTTTTTCGGTGGAATTGGGTTTTTGAACCATTTATCAAACCACTTGGTCGCTTCACCTGAGGTCTGCGCCTGAGCGATGGTGTCATCCATCAGCTTTTTAAAGTCTGGGTCGTTTTTACGCAGCATACAGCCGTAGGCTTCTTGAGATTGCGGCTTGCCGACGATCTCCCAGTTGTCCGGCTTCTTGGCTTTCGCACGTTCACCCGCCAGCAGAGCATCATCCATCATAAAGGCGACGGCACGACCACTTTCCAGCGTACGGAAGGAGTCCCCGTGGTCTTTAGCGCTGATGATGCGCATATTCATTTTTTGTTCGTCATTGAGCTTGTGCAGCAGAATTTCAGAGGTGGTGCCAGAGGTCACGACTACCGCTTTGTCTTTCAGATCGGCGAAATCTTTAATCGCGCCGCCTTTTTTAGCCAGCAGACGGGTGCCGACGACAAAAATGGTGTCAGAGAACGCGGCTTGTTTCTGGCGCTCAACGTTGTTGGTGGTAGAACCACATTCGAAATCAAAGGTGCCGTTTTGCAGCAGCGGAATGCGGTTCTGTGAAGTGATAGGAATCAGCTTCACTTCCAGTTTCGGGTTGTTGAGCTTTTTCTTGATAGCGTCAACGATGGCGTTGGAGTAGTCCTGTGAGTAACCGACCACTTTTTGCTCGTTGTCATAATAGGAGAACGGTACGGAAGACTCGCGGTGACCGACAACGATCACGCCGTTTTTGGCAATTTTATCCAGAGTCGATTGCTGCTGTGCGGCATCGGCTGCTGGCTTCGCATCTTCCGCATGCGCCAGACCTGCGGTGACACCCATGACCAGCATGGCGGCGGCCAGTTTACGTAATTGCATTTCCAACTCCTTTATCCTCTGCATCGGTAATGATGCATTGATACCCATTGTGAATGTCGTGTTGTTATAGGCTGCACTTTTAAATAGCAGCGTTATGTGTGTTTGTTAGCATTTAGTTTGGCTTAATGTAAAGATTTTGCTGCCATATTGTTTATTTTTGCGAACTGCGCCGCACCGCATTGAGGCAAAAAATACCGTTTGCACGATTATGGTGCTACCGATGTCTTTTGATGGTGCAACTGAGTTGCGCTATTCCGCGTCTTGATAATATTAAGCAAGTGGCGTGCCAGAGTGGGCTTTTGGCGGGAGAGGGCGAGTAGGAAAGATCTCGTAGGCCTGATAAGCAAAGCGCCATCAGGCACGATAAGCATAACTGCCGGATGGCGGCGTACCGCCTTTTCCGGCCTACAGGTAGATGATTAGCGGCGTCGTTGACGCAGGCTCATCACCAGCGCGCCAAAGCCAAACAGCAGAGTTATCAGCCACAAGGACCAGTCACCGGTGCGCGCATACGGCGTTAATCCCGTGGTTGGCGTCACCTTCGCGGTCAGCACTTGGCGGGTAAACTGCGGGATCATTGCCTGAACTTCACCGCGCGGGCCAATCACGGCGGTAATGCCGTTGTTGGTGCTACGCAGCAGCGGACGAGCCAGCTCCAGCGCACGCATACGTGCCATCTGGAAATGCTGCCACGGGCCGATGGATTTGCCAAACCAAGCATCGTTAGAAATGGTCAGCAGGAAGTTGGTATCCGGACGGAAGTTGTCGCGCACCTGTTGGCCGAGAATAATCTCGTAGCAGATAGCGGCGGTCAGCTTCAGATTATGCGCTTGTAGCTGCGGCTGAACGTACGGCCCACGGCTAAAGGACGACATCGGCAGATCGAAGAATGGCGCCAGCGGACGGAGAATCGACTCTAGCGGCACAAACTCGCCAAACGGCACCAGATGGTTTTTGTTATAGCGGTTTGCGGACTCGTAACTGTACGGACTGTCTTTGCCCAGCGTGATTATCGTGTTGTAGGTGTCGTAGCGATTCTGCTTGTTCAGGCGCGCATCGACGATACCGGTAATCAGCGTGCTGTCTTTTGCCCGTAGTAAATCATCCATCATGCTGAGGAAACGCTGTTGATTTATTTCTAGGTCTGGAATCGCTGATTCAGGCCAGATAATCAGCTGCGATTTGCCCATCACCTTTTCGGTCTCGTCGAGGTAGATCCTCAGCGTGTTCAGCAGTTCATTTTCGTTCCACTTCATAGCCTGAGGAATATCACCCTGCACCATCGAAACTTGGGTGGTTTTGTCCGTCTGCAGCGTGTACCACTGGATGTAGCGCAGCGGGAAGGGCAGAGCGAATAGCACTACGCCAACCGCCAGCGGACGCCAGTTGCGGGTGACCAGTGCCAGCGCCAACAGGCCGCTTACCGCCATCAGCAGGAAGTTAATGGCCCCAACGCCCATTACCGGCGCCAGCCCTTTTAACGGGCCGTCAATTTGGCTATAGCCGAACTGCAACCACGGGAAACCGGTCAGCACCCAGCCGCGTAGGAACTCGGTGAGTTGCCAGACGACAGGAGCGGCAATTGCCACGCGCATCCAGTCGGTTTTCGGCCACAGGCGTGACAAAATTCCCGCGAACAGACCGGTATACAGCGACAGGTAAGCCGCAAGGAGGACAACGAGGAAAACGTTAACTGGACCCGGCATACCGCCAAACTGCGCGATGCTGACGTAAACCCAGTTGATGCCGGTGCCGAAAAGCCCAAAGCCCCAGGCATAGCCGATAGCGGCAGCCTGCACCGGACGACGGTTTAGCGTCAGAGCCTGCAGGCCTAACAGCGAGATGATCGCTGCAGGCCAAAAGTCATAGGGAGAAAAAGCCAGCGTTCCGCTGGCTCCGAAAAGTAGCGCCAGCAGCAGACGAATGCGCTGGCGTTCAAGCAATGAGGCAAATGCCATGAAAATTATTCATCCAGTTTCGGTTGTGGGGAATCGTCTGGGATTTTAACGTGAACCTGAATAATACGACGGCTATCCGCCATGGCTACCTTAAACTGGTAACCATCGATGTCGATGGTCTCACCGCGAGCCGGCAGATGGCCAAAGGCCTGCATCACCAGACCGCCGATAGTATCGACTTCTTCATCACTGAAGTGGGTGCTAAACGCGTCGTTGAAGTCTTCAATAGACGCCAGCGCACGTACCGTCCAGGTGTGACGACTGAGCTGACGGAAGTCGATATCGTCCTCTTCGTCATACTCGTCTTCAATTTCCCCAACAATCAGTTCGAGAATATCTTCAATCGTCACCAGACCCGAGACGCCGCCAAACTCATCGATAACGATGGCCATATGGTAGCGCTGGGAGCGGAACTCCTTGAGCATCCGGTCAACCCGTTTGCTTTCCGGCACGACAACCGCGGTGCGTAACACTTTATCCATGCTAAAAGCTTCGGAATCGCTGCGCATAAACGGCAGCAGGTCCTTAGCCATGAGGATCCCTTCAATGTGATCCTTGTCTTCGCTGATAACCGGGAAACGCGAGTGGGCGGACTCAATGATGACATCGAGACATTCGTCCAAGGTCTGGTTGCGTTTCAGGGTGATCATCTGAGAGCGGGGGATCATGATGTCGCGGACGCGCTGGTCGGCGATATCCATTACCCCTTCGAGCATGTCGCGCGTATCTTCATCGATAAGCTCGTTCTGCCCGGAATCACGGATCAGCGCCAAGAGGTCGTCACGGTTTTTTGGTTCACCGTGAAAGAGCTGGCTGAGTAAGAGGGAGAAGAATCCCTTTTTGCTGTTTACTGTGTCACTACTGTGTGAATTGTCGTCGCTCATGGCGTCGTTTGGGTTCTCATATTGGATTAATTGTCGCTCGTCGCGCGTAAATTCAGCGCCGGACGGCATGTAAAAGAATCGGGCCGAAGCCCGACGTTTTATTCTTTCTCGGAAATGTACGGATCCTCATAGCCTAGAGCAAGCATTATCTCTGTCTCGAGGCTTTCCATCTCTTCCGCTTCTTCATCTTCGATATGGTCATAGCCCAGCAAATGCAGGCTGCCGTGGACAACCATATGCGCCCAGTGGGCGTCCAGCGACACGCCCTGCTCTTTGGCTTCCCGCTCAACGACCTGGCGGCAGATAATCAGATCGCCCAGCAGCGGCAGTTCCATTCCCGGTGGCGCTTCGAAAGGGAAGGAGAGGACGTTAGTCGGTTTATCCATCCCACGATAGGTCAGGTTGAGCTCGTGGCTTTCTGCCGTATCGACCAGACGAATCGTCACTTCTGACTCTTCCTGGAACTGTGGAACCACGGCATCAAGCCACTTCTGGAACTGACTTTCTTCTGGCAGACCGGTGTTGTCTTCACAGGCCAACTGGAGATCGAGGATCACCTGACTCATTTCTGCTCCTGCGCCTGAGCTTCGCGTTTACGTTCTGCGGCCTGCTCGGCTTTACGTTTTTGATCGGCTTCTTCCCATGCTTCATAGGCGTTGACGATACGGGCAACCACCGGGTGGCGCACGACGTCTTCGCTGTGGAAGAAGTTAAAGCTAATTTCATCGACTTCAGCCAGCACTTCAATGGCGTGGCGAAGGCCGGACTTGGTGCTACGCGGCAGGTCAATCTGGGTGATGTCGCCGGTGATGACCGCTTTCGAGTTAAATCCAATACGCGTCAGGAACATCTTCATCTGTTCGATAGTGGTGTTCTGGCTTTCATCGAGAATAATAAAGGCATCGTTGAGCGTACGGCCGCGCATGTAGGCCAGCGGCGCGACTTCAATGACATTGCGCTCAATCAGTTTCTCTACCTTCTCAAAACCGAGCATCTCGAACAGCGCGTCATACAAAGGGCGCAGATACGGGTCCACCTTCTGACTCAGATCGCCCGGCAGGAAGCCCAGTTTTTCACCGGCTTCGACCGCAGGGCGGGTCAGCAGGATACGGCGAATTTCCTGACGTTCCAGCGCATCTACCGCAGCAGCCACAGCCAGATACGTTTTACCGGTCCCCGCGGGGCCCACGCCGAAGGTGATATCGTGGTCAAGAATATGGGCGATGTACTGCGCTTGGTTCGGCGTACGTGGCTTGATAACACCGCGCTTGGTTTTGATATTGATGGCTTTGCCGTAATCAGGCACGCTTTCTGCGCTTTGTTCCAGCACACGTGCTTCTTTGATGGCCAAATGGATTTGTTCAGGCTCAATGTCCTGAATCTGGCCGCGCATTGGTGCCGTATCAACATACAGGCTGCGCAAAATATCGGCAGCGGCGGTCACGCAGATAGCGCGTCCCGTCAGTTTGAAATGGTTATCGCGGCGGTTGATTTCGATGCCCAGTCGTCGCTCCAGCTGTTTGATATTGTCATCAAACGGGCCACACAGGCTCAGCAGACGGGCATTGTCGACTGGCTCCAGGGTAATTTCGCGAGTGTCTATGTTCAAACTGTTCCTCTTATGCGTGAGTTGCCGGAAGACAAGCAGTTACCGGCTGATAAAGGAATTATTCACGCCGTTGTAAAAAGGCGCAAGCATTGCAACAAATATGGGGATAGCAGGAGGAAATACAAGGCCCGCCGGAGAAGACGGGCCATGATGATTAAGGCTGATAAATTCCGACGCCAGAATCGCTTTCTTTGCGGGTACGCGCAATAACCGACTCTGGGGATTCGACGGTACGCAGCCCCATCTCTTCTTCGGTTCGTACCAGTTTGCCGCGCAGCGAGTTGGTATAAACGTCAAGAATTTCAACGTCAACGAACTTACCGACTAAATCCGGGGTGCCTTCAAAGTTCACCACGCGGTTATTTTCGGTACGCCCGGTCAGTTCCATGATGCTCTTGCGAGAAGTCCCTTCCACTAGGATGCGCTGGACGGTGCCGAGCATACGACGACTCCAAGCCATCGCCTGCTGGTTGAGACGTTCCTGCAGAATATACAGACGCTGCTTTTTATCCGCTTCCGGCACGTCGTCAATCATATCGGCAGCCGGTGTGCCAGGACGCGCGGAGAAGACAAAGCTGTAGCTCACGTCCATATTGACGTCGGCAATCAGCTTCATCGTCTGCTCGAAATCTTGGTCGGTTTCACCAGGGAAGCCGACGATAAAGTCGGAGCTAATCTGGATATCCGGGCGCGCTTTGAGCAGCTTGCGGATAGTCGATTTGTATTCCAGCGCGGTGTGGGTGCGGCCCATCATCGTCAGAACCCGGTCGGAACCGCTCTGGATTGGCAGGTGCAGGAAGCTCACCAGCTCCGGTGTATCGCGATAAACATCGATAATATCGTCGGTAAACTCAATAGGGTGGCTGGTGGTGAAACGCACGCGGTCAATACCGTCAATAGCGGCGACTAGGCGCAGCAGTTCGGCGAACGAACCCGTGGTACCGTCGTAGTTTTCACCGCGCCAAGCGTTAACGTTTTGCCCCAGCAGGTTGACTTCACGTACGCCCTGAGCTGCCAGTTGCGCGATTTCAAACAAGATATCGTCGCACGGACGGCTAACTTCTTCACCGCGGGTGTACGGGACAACACAGTAAGTGCAGTACTTGTTACAGCCTTCCATGATGGAGACAAAAGCCGTTGGGCCGTCAGCACGGGGTTCCGGTAGGCGATCGAATTTCTCGATTTCCGGGAAGCTCACGTCGACTACCGGGCGGCGGTTATTGCGCACCGCATCAATCATCTCCGGCAGACGGTGCAGAGTCTGTGGGCCAAAAACGATATCCACATAGTGCGCACGCTGGCGGATCAGTTTTCCTTCTTGGGAGGCAACACAGCCGCCAACGCCAATAATGATCTTTGGATTTTTTGCTTTAAGTAATTTCCAGCGACCTAACAGGTGGAAGACTTTTTCCTGGGCTTTCTCACGGATTGAGCAAGTATTCAGCAGCAGCACATCGGCTTCTGCTGCGTTTTCAGTCAGTTGATACCCATGCGTAGCATCCAGCAGATCGGCCATCTTTGATGAATCGTACTCGTTCATCTGACAGCCCCAGGTTTTTATATGGAGTTTTTTTGTCATCGACATGCTCTTGCTTAATTATGAATAGCCAACATTGCAGGGCGCGTATTGTAATGCTTTGGCGAGGTTGTGACCAGAGTGACGGTTATTAGCCTCAAGTCCGAAAAAGTCCGGTAAACTGGAATAATTCAGGCTTAAGGATAATAGATGATGACAATTCTTCATGCGGATGTTGCCGTCGTTGGCGGCGGAATGGTTGGCGGGGCGCTGGCGTTGGGGCTGGCGCAACATGGTTTTACGGTTGTGGTGTTGGAAAAAAACGCGCCACCGGCCTTTGAGTCCTTGGCGCCCCCCGATGTGCGGATCTCGGCAATCAGCGCGTCTTCCGTCTCCTTATTGAAAAGCCTTGGCGTCTGGGACGCCGTGCTCGCGATGCGGGCTCATCCGTGGCGCAGTCTGGAAACCTGGGAGTGGCAGAATGCGCACGTGGTGTTTGATGCCAGCGAACTGAAACTGCCCAACTTGGGCTATATGGTTGAAAATAACGTGCTGCAACTGGCGCTTTGGCAGGCGCTGGAGGCGCATCCGCAGGTGGTACTTCGCCACGGAATCTCTCTAGAAAAAATGCACTCAGCAGGCGAAGGCCAAATTTTACGCTTGGCTGATGCTAGCGAAATTCATGCGAAGCTGGTGGTAGGTGCGGATGGCGCAACGTCACAGGTTCGTCAGCAGGCCGGCATCGGTATTCACGGCTGGCAATATCCGCAGTCTTGTATGCTCATCACCGTCAAGTCCGAAAACGAACCCGGTGACAGCACCTGGCAGCAGTTTTCACCAACCGGCCCGCGAGCTTTTTTACCGCTGTTCGACAACTGGGCCTCACTGGTGTGGTATGACACACCGGCGCGAATTCGCCAATTGCAGTCGCTTTCAATGCCTCAGCTGCAGCGCGAGATTGCCGCCCATTTCCCGGAACGTTTAGGCCAGGTCACGCCAGTGGCGGCCGGGGCATTCCCGTTGACACGCCGCCATGCGCAGCAGTATGTGCAACCGGGGCTGGTGCTGGTCGGCGACGCCGCGCACACCATTCATCCGCTGGCCGGGCAGGGCGTCAATTTAGGCTATCGTGACGTTGATGCGCTGCTGGATGTCTTAGCAAGTGCGCGCAGCGTGGGAGAAAACTGGGCAAGCCTGCCTGTGCTGCAACGCTATCAGGCGCGTCGCCGGATGGATAACTTAGCCATGCAAAGCGGCATGGATCTTTTCTATGCTGGATTCAGTAACGATTTGGCACCATTACGTGTGCTGCGTAACATCGGGCTGATGGCGGCACAGCGTGCCGGTGTGTTGAAACGTCAAGCGTTGAAGTACGCGCTGGGGCTGTAGTTCATCTATTGCCGGGTAACGCCGGTTTCATTGTCGTTTGCCCGATTAGCCTAGCGTTATCGGGCAAACAATACAGTCAGGACAAAAACAAAAAAGCTCGCCGAAGCGAGCTTTTGAAAATGGCTGGGGTACGAGGATTCGAACCTCGGAATGCTGGTATCAGAAACCAGAGCCTTACCGCTTGGCGATACCCCAACGGGTTGCGTTCACTAAAGCAAACGACTTTTGAAATTGGCTGGGGTACGAGGATTCGAACCTCGGAATGCTGGTATCAGAAACCAGAGCCTTACCGCTTGGCGATACCCCAACAATTCTTTTTGAATTTACCGATTAACTCGATAATTTCTAAATTTGGTGGCTACGACGGGATTCGAACCTGTGACCCCATCATTATGAGTGATGTGCTCTAACCAACTGAGCTACGTAGCCGATACTACTGTTTTTTCTTCGATGGCTGGGGTACCTGGATTCGAACCAGGGAATGCCGGTATCAAAAACCGGTGCCTTACCGCTTGGCGATACCCCAATACCGTCGCGGTAATCCGCAAATATCGAAGAAAAAATGGCTGGGGTACCTGGATTCGAACCAGGGAATGCCGGTATCAAAAACCGGTGCCTTACCGCTTGGCGATACCCCATCCGTGCAACGCTGGGTGAATGGTGCGGGAGACGAGACTTGAACTCGTACACCTTGCGGCGCCAGAACCTAAATCTGGTGCGTCTACCAATTTCGCCACTCCCGCAAAAAAAGATGGTGGCTACGACGGGATTCGAACCTGTGACCCCATCATTATGAGTGATGTGCTCTAACCAACTGAGCTACGTAGCCATCTTTTTTTTCGCGCTACCTTATCGGCGTTGCGGGGCGCATTATGCGTATTGAGCCCAATACCGTCAACACCTTTTTCAATGAAATTCACTGGAATGTGACTGTTTGGTTAGGTTGCGAACAGCATGGTGCAATAATCGGCAATTATTGGTTATTTACCGTTATTCAGAGCACAAGTAACACCCTGAATCAAAGCAGGGTTATCGGGTGAGTACGCTGACGATGGAAACCACCGGGCCACCGACTGTACGCTTTAATGCACCAAAAGCCAGCGTTTTCAACAAATGGCCGGCGCCAACGCGTAGGGTGTTCTCTATATAGCTTTTATCTTTCTGGCTGCTGAGCCACTGTGCTTGTTCTAACTGTGTGAGCAGTCCACTGGCTGAAACGCGCGCGGGATCGAAAGTGATAGCGACCGATCCGGCATAGAGACGATGGACGATTTCATTAATTCCATCACGGCCACGCAGTGTTTCAATAAGACGTGAAACGTCCTGCGGATTGCGCTGGATCCAGCTGGAACGAATACGAATGCGATTGGGGGTCTGGTGCAGGTAAGGAGTCATAGCCGCCTCATTTTACTTATGTAGTAATAATGAGAGTAATTTATATTTGCATTACACCCATGTCCAGCGCTCACCGCACGCAGCGCAAAAAAGAATCGCGCGCTGGCCTTTGATACATCGCAAAAGAAGGTCGATTAGCGCTGTCTGACGCTCTACATCTGTGATTTCATTAATATCACCAATAAATATCTGGGTATTAATGATATGCCTGCCGAATCCTTTGGCGATTTACTGACGCTGCGCCGTTTTGTTGAAGTGGCGCATCACATACCTGGGCGTTTACGCCTGCGTTTCTCTAATAAGCTCATCGCCAGCCTCAGCCTCAGCCACGGCAAGCTCAAGCAGCTTGATGCTTACTGTCACCCTGAAGGGTACCTCCGGCGTTATCAGATCAATAGCGACAGCGGCTCCATCGTCCTTGAATACGATGCCGCAGCCATTGCCCCACAGATTTTAAACCAGCTGTTTGGCAATGATGGCGAACAGGCGCAGCGCGCGCTGGAACAACTCGCCGTGATTCTTGACCCCTCTCACTAGATAAAAAGGACAATCCACCATGAGCACTAACGACACTAACGCACAGCAGATGCCGCCGGCAGGCTACTACCCACCATACGGCTACCCATGGTATCCGTACCCGCCGATGCCGCAGGGTATGGCATGGCCGCAGAACGGTCAGATGCCCGCTCAACCGCAGGTTCCGCCACAGCCTCAGATGCAGATGCCACCGCAAATGGCGATGGGTTTCCCGCCGATGGGCTTCCCGCAGGGCGGCGTGCCTCCTCAGTTTGCCCAACCTCATCACCAGCATCATCATCATGCCGCCGCTCAGGGCGTGGACTGGAGCCAGTACGCACAGCACGTAGTTGACGGCGCGATGGGTGAACAGGCAGGGCTGCTGAAAAATATCATCAGTACCGTCGGTATGGACGATAAAGAATTCTGGAAAGGTGCGATGGTCGGTGCTGCCGTCACGCTGCTGCTGACCAATGATTCCGTACGCGGCATGCTGATGCAGACGCTGGCAGGAGCAGGCGACATGCTGAAGGCCGGTTCCAGCAAAGTAAAAGATGGCGTGAAAAACGGCTCTGAAGCGATTAAAGAAACCGCCACCTCTAGCGCGGCTATCTTCCGTGACACTGTGAAGGCCGGAAAAGACGGTTTCCAAGAGTCCGTAGAGCGCCATCGCCAGCCAGCAGCCATGCCGTTTGACGATGAGGAAGTCGCGGATGAACAACAATCGTGACAGAAACAGCCGGGTCAGTCGCGCCGCAGTAGCCGGTGCACTGGTCGGGGGAAGCACTGCCTGTCTGCGTGAATGGCAGCGCTATCAGCAGAGCGAACAAACGCTCAATGAAGCCGCCTGTACGGTGATGAAGGAAACGGCAAAGGCCAGCCTTATCAGCGGCACGGTGATGGCAATTGCGGACGCCAATAAGGGACGTCCGCTCGAATCAGTATTGACCATCATCGGGGTTGGCGCCGCTTCTCTTTATCTTATGGACGCGTTAGCTAAGCGAGGAAAGAATGAATCAGCCTGAGTACCTATACAACCCCTATACCGGCATGTGGCAGCCGAATCCGGCTGCGATGCCGGTTCAAGCGCCTGCGGCAGCCAACGGTCGTAATCATCTGATCACCGGTCTGGTTGCCGGAGCTGCGATCGCCTATTTGCTCAGCAACCACAATGTACAGCAGGGGATCAGCAACACCGCAACCAAAGCGTGGGGCACCGTGCGCGGTGAAATGGAAGAGCTGAAGGAGCGTGTGGCCGATCTGCAGGCCGAAGTCGATTACTACCGCAGCCAGAATAAGGATGATATCGCGTGAGTGGTGTCGGCGAACGTGTGGTTATCGTTCACCAGATCCCCGGACGTGTGCGCCTGCGGATAGCCGTGCTGGCGGATTATCCCGATGCCGCGGGATGGCTGAAACAGCAGATCTTGACCTTCCCCGGCGTCAGCGGTGTACGTATCCGTCCTTCTGCGCGCAGCGTGGTGATTCAGTGGGATCGTGCTCGTACCGTGGTGACGGATATTGTGGCAGCGGTAGAAGCACTGGATTGGCAAACGGCGAACGATATTGAATTTGAAACCGAGTACTGCGGCGGTGACAACCTGCTCAATCTTGCCGGCTTGGCGCTGACGCAGATACTGCCGCCTCGCTGGGCGCGACTGCCTGCGGCGTTGCTGACGGCACCGACCATTGTGGAAGGGGCGCATACGCTGAGCCAAGGTCAGCTCAAGGTTGAAGTGCTGGATGCACTTGCACTGAGTCTGTCGATGCTGCGCGGTGACAGCCGTACCGCCATGTTGACTCAGTCGCTGCTGACGCTTGGCGAATATATGGAGCAGGAAACTAGCCGTCACTCCGACGCCCTGCTGGCCGATCTGATGCAGCCTCGCGAGCATCCTGTGTGGGTTGAACGCGACGGTAACAGCGTTGAGATCAACAGCAGCGAGCTGGTGGCGGGTGACGTCATGCTGCTGGGGCCGGGCGATAATATTCCGGCAGACGGTACGGTGCTGCGCGGCGTGGCGCAGGTAAACCAAGCTTCGATGACCGGAGAAAGCGTGCCGGTGCGCCGTGAGGCGGGATCTTGGGTATATGCAGGTACGCAAATCCAGGATGGGAACGTCGCGATTACCGCCGAGCAGGTGGGGGAATCTTCTTCTACCGCGCATATCCGCCGCTTTATTCGCGATTCGTTAACCCAGCGCAGCGAAACCCAACAGGTGACGCAACAAATGGCCGACCGCCGGGTCGCCATTACCCTTGGCGTGGGCGCAGCGGTATTTGCCATGACTCGTAGCTGGGAGCGACTGGCATCGGTATTCCTCGTCGACTATTCCTGCGCGCTAAAACTCAGTACACCGATTGCCTTTAAGTCAATCATGTATCGGGCAGCGCAAAACGGGCTGCTGCTCAAAGGCGGCAGGGCGATTGAAAAACTGGCCGATGTCGACACCGTGGTGTTTGATAAAACCGGTACGCTCACCCACGACGAGATGCAGGTTACGGATGTCATCAGCTTCAACGACCAATTGGTTCAGGCCAAACGGCTGCTGGCCATTGCCGCTTCGGTGGAAGAGCACAGCAACCATCCGCTGGCGCACGCGGTGGTAGCAGCCGCAGAGCACCATGAACTGCCGCATATCCCACACGGTGAGGTGGAATATGTGATTGCTCATGGTCTGCTTTGCGCGCTGGAAGATCATCAAATGGTGATTGGCAGCCGCCACTTCCTTGATTGTCACTACGATATTGATTTCTCGCCGTACGAAGAGGAGATCGGTGAACTGGAGGCAAAAGGACGGCATCTGCTATTCATCGGTTTTGATGACCAACTGGTGGGGATGATCGGTCTTCAGGATCATCTGCGTGAAGAAGCGTCCGAGGTCATTGCCCAACTGAAAGCGAACGGTATTCGTCAAGTTGTTCTGCTGACCGGTGATCGTGCTGAGAAGGCCTGCCAGCTCGCAGAGCGCGTGGGGATCGACAGATACGTCGCAGAAGCGACGCCGGAAAGCAAAGTGGAAGTGGTGCAGGCGTTGCAGGCGGCGGGGCACAAAGTTCTGTTCGTGGGCGACGGTATTAACGATGCGCCGGTGCTGACTCAGGCGGACGTTGGTTTAGCCATGAACCAGAGCACAGAGCTTGCGCAGCAGGCGGCGGATGCGGTGCTGTTGCAGGATAATCTGCACGGCGTCATGACTGCCCGACTGCTGTCGATGGAAGCGATGAAGCTGGTGAATAGCAACATCAAGCTGACCGAGTGGATCAACAGCGCCATTATGCTGGCGGCAGCGCTGGGCTGGCTGTCTCCGGGTGCCAGTGCGATGCTGCATAATGGCACCACGCTTGGGGTACTGTTGCGATCGCTGGCGGCGAAGAAGGGGCGCGGGGAGTAGGTTTTTCCCTCACCCTAACCCTCTCCCAAAGGGAGAGGGGACCGTTCGGCGCGGTGTTTTTCTCCCTCGCGCCTTTGGAGGGGAGAGAGCTGCTCAGTACTGTGTTTTCTCCCTCGCCCCTCAGGGGAGAGAGCAGGGGTGAGGGGAATCAGTGCACAAGCTCAAACAAAAAGCCCCCCGATGTTACCATCGAGGGGCTTTTCTCTATCTCACCATCGCGCTTATTTATAAGCCGACTGGTGCACACCGACCGCACGACCTGACGGGTCATCCATCGTTTTGAACGCTTCGTCCCACTCAATCGCTTTCGCTGAAGAACAAGCCACGGACGGACCACCCGGCACGCATTCCGCAGCGCTTGGCACTGGGAACAGCTCTTCAAAGATTTCGCGGTACAGATAGCCTTCTTTAGACGTTGGCGTGTTGTACGGGAAACGGAAGTGCGCGGTTTCCAATTGCTGCTCGGTGACCTGTTTGGCCGCCACTTCTTTCAGCGTATCAATCCAGCTGTAGCCCACGCCGTCGGAGAATTGCTCCTTCTGGCGCCACGCTACGCTTGCTGGCAGATAAGACTCGAAGCACTCACGCAGCACGTGTTTTTCCATTTTGCCGTTGCCGCACATTTTGTCCTGCGGGTTAATGCGCATCGCCACGTCGAGGAATTTTTTATCCAAGAACGGCACGCGTGCTTCCACGCCCCATGCGGACATTGCTTTGTTAGCACGGGCACAGTCGTACATGTGCAGCGCCTGCAGCTTACGCACGGTCTCTTCATGCAATTCTTTGGCGTTTGGCGCCTTATGGAAGTACAGGTAGCCGCCAAACACTTCATCAGAACCTTCGCCGGATAGTACCATTTTGATGCCCATAGCTTTGATTTTACGCGACATCAGGTACATCGGCGTTGAAGCGCGGATGGTGGTCACATCATAGGTTTCGATGTGGTAAATCACATCGCGAATCGCATCCAGCCCTTCCTGCACGGTGAAATGAATTTCATGGTGCACGGTGCCAAGGTGGTTAGCGACTTCCTGCGCGGCTTTCAGGTCCGGCGAACCTTCCAGACCGACGGCGAAGGAATGCAGCTGCGGCCACCAAGCTTCTGAGCGTTCCTGATCTTCCACGCGGCGTGCCGCGAATTTTTTGGTAATCGCAGAGATAACGGAAGAGTCCAAACCGCCGGACAGCAGCACGCCGTAAGGCACGTCGGACATCAGATGGCTTTTTACCGAATCTTCCAGCGCCTGACGCAGTTCATTTTTGTCGGTGACGTTGTCTTTCACCGCGTCGTAGTCGAACCAATCGCGCTGGTAGTACTGACGAATTTCGCCGTCTTTGCTCCACAGGTAGCTGCCTGCAGGGAATTCCTGAATGCTGCGACAAACCGGGGTTAGCGCCTTCATTTCAGAGGCGACATAGAAGTTACCGAACTCGTCGTGGCCCATATACAGCGGGATAATACCGATATGATCGCGCCCAATCAGGTAGGCATCTTTTTCGCTGTCGTACAGGACGAAGGCGAACATGCCTTCCAGTTCATCTAGGAAGTCCGGGCCTTTTTCCTGGTACAGCGCGAGGATAACCTCACAGTCAGAACCGGTCTGGAACTGATAGCGGTCAGCATATTCTGCGCGCAGCGCTTGGTGGTTGTAGATTTCACCGTTGACCGCCAAGGCGTGCGTTTTCTTTTCGTTGTATAGCGGTTGAGCGCCGGCGTTGACGTCAACAATCGACAGGCGTTCATGCGCCAGAATGGCTTTGTCGCAGGCGTAGATACCGGACCAGTCCGGGCCACGGTGACGCATCAGGCGGGAGAGCTCAAGCGCCTTTTTACGCAGCTCGCCCGCGTCAGTTTTAATATCCAGTACGCCGAAAATAGAACACATAGACTTCTCCGTTAACCCTGTGGTGTTGTGCGTTTTAATGGTGCGGCATTCGCCGTCGTTGAGATAAAAAATGCCGCAAAGAGGGAGTGGGCGCAAGCGTTTTAGCCGCGTAGAGATAAAAAGTGCAACAGGAGTTATCGAATGTTGAAAAATGGTGATTGTATAGGCGATGTTTTTGACGATTATTCAGTAATCGTCGTTTTTTATTAGATGATGTGATTTTTTTAAGGGGCCAAAACTAAAAAACCACGTCCGAGGACGTGGTTTCGCTTAGATAATGTCGATTTCGGCGACCGAAGGATAAATCCACGAGGGTCTGAATGGCATATTATCGATGTCATCTACGGTGGACACGCCAGAGAGGACCAGAATTGTTTCTAGCCCGGCCTGGAACCCAGCCAGAATATCGGTGCGAAGATTATCGCCGACGATAACCGTTTGCTCTGAGTGTGCCTGCATCTTATTGAGCGCGGCGCGAATAATCCACGGGCTTGGCTTGCCCACGACAAACGGCTTACGGCCAGAGATTTTTTCGATGCCAGCGCAAAGCGCGCCACAAGCCGGATAGTATCCGCGCCCGTGCGTGTCTGGGTTGGTGGCAATAAAACGGGCGCCATTGGCTACGAAGAATGCCGCCTTATGCATCATGTCCCAGTTAAAGGAGCGGGTTTCACCCACAATTACAAAGTCAGGGTTGACGTCGGTGATGGTAAAGCCGGCTTTGTACAGCTCGTGGATCAGCGCACCTTCACCAACCACATACGCTTTTTTACCTTCCTGACGACGCAGGAAATCAGCGGTTGCCATGGCGGAGGTGTAAAACACGCTGTCTGGAACATCGATACCTGCGGTGGCGAAGCGGTTCGCCAAATCCTGACCCGTCTGTGAAGGGTAGTTGGTCAGACAGAGAAACGGCATACCCTTGTCTAGCACGCGCGCGACGAATTCTGCCGCACCTGGCACCGCAACGTTGTCGTGCATCAGCACGCCGTCAATATCACAGATTACATTCTGAATGGTCATGGACTACCTAGCGTTTGTTTCAAAGAGGCGTAATTATACACGTTATCGGCGATATTACGTCTTACGGATGGCCTTCCAGCAGGTGCTGCAATAGCGAACCGTTTAGCATCGCCCGTTTGACCAACGCAAATGCACCAATGGCCGAACGATGGTCTAAAGTGGATCGAACCACCGGCAAATTCTTACGGAATGCCTTCAGCGCCTGGGTATTAATGCAGCCCTCAATAGCGGGGAGCAGCACGCGATCGGCCTCAATAATTTCGCCGGCAATCACCACTTTTTGCGGGTTGAACAGGTTAATGGCGATGGCGATGGTTTTTCCCAAATGACGGCCCACATGCTCAATCACTTCTGTTGCCAGCGGATCGCCTTTATTGGCGGCTTTGCAAATAGTTTTGATATGGCAGTCATCCAACGTTAGACGGCTATGATAGCCCTGTTCTAGCAGGTGACGGACGCGTTGCTCGATAGCCGCGTTGGCGGCGACGGTTTCCAAACAGCCAAAATTACCGCAGTGGCAGCGCTCGCCGAGCGGGTCGACCTGGATATGGCCAATTTCACCGACGTTACCATTACGACCGATAAAGATTCGCCCGTTGGAGATGATCCCCGCCCCCGTGCCACGGTGAACGCGCACTAAAATGGAGTCTTCGCAGTCATGACTTGCACCGAAGTAGTGCTCCGCGAGTGCCAGACTTCGGATGTCATGACCGACAAAGCAGGTCACTTTAAATCTTTTTTCCAGCGCTTCGACCAGACGCCAGTTTTCGACCGGGATATGCGGCATATAGCGGATAACGCCGCTTTCTGGGTCAACGAGGCCCGGCAGGATCACGGAGATGGCAATCAGCTCGCGGATTTTACGCTGGCACGATTCAATAAACGTGGCAATAGTATTGAGCAGTGCATGCTCCAGCGTCTCCTGCGTACGTTCAGGCAGCGGATAATGCTCTTCAGCCACCGCTTTGCTGCTCAAATCGTACAGAGTGAGGGTGGTGTCGTGGCGACCAAGGCGAACACTGATAGCGTGGAAATTGCGGGTTTCAGTGATGATAGATATGGCGCGGCGGCCCCCGGTGGAGGCCTGTTGATCGACTTCTTTGATCAGTCCGCGCTCAATAAGCTGACGCGTGATTTTGGTCACGCTGGCGGGAGCAAGCTGGCTTTGTTCGGCAATCTGAATACGCGAGATTGGCCCATGCTGGTCAATCAGGCGGTAAACGGCCGCACTGTTTAACTGTTTTACGAGGTCAACATTACCAATTTGAGCTTGTCCGCCTGATGTCATACTTTCTCTTACTTAGTAACGACCTCGTTGCCATTAACGATGGTCTTGATGATTTTAAAATCGTGCGTGAACGCGGTTAGGTTCGCCACTTTGCCGGCGGCGATGCTGCCCAGCTGTTTATCGACGCCAATAGCGCGAGCTGGGTAGAGGGTCGCCATGCGCAGCACTTCGTCCAGCGCGATATTCGCGTGATTGACCAGGTTACGTACCCCTTCAATCATGGTCAGGGACGAACCGCTCAAGGTCCCGTTTTCGTCAACACACAGTCCATTGCGGTAGTATATTGTTTTACCGGCAAAAATGAACTGCTCAATATTGGCACCTGCCGGTGCGGTGGCGTCGGTCACCAGGCACAGCTTATCGCCTTTCAAACGCTTGGCGTTACGGATATTGATGTAGTCAACGTGCAGACCGTCGGCGATGATGCCGCAGTAAATTTCGTTCGCATCGAGAATCGCGCCGGTCAGACCTGGCTCACGACCGGACATATACGGCATGGCATTAAACAGGTGCGTCGCGAAGGATATCCCCGCGCGGAAACCAACGCGCGCTTCTTCCGCCGTCGCGTTGGAGTGACCGGCAGAAACCACAATCCCGGCATTGACCAACTGAGTAATGACCTCAGGTGCAACCATTTCAGGGGCGAGGGTGACTTTGGTGATAACGTCCGCGTTATCGCAGAGGAACTGCACTAGCGCAGCGTCAGGTTTACGCACGAAACCTGGGTTGTGCGTCCCTTTTTTCACAGTGTTCAGCCATGGGCCTTCAAGGTGCAGACCCAGCGCCTGATTAGGGTGCTTTGCCAGATACTCACGCATCACGCGAATGCCCTGTTTCATCAGGTCATCGCTGGTGGTGATTAGCGTCGGCAGGAAGTTAGTGCAACCTGATTTCTCGTTGGCTTTCTGCATGATTTCCAGCGTTTCAACGGTGACCGCTTCAGCGGTATCGTTGAACTGGACGCCGCCGCAGCCGTTAAGCTGAACGTCGATAAAGCCAGGGGCGAGTATGGCGCCATTAACGGAACGCTGTTCGACGTTCGCTGGTACATCAGCCAGTGGGCAAATACTTTCAATAAGGCCATTGGCGACGATAATCGCATGGTCATCCAGAATTTCGTGGCCGGTATAAATCCGGCCGTGGGTTAATGCATACATTACGACCCCCGGTATTCAAAAATTTTGTCCCGCAGCGAGCCACGGGACGGTAAGACATTACAGACCTTTGATATTCTCGGCTTCGAGCTCGTTGAAATATTTCAGGGTCTTCACCTTCAACTCCATGGTGGAAGGTTCATCGCAGACGATCAGTGATTTAGGATGCAGCTGCAGACAGGTAATGGTCCACATATGGTTGACGTTACCTTCAACCGCCTGCTGCAGCGCCAGCGCTTTGGTTGCGCCCTGCACCAGAATCATCACTTCTTCAGCATCCAGCAGGGTGCCGACGCCTACGGTCAGTGCATATTTTGGTACCTGCGCCACGTCGCCGTCAAAGAAACGGGAGTTCGCTACGCGCGTTTCGTGCGTCAAGGTTTTGATACGGGTACGGGAAGAAAGAGAGGACGCCGGTTCGTTAAAGGCGATGTGACCATCGTTACCTACGCCGCCCATGAACAGGTGGATTTTGCCGTAAGAACGAATTTTCTCTTCGTAGCGCTTACACTCTGCGTCAACATCCGGCGCATTGCCGTTCAGCAGGTTGATGTTTTCTGCTGGAATATCGATATGATCGAAGAAGTTACGGTGCATAAAGCTGTGATAGCTTTCCGGATGTTCTTTCGCCAAGCCAACATATTCGTCCATGTTGAATGTCACAACGTGCTGGAAACTAACCTGGCCCGCTTTATGCATTTCAACTAACACTTTATAGGTCGCCAGCGGAGTACCGCCGGTTGGCAGGCCTAGCACGAACGGACGGTCGGCAGTGGGTTTAAATGCATTGATACGGTTAACGATGTGGCGAGCAGCCCATTTGCCGACTTGCTCAGCGTTAACGAGAGGAATCAGTCTCATTCTTCACCTCAAAATGTAAAATGTAAGAAATTGGCGGAAGGCATCTCCATGCATGCTCTAAGAGTAACCTGTTTACAGAGACAGGGAGCGATCCGTTTTGATTTTTCGAATGATAAAATAAGTTTTCATAGTTAGCCAGTGAAAGGGAGTGCTGTTGACAATATTTGGTGACAATAGTCACAAAAAACACGTGTTTAATTTGCGATACGAATTAAACTTCCACACACTCATCATCCATTAGTGTTGTAAATGCAGTTTACAAGACATCGCAGTGTCATGCTTTTTGTAAAATAAAAAAATGGCTTAAATGAGCCGTATCGGGGTCTCGTAGGGGGAATAAGATGAATATTTTAGGTTTTTTCCAGCGACTAGGTAGGGCGTTACAGCTCCCTATCGCCGTGCTGCCAGTGGCGGCGCTGTTGCTGCGATTTGGTCAGCCAGATTTACTGAACGTTCCATTTATTGCGCAAGCGGGTGGATCAATCTTCGATAACCTGGCGCTAATCTTCGCCATCGGTGTGGCATCCAGCTGGTCGAAAGACAGCGCGGGTGCGGCAGCACTGGCGGGCGCAGTAGGTTATTTCGTACTGACGAAAGCAATGATCACCATCAACCCAGCGATTAACATGGGTGTCCTGGCGGGTATCATTACCGGTCTGGTGGCTGGCGCGACGTACAACCGTTGGTCTGGCATCAAACTGCCTGACTTCCTGAGCTTCTTCGGCGGTAAACGTTTCGTACCAATCGCAACTGGCTTCTTCTGTTTGGTGCTGGCTGCCATCTTCGGCTACGTGTGGCCGCCGGTGCAGAACGCAATCCATGCAGGTGGTGAATGGATCGTGGGTGCTGGCGCGCTGGGCTCCGGTATCTTTGGCTTCATTAACCGTCTGCTGATCCCAACCGGTCTGCATCAGGTGCTGAACACCATCGCCTGGTTCCAGATTGGTGAGTTCACCAACGCGGCGGGTGCAGTCTTCCACGGTGATATCAACCGCTTCTACGCGGGTGACGGCACTGCGGGCATGTTCATGTCCGGCTTCTTCCCAATCATGATGTTTGGTCTGCCGGGTGCGGCGCTGGCGATGTACTTCGCAGCACCAAAAGCTCGTCGCCCAATGGTTGGCGGGATGCTGCTGTCCGTTGCGGTCACCGCATTCCTGACCGGTGTAACCGAGCCGCTGGAATTCCTGTTCATGTTCCTGGCGCCGGTACT
Organism: Kluyvera sp. STS39-E; assembly: GCF_040932435.1. NCBI lineage: Bacteria > Pseudomonadati > Pseudomonadota > Gammaproteobacteria > Enterobacterales > Enterobacteriaceae > Kluyvera > Kluyvera sp. STS39-E. Next base: position 239,471 of record NZ_JBFQGA010000002.1, on the reverse strand, counting down.
GTACCTCCTGCACGCGATTCTGACCGGTGTGAGCCTGTTCATCGCGACGCTGCTGGGTATCCACGCAGGCTTCTCCTTCTCCGCAGGTGCAATTGACTACGTGTTGATGTACAGCCTGCCGGCAGCAAGTAAGAACGTCTGGATGCTGGTGGTGATGGGTCTGGTGTTCTTCGTTATTTACTTCGTGCTGTTCAGCGTGGTTATCCGCATGTTTAACCTGAAAACACCGGGCCGCGAAGATAAAGACGACAGCGTCGTCACTGAAGAAGCAAACAGCAACACCGAAGAAGGTTTGAACCAGCTGGCGACCAACTACATCGCCGCAGTAGGTGGTACTGACAACCTGAAAGCGATTGATGCCTGTATCACTCGTCTGCGTCTGACCGTTGCTGACTCTGCGAAGGTCAACGATGCGGTGTGCAAACGTCTGGGCGCGTCTGGCGTGGTGAAACTGAACAAGCAAACCATCCAGGTTATCGTGGGTGCAAAAGCTGAATCTATCGGCGATGCGATGAAGAAAGTGGTTGCGCGTGGCCCGGTTGCCGCAGCGGCCGCCGACAACGCTCCAGCCGCATCTACCGCCGCGGTAAAACCGCAGGCCGTGGCTAACGCGACGACCGTTGAAACACTGGTTTCTCCGATTACCGGCGACATCGTGGCGCTGGAGCAGGTTCCTGATGAAGCGTTCGCCAGCAAAGCAGTGGGCGACGGCATCGCGGTAAAACCAACGGATAAAACCGTGGTTTCTCCGGCAGCGGGGACCATCGTGAAAATCTTCAACACCAACCACGCGTTCTGTTTGGAAACTGACAAAGGCGCGGAGATCGTTGTCCATATGGGTATCGATACCGTGGTGCTGGAAGGTAAAGGCTTCAAGCGTCTGGTTGAAGAGGGTGCAGAAGTGGTTGCCGGTCAGCCAATCCTGGAAATGGATCTGGACTTCCTGAACGCCAACGCACGCTCAATGATTAGCCCAGTTGTTTGTAGCAATAGCGATGATTTCGGCGGCTTGGTTATCAAGGCTGAAGGTCATGTGGTTGCCGGTCAAACGCCACTGTATGAGATTAAAAGCAAGTAATCGCTCCTGAGTAAACGTGACTACATGCTTTGAGCGGCGGGGGGATATTCCTCCGCCGCTTTTTTTTGCAGCAATCTGCCCCAATCTTTTCGTTTGAGACGTTTTTTGCGTAACTAAAGGTTGTCAGTCCGTCCGGCTTATAAGATCATATGCCGTTATACGTTGTTTACGCTTTGAGGAATCTACGATGAGTGAGGCTGAAGCCCGCCCGACTAACTTTATTCGTCAGATCATTGACGAAGATCTGGCTACCGGTAAGCACAACACGGTGCATACTCGTTTTCCGCCAGAGCCAAATGGCTATCTGCACATTGGCCATGCGAAATCTATCTGCCTGAACTTCGGCATTGCGCAAGACTATCAGGGCCAGTGCAACCTGCGTTTCGATGACACCAACCCGGTAAAAGAAGACATCGAATACGTTGAGTCCATCAAAAATGACGTCGAGTGGTTAGGTTTTCACTGGTCAGGCAACGTTCGCTACTCCTCTGATTACTTCGATCAGCTGCATGCCTATGCGGTAGAACTGATCAATAAAGGTCTGGCGTATGTCGATGAACTGACGCCAGAGCAAATCCGCGAATACCGCGGGTCGCTGACTGCGCCGGGTAAAAATAGCCCGTTCCGCGATCGCAGCGTCGAAGAGAACCTAGCGCTGTTCGAAAAAATGCGTGCCGGTGGTTTCGAAGAAGGTAAAGCCTGTCTGCGTGCCAAAATCGACATGGCCTCTTCTTTCGTCGTGATGCGCGATCCCGTGCTGTACCGTATTAAATTTGCCGATCACCACCAGACCGGCACCAAGTGGTGCATCTATCCGATGTACGACTTCACCCACTGCATCAGCGATGCGCTGGAAGGGATTACGCATTCACTGTGTACTCTGGAGTTCCAGGACAACCGTCGCCTGTACGACTGGGTGCTGGACAACATCACGATTCCCGTTCACCCGCGTCAGTACGAATTCTCGCGCCTGAATCTGGAATACACCGTGATGTCCAAGCGCAAGCTGAATCAGCTGGTGACCGAGAAGCACGTTGAAGGTTGGGACGATCCGCGTATGCCGACTATCTCCGGTTTGCGCCGTCGTGGCTACACGGCAGCGGCTATCCGTGAATTCTGCAAACGTATTGGCGTGACCAAACAGGACAACACCATTGAGATGGCTTCTCTGGAATCCTGTATCCGTGAAGATTTGAACGAGAACGCGCCGCGTGCGATGGCAGTTATCGATCCGGTTAAGCTGGTCATCGAAAACTATCCGCAGGGCGAGGGCGAAATGGTCTCCATGCCTAACCATCCGAACAAACCGGAAATGGGTAGCCGTGAAGTTCCATTCAGTGCAGAACTGTGGATCGATCGCGCGGATTTCCGTGAAGAAGCGAACAAGCAGTACAAGCGCTTGGTGATGGGTAAAGAAGTGCGTCTGCGTAACGCCTACGTGGTGAAAGCAGAGCGCGTGGAGAAAGATGCCGAAGGCAATATTACCACTATCTTCTGTACCTACGATGCTGACACCCTGAGCAAAGATCCGGCCGATGGCCGTAAAGTTAAGGGCGTTATTCATTGGGTTAGCGCCGCACACGCGCTGCCAATTGAAATCCGTCTGTACGATCGTCTGTTCAGCGTACCAAACCCAGGTGCCGAAGAAGACTTCCTGGCAGTGATGAATCCTCAGTCGCTGATTATCACCCAAGGCTACGGTGAGCCGTCTCTGCAGGCCGCTGAAGCGAGCAAAGCCTACCAGTTCGAGCGTGAGGGTTACTTCTGTCTCGACAGTCGTTACAGCACAGCAGACAAGCTGGTATTTAACCGCACCGTCGGTTTACGTGATACCTGGGTTGGCTAACAGCAGCCCCTTGTTGTGTAAAGACGCCGCTTTTGCGGCGTTTTTTTTATCTCACCGCCATTCGTTTAAGTTTTGTAGTTTCGCGTAGCGAATTAATACAATTATTTTACCTCTGATATTTCCGTATGCCGCCCGGTAACTTCTCTCAAAATTCCGCTGTAAACGGTCTCATTAACATTTAGACCAGACCACACAAGGGTTGGAGCGCTGAGATGCTAACAACGCACCTCGTTACACCTTGAAACCAAATATGTGCGCTTTGTCATAATCCTGCACTCTTGTTGCGGAAAAGGATTGATAATTCGCGTCGCGAAAAATAGTCTATCGGTGTAGTGAAATATCATTTTCCAGAAGTTCATTTTTTTTAAAGTTTTATTTTTTGCCTTCGCTTTGCGGCGGCATTTTAAAAGTCAAAGAGGATATAACTATGCGTACGTTTAGTGGCAAACGTAGTACGCTGGCGCTGGCTATCGCCGGTGTGACAGCACTGTCAGGCTTTACAATGGCGCCGGATGCAAAAGCAGAAGGGTTCATTGACGACTCATCATTAACCGGCGGCATCTATTACTGGCAACGTGAACGTGACCGTAAAGATGTGACCGATCACGACAAGTATAAAACCAACCTGTCTCACTCCACCTGGAACGCCAACCTCGACTTCCAGTCTGGCTATGCTGCCGATATGTTCGGTATCGATATCGCTGCGTTCACCGCAATTGAAATGAACGAAAGCGCCGAAAGCGGCCACCCAAACGAAATCGCGTTCTCTTCTAAAAACAAGGGTTACAGCGAAGACTACAGCGGTGATAAGAGCGGTATCAGCCTGTATAAAGCAGCCGCGAAATTCAAACTCGGTCCAACTTGGGCTCGCGCAGGTTACATCCAGCCTACCGGTCAAACCCTGCTGGCACCACACTGGAGCTTCATGCCTGGTACCTATCAGGGTGCTGAAGCGGGTGCCAACTTTGATTACGGCGATAATGGTGCTCTGAGCTTCTCCTACATGTGGACCAACGAGTACAAAGCGCCTTGGCACCTGGAGATGGATAACTTCTATCAGAACGATAAGAAGACCAAAGTCGACTACCTGCACTCTATCGGTGCTAAATACGATTTCAAAAATGACCTGGTGCTGGAAGCGGCATTTGGTCAGGCAGAAGGTTATGTTGATCAGTACTTCGCCAAAGCGAGCTACAAATTCGATATTCCTGGCGGCCCATTGACGACCAGCTATCAGTTCTACGGTACTCGTGACAAAGTCACCGACCGCGGCGTAAACGATATTTATGATGGCACCGCGTGGCTGCAAGCACTGACCTTTGGTTACAAGCTTAACGAGGTGTTCGATTTCCGTCTGGAAGGGACTTGGGTTAAAGCTGAAGGCCAGCAGGGTTACTTCCTGCAGCGTATGACGCCAACCTATGCTTCCTCTAACGGTCGTCTGGATATCTGGTGGGATAACCGCTCTGACTTCAACGCCAACGGCGAAAAAGCGGTGTTCTTCGGCGGCATGTATGACCTGAAAAACTGGAATCTCCCTGGTTGGGCAGTGGGCGCGTCTTACGTCTATGCATGGGATGCTAAACCAGCGACCTGGCAGATGAATCCAGACGCGTTCTACAACAAAAACAACACCATCAAAGAATCTGCATATAGCCTTGATGCCATGTACACCGTACAGGAAGGCCGCGCGAAGGGTACGCTCTTCAAACTGCACTTCACTCAGTACGACAACCACTCCGATATCCCAAGCTGGGGCGGCGGTTACGGCAACATCTTCCAGGACGAACGTGACGTGAAATTCATCGTCATCGCACCGTTCACTATTTTCTGATGCATGAGGCGGTAGCGGGAAACCACTACCGCCACTAAGAGGCTCATTGCATGAAAAAATTGATTATTGTCGCCCTGATGGCCGCTGGCCTTAGCGCCTGTGTGCAGTCTCCTGCGCCGCAAGAAGATAGCAAACTGAAAGATGCCTATAGCGCCTGTATCAATACGGCGGAAGGCAGCCCGGAGAAAATCGAGGCCTGCCAGAGCGTATTAAACGTGCTGAAGCAAGAGAAGAAGCACGAGCAGTTCGCGAATCAGGAAAGCGTGCGTGTGTTGGACTACCAGCAGTGCATTCAGGCTAGAAAAATGGGTAATGACCAAGCTGTCGCAAGCAAATGCGATAAAATCTGGCAAGAGATCCGCAGCAACAATACGTCGAACAAGTAACGTTGTCTGCTGAACGAAAAAAACCGCTGCTTGCAGCGGTTTTTTTATGTGGGTAGCTGAAGAAAGGTAAAAAAAAACCAGCACACGGTGGCTGGCTTTTTGACGAGCGGCGAGTCGTTATTTTGCGACGTCGTCGTGAGCGTGTTCATCTTCACGGCAGTCGCCTTCAGCACAGTGACCGTACAGATACAGGCTGTGGTTGGTTAGGCGAATACCATGTTTAGTGGCGATTTCACGCTGGCGAGCTTCAATAGAATCATCGCTGAACTCGATAACTTTACCGCAGTCGAGGCAGATCAGGTGATCGTGGTGATGCTGTTGGGTTAATTCGAAAACGGATTTACCGCCTTCAAAATTATGGCGGGTCACGATGCCAGCATCATCGAACTGGTTAAGTACGCGGTAAACCGTGGCTAAACCGATTTCTTCACCCATGTCGATCAGGCGTTTGTATAAGTCTTCCGCGCTGACATGGTGGTTATGAGGTTCCTGAAGAACTTCCAGAATCTTTAACCGTGGAAGTGTGACTTTCAGGCCAGCCTTCTTTAATGCGGTATTATTGTCAGTCATGCGGAATCTGTCCTGTTGCTTTACGATTAACTTCCATCAGTGAAAGTTTCACAGAGAATGCACCCGAATTAATGCGTCTCATTATAGAATGGCCCTATCAAAATGAAAACAGCAAGGCCCGGGTAAGCTGAGCTTTCAAAAACGAGGCATCATCGACAAACTGGGCGATGAACCTGCGCCAAATCTGATGATATTGTACAGGTATGCGATAAAAAGTTAAAAAAATGTAGCTATTATTTTAATTGCTTTTACCTATTAATGAGGTGCAATTCAATAATTACACCTCATTATCGCAATTAGGCGTTTTTGATCTCATCCAAGTGCAGTTCTTCGGCAACCTGCTTAACCCATTTCTCAACGCGTTCTGCGGTCAACTCTGGTTGGCGATCTTCGTCAATGGCTAGGCCCACGAAGTGATCGTCATCGGCAAGGCCCTTAGACGCTTCAAAATGATAGCCGGCGGTTGGCCAGTGGCCGACGATGGTTGCGCCATGAGGTTCAATAATGTCACGGATGGTACCCAGGGCATCACAGAAATATTCTGCATAGTCTTCCTGGTCGCCACAGCCGAACAACGCAACCAGCTTGCCGTTGAAATCAACTTCTTCCAGCGTTGGGAAGAAATCATCCCAGTCGCACTGTGCTTCACCGTAGTACCACGTTGGAATGCCCAGCAGCAGGATATCGAACGCTTCCAGATCCTCTTTGCTGCTCTTGGCGATGTCATGAACATCAGCGACATCTTTACCAAGCTGTTTTTGAATCATTTTTGCGATATTTTCGGTGTTTCCGGTATCGCTACCGAAGAAGATGCCAACGATTGCCATGAGTAAAATAACCTCTTGAAACTTAATGATATGGTGGTGGCTTAATGCCCACAGATAAGGGCAATCATAGCAGAACAGGTCTAAGTGCGGAAACAGCAATCGTGCCGTACTGCACACTCTGCTACATGAAAGCGTGTTTTGGGGGGATTTTTCAGACTTTCCCCTGTCCGTGCAGCAGCGCGAGCTGATTCATCAACATCTCTTCGATGAGTTCGCTACGGCTCATATCACGGGCAGTCGCCAGCTCGTTGAGCGCATCAACGGCTTCATGATTCAGCTTCAGTTCAACACGCTTGAGCCCACGAACCTTGTCGCGTTTTAGCTGGTTGCGCTTATTGATGCGGAGCTGCTCGTCACGCGAAAGCGGATTGGTTTTTGGTCTTCCCGGGCGACGCTCATTTGCGAACAAATCTAGTGTCGTACGGTCCGTTTGTTCTTTTGCCATGATTCTGAGTGACTTCGGGGAAAACAAGCTACCGGGCAGTACCCGGCGCAGACAGCGCGCAATCATACATCAGTGGAACCCGCACGCCAACGACCGCGGCCATTCTGGCGCGCAGTCGGTGCATTTTTAATCACTCTGCAAGGTAGCGGCGGATAGCGCGTAGCACCGCGTCCGGTTTTTCGGCGTGAACCCAATGGCCCGCGCCGGCAATAACGTGCGCCTTGGCTTGTGGGAACTGGGCTAAAAGATCGTCGCGATAGGCTTCGGTAACGTACGGCGAATTGCCGCCGGGAATAAAGAGGGCAGGATGATCCCACGCGGGAATCGTCTCCCAGCCGACAATGTGCGGATATTGTTCCCACAGTACCGGTACGTTAAAGCGCCATGCGCCGTCGACAAATGATTTCAGCAGAAACTGAATCACGCCTTCTTCCTTCAGATAATCACGCATCACCGTGGCGGCCTGCTGGCGAGTTGCCACGCCTGCAGATGTCACGGCGTTAATGGCAGCAAAAATCTCATCGTGACGACGAACCTGATAGTTCACAGGAGCAATATCAATCGCCACTAGACGGTCGATGCGTTCTGGAGCCAACGCGGTAAATGCCATCACCGCTTTGCCGCCCATTGAGTGACCGATGAGCGTGGCTTTTTCGATGTTATTGGCGTCGAGAGTATCGAGCAGATCCTGAGCCATCGCCGGGTAGTTCATTTGGTCTGAACGAGGCGACAGCCCGTGGTTACGCATATCAACTTGGATAATATCGTGATCCACGACGAGGTCGCGCGCCAAGATGCCAAGATTATCTAGGCTGCCAAACAGACCGTGGACCAGAACGATGGGGGAATTATTGTGCAGGTTTTGTGCAGATTGCGCTCGGACATTCAATTTCATAGCAAAGTTCTTTTTTTCGCGTTGTCGGGTTAGGGTATCATGTTGGACATTCTAACGCTCAGGGGCAAGTAAGGAACTCATCCGAATTTTGCCGTGTTCCTGTTTTGGCGCTACCCGCTGTTGGGTTTTGACTTTATAATCCCAACGAATTGTATTCAGAAAAATTATCGCACCGGATTAAGATGAAAACGATCGAAGTTGATGACGAGCTCTATCGCTATATTGCGGCTCACACTCTGCACATTGGCGAGAGCGCGTCCGACATTTTACGGCGTATGCTGAAATTCAGCGCCGCTTCACAGCCCGCTGTTGCCGCGGCACCGGTCGTCAAAGCAGAACCTACTCCTGCGCCGGCTGCTACCCCCGCGGCTGAAGTTAAAACGGTTAAAACGACCAAAGACAAAGTCCGTGCCATGCGCGAGCTGCTGCTCTCTGACGAATATGCCGAGCAGAAAAAAGCAGTTAACCGCTTTATGCTGATTCTCACCACGCTGTACTCACTGGACGGTAAAGCCTTCGCTGAAGCCACCGAGTCGCTGCATGGTCGTACCCGCGTCTATTTTGCTGCCGATGAGCAGACGCTGCTGAAAAACGGTAACCAGACGAAGCCTAAACAGGTTCCGGAAACGCCATACTGGGTCATTACCAACACGAATACAGGCCGTAAATGCAGCATGGTCGAACACATCATGCAGTCAATGCAGTTCCCGGTGGAGCTGATTGAAAAGGTTTGCGGTACCATTTCATACTGAAAATCCAACCCTTGCATAAGAAGGACCAGGCAATGGCAAACCATACCCGTGCGGGTCAGCCTGCACAGCAAAGTGATTTGATCAATGTTGCTCAACTGACGTCTCAGTACTACGTGCTGCAGCCGGATGTGGGCAATGCGGAACATGCGGTGAAATTCGGTACATCCGGTCACCGTGGGAGCGCAGGTCGTCACAGCTTCAACGAAAAGCATATTTTGGCCATTGCTCAGGCAATCGCTGAAGAGCGCGCGAAAAATGGAATTACGGGCCCATGCTACGTCGGAAAAGATACTCACGCGCTCTCAGAGCCTGCGTTTATCTCCGTTCTCGAAGTGTTGGCAGCCAATGGGGTTGATGTCATTGTACAGGAAGACAATGGCTTTACGCCGACGCCGGCGGTTTCTAACGCTATCCTGGTACACAACAAAAAAGGCGGCCCGCTGGCCGATGGGATTGTGATTACGCCATCCCACAACCCGCCGGATGATGGCGGTATCAAGTACAACCCACCAAACGGTGGCCCGGCTGATACCAACGTCACCAAAGTGGTTGAAGATCGCGCGAACGCACTGTTGGCCGCCGATCTTAACGGCGTGAAGCGCATCTCTTACGCGGCGGCGCTGGCTTCAGGTCATGTTATCGAACAGGATCTGGTTCAGCCGTTTATTGAAGGGCTTGCGGATATCGTCGATATGGCAGCTATCCAGAAAGCGGGTCTGACGCTGGGTGTAGATCCGCTGGGCGGCTCCGGTATTGAATACTGGAAGCGTATCGCTAAGCACTACAACCTGAATCTGACTATTGTTAACGATCACGTTGACCAGACCTTCCGCTTCATGCACCTCGATAAAGACGGCGCGATCCGTATGGACTGCTCCTCCGAGTGCGCAATGGCGGGCCTGCTGGCGCTGCGTGATAAATTTGACCTCGCGTTTGCCAATGACCCTGACTACGACCGCCACGGTATCGTGACGCCAGCTGGCCTGATGAACCCGAACCATTATCTGGCGGTGGCCATCAACTATCTGTTCCAGCATCGTCCACAGTGGGGCAAAGATGTCGCGGTCGGTAAGACGTTGGTTTCTTCTGCAATGATTGACCGCGTGGTCAACGACCTGGGTCGTAAGCTGGTGGAAGTGCCGGTTGGCTTTAAATGGTTCGTTGATGGCCTGTTCGATGGCAGCTTTGGCTTTGGTGGCGAAGAGAGCGCTGGGGCTTCATTCCTGCGTTTCGACGGCACTCCATGGTCAACGGATAAAGACGGCATCATTATGTGTCTGCTGGCGGCAGAGATTACCGCAGTAACCGGTAAGAACCCGCAGGAGCACTACAATGACCTGGCGGCACGCTTTGGTGCGCCGAGCTATAACCGTCTGCAGGCAAGCGCGACTTCTGCACAGAAAGCGGCCTTGTCCAAACTGTCTCCTGAAATGGTCAGTGCCAGCACGCTGGCAGGCGATCCTATCACTGCACGTCTGACGGCGGCACCGGGTAACGGCGCGTCGATTGGCGGTCTGAAAGTGATGACTGAAAACGGCTGGTTTGCGGCGCGTCCTTCCGGTACTGAAGATGCCTACAAAATTTACTGTGAAAGCTTCCTTGGCGCTGAACATCGTCAGCAAATCGAGAAAGAAGCGGTAGAGATTGTCAGTGAAGTGCTGAAAAACGCCTGATTGAAAAAGCCGTAAGGCTTACTCGCGTTTGATGGTATCAGGATCCGCAGTCCCGTCAGGGATTGCGGATTTTTTTATGAACACGCTCAGTCGTGAGAATAAGCCCGTTTAAGAACAACAGGTACAGAGATGAGATTTAATCCGTTTTGCTATGGGCTGTTGGCGGTCTTAGTGCTGGTCAGCTATTTCTACTTCCACTCATTCTGGGCATGGTTGCTGTTAGTCAATGTCGCCACGCTCTTGGTGTACGGCATCGATAAATTTGCAGCGCGTAAAAGCTGGCAGCGGGTGCCGGAAATGACGCTCCTTGCGTTTGGCTTAGTTGGCGGATGGCTTGGCGCTATAGCGGCGCAGCAACTGTTTCGTCATAAAACGCAGAAACAACCTTTTCGCACCTGGTTCATGCTGAGCGTGGTGTTAAATGTGGCGGCGTTGGCAGGGTGGGGATATTGGCTGGCATCGTCGGTCTGAATGAGCCGACAGAAGTAACAAGAAGCGGGTTGCCGTTGCCAGCAACCCGCAGGGCGATTAACTGTGTTTATCTTTCAATTCAAAACGTGGTGATACGAGGCCGTACAGCGTCCAGCCGAGGAAGGTCACGATTGAACCGTACAGCATAGCTTCCTGACCGGAAGAGAACAGGGCGTAGAAGCTGTACATGGCACCAATAAAGGCCACGATATTTGCCATACGCGCTTTGCCCGCCGGGACATTCGCCATACGTTGGATAATCACCAGCGCCGCCATCGACAGGATGTACGGAATAATGTTGGTGACAACCGCCAGGTTAACCAGCACGTTAAACTGGTTGTTCAGCGATGGGCTGATGGTCATTAATGACAGGCCAGACTGAATAACCACAATCACCAGCATCCCTTTCACCGGTGCGTCCGCGTGGCTCACCTGAGAGAACACTTTCGGGAAGTAGCCTTCATCCGCCGAGGATTTGAATACCTGGGCGATGGTGAACTGCCAACCGAGCAGTGAACCACAGCAGGACATAATCATCAGCGCCATGATCACTTTCCCGACTTCCGGCGTGAACATCTGCGCGAAGGCCAGACCGAACGGTGCAGTGGAATTCGCCAAATCCATATTTGGCACAATCCCGGCGATAACGTTGGTGGAGACGATGTAAATCACCGCAGCACCCAGCGTCCCGCCGAGTACGGCGATTGGCACGTTACGTTCCGGATTTTCAACCACTTCGGCGTTAGCACAGGCGGATTCCAGACCGAGGAACGCCCACAGCGTCATTGCAATTGACGAGCCTACCGCGGTAAAGAACGGCACGTGATGCGGGTTCCAGGACTCGGCGTACATGGTTGGGCTAAACCAGAACCAACCGATGATGCACAGCCCGACGACCGGAATGATCACCCCCCATACCGTAATGCTACTGATCTGTCCGGTGATGCGTGCACCGCCAAAGTTAGCGATGGTACAGATCCACAGTACACCGATGGTGGCGAGCCCGATTTGTACCGGACTCAGGGCGGCACCGAAAAGCTCGGTGCCGTAACCGACGGCGGAAATGGCAATCGCAACGTTGGCAATCAGCAAGGAAACCCCGTAGGTATAGTTGGCCATGAAGTTGCCCGACTTACCAAAGGCATACTCGGCATAGCCGCCCATGCCACCGGATTTCTTACTGAACATCCCGCATTTAGCGAAGGCCCAAGCCAGCGCCATCGAACCGACGGCGGTGACAAGCCAGGAGATAATCGAAATGGTGCCGACTTCAGCAAGTTTGGTAGGCAGCATGATAATACCGGAGCCCATCATGTTCACCATCGTCAGGATGGTGAGCTGAACAACACCCATTTTGTTGTTGGCTTTGCTCATAATTTCTCCCCTTTCAGCAGCGCAGGTTGCGGTAGCTGAGTCTGAATCACGTAGCACCAAACCTGTTTGCGACCCTCATTTTCTTGGATATAAACCCCCTGCAACTCTGGCGCGAAGCCTGGCAGCAGGTTGATCCCTTCTTCCAATGCGGTGAAGTAGCGCAGCACGGAATCGCCCCAAATTTCACCAGGGACAACACACAGCACACCTGGAGGATATGGCAGAGCACCTTCGGCGGCGATTCGACCTTCCGCCGCAGACAGAGGAACCAGCTCAACTTCGCCGCGCAGATAGGCGTAGTTAGCATCCTGCGGGTTCATGCTGACGCGTGGGAAGTGTGACTTACGGAACATCTCTTTTTGCAGCTGTTTCACGTTGTGACGGGCATACAGATTGTGCATTTCCTGGCACAGCTGACGCAGCGTGTAGTCGGCATAACGATCTTTATGCTGGCTGTACAGTGAAGGCAGAACATCTTTCAGCGGTGCATCGGCTTCCAGTAGCGCTTCGAAGCGAACCAGCAGCGCAACCAGCTGTTGCAGCTTGGCCATATCTTCTGCCGGGGTCATCAGGAACAGAATCGAGTTCAAGTCGCATTTTTCTGGCACCACGCCGTGCTCGCGCAGGAAGTTTGCCAGAATGGTTGCCGGTACGCCGAAGGTGTCGTATTCGCCGTTACTATCAATACCCGGTGTGGTCAGCAGCAGTTTGCATGGATCGACAAAGTACTGATGTTCCGCATAACCTTCAAAGCCGTGCCAGCGTTCGCCGGGAACAAAGTGGAAGAAGCGCAGGTCGTTTGCAATTTCTTTGGTTGGGAAGGACTGCCAAGGTTTGCCATCAATCAGTTCAGGCACGAACGGACGAATGTGGCGGCAGTTATCGAGGATCAGCTTACGCGCTTCGATAACGTTAGAGACGCAGTCCATCCACATGTTGCGGCCAGCTTGCCCTTCATGCATTTTGGCGTTGATATCCAGCGCAGCAAACAGAGGATAGAACGGGCTGGTGGAGGCGTGCATCATAAAGGCGTTGTTAAGACGCTTATGCGGAACGTAGCGCTGCTGGCCTTTAATATGGCTGTCTTTTTTGTGAATTTGCGAGGTCTGAGAGAAACCAGCTTGCTGTTTATGCACGGACTGAGTGACCAAAATACCCGGGTCATTTTCGTTCAGTTCAAGCAGCAGCGGTGAACAGTCAGCCATCATCGGAATAAACTGTTCGTAGCCGACCCATGCGGAGTCAAACAGGATGTAGTCGCACAGGTGACCAATTTTATCGACCACCTGACGGGCGTTATAAATGGTGCCGTCATAGGTGCCGAGCTGAATGACCGCCAGACGGAATGGACGTTCGTTACGAGTGCGGTTTGGCGCCACTTCTGCCACCAGTTCACGCAGATAACTCTCTTCAAAGCAGTGCGCATCAATACCACCGATGAAGCCGTACGGGTTACGTGCAGTTTCCAGATATACCGGCGTTGCCCCAGCCTGCAGCAGCGCGCCGTGGTGGTTGGATTTGTGGTTGTTACGGTCAAACAGCACCAGATCCCCTGGAGTCAGCAGTGCGTTAAGCACCACTTTGTTCGAAGAGGACGTCCCGTTTAGTACGAAATAGGTTTTGTCAGCATTAAAGACTTTCGCTGCATGCTGCTGGGCAATACACGGTGCGCCTTCGTGAATAAGCAAATCGCCCATCGCGACGTCGGCATTACATAAGTCAGAACGGAAAAGCGTTTCGCCAAAATATTCAACGAACTGATTACCGGCAGGGTGACGGCGGAAGAATTCACCGCCCTGATGCCCTGGGCAGTCAAATGCGCTGTTGCCCTGAGCAACGTAGTCGACCAGCGCGCTGAAGAACGGCGGGCGCAGCTGCACTTCATACTTGTGTGCGGCAGCTTCAAGCTGACGGCCGTAGAAATCATTGCGAGTTTCGTCATGCTCAAATACCCCTTGAATACGTGAGAGATATTCAGCAGGAACGATTTGGTCTTTATTAATAGCAATGAAGACGGGCAGGTTATAACCCGTTGCATCTATTTCATCGAGTTTTCCGCATTCCACGTCTTCAATAGATAATACGGCGGCGGCAACATCAATAAAATGCGTGTCACAGGTATTGATAATATTACGCTGGGTAGTGAAACAGTCCGGGCAAGTACGGCTGACGGCAATTTTTAATTCAGACATTTTTCGACTCTTTATTTTAGATAATAGCAGTCCTTCAATTTCTCAAAAAAGAAATTGATATCGCCGGAAAAAAAGCAATACGATCCCGCTGACGATAAAATCAGGGCGTCACTTTTTTTAGAATGTCACAAACCCAACCGGTCCGGTGGCCGGAAACTAGAGGTTTGTCGTAGCGAGCGCTGGCAGCAGGCGAGGGCCTGTCTTAGCAAGGAATTTACCGTGATGCTTCAAGTTACATGGGCGTTGGTTTGCCGCGCGATTCGGCCAGACGGCCTCATCCTGCAACTCAAATGATCTAAAGTAAAACTGCGGGGCGCCCGAAGTCGGCAGACTTATCGGGCGTTAAAGAAGTGAAAGTCGAAACTATTACGGTGGGCAAACATCATAATATGAGTTGTCCGCCTTATGTGGGGCATCATTCGGTTATTATTTTCCATTTCGTATACCTCCGATGAAAATCTTAAAGCGGAGTCATTCTATCTCTGAATAGGCTGAAAACTGTGATATCGATCACCAACGAGAGAACATTTATAAAATAATCCATTATTAGTAGGGGAGAATGCGGGATGAAATGCTGAATTGTGTATTTTATGTAAATGAAGTGTTTTTAATTTTATTTAAATAAAGCGTTATAAGCCCATATTCATATTTTAGGACGCGTCATCCTTAATGCCATTAATAATAAAGTGGTTAATTCCATTATTATGAATAAATATTCACAACATAAAACGGTAACCAACCCCGGTTTCCGTTAATAAATGCTGCGGGCGCGCGGGATCTATTTCTAGCTTCTGGCGAAGGTGTCCCATATAAATGCGCAAATAGTGACTATGCTCTACCGCGTTGGGGCCCCATACCTGATTTAACAACTGGCGCTGGGTGAGGACTTTGCCCACATTATTGAGCAGCACCGCCAGCAGGCGAAACTCAATAGGGGTTAGGTGAATCTCCTCGCTGCCGCGCACAATACGACGGGCGGCAAGATCGACGCGGATATCGGAGAAGGAGACTACTGGTTCATTCGGCTGTGCTCCTGCATGGCGGCGCAGCGCGACGCGCAGACGCGCTTGCAGTTCGCCGATACCAAACGGTTTACTGAGATAGTCGTCAGCCCCGGCGTCCAGCGCGGCAATCTTATCACTTTCTTCGCTACGGGCAGACAGCACAATAATCGGCACCGGACTCCACTGACGGATATCGCGAATGAAATCGAGGCCGTCACCGTCGGGTAGCCCAAGGTCGAGGATAATCAGATCCGGTTTGCGCGTCGCAGCCTCTAGCAGGCCACGCTGTAGGGTTGGCGCATCATAAACGCGCAGCTCTTCGGCCTCCAGCGCGGTGCGCAGAAAGCGGCGGATAGCCTGTTCATCTTCAACAATCAGAACGCTGGTCACAAATCTTCCGGAGCCTCTTCCAGTTCGGGCGGTGTCTCTCGTGGAAGTGTAACACGAAAACAGGCGCCGCCTTCCGGGCGGTTGCGAGCGGAAAGGGTGCCGCCGTGAATATCCACAATCGCCTGGCAGATAGCCAGCCCCAGCCCTACGCCGGGTATCGCTGACTCTTTATGACCACGAGAGAACTTGGCAAAAATCTGCTGCTCCTGTCCGCTTGGGATCCCGGGGCCGGTGTCCCATACGTCCAGTAATAGGGCGTCATTTTTGGTGGTTGCCGTGATGCCAATCTGTGCCTCACTTCCCGCATATTTCACCGCGTTTTCCAGCAGGTTTATCAGCACCCGTTCAAACAGCGGGCCATCCAGATGCACCAGCATCAGTGGGTCGGGCATGTTAAGCGCTATCTGCCTGCCGTTTAACCCCGGCTCCAGCATCCGCAGCGCGCTGCCAACCACTTCTTCTAGCGTCAGCCACTCTTTATTCAGGTTAAATCCACCGGACTGAATGCGCGCCATATCCAGCAAGTTATTCACCAGCCGGGTGGTATTCAGCACGTGCTGGCGAATTTCGTTGGCCTGCGGTGCGTACGGAGAACCGCTGCTGGCGAGGTCGAGCGTGAGGATTTCTGCTTGACCAAACAGCACCGTCAGCGGCGTGCGCAGGTCATGAGAGAGCGCGGCCAGCAGGGAGTTACGCAGGCTTTCTCGCTCGCTGATAAGCCGTGACTGTTCTTCACTGGCCGTCAATGCCAGTCGTTCCAGTGCGCTGGCAACCAGCAGGGTAAAGGTCTCCAGCAGTCGTTGCTGCTCCGGGATCATCAGTTGGCGCAGATTCTGCGGTTCGACCACGATAAGCCCGTGCGTGCTGTCGGCGCTGCGTAACGGCAATATCAGATACGGGACGCCGGGCAGCGTATCGGTACCGGCACCGGCGGGTAGCCCCTTATCAAAACTCCAGTGGGCGATAGCCTCATCCCACGGCGTCATACCCTCTTGATGCGTAAGCGCCGTTAGCTTACCGTGCTCATCCGGCATCAGCACCTGGCTGCGGGCGTGGAAGGTGGAGCGAATATACTGCTCGCAGGTGCGGGCGATATCGAGAGCGTTGCGGCCCACTGCCAGCGTTTTCGACATTTCGTACAGATGACGAGTGCGCTGCTCACGATAGCGGGCGACCCGCGCTTGGTAGCGCACGCCGGCGGTCAGATTGCCAATCACCAGCCCGACGGTCAGCATCACGCCAAAGGTCAGCAGATACTGCACGTCGGACACCGCTAACGTGCCGCGCGGTGCGACAAACACGAGGTCAAAGCTGACCACGTTTATCACCGTTGCCAGCACCGACGGCCAGCGACCGTAGAACAGGGCGACGATAACCACGCCCAGCAGATAGAGCATCACTAGATTGGCGGCTTCGAACGCTACCAACCACTGTGCGGCGATAAAGGTAATCGCTGCACACAGCCCCAGTGCGACTAAGCAGCCGCGGATCTGCACCCGCCATTTATCAATAAACGGCCGTCGGTCGTGCGCGCTGTCTGGCAACGGCTGTGGGGTTTCATCAACGCCAACCACCAGCAGATCCAGCTCCGGGGCATGGCGGGAGATGCGTTCACCGAAACGTTCACCGCGCCACCAGCGGCGTTTTTTTTGCCGCCCGATGACAATCTTGCCGAGGTTATGCTCACGGGCGTAACGGATAACTGCCGTTTCTTCTGTCGGTTCGGAGAGCGTGGCGGTCTCTGCTCCCAGTTCCTGTGCCAAGCGCAGAGCGTTGAGGATGGCGCGCCGCTGTGGTTCCGGCAGGCGGTGCAGCGTGGGAGTTTCAACATACACCGCGTGCCAACTGCTGCCTAGGCGAGAAGCCAGACGGGCGGCGGTTCGGACTAACTTTTCGCTGCCGCTATGATGCCCGATACACAATAAAATCGCGTCGTGGGTATGCCAGACTTTTTCTTGCCCCTGTGTATCGCGCCAAGCACGCATTTGATCGTCAACACGCTCCGCCGTTCGGCGCAGCGCCAGTTCGCGCAGGGCGATCAGGTTGCCTTTGCGGAAGAAATTTTCAATGGCGCGCTCGGCCTGGCCGGCAAGGTAAACCTTGCCTTCATTGAGGCGCTGGCGAAGATCGTCCGGGGGAAGATCGACCAGCACGACCTCATCGGCAGCATCAAAAAATGGATCGGGTACGGTTTCACGTACCTGGATACCGGTGACGCCGCTGACCACGTCGTTCAGGCTCTCCAGATGCTGAACGTTTACGGTGGTGAAAACATCGATCCCGGCTTCCAGCAGTTCGTCGATATCCTGCCAGCGCTTCGGATGGCGGGAGCCGGGCGCATTGCTGTGTGCCAGCTCATCCATTAATACTAAAGCCGGACGGCGGGCGAGGGCGGCGTCGAGATCGAACTCCAGCACGTAGCGCCCGCGGTAGGCGGTACGTTTGAGTGGCAGCGTGCTCAAGCCTTTGAGCATCGCCGCCGTTTCTTTACGTCCATGGGTTTCCACCACGCCCGCCAGCACGTCCAGTCCTTGGGAACGAAGACGCTGCGCTTCAGCCAGCATCGCCCATGTTTTTCCCACACCGGCGCAGGCGCCGAAGAAAATCTTCAGTTTTCCCCGGTGCGCTTCGGCGGTCTGTTCCAGCAGGCGATCCGGGTTTGGACGCAGCGGTTCGTCGGTCATCATCAGTTATCCTTGTGGGCATCCAGCGCCATATTTAACTGCGTAATATTTACCACAGGTTGACCGAGAAAACCGAGCAGCGGCGAGTTTGTCGCGGCTTCAACCCGTTCTCTAAGCCACGCGGCGGAGACGTTACGGGCTTTGGCGATGCGTGGTACCTGCCACAACGCGGCGGCTGGCGTTAGGTTAGGATCCAGCCCGCTGGCGGATGCGGTGACCAGCTCAACCGGCACGCTAGGGCTGGCATCGGGGTTGGCGGCGCGCAGCGCGGCAATGCGGTCGCTGAACAGTTTGTCCAACGCCGGGTTGCTGGCTGCGAGGTTGCTACCGCCAGAAGCCATCGGGTTGTTGGGCATTTCTGCGGTCGCCGAAGGGCGTCCTTGGAAATAACCGGGGTCGCTGTAGCTCTGGCCAATAAGCGTTGAACCGCGTAGCTCATGGTTTTCGAAGATAAGCGAACCGTTGGCCTGTGTCGGGAACAGCCACTGTCCCAGCTCGGTAGTCACTAGCGGGTAAAGTCCACCGGTGACAAGCGTCAGGAACAGAAAAATCACGATAGCGGGACGTAATGCAGACATGGTTATTTCCTCAAACCAAACCCAGAAGGGTTAACAGCACATCAATTATTTTAATACCGATAAACGGCACGACCAGGCCACCTGCGCCATAAATCCACAGGTTACGGCGCAGCATCGCCGAGGCCGACAGCGGGCGATAGCTCACGCCCTTCAATGCCAGCGGCAGTAGAAAAACGATGATCAGCGCATTGAAGATCACGGCGCTCAGGATCGCCGAGTTTGGCGAGTGCAGATGCATAATGTTCAGCACCCCCAACTGCGGCCAGCTGGCGGCAAACGCCGCGGGAATAATGGCGAAATACTTCGCCACGTCGTTGGCGATACTAAAGGTGGTCAGTGAACCACGGGTCATTAGCATCTGTTTGCCAATATGCACCACTTCAATCAACTTGGTCGGGTTCGAGTCCAGATCGACCATGTTGCCCGCTTCCTTCGCCGCCTGGGTACCGGAGTTCATGGCGACCGCGACGTCGGCCTGCGCTAGCGCCGGGGCGTCGTTGGTACCGTCGCCGGTCATCGCTACCATGCGTCCTTCAGACTGGTACTGGCGGATCAGCGCCAGCTTGGCTTCAGGCGTGGCTTCGGCCAAGAAGTCATCAACGCCCGCTTCGGCGGCGATGGCCGCAGCGGTTAAGCGGTTATCGCCGGTGATCATCACCGTCTTAATGCCCATTTTACGCAGCTGGGCAAAACGCTCTTTAATGCCGCCTTTGACGATATCTTTTAAGGCAATCACGCCGAGCACGCGCGCCCCTTCCGCTACCACCAGCGGCGTAGACCCTTGGCTGGCGATGCTTTCCACTTTCTGCTCGACATCGAACGGGAAGCTGCCGCCGTTGCTTTCGATATGACGGCGAATGGCATCCACCGAGCCTTTGCGGATCATCCGGTTATCGATATTGATCCCACTCATTCGGCTTTGGGCGGTAAAGGGTACGAAGGTCGCGTGCAGCGCCTGTACATCACGTTCGCGCAGATTAAAGCGCTGTTTTGCCAGCACTACGATGCTGCGGCCTTCCGGCGTTTCATCCGCCAGCGACGAGAGCTGCGCGGCATCGGCCAGCGTTTTTTCATCCACGCCCTGAGCGGGCAGGAACTGCGAGGCCTGACGGTTGCCGAGCGTGATGGTGCCGGTTTTGTCCAGCAGCAGGACGTCAACATCACCCGCTGCCTCCACTGCACGACCGCTGGTGGCGATAACGTTGGCGCCCAGCATGCGGCTCATCCCCGCCACGCCGATGGCTGACAGCAGGCCGCCGATAGTGGTTGGAATAAGGCACACCAGCAGGGCGACTAGGACGGTGACGCTGATGGGTGTACCGCTCCAGGCTGAAAACGGCCAGATGGTGGCGGTTGCCAGTAGGAACACAATGGTCAGGGCAACCAACAGGATGGTCAGGGCGATTTCGTTTGGCGTTTTACGACGCTGCGCGCCTTCGACCATGGCGATCATCCGGTCGAGGAAGGTTTCGCCAGGGTTCACGCTACAGCGCACCACCAGCCAGTCGGAGAGAATACGTGTCCCGCCGGTCACCGACGCGAAGTCGCCGCCGGACTCACGGATAACCGGCGCGGATTCACCGGTAATTGCGCTCTCATCGACCGATGCACCGCCTTCAATTACTTCACCGTCGCAGGGGATAATGTCGCCGGCTTCGACCAACACCACATCGCCTTTACGCAGATCGTCGGCCGGGACGTGGTCCATCTGTGCGCCGTAGCGCGCTTCACGCAGCTTGCGGGCAAATGCGGTTTTTTGCACCCCACGCAGGCTGTTCGCCTGCGCTTTGCTACGGCCTTCGGCCATCGCTTCAGCAAAGTTGGCGAACAGCACGGTAAACCACAGCCACAGGGCTATTGCGCTACTAAACCCAACGTTACCAGGCAGAACACCCATCGCCATGGCGATAGCCAAAAGGGTAGTCAACACGCTTCCCAGCCAGACGATAAACATGACCGGGTTACGCCACTGGAGAGTGGGGTTGAGTTTCTTCACGGCATCGAAAAGCGCCTGACGAACCAGAGATGGCTCAAACAGGGCCAGTTGTTTGCGACTCATAACCAATAGCTCCACATCACTCAAAACAGGGAAAGATGTTCCGCCACCGGGCCAATGGCCAGGGCGGGAATAAAGGTCAGGGCGCCAACCAATAGCACGGTGCCAATCAGCAGGCCGATAAACAGCGCATCATGCGTCGCCAGCGTGCCGGGCGTGGCCGGTTGAATTTTCTTCGCCACCAGTGAGCCGGCAATCGCCAGTACCGGTACGATGACCCCGAAGCGGCCCACGAACATGCACACCGCTAAAAGGATGTTCCAGAACGGCGTGTTGGCGCTCAGTCCACCAAAGGCGCTACCGTTGTTGTTTGCCGCCGACGACACGGCGTAGAGCACCTCGCTAAAACCATGCGAGCCAGGGTTTGCCATCGCACTGCGGCCGGCGTCGGTCATCATTGCCAGCGCCGTACCGAGTAGCACCAAAGTGGGCGTCACCAGAATAGCTAGCGCGGTCATCTTCATTTCTGGCACATCAATCTTCTTGCCGAGGTATTCCGGGGTACGACCAATCATCAGCCCGGCGATAAACACTGCCAGCAGGACGAACAGCAGCATTCCGTACAGACCGGAACCCACGCCGCCGAACACCACTTCGCCAATCTGCATCAGCCACATCGGGATCATGCCGCCCAATGCGGTAAAGGAGTCATGCATGGCGTTCACCGCTCCGCAGGACGCGGCGGTGGTGACCACCGCATAGAGGCTGCTGGCAAGAATGCCGAAGCGGCTCTCTTTACCTTCCATATTGATACTGCTGCTGGCGCCGAGCTGGAGCAGATGAGGATTGCCTTGGGTCTCTGCCCACATCACTACCGCTACGCAGACCACGAAAATCAGCGTCATGGCCCACAGAATGGCGCGGCCCTGACGGTTGTCGCCAACGGCTTCGCCAAAGGCGAAACACAGCGCGGCGGGGATCAGGAAGATCGCCAACATTTGTACGAAGCTGGTCAGCGCGGTTGGATTTTCAAACGGGTGCGATGAGTTGGCGTTAAAGAATCCGCCGCCGTTGGTCCCCAGCATCTTAATGGCTTCCTGCGAGGCCACCGGCCCCATCGGTAAGACCTGATGCGCCCCTTCCAGCGAGATAAACGGCTGGTAGGGCAGAACGTTTTGCAGGGTGCCTTGCTGAATAAAGAACAGCGCCAGCAGCAGAGAAATCGGCAGCAGCAGCCACAGCGTAATGCGGGTGATATCGACCCAGGCGTTGCCCAGCGTATTGACGTTATGACGTGCAAAGGCGCGGACCAGTGCAAACAGCACGGCGATCCCGGTCGCGGCGGAGAGGAAGTTTTGTACCGTCAGGCCAGCCATCTGGCTTAAGTAACTCAGCGTGGTTTCGCCGCTGTAGGCTTGCCAGTTGGTGTTACTGACAAAGCTTACGGCGGTATTCAGCGCCAAATGCCACGACAACCCCGGCAACTGCTGCGGATTGAGCGGCAGATAACCTTGCAGCATCAGCAGGGCAAACAGCGCCAGCAGTCCGCACAGGTTGAGCAGTAAAATGGCGATGGCGTAACGCTTCCAGCTCATCTCCTGGCCGGATATCCCCAGCACGCGCCACAGCACGTTTTCGCAACGCGCCATGCGAGGCAGTGGGATGTTTGCAATCATCCCCGCCAGCATTTTGCCGAGCGGACGCGCCAGCGCAAACAGCACCAGCAAGAAGCTGGCGACCAGTAAAAATCCTTGAGCAACCATCACAGGGCCTCCGCCTTTAAAAGGGCATAAACCAGATACGCCAGTAACAGGAACACCAGCACCACGCCAGCAATTACGCCTGTAGCCACAATCCACCTCCGGACTCTTGAGTTATTGCGCTAAGCGTAGGATTTCCACTGCAAAGATTTCGCAAAAATCGAATGGCGGGGTGTAAAAAAAGTATAAAAATGGCCAAAGGCACAATTTAACTAATGGTTAGTATTAATTTAACAATCATGTAACTCAATTACGCTATGAATGTAAATAAAGGCCAAACGAGCTTAAAAAAGTGGTCGGATGAGTAGTAAAATTACACAAATAGCGGTACTCTTTTAGTCAGATTACTCAAGTCAATTTTCCGGCGTACATTGCCGGCCAACTTAGGGGAGAGAATATGGACCTGTATAAAAAATATCCGGCACACATTGTATTGTTGCGTCGTACTTTCGCCGTGGTGGCGGGGATTGTCGCGCTACCGGTGATGTTGCTGTGGAAAGACCGCGCCCGTTTTTATAGCTATCTGCACCGCGTCTGGTCTAAAACCAGCGATAAGCCGGTATGGATGGAGCAAGCTGAAGAAGCCGCCTGCGACTTCTATTAATCATCAGCTGTAAATAAGTAACCAAAACCGCCCTCGTCAAAAGGGGCGGTTTTTTTGTGCATGTAGGCCTGATAAGCACAGTGCCATCAGGCTGCATGGCTCCGTTTGCCGGATGGCGGCGCAAAATGTTGTAATATGAATATATTGTTAAATATATTCAGGATCTTTATGTCCACCCACCTGGTTTGGTTCCGCGCGGATTTGCGCCTGCATGACAATCTTGCCCTGGCTGCCGCCTGTCGCGATAGCCACGCTCGGGTGCTAGCGCTTTACATTGCGACTCCGCAGCAGTGGGCCGCACACCATATGGCGCCACGACAGGCGGCCTATATCGCCGCCCAACTGCATGCGCTGCGCCAGGCGCTGGCCGAAAAAAATATCCCGCTGATTTTTTTGCAGGTGGATGATTTTGCCGCCAGCGTTGAGGCGTTAAAAGAGGTGTGTCAGCAGCACGACGTCACGCAACTGTTTTACAACTACCAGTACGAATTCAACGAACGCCAGCGCGATGCGGCGGTAGAGCGCGCGCTAACGCAGACGGTTTGTCAGGGTTTTGATGACAGTGTCATCCTGCCGCCGGGTTCGGTTATGACCGGCAATCACGAAATGTACAAAGTCTTTACGCCGTATAAAAATGCCTGGCTGCGCCGTTTACGTGAACATCTGCCGGAATGCGTTCGCGCCCCTGCACCGAGAAATGCCCCAACGGTTGAAAATGAATCGGCAATAACGTTGGACTATCCGCAGCAGCCATTTGATAGCGCACTGTTTCCCGTGGATGAGAACGCGGCTATCCACCAACTGCGTCAGTTCTGTCAGCAATTGGCGGGGGAATACGAATCTCAGCGTGATTTTCCGGCGATTGAAGGCACCAGCCGTCTTTCAGCCTGCCTTGCCATAGGAGTGCTTTCCCCACGTCAGTGTTTGCACCGTCTATTAGCCGAGCAACCCGCGGCGCTTGACGGTGGTGCGGGGAGCGTCTGGCTAAATGAGCTTATCTGGCGCGAATTTTATCGTCATCTGATGACCTTTTATCCTCGTCTATGCAAACACCGGCCGTTTATCGATTGGACGGATAAGGTTTGCTGGCGAGATGCCCCGGATGATTTGGCCGCGTGGCAGGCGGGGAAAACCGGCTATCCGATTGTCGATGCTGCTATGCGCCAGCTGAATGAAAGCGGCTGGATGCACAATCGTCTGCGGATGATCGTGGCCAGCTTTTTGGTGAAAGACCTGCTTATCGATTGGCGGGAAGGGGAGCGCTATTTTATGTCGCAGCTGGTGGACGGCTGTCTGGCGGCCAATAACGGCGGCTGGCAATGGGCGGCATCAACCGGCACCGACGCGGCGCCTTATTTCCGTATTTTTAATCCGACAACCCAAGGTGAACGCTTTGATAAAAGCGGTGAGTTTATCCGCCGCTGGCTGCCGGAACTGGCATTGGTGCCAGATAAATCCATTCATCAGCCATGGACATGGGCCGATAAGCAGGGATATGCATTGGATTATCCGCGACCGATTGTCGATCATGCGCAGGCGAGGGGGGAAACGCTCGCCGCCTATGAAGCCGCGAAAAAGGGATAGTATTGCACCTCGAGCGGGCTACGGTGGTAAGCGTAGCCCGCTCGAATATCAGGGTGCCGGAAGGTTTAAGCCTCTGCCGCGAGTCGACGACTGCGGACTTTCATCGAATGGTAGAGCCAGATAATCAACACTGCCGCCACGCACGCGACGGAGCCCCAGGTGATTTGGCTAAATACCTCAATGTAGGCGTTGATCGAGTAGTCCACCGCACCGGCAGCATCGAAGGAGGCCTGGGACGTTTGGTCGGCGATAAGGCCCGCGACGTAGTTTGCTACCGCACCGGAGAGCAGCATATAGATGCCGGTCAACACGCCGGTGACGCCCGGGATCTGAATACGAGTGATTTGCGACATGGCGACCGGGTCAATAAACAGCTCGGCAAAGCCCATCACCGACAGCCCCAACAGCATCAGCGGCATTGAAGAGTGACCGTAGGTTGCAGACCAACGGGCGCTTAGCGTGAGGATGCAGAAGCCGGCGCTCATCAGCCCAAGACCGAGAGCATATTTGCCCCAGATCCGTAAATCACGGTTGCGGGTGACCTGCTCTTTGATAAGCCACGCCAGCACGATGCCGCATGCCATCACCGCAAAGGCATTCACCGACTGGAACATCGCGGTTGGGATTTCATAACCCAGCACGTTGCGGTTTACAAAACGGTCAATGTACAGGCTGATGGAGCTGCCGCCCTGCTGGGCGAATGCCCAGAACAGCAGGCTGAAGAAAGTCAGCACCATAATCAGCCGCAGATCTTTGCGTTGCTCTGCTGTTTCGGCACGACGATAAATCTTTGCCAGCACCAGCAGACCGATAATCGAGGCGACGATCAGCGCATACACCGACCACTCCTGCCAGAACAGCACCGTGATAAACAGCGGTGCGACGACCAGCAGTACCAGCAGCCAGCCCCAGTTTGGCAACAGGAAGCTTTTCGCACACAGCACCTCTTTGTTCACTCCACGGGTGTGAGCAAAGTGGCGGCGACCACTCATAAAGATAACGAGGCCCGCGAGCATACCGACGGCGGCAAGCGTGAAGCCCATCGCCCAACTGTATTGCTCTTGAGCAAAGCCGCAGGCAATTGGAGCTATGATCGAACCGACATTACCCGCCGCATACATTAGCGAGAAACCGCCATCGCGACGCGGGTCGGTGGGTTCGTACAGCTCCCCCAAAAGGCAACTGACGTTTGATTTGAACAGGCCGTAACCGCAGACGATAATCGCCAGCGACAGATACAGGAACATCGGCGCGATTTCACTGGCACCAAGCACCACATGGCCAATAACCATCAGCAATGCACCGAGCATCACCGCGACACGGTTGCCAAGGACTTTATCTGCCAGATAACCACCGAGAATCGGCGTGACATAGACCAAGGAGCAGTAGGCGCTAAACAGTTCGTAAGCGTGGGTATCGTTATATTTCAGCTGATTGGTGAGATATAGGATCAGCAGCGCGCGCATGCCGTAGAAGCTAAAATATTCCCAGATTTGCAGAGCGACGACGTAGTAAATCGCCTTCGGCTGTGATTGCGGTTTATTCATTACACATCTGACCTCTAAACCCCGCGCAGCCAGACTGCGTAAGGTTTTGTTTCTATACTGTAATCATACGATGAAAATCGTATTATCTTTGTAATATGCGGTAAGGTTGCATAAATATACATTAAGTGCGTCACATAAAAACAGACAAATCGTGTTGTTTAAGCACTTATTGCGCGTAATTACGCGGTGTCGTGGAGGTAGCGAGGAATTGCGTATCGACGTAACGGCCGCAGGACGCTATTTTATTCTGCAGTAAAGCATCAATGGCAAAAGGAGCGATGATGAAAAATACTGAGCTAGAACAACTGATTAATGAAAAACTCAACAGCGCCGCCTTTAGCGATTACGCCCCAAACGGCCTGCAGGTCGAAGGGCGTGAGACGGTGCAAAAAATTGTCACTGGTGTCACCGCCAGCCAAGCGCTGATTGATGAGGCCGTTCGCCAGCAGGCGGATGCGGTGATTGTCCACCACGGCTACTTCTGGAAAGGTGAATCGCCGGTGATCCGTGGCATGAAGCGCAATCGCCTGAAGGCGCTACTGGAAAACGATATCAACCTATACGGCTGGCACCTGCCGCTGGATGCGCATCCCGAGCTTGGGAACAACGCCCAACTGGCGCAGTTGCTGGGTATTAATGTGCAAGGCGAGGTTGAAGCGCTGGTGCCGTGGGGTGAGCTGTCGATGCCGGTTTCAGGACTTGAACTGGCATCATGGATTGAAGCGCGCCTTGGACGTAAACCGCTGTGGAGCGGTGATACGGGACCAGATAAAGTTCAGCGTGTAGCGTGGTGTACCGGCGGTGGACAGGGCTTTATCGACAGCGCGGCGCGCTTTGGTGTGGATGCGTTTATCACTGGGGAAGTTTCTGAGCAGACCATTCACTCGGCCCGTGAACAGGGGCTACATTTTTATTCTGCGGGTCACCACGCCACCGAGCGCGGCGGCATTCGTGCATTAAGTGAATGGCTCAACGAAACGACCGACCTGGATGTCACTTTTGTTGATATCCCCAACCCGGCCTGAAAATGAGGGAATAAAGTGCAGCGAGCGCGTTGTTATCTATTAGGTGAAACGGCTGTCGTGTTGGAGCTGGAGCCGCCGGTGATGCTCACGACCCAAAAGCGGGTCTGGCGTTTGGCGCAGCGGGTAGCGCAAATGCCGGGTGTGGTGGATGCCATTCCGGGCATGAATAACATTACGGTGACGCTGAGCGATCCGCAGACGCAGGCGCTGGATGCCATCGAGCGCCTGCAGCGCTGGTGGGAAGAGAGCGAGGCGCTGGAGCCAGAGTCACGATTTATCGACATTCCGGTGATCTACGGCGGCGAAAACGGGCCGGATTTGCCGGAGGTGGCAAGCCTAAGCGGCCTGACGCCAAAACAGGTAGTTGAGCTGCATGCCTCGGTCGATTACGTGGTGTGGTTTCTCGGCTTCCAGCCCGGATTCCCTTACTTAGGCGGGCTGCCTGCCAAGCTTACGATGCCGCGTCGAGCGGAGCCTCGATTACAGGTGCCCGCCGGTTCGGTCGGGATTGGTGGCGCGCAGACCGGGATATACCCGCTGGCGACACCCGGCGGCTGGCAGCTGATTGGCCGCACGTCTCTGCCGCTGTTTGCGCCGAATCGTGACGATCCTATTTTGCTGCGTCCCGGCGATACGGTGCGATTTGTGCCGCAAAAGGAGGGCATATGCTAAAGGTGATTCGAGCCGGCATGTATACCACGGTGCAAGATTGTGGACGTGAGGGTTTGCGACAGTTCGGCGTCAGTCGCTGCGGCGCGATGGATAAGCCTGCGCTGATGACGGCGAACCTGCTGGTGGGCAATGATGCTAACACCGCGGCGCTGGAAATTACGTTGGGTATGGCCACGTTTGGTTTTGCCCGCGACGGCTGGTTTGCGCTAACGGGGGCGGGCTGTGAAGCGACGCTCGACGGCGAGGCGGTGTGGTCCGGCTGGCGTCATTGGGCGAAAGCCGGACAGACGCTGAAATTAAAACGTCCACAGCACGGTATTCGTAGTTATCTCGCGCTCGCTGGTGGCATCGACGTTCCGGCGGTGATGGGATCGCGCAGTACCGATCTCAACGTCGGCATTGGTGGCCTTGAAGGGCGACGTCTGCAGGATGGCGATGTTCTGCCTTTAGGCAACCCGCAGCGAATGTTTACAGCGCCGCGTGGGGTGAAGCCGCTGATGCCGGGTAACCATATCCGCGCACTGCCGGGGCCGGAGTATCACGAGTTTGATGAGGCGTCGCAGGAGAACTTCTGGCGTTCACCGTGGCACTTAAGCCCGCAGAGTAACCGCATGGGTTATCGTCTGAAAGGGCAGCCGCTGACGCGTCCTGCCGCACGTGAACTGCTCTCTCATGGGCTGGTTCCCGGCGTGGTGCAGGTGCCGCACAATGGTCAACCTATTGTGTTGATGAACGATGCCCAGACCACCGGCGGTTATCCGCGCATTGCCTGTATTATTGAGGCGGACATGTTCCAACTGGCGCAGATCCCGCTTGGTCAGCCCATTCACTTTGTTCGCTGTAGCCTAGAAGAGGCGCTGAAAGCGCGACAGGATCAGCTGCGTTATCTGGAACAGTTAACCTGGCGGCTTAGCGATGATGATTGATCTTAACTCCGATGTTGGAGAAGGCTGTGCCAGCGACGCCGAGCTGCTGACGCTGGTGACGTCGGCCAATATTGCCTGCGGTTACCATGCTGGAGACGCGCAGACGATGCTGGCCTGCGTGCGGCAGGCGCTCAAAAACGGTGTTGCCGTTGGTGCGCATCCCAGCTTCCCCGACCGGGTAAATTTTGGCCGCACGGCCATGCAGCTACCGCCGTCAACGGTTTATGCCCAGACGCTGTATCAGGTTGGGGCGCTGGCGGCGATCGTCCGCTCCGAAGGGGGAACGCTGCGCCACGTCAAACCCCACGGGATGCTGTATAACCAGGCGGCTAAAGATGCCTCGCTTGCGGATGCCATTGCGCAAGCGGTATTTGCCGTCGATCCCGCATTGATTCTGGTTGGGCTAGCCGGTAGCGAACTGATCCGGGCCGGAGAGCGCAGAGGACTGGCGACGCGTCAGGAAGTTTTTGCCGACCGGGGCTATTTGGCCGACGGACAGCTGGTGCCACGAAGCCTGCCCGGCGCATTGATTGATGATGAGGAGCTGGCGTTAGCGCAAACCCTTGAAATGGTGCAAAACGGCCGGGTGCAGAGTGTGGAGGGTCAGTGGACGCCGGTTATGGCACAGACCATTTGTCTGCACGGCGATGGTGAACATGCGCTGGCGTTTGCACGGCGGTTGCGGAGCGCTTTTGATGCGCTCAAAATAACCGTCAGCGCATAAGCGTTTTGATTGAGTAAAAGGATATTTCCATGCCTGAAGGCCCAGAGATCCGCCGGGCGGCGGATAGCCTGGAAGCGGCGATTAAAGATAAACCGTTAACCGATGTTTGGTTCGCTTTTCCCACGTTGCAACCCTACGCTTCTCTTCTTGTCGGACAACACATCAGCCACGTCGAAACGCGTGGGAAAGCCTTGCTGACCCATTTCTCCGGCGGCCTGACGCTGTATAGCCACAACCAGCTATACGGCGTGTGGCGGGTGGTGAATACCGGTGAAGCACCGGATACCAACAGAGTGCTACGCGTTAAGCTCCAAGCGGCGGACAAAACGATTCTGTTGTATAGCGCATCTGATATCGAAATGTTGACGCCGGAGCAGGTAGAGACTCACCCGTTTTTACTGAGGGTAGGGCCGGACGTGCTGGATATGACGCTGACGCCGCAGAGCGTCAAATCGCGTCTGCTGTCGGCGAAGTTTCGCAACCGGCAGTTCTCCGGGCTGTTTTTAGACCAAGCGTTTTTGGCCGGGCTCGGTAACTATTTACGCGTTGAGATCCTCTGGCAGGTTGGGCTTACCGGTAATCATAAAGCGTCAACGCTGAGTGAAACGCAGCTTGATGCGCTGGCACAGGCGCTACTGGATATTCCTCGACTCTCCTATAACACGCGCGGGCAGGCGGATGATAATAAGCATCACGGCGCACTGTTTCGCTTTAAGGTGTTTCACCGTGACGGCGAGAAATGCGAGCGCTGCGGGGGAATTATTGAGAAAACGATGCTCTCTTCACGGCCGTTTTATTGGTGCCCGGGATGCCAGCACTGAATCTGGTGTTTTATGGAATAAAAAAAGCGCCCGTAGGCGCTTTTTGACTTTCAGGCTCTCGATTATTTTTTGAGGTCTGATTTGAAGTCGCGTTGTTCGTAGCCGGTATAAAGCTGACGTGGACGCGCAATCTTCATGCCGTCGGTGTGCATTTCGTTCCAGTGCGCAATCCAGCCAATGGTACGCGCCATCGCGAAGATAACGGTGAACATGGTAGACGGAATGCCCATCGCTTTTAAGATGATACCGGAGTAGAAGTCGACGTTCGGGTACAGTTTCTTCTCGATGAAGTACGGGTCGTTCAACGCGATGTGTTCAAGCTCCATCGCCACTTCCAGCAGATCATCTTTCGAGCCCAGTTCACGCAGCACTTCGTGGCAGGTTTCACGCATTACGGTCGCGCGCGGATCGTAGTTTTTGTACACGCGGTGGCCGAAGCCCATCAGACGGAAAGAGTCGTTCTTGTCTTTCGCACGACGGACAAACTCAGGAATGTGCTTAACGGAGCTGATCTCTTCGAGCATCTTAAGTGCAGCTTCGTTGGCGCCACCGTGTGCTGGCCCCCACAGAGAAGCAATACCGGCGGCGATACAGGCGAACGGGTTAGCGCCGGAAGAGCCGGCGGTACGCACGGTAGACGTGGAAGCATTCTGTTCGTGGTCAGCGTGCAGGATCAAGATACGATCCATTGCGCGTTCCAGCACCGGGTTCACCACGTACTCTTCGCACGGCGTAGCGAACATCATACGCAGGAAGTTACCGGCGTAAGAGAGGTCGTTGCGCGGGTAAACAAACGGCTGACCGATGGAATATTTGTAACACATGGCTGCCATCGTTGGCATTTTTGACAGCAGACGGAAGGCCGCGATTTCACGGTGGCGTGGGTTATTTACGTCCAGCGAGTCGTGGTAGAACGCTGCCAGCGCGCCGGTGATCCCGCACATCACCGCCATAGGGTGAGAGTCGCGACGGAATGCGTGGAACAGACGGGTGATCTGTTCGTGGATCATGGTGTGGCGAGTGACGGTAGTGGTGAACTCATCAAATTCAGCTTGGGACGGTTTCTCACCGTACAGCAGGATGTAGCACACTTCGAGGTAGTTAGACTCGGTGGCTAACTGATCGATAGGGAAGCCGCGATGCAGCAAGATCCCTTCATCACCATCAATAAAAGTGATTTTAGATTCGCAAGATGCGGTAGAGGTAAAACCAGGGTCAAAAGTAAAAATGCCTTTTGAACCAAGACTACGGATATCAATAACATCCTGACCGAGCGTACCTTTTAGCACATCAAGTTCAATAGCAGCATCACCAGTGATGGTGATTTTTGCCTTAGTATCAGCCATTTACGGTCTCCTTAGCGCCTTTTTGCTTAAGACTGCTGGATGCCGGATTTGCAATTCAAAAAATATTTCGACGTTGCCAGTTTGTTATTTGGCTCACGGCTCTGTTGTAGAGATAAAGCAAGGGTACAGAGCAAGGGCGCTTGACGGTGCACGTCTAATCTACAGTGAAACAGCAGCAAATCAGGGTCTTAGCAATCCGATTATTCAAACCTGTACAACACTAATAACTGTCCTGATAGGTTAGGTCAACTCCGTCTCACTGTTACATAACTTATTATCAGGTGAAAGAGTGACCCCATAACTTTTGAGCATTATATGCTTTTACAGGTGATGGTTGTAACAATAATGTTTAATATTTGTCAAATCACGTGGTTAATTTTTAAAAAATTGTTTTAATCGTGAGCATGATCACTGTTCTGCATAAAACCGGACAAACTATATGTAGGTTAATTGTAATGATTTTGTGAACGGCCTATACTGCCGCCAGGTCTCCGGAATACCCTGCAATCCCGAGCCACCCAGCGTTGTAACGCGCCGTTTTTGCATCTGGAAGCAGATTTATACATGACGGCAAGTTATAGAAAAGACGCTGCTTGACCCGCCTGCGGACCGGAGGAAGGAAATAATAAGAACAGCATGTGGGCGTTATTCATGATAAGAAATGTGAAAAAACAAAGACCTGTCAATCTGGATTTGACAACAATCCGGTTCCCTATAACAGCGATAGCGTCCATTCTCCATCGCGTTTCCGGCGTTATCACTTTTGTGGCTGTCGGTATTCTGCTGTGGCTGCTGGGCACGAGTCTTTCTTCTCCAGAAGGCTTCCAGACCGCTTCATCCATCATGGGCAGCTTCTTTGCCAAATTCATTATGTGGGGCATCCTCACTGCGTTGGCCTACCACGCGGTGGTCGGTATTCGTCACGTGTTAATGGATTTCGGTTATATCGAAGAGACGCTCGAAGCCGGTAAACGCTCCGCGAAAATTTCTTTTGTTATTACTGTCGTGCTTTCAATTCTTGCAGGAGTCCTCGTATGGTAAGCAACGCCTCAGCACTAGGACGCAACGGCGTACATGACTTCATCCTAGTTCGTGCGACCGCCATCGTCCTGACTCTGTACATCATCTACATGGCCGGCTTTTTTGCGATAAATGGTGACGTCACGTGGGAAGTCTGGAGTGGTTTCTTTGCCTCTGCGTTCACCAAAGTGTTCACCTTGTTGGCCCTGTTCTCCATCTTGATTCATGCCTGGATTGGCATGTGGCAGGTGTTAACCGACTACGTTAAACCGCTGGCCCTGCGTCTGACGCTGCAACTGCTCATTGTTGTTGCCCTGCTGGTTTACGTTATTTATGGATTTGTTGTGGTGTGGGGTGTGTGATGAAACTGCCAGTCAGAGAATTTGATGCTGTAGTGATTGGTGCCGGTGGCGCAGGTATGCGCGCGGCGCTGCAAATTTCCCAAAGCGGCCAGACCTGTGCGCTGCTGTCTAAAGTGTTCCCGACCCGTTCCCATACCGTATCTGCGCAGGGTGGCATCACCGTGGCGCTCGGTAATACCCATGAAGATAACTGGGAATGGCACATGTACGACACCGTTAAAGGGTCGGACTACATCGGTGACCAAGATGCTATCGAATATATGTGTAAAACCGGCCCGGAAGCGATTCTGGAGCTGGACCATATGGGCCTGCCGTTCTCGCGTCTCGATGACGGCACCATCTATCAACGTCCGTTTGGCGGCCAGTCGAAAAACTTCGGCGGCGAGCAGGCGGCACGTACTGCGGCGGCCGCTGACCGCACCGGTCACGCCTTGCTGCATACGCTGTATCAGCAGAACCTGAAAAACCACACCACCATTTTCTCCGAGTGGTACGCGCTGGATCTGGTGAAAAACGCCGATGGCGCGGTGGTCGGTTGTACCGCACTGTGCATCGAAACCGGTGAGGTGGTTTACTTCAAAGCCCGCGCAACGGTCCTAGCGACCGGCGGTGCAGGCCGTATTTATCAGTCTACGACTAACGCGCATATCAACACCGGTGACGGCGTAGGTATGGCTATCCGCGCCGGTGTGCCGGTGCAGGATATGGAAATGTGGCAGTTCCACCCAACCGGTATCGCCGGTGCGGGCGTACTGGTTACAGAAGGCTGTCGTGGTGAAGGTGGCTACCTGCTGAACAAACACGGCGAGCGCTTCATGGAGCGTTATGCCCCGAATGCGAAAGACCTTGCGGGTCGTGACGTGGTGGCGCGTTCCATCATGATCGAAATCCGTGAAGGCCGTGGCTGTGACGGTCCATGGGGCCCACACGCCAAGCTGAAACTCGACCACCTGGGTAAAGAAGTGCTGGAATCCCGTCTGCCGGGCATCCTTGAGCTTTCCCGTACCTTCGCGCACGTTGACCCGGTGAAAGAGCCGATTCCGGTCATTCCAACCTGCCACTACATGATGGGCGGTATTCCGACCAAAGTGAGCGGCCAGGCGCTGACCGTGAACGAGCAGGGCGAAGACGTGGTGATCCCTGGCCTGTTCGCTGTGGGCGAAATCGCCTGCGTATCGGTACACGGCGCGAACCGTCTGGGCGGCAACTCGCTGCTGGATCTGGTGGTGTTTGGCCGTGCGGTGGGTCTGCATCTGCAAGAGTCTATTGCTGAGCAGGGTGAACTGCGTGATGCAACCGAAGAAGAGATCGATGCTTCTCTGGAACGTCTGAACCGTTGGAACGGTAACCGTGATGGCGAAGACCCGGTCGAAATCCGTAAAGCGCTGCAAGAATGTATGCAGCACAACTTCTCGGTATTCCGTGAAGGTGACGCGATGGCGAAAGGGCTTGAGCAGCTGAAAGCTATCCGTGAGCGTTTGAAAAATGCCCGTCTGGATGACACCTCTAGTGAGTTCAACACCCAGCGCGTTGAGTGCTTGGAGCTGGATAACCTGATGGAAACCGCTTATGCAACGGCTGTTTCTGCGAACTTCCGTACCGAAAGCCGTGGCGCGCATAGCCGCTTCGACTATCCGGATCGTGATGATGCGAACTGGCTTTGTCATTCCCTGTATCTGCCAGAGTCGGAATCCATGACGCGTCGTAGCGTTAACATGGAACCGAAACTGCGTCCGGCATTCCCGCCGAAGATTCGTACTTATTAATGCGGAGACAGGAAAATGAAACTCGAGTTTTCAGTTTATCGTTATAACCCGGACGTAGACGATGCTCCGCGCATGCAGGATTACACCCTGGAAGCGGAAGAAGGTCGCGACATGATGCTGCTCGATGCGCTGATGCAGCTGAAAGAAAAAGATCCATCGTTATCGTTCCGCCGCTCGTGCCGTGAAGGGGTTTGTGGCTCCGACGGCCTGAACATGAACGGCAAAAATGGTCTGGCATGTATCACGCCGATCTCCGCGCTGAATCAGCCGGGCAAGAAAATTGTTATCCGTCCACTCCCGGGTCTGCCAGTGATTCGCGATTTGGTGGTAGACATGGGGCAATTCTATGCACAATATGAGAAGATTAAGCCTTACTTGTTGAATAATGGGCAAAATCCTCCGGCTCGTGAGCATCTGCAGATGCCAGAGCAGCGCGAGAAACTCGATGGCTTGTACGAGTGTATTCTGTGCGCATGTTGTTCAACGTCTTGCCCGTCGTTCTGGTGGAACCCGGACAAGTTTGTTGGCCCAGCAGGTTTGCTGGCTGCGTATCGCTTCCTGATCGACAGTCGCGATACCGAAACCGACAGCCGTCTGGAAGGGTTGAGCGATGCTTTCAGCGTATTCCGCTGCCACAGCATTATGAACTGCGTCAGTGTATGTCCTAAGGGGCTGAACCCGACGCGCGCCATCGGCCATATTAAGTCGATGCTGCTGCAACGTAGTGCGTAAGTAGTCAGCGTTGCCGGATGGCGACGTAAACGTCTTATCCGGCCTACCGGGCACAATCCCGTAGGCCTGATAAGCGCAGCGCCATCAGGCAATACTAGCAATGCAGGAAACCTCTAAAAACTGCCTTTTTTATGTTTGACAGTTTTTAAAGGTTCCTTAGCGGACGCAGATGATACGACAGTCCGCAACAGGTGAACCCCGGCACGCACAGCGGTGTGCGTGGTAGTATCCACGGCGAAGTAAGCATAAAAATGCTTAAGGGATCACGATGCAGAACAGCGCTTTGAAAGCCTGGTTGGACTCTTCTTACCTCTCTGGCTCAAACCAGAGCTGGATAGAACAGCTCTATGAAGACTTCTTAACCGATCCTGACTCGGTAGACGCTAACTGGCGTTCGACGTTCCAGCAGTTACCTGGCACCGGAGTCAAACCGGATCAACTCCATTCAACCACGCGTGATTATTTCCGTCGTTTGGCGAAGGATGCCTCACGTTACTCTTCTTCTATTTCCGACCCTGACACGAATGCGAAGCAGGTTAAAGTCCTGCAGCTTATCAACGCATATCGCTTCCGTGGTCACCAGCACGCGATCCTCGATCCGCTGGGGCTGTGGCAGCAGGATAAAGTGGCTGATTTAGATCCCGCTTTCCACGATCTGACCGAGGCCGATTTCCAAGAGAGCTTTAACGTAGGTTCTTTTGCTATCGGCAAAGAGACGATGAAGCTTGGGGATCTGATTGACGCGCTCAAACAGACCTACTGCGGCCACATCGGCGCAGAGTACATGCACATTACCAATACCGAAGAAAAACGCTGGATCCAACAGCGTTTCGAAGCGGGGCATGCCACTTTCAGCGCCGAAGAGAAAACGCGTTTCTTGAGCGAATTGACCGCAGCTGAAGGTCTGGAGCGTTACCTGGGTGCGAAATTCCCAGGTGCAAAACGCTTCTCGCTGGAAGGCGGTGACGCGCTGGTACCAATGCTCAAAGAGATGATCCGCCATGCGGGCAAGAGCGGCACCCGTGAAGTGGTGCTGGGTATGGCGCACCGCGGTCGTTTGAACGTGCTGATCAACGTACTGGGCAAACAGTCCCAGGAGTTGTTCGACGAGTTCTCAGGCAAGCATAAAGAACACCTCGGCACCGGCGACGTGAAGTACCACATGGGCTTCTCTTCCGATATCGAAACCGAAGGTGGCCTTGTGCACCTGGCGCTGGCGTTCAACCCGTCGCACCTCGAAATCGTAAGCCCGGTGGTTATCGGTTCCGTTCGTGCGCGTCTGGATCGTCTGGACGAACCAAGTATCAACCAGGTTCTGCCAATTACCATTCACGGTGATGCGGCAGTAACCGGGCAGGGCGTTGTTCAGGAAACCCTGAACATGTCCAAAGCGCGGGGTTATGAAGTGGGCGGTACCGTGCGTATCGTTATCAACAACCAGGTGGGCTTCACCACCTCGAACCCACTGGATGCGCGCTCCACGCCGTACTGTACCGATATCGGCAAGATGGTGATGGCACCGATTTTCCACGTTAACGCGGATGACCCGGAAGCCGTTGCTTTCGTGACCCGCCTGGCGCTGGACTTCCGTAATACCTTTAAACGCGATGTGTTCATCGACCTGGTGTGCTACCGCCGTCACGGCCATAACGAAGCCGACGAGCCAAGTGCAACCCAGCCGCTGATGTACCAGAAAATCAAAAAGCATCCGACTCCGCGCAAAATCTACGCTGACAAGCTGGAAGCGGACAAAGTTGCAACGCTGGAAGATGCCACCGAGATGGTTAACCTGTATCGCGACGCGCTGGACGCGGGCGAATGCGTGGTGAAAGAGTGGCGTCCAATGAATATGCACTCCTTTACTTGGTCGCCATATCTCAACCACGAGTGGGATGAAAGTTATCCGAACAAGGTTGACATGAAACGCCTGCAGGAGTTGGCTAACCGTATCAGCACCGTACCTGATGCCATCGAAATGCAGTCTCGCGTAGCGAAAATCTACGGCGACCGTCAGTCAATGGCCGCGGGTGACAAGCTGTTTGATTGGGGCGGCGCGGAAAACCTGGCCTACGCCACGCTGGTTGATGAGGGCGTGCCGGTTCGCCTATCGGGCGAAGATGCCGGTCGCGGCACCTTCTTCCACCGCCATGCGGTTATCCATAATCAGTCTAACGGCTCAACCTATACGCCGCTGCAGCACGTGCATAACGGGCAGGGCGACTTTAAGGTTTGGGACTCCGTGCTGTCTGAAGAAGCGGTGCTGGCGTTTGAATATGGTTACGCAACGGCTGAACCGCGTACGCTGACCATCTGGGAAGCCCAGTTCGGCGACTTCGCCAACGGTGCGCAGGTGGTGATTGACCAGTTCATCTCCTCCGGCGAGCAGAAATGGGGCCGTATGTGTGGTCTGGTGATGCTGCTGCCGCACGGTTACGAAGGTCAGGGCCCGGAACACTCTTCTGCACGTCTGGAACGTTATCTGCAGCTTTGCGCTCAGCAGAACATGCAGGTTTGCGTGCCATCGACGCCGGCACAGGTGTATCACATGCTGCGTCGTCAGGCGCTGCGCGGGATGCGTCGTCCGCTGGTGGTGATGTCACCGAAATCGCTGCTGCGTCATCCGCTGGCGGTTTCTACTCTCGACGAACTGGCGAACGGCACCTTTATGCCAGCCATCGGTGAGATTGACGAACTGAATCCGCAGGACGTGAAACGCGTCGTGCTGTGCTCCGGTAAGGTGTACTACGACCTGCTGGAACAGCGTCGCAAAAACGACCAAAAAGATGTGGCTATCGTGCGTATCGAACAGCTGTATCCGTTCCCGCACCAGGCCGTACAAGAAGCATTGAAATCTTTTGCTCACGTACATGATTTCGTTTGGTGTCAGGAAGAACCTCTTAACCAAGGGGCTTGGTACTGCAGCCAGCATCATTTCCGTGATGTAATTCCATTTGGGGCCGCTCTGCGTTATGCAGGTCGCCCAGCCTCCGCCTCGCCGGCGGTAGGGTATATGTCCGTTCACCAGAAGCAGCAACAAGATCTGGTCAATGACGCGCTGAACGTCGATTAATTAAGGATACAAAATGAGTAGCGTAGATATTCTGGTTCCCGACCTGCCTGAATCCGTAGCAGATGCTACCGTGGCAACCTGGCATAAAAAACCCGGCGATGCGGTAGTTCGTGATGAAGTGCTGGTAGAAATCGAAACTGACAAAGTGGTACTGGAAGTACCGGCGTCGGCGGATGGCATTCTGGATGCCGTTCTGGAAGATGAAGGCACTACCGTGACCTCTCGTCAGATCCTGGGACGCCTGCGGGAAGGCAACAGCGCGGGTAAAGAAACCAGCGCCAAGTCTGAAGCGAAAGAGTCCACTCCGGCGCAGCGCCAGCAGGCGTCGCTGGAAGAACAAAATAATGAAGCGCTCAGCCCGGCGATCCGTCGCCTGCTGGCTGAGCACAGCCTCGATGCCAATGCCATTAAAGGCACTGGCGTGGGTGGCCGTCTGACCCGCGAAGACGTTGAAAAACATCTGGCGAAAGCACCAGCAAAAGCTGAAGCCAAAGCCCCTGCGGCAGCAACAGCTGCGGCACCGGCTCCTCTGGCTGGCCGTTCAGAGAAACGCGTTCCGATGACCCGTCTGCGCAAACGCGTGGCCGAGCGTCTG
Source organism: Kluyvera sp. STS39-E (assembly GCF_040932435.1). Classification (NCBI taxonomy): domain Bacteria; kingdom Pseudomonadati; phylum Pseudomonadota; class Gammaproteobacteria; order Enterobacterales; family Enterobacteriaceae; genus Kluyvera; species Kluyvera sp. STS39-E. Next base: position 199,922 of record NZ_JBFQGA010000002.1, on the reverse strand, counting down.
CTGGAAGCGAAAAACTCTACCGCGATGTTGACCACGTTCAACGAAGTCAACATGAAGCCAATTATGGACCTGCGTAAGCAGTACGGTGATGCGTTTGAAAAACGTCACGGTATCCGTCTGGGCTTCATGTCCTTCTACGTGAAAGCCGTGGTTGAAGCGTTGAAACGCTACCCGGAAGTGAACGCTTCTATCGACGGCGATGATGTTGTTTATCACAACTACTTCGACGTGAGCATGGCGGTTTCTACGCCACGCGGCTTGGTGACCCCGGTTCTGCGTGACGTTGATGCCCTCGGCATGGCTGACATCGAGAAAAACATCAAGGTTCTGGCACTGAAAGGCCGTGACGGCAAGCTGACCGTAGAAGACCTGACCGGCGGTAACTTCACCATTACCAACGGCGGTGTGTTCGGTTCCCTGATGTCTACTCCGATTATCAACCCGCCTCAGAGCGCGATTCTGGGCATGCATGCCATTAAAGATCGCCCGATGGCGGTTGATGGCAAAGTTGAAATTCTGCCAATGATGTACCTGGCGCTGTCCTATGACCACCGTCTGATTGATGGGCGCGAGTCGGTAGGCTTCCTGGTAGCCATTAAAGAATTGCTGGAAGATCCAACCCGTCTGCTGCTGGACGTGTAGTTAATAAGAGTATCACCTGCCCGTAGGCCGGATAAGGCGTTTGCGCCGCCATCCGGCGTAATGCCTGATGGCGACACTGTCGTGTCTTATCAGGCCTACGGTTTAAGATAATGATTACCTGAAGGATGGATAGAACACATGAACTTACATGAATACCAGGCAAAACAACTCTTTGCCCGCTATGGCTTACCGGCTCCGGTGGGTTATGCCTGTACTACTCCGCGCGAAGCAGAAGAAGCCGCTTCAAAAATCGGCGCTGGCCCGTGGGTAGTAAAATGTCAGGTTCACGCTGGTGGCCGCGGTAAAGCGGGCGGTGTGAAGGTTGTTAATTCCAAAGAAGAGATCCGTGCGTTCGCAGAGCATTGGCTGGGCAAACGTCTGGTGACCTATCAGACGGATGCACACGGTCAGCCTGTAAACCAGATTTTGGTTGAAGCGGCAACGGATATCGGTAAAGAACTGTACCTGGGCGCGGTTGTTGACCGTAGCTCCCGTCGTGTGGTGTTCATGGCGTCTACTGAAGGCGGCGTGGAAATCGAGAAAGTGGCGGAAGAAACCCCACACCTGATCCATAAAGTTGCGCTTGATCCGCTGGCGGGCCCAATGCCTTACCAGGGTCGCGAACTGGCGTTCAAACTGGGTCTGGAAGGTAAACAGGTTCAGCAGTTCACCAAGATCTTCATGGGTCTGGCGACTATCTTCCTTGAGCGCGATCTGGCGCTTATTGAAATCAACCCGCTGGTTGTGACCAAGCAGGGCGATCTGATCTGCCTCGATGGCAAGCTGGGCGCTGACGGCAACGCGCTGTTCCGTCAGGCTGACCTGCGCGAAATGCGCGACCAGTCGCAGGAAGATCCACGTGAAGCGCAAGCAGCACAGTGGGAACTGAACTACGTAGCACTTGATGGCAACATCGGCTGCATGGTTAACGGTGCGGGCCTAGCAATGGGCACCATGGACATCGTTAAGCTGCACGGTGGCGAACCGGCTAACTTCCTTGACGTTGGCGGCGGCGCAACCAAAGAACGTGTTACCGAAGCGTTCAAAATCATTCTGTCTGATGACAATGTGAAAGCGGTTCTGGTGAACATCTTCGGTGGTATCGTACGTTGCGACCTGATCGCTGACGGTATCATCGGCGCGGTAGAAGAAGTGGGCGTTAATGTTCCAGTTGTCGTACGTCTGGAAGGTAACAACGCTGAACTCGGCGCGAAGAAATTGGCTGACAGCGGCCTGAATATTATTGCAGCGAAAAGTCTGACGGACGCAGCACAGCAGGTTGTTGCCGCAGTGGAGGGAAAATAATGTCTATTTTAATCGATAAAAACACCAAGGTTATCTGTCAGGGCTTTACCGGTAGCCAGGGTTCTTTCCACTCCGAACAGGCAATTGCTTACGGTACGCAGATGGTTGGCGGCGTAACCCCAGGTAAAGGCGGCACCACGCACCTCGGCCTGCCGGTGTTCAACACCGTGCGCGAAGCAGTAGAAGCGACTGGCGCCACCGCGACCGTTATCTACGTTCCGGCACCGTTCTGCAAAGACTCCATTCTGGAAGCTATCGACGCAGGCATTAAGCTTATCATCACCATCACCGAAGGCATCCCAACGCTGGATATGCTGACCGTGAAGGTAAAACTGGATGAAGCTGGCGTGCGCATGATTGGCCCGAACTGCCCAGGCGTTATCACCCCAGGTGAATGCAAAATCGGCATCATGCCGGGTCATATTCACCAGCCGGGTAAAGTGGGCATCGTTTCCCGTTCCGGTACGCTGACCTATGAAGCGGTTAAGCAGACCACCGACTACGGCTTCGGCCAGTCCACCTGTGTGGGCATCGGCGGTGACCCGATCCCGGGTTCTAACTTCATCGATATCCTGAAGATGTTCCAGGAAGATCCGCAGACTGAAGCGATCGTGATGATCGGTGAGATCGGCGGTAGCGCTGAAGAAGAAGCGGCAGCCTATATTAAAGATCACGTAACCAAGCCAGTGGTGGGTTACATCGCAGGTGTGACTGCGCCAAAAGGCAAACGTATGGGCCACGCTGGCGCCATCATTGCCGGTGGTAAAGGCACTGCGGACGAGAAATTCGCAGCGCTGGAAGCTGCAGGCGTGAAAACCGTACGCAGCTTGGCTGACATCGGCGAAGCGCTGAACACAATCCTCAAATAATCCTCTCTGCTCCCTCATAAATTCCCGATGCATACGGGAAGCAGGGAGCTTTATATGTCTAGTTTTCGACATGGTTGGCCGCCCTTGGGCGGCCTTTTTTAATGGCGCCGTTTGGCTACCAGGGTAAATCTATAGCCGACGCTTATCAGCGTATTACGGCGATGGATGCACATTGGCGACTGGAGTCCGGCGTAGAATAGAGAAAAAACGAACAGCTAGAAAATAATGAAATATGTGCTAGCAAGAAAATAACCGTGAAGTAATCGACACAATCTTGTTTTAAATTTTCCTTTTTTCTTCCTCATTCCAAAGTTAAATTACATTACCTATAATTTCCATATCAGCCATTTTAGTAACTATAAGGCGCATTGCGTAAACATTAATTTAACAATCAAATTACACAATTCATCCCCTGATACATCAAATCAACATTAAGCGTAAATGTTGATTTATATCAATATCTAAAGCTTGGCAATATTGGCGAAAAAGCGTTTAATTGTCCCGGATCAAACTGGCTGAAAACTACCCTCTCCGCTATATATTGATCAACGTCGTAAAACGTAAAGACAGTTCAGTAAAAACCTGTTTATTGTATGGTTATTACGGCGTAATATATTCGAGGGATCAATTTGAGTTTTTTATTAACGTATTTGTAACCTTTGCTGACAATGATTTCCTCTGAGAAGAGAAAGCAACGAAGCGGGAAACAAATAAATTTGTATTGGGGCATGTGTTTGAATCCCGCTAGCGGGTTCAATCTCGGAGTCTTCATGCGATGAGCAAGGAGTCATGATGTTAGATATAGTCGAACTGTCGCGCTTACAGTTTGCCTTGACCGCGATGTACCACTTCCTGTTTGTACCGCTGACGCTGGGTATGGCGTTCCTGCTGGCAATCATGGAAACGGTCTACGTCCTTTCCGGCAAACAGATTTATAAAGATATGACCAAGTTCTGGGGCAAGTTGTTTGGTATCAACTTTGCTCTGGGTGTGGCGACCGGTTTGACCATGGAGTTCCAGTTCGGGACTAACTGGTCTTACTATTCCCACTATGTAGGCGATATCTTCGGTGCGCCGCTGGCCATCGAAGGTCTAATGGCCTTCTTCCTCGAATCTACCTTTGTAGGTCTGTTCTTCTTCGGTTGGGATCGTCTGGGCAAAGTCCAGCACATGGCTGTCACTTGGCTGGTGGCGCTTGGCTCCAACCTCTCCGCACTGTGGATTCTGGTCGCGAACGGTTGGATGCAGAACCCGATTGCCTCCGATTTCAACTTCGAAACCATGCGTATGGAAATGGTCAGCTTCTCTGAGCTGGTCCTTAACCCGGTCGCACAGGTGAAATTCGTCCACACCGTCGCCTCCGGCTACGTGTGCGGCGCGATGTTCGTACTTGGCATCAGCTCCTACTATATGCTGCGCGGTCGTGACTTCGCTTTTGCGAAGCGCTCCTTCGCCATTGCTGCAAGCTTCGGCATGGCGGCTATCCTGTCTGTTATCGTTCTGGGTGATGAATCCGGTTACGAAATGGGCGACGTGCAGAAAACCAAACTGGCCGCCATTGAAGCCGAATGGGAAACTCAGCCAGCGCCTGCCGCCTTTACCCTGTTTGGTATTCCCGATCAGGACGCACAGGAAAACCGTTTCTCTATTCAAATTCCTTACGCGCTTGGCATCATCGCGACCCGCTCTGTTGATAAGCAGGTGACCGGTCTGAAAGATCTGATGGTGCAGCACGAAGAGCGTATCCGTAACGGTATGAAAGCCTACTCGCTGCTCGAACAGCTGCGTGGTGGTTCGGCTGACCAGTCCGTTCGTGATGAGTTCAACCACGTCAAAAAAGACCTGGGCTACGGTCTGTTGCTCAAGCGCTATACCGACAACGTTGCTGACGCAACGGAAGCGCAGATTAGCCAAGCAACGAAAGACTCTATCCCACGCGTTGCGCCGCTGTACTTCGCTTTCCGTATCATGGTGGCGTGCGGCATCCTGATGCTGGCAATTATTGCGGTTTCCTTCTGGACCGTGATTCGTAACCAGATCGGTGAGAAAAAATGGCTGCTGCGTACCGCGTTGTACGCGATTCCGCTGCCGTGGATTGCTATTGAGTCAGGTTGGTTTGTTGCCGAGTACGGCCGTCAGCCGTGGGCAATTGGTGAGGTTCTGCCGACGGCAGTGGCCAACTCCAGTCTGACCGCTGGCGATCTGATCTTCTCGATGCTGCTGATTTGTGGTCTGTACACTCTGTTCCTCGTCGCAGAACTGTACCTGATGTTCAAATTTGCCCGCCGTGGACCAAGCAGCTTGAAAACCGGTCGTTACCACTATGAGCAGTCTACCGCGACTACTCAGCCGGCACGCTAAGACAGGAGTCGTCAAATGATCGATTATGAAGTACTACGTTTTATCTGGTGGCTGCTAATTGGTGTCTTGCTGATTGGTTTTGCCGTCGCCGACGGTTTCGACATGGGGGTGGGCATGCTCACCCGCTTCCTCGGTCGTAATGACACCGAGCGTCGAATCATGATTAACTCCATCGCTCCGCACTGGGACGGTAACCAGGTGTGGCTCATCACCGCCGGTGGCGCGCTGTTTGCCGCATGGCCGATGGTCTACGCAGCTGCCTTCTCCGGCTTCTACGTGGCGATGATCCTTGTGCTGGCATCCTTGTTCTTCCGTCCGGTTGGCTTTGACTACCGCTCGAAGATCGAAGACACCCGCTGGCGCAATATGTGGGACTGGGGCATCTTCATCGGTAGCTTCGTGCCACCGCTGGTGATTGGCGTCGCGTTCGGTAACCTGCTGCAGGGCGTACCGTTCCACGTCGATGAATATATGCGCCTGTACTACACCGGTAACTTCTTCCAACTGCTGAATCCGTTTGGTCTGTTGGCCGGTATTGTGAGTGCCGCGATGATCCTGACCCAGGGCGCAACCTATTTGCAGATGCGTACCGTGGGCGAACTGCACCTGCGTACACGTAACGTCTCTATGGTGGCGGCGCTGGTGACGATGGTGTGCTTCGCACTGGCAGGCGTTTGGGTCTACTACGGTATTGATGGCTACGTGGTGAAATCGGTTCTGGATCATACCGGTCCGTCTAACCCGTTGACCAAAGAAGTGGCGCGTGAAGCGGGTGCATGGATGGTGAACTTCAACAACATGCCAGCGCTGTGGGCGATTCCTGCTCTGGGCGTAGTGCTGCCGTTGCTGACCATTGTTACCACCAAAGCTGATAAAGGAGCATGGGCGTTCCTGTTCTCCTCGCTGACGCTGGCGTGCATCATCCTGACCGCGGGCATCGCTATGTTCCCATTCATTATGCCTTCTAGCACAATGATGAACGCGAGCCTGACCATGTGGGATGCAACGTCTAGCCAGTTAACGCTGAACCTGATGACCTATGTCGCGATTGTCTTCGTACCGATTATTCTGGCCTACACCACGTGGTGTTACTGGAAAATGTTCGGTCGCATCACTAAAGAAGATATCGAACGCAACACCCATTCTCTGTACTAAGTAAGGAGCTGAATATGTGGTATTTCGCATGGATTTTGGGAACGCTTCTTGCTTGTGCATTCGGCGTTATCACCGCCCTGGCGCTGGAGCACGTTGAAGCGTCCAAAGCGGGTGAAGAAAAGCACTAATGAAAAATGTTATCGCGACGTTATACGCGATAATGGACAAGCGCCCCTTGCGGGCGCTTTCCCTTGTTATGGCCCTGGCGCTTGCGGGCTGCATCTTCTGGGATCCGACGCGATTTGCGGCGAAGACCAGCGAGCTTGAAATCTGGCATGGTTTCTTGTTGATGTGGTCGGTGTGTGCTGGCGTGATTCACGGGGTGGGGTTCCGCCCGCGGTCGATTCACTGGCAAGGGATTTTTTGTCCTCTTATCGCCGATTTAGTGTTATTCGCAGGCTTAATTTTCTTCTTCTACCACTGAAAATTCTTGCCTAGTAAAGATGGGCTTGCCTAAGCCCATAAATATTTACGCTCCGTTTACTTCTCCCCATTCCAAACCATCATTCCCGCGCGTATAGTAGCGAAGTTCAAAAACCCAAAAAATTTTTTGCATTACTGGGACGTAAAGTGAATACAACGCTGTTTCGATGGCCGGTTAGGGTCTACTACGAAGATACCGACGCCGGGGGGGTGGTTTACCACGCCAGCTATGTGGCTTTCTATGAAAGAGCACGTACAGAGATGCTGCGTCACCATCACTTCAGCCAACAGGTTTTGCTGGCTGAACGCGTGGCCTTTGTCGTGCGCAAAATGACGCTGGAGTATTTTGCAGCTGCCAGACTCGACGATATGCTCGAAGTCCAAACAGAAATTACATCAATGCGTGGTACCTCAATGGTCTTTACGCAGAGAATAGTCAACGCTGAGAATAAGCTTCTGAACGAAGCAGAAGTTCTGATTGTCTGTGTTGATCCACTCATCATGAAGCCTCGTGCGCTTCCCAAGTCTATTGTCGCGGAGTTTAAGCAGTGACTGACATGAACATCCTTGATTTGTTCCTGAAGGCTAGCCTTCTGGTTAAACTTATCATGCTGATTTTGATTGGTTTTTCAATCGCATCCTGGGCCATCATTATCCAGAGAACGCGCATCCTTAATGCGGCTACCCGCGAGGCTGAAGCGTTTGAAGACAAATTCTGGTCCGGTATCGAGCTGTCTCGCCTGTATCAGGAGAGCCAAGGTCGTCGTGATAATCTGGCGGGTTCTGAGCAGATCTTCTACAGCGGATTTAAAGAATTTGCTCGTCTGCATCGCGCGAACAACCATGCGCCAGAGGCGGTGGTGGAAGGGGCCTCGCGTGCGATGCGCATTTCCATGAACCGTGAGTTGGAAACGCTGGAAACGCATATCCCATTCCTTGGCACCGTCGGTTCTATCAGCCCGTATATCGGTCTGTTCGGTACCGTATGGGGGATCATGCACGCCTTTATCGCACTGGGTGCGGTTAAGCAGGCGACGCTGCAAATGGTTGCGCCAGGTATCGCAGAAGCACTGATCGCCACCGCGATTGGTCTGTTCGCCGCAATTCCTGCGGTAATGGCGTACAACCGCCTGAATCAGCGCGTGAACAAACTGGAGCTGAACTACGACAACTTTATGGAAGAGTTCACCGCCATTCTGCACCGTCAAGCGTTTACCACCAGCGAAAGCAACAAGGGGTAAACCATGGCCAGAGCACGTGGACGCGGAAAGCGCGAGCTGAAATCCGAAATTAACATCGTTCCGCTGCTGGATGTGTTGCTGGTGCTGTTGCTGATCTTCATGGCGACGGCGCCGATCATTACGCAGAGCGTGGAAGTGGATCTTCCTGATGCCACCGAGTCACAGGCTGTCAGCAGTAATGATGAGCCCCCGGTGATCGTTGAAGTGTCCGGCGTTGGGCAATACAGCGTGAACGTTGGTCCGGAGAAGATGCCGCAGTTGCCACCTGAACAGGTTGTTGCAGAAGCGCAGCGCCGGTTGCAGGCGAATCCGAAGACGGTCTTCTTAATTGGGGGCGCGAAAGACGTGCCTTATGATGAAATAATTAAAGCGCTTAACCTGTTACACAGCGCCGGGGTGAAATCGGTCGGGTTAATGACTCAGCCAATTTAATCGCCGACATGCCGCACAGAAGCGGGCGTAGGTTGGCAACAATCTACGCTGCTGTCTGTAGGGTAATGGGTGAACAGTTTTTGGGAACCGAGAGTGTCAAAGGCAACCGAACAAAACGACAAGCTTAAACGAGCGATAATTATTTCAGCAGTGCTGCACGTCATTCTGTTTGCGGCGCTGATCTGGAGTTCGTTCGACGAGCATATAGACGCTTCAGCCGGCGGCGGTGGTGGTTCGTCCATCGACGCGGTCATGGTCGATCCCGGTGCGGTCGTCGATAACTATAATCGTACTCAGCAGCAGCAGGCCAGTTCAAAGCGCGCGCAAGAGCAGCGTGAAAAACAGGCACAGCAGCAGGCTGAAGAGCTGCGTGAAAAGCAGGCTGCCGAGCAGGAACGTTTGAAAGCGTTGGAAAAAGAGCGTTTGCAGGCTCAGGATGCGGCGAAGCAGGCGCAGGAGCAGCAAAAACAAGCTGAAGAAGCGGCGGCGAAAGCCGCGGCAGATGCCAAAGTGAAAGCGGACGCGCAGGCTAAAGAGGCGGCGGAAGCCGCGAAGAAAGCTGCAGCAGACGCCAAAGCAAAAGCAGATGCACAGGCTAAAGTCGCAGCAGACGCGGCGAAGAAAGCGGCCGCGGATGCACAGAAAAAAGCTGAAGCAGAAGCGGCGAAAGCCGCAGCAGACGCCAAAAAAGTTGCCGAAGCTGCCGCTGCAAAAGCTGCTGCGGACGCCGAGAAAAAAGCGACAGCTGAGGCTGCGAAAAAGGCCGCAGCGGAAAAAGCCGCGGCTGATAAAGCTGCCGCTGCCGCAGAGAAAGCTGAAGCCGCTAAGGCAGCTGCTGCCGAAAAAGCCGCAGCCGAAAAAGCGGCCGCTGCTGAAAAGGCTGCTGCAGACAAGAAAGCCGCCGCTGATAAAGCTGCTGCCGATAAGAAAGCTGCAGCTGCTGCGGCGAAGAAAGCGGCTGCTGCGGAAAAAGCTGCGGCTGCTTCCGGTGTTGATGACCTGCTGGGCGATCTCAGTTCAGGTAAGAATGCACCGAAAAGTGGCGGTGGTGCGAAAGGTAGTGGTCAGCCAGCGAAAGATAGTGGTACAAGCGGTGCAAATGGCGGTGCGTCAGGTGCAGACGTCAGCGCTTATGCCACGCAAATTCGTAATGCTATCCAAAGCCGTCTCTACGGCGCAGATATGTTTGCGGGCAAAACCTGTGTACTGCACATCAAGCTTGCGTCAGATGGTTTGCTGTTGGATGTGACAGAGGAGGGGGGAGACCCTGCTTTGTGTCAGGCCGCACTGACCGCCGCGAAAACGGCCAAACTTCCTAAACCGCCAAGCCAGGCTGTTTATGAAAAAATTAAAGATGCCAAACTGGATTTCAAACTGTAATGAATTCCCCGAATATTCGGGGAAAACAGTCTAAGGCCGTGGCAGCATTGTGGTAGTTTTGTATATTTTAGTTTGTTAACATTCTGCTAAATTATCGTGGGCTTTCCGCCTGGATAAGGGAGAAATGATGAAGCAGGCATTACGAGTCGCATTTGGTTTTCTAATGCTGTGGGCAGTGGTGCTGCACGCAGAAGTTCGTATCGAGATCACCCAAGGGGTGGACTCAGCGCGTCCGATTGGTGTAGTTCCGTTCCAGTGGGCTGGGCCGGGTGCTGCGCCTGAAGATATTGGCGGCATTGTTGGCGCCGACCTGCGTAACAGCGGGAAATTTAACCCATTAGACCGCTCTCGTCTGCCACAGCAGCCGGGTACCGCTCAGGAAGTTCAGCCAGCAGCTTGGTCTGCACTGGGCATTGACACGGTGGTTGTTGGCCAGGTAACCCCTAATGCCGATGGCAGCTATAATGTGTCTTATCAGCTGGTTGATACCGGCGCAGCACCGGGTACCGTGCTGGCGCAGAACACTTATAAAGTGAACAAGCAGTGGCTGCGTTATGCCGGCCATACTGCCAGTGACGAAGTGTTTGAGAAGCTGACCAGCATTAAAGGTGCGTTCCGTACGCGTATTGCCTACGTGGTGCAGACCAACGGCGGTCAGTTCCCGTATGAGTTGCGTGTATCGGATTACGACGGCTACAACCAGTTCGTGGTTCACCGTTCTCCGCAGCCGCTGATGTCTCCGGCGTGGTCTCCAGACGGTTCTAAACTGGCTTATGTGACCTTCGAAAGCGGTCGTTCTGCATTGGTTATCCAGACTCTGGCTAACGGTGCGGTGCGTCAGGTGGCTTCGTTCCCACGTCACAACGGTGCACCGGCGTTTTCTCCGGATGGCAGCAAACTGGCGTTTGCCCTGTCTAAAACCGGTAGCCTGAACCTGTATGTAATGGATATTGGTTCCGGCCAGATCCGTCAGGTCACCGATGGTCGTAGCAACAACACCGAACCAACTTGGTTCCCGGACAGCCAGAATCTGGCCTTTACCTCTGACCAGGCCGGTCGTCCGCAGGTGTATAAAGTGAATGTCAACGGCGGTGCTCCGCAGCGTATTACCTGGGAAGGTTCGCAGAACCAGGACTCTGATGTGAGCAGCGACGGTAAGTTTATGGTAATGGTTAGCTCAAATAATGGGCAGCAACACATTGCTAAGCAGGATCTGGTAGCGGGTGGCGTACAAGTATTGTCGTCAACGTTCCTGGACGAAACGCCAAGTCTGGCACCTAACGGCACTATGGTAATCTACAGCTCTTCTCAGGGGATGGGATCCGTGCTGAATCTGGTTTCTACAGATGGGCGTTTCAAAGCGCGTCTTCCGGCAACTGATGGACAGGTCAAATTCCCTGCCTGGTCGCCGTATCTGTAATAATAATTAATGAATTGATTACTAAAGGAATCATAGAAATGCAACTGAACAAAGTGCTGAAAGGGCTGATGATCGCTCTGCCTGTTATGGCAATCGCGGCATGTTCTTCTAACAAGAACGCTAGCAATGACCAGAGCGGCGAAGGCATGCTGGGTGCCGGCACTGGTATGGATGCGAACGGTAACGGCAACATGTCTTCTGAAGAGCAAGCTCGTCTTCAGATGCAGCAGCTGCAGCAGAACAACATCGTTTACTTCGATCTGGACAAGTACGATATCCGTTCTGACTTCGCTGCAATGCTGGATGCACACGCTAACTTCCTGCGTAGCAACCCGTCTTACAAAGTCACCGTAGAAGGTCACGCGGACGAACGTGGTACTCCTGAGTACAACATCTCTCTGGGTGAGCGTCGTGCTAACGCCGTTAAAATGTACCTGCAGGGTAAAGGCGTTTCTGCTGACCAGATCTCCATCGTTTCTTACGGTAAAGAAAAACCTGCAGTACTGGGTCACGACGAAGCGGCTTACTCCAAAAACCGTCGTGCCGTACTGGTTTACTAAGAGAATTGCATGAGCAGTAACTTCAGACATCACCTGTTGAGTCTGTCGTTACTGGTTGGCATAGCGGCCCCTTGGGCCGCTTTTGCTCAGGCGCCAATCAGTAGTGTCGGCTCAGGCTCGGTCGAAGACCGTGTCACTCAACTCGAGCGTATTTCTAATGCTCACAGTCAGCTTTTGACCCAACTCCAGCAGCAACTCTCCGATAATCAGACCGATATTGATGCCCTGCGTGGTCAGATCCAGGAAAGTCAGTATCAGCTGAATCAGGTTGTTGATCGTCAAAAACAGATCTTGCTGCAAATTGACAGCCTTAGCGGCAGTAGCAGCGGTGCGCAGACGCAGCAAGCTTCGGGTGACCAAAGCAATGCGGCGGCAGCAGCAGCGCCTGCAGGCGGCGATACGGCATCTTCAGGCGTGCCTGCGCAGACGGGCGATGCGAATACCGACTACAACGCAGCGATTGCGTTGGTGAAGGATAACGCTCGCCAGGATGACGCGATTGCAGCATTCCAAAACTTCGTCAAAAAGTACCCTGAATCAACTTATCAGCCAAATGCAAATTATTGGCTGGGGCAGTTGAATTACAACAAGGGTAAAAAAGATGATGCGGCGTTTTATTTTGCATCGGTAGTGAAAAACTATCCGAAGTCGCCAAAGGCGGCGGACGCGATGTTTAAGGTCGGGGTTATCATGCAGGACAAAGGGGATACCGCAAAAGCGAAAGCGGTTTACCAGCAGGTTGTCAGCAAGTACCCAGGTACCGACGGTGCGAAACAGGCGCAAAAACGTCTTAGCGGATTGTAATGCGTAAAGTAAGACCAGAAATCGTGTTATTTCTGGTCTTGCCGCATGAAACATAAGCAGTTAAGCGATCTTTGTCGAAATTTTTGTTGCGCTGAATTCTGAATTCAGTAATATATGCCGCCGTTGCCAAGGGATATCAAACAGCCTGAAAGCGGCGAAAATAGTGGGGCGTTAGCTCAGTTGGTAGAGCAGTTGACTTTTAATCAATTGGTCGCAGGTTCGAATCCTGCACGCCCCACCATCTACTTCGGTAGAGCGTGGTGTAAACCACGAAAAGCAGTATCCAGCGCAGTATCGGGTGATTAGCTCAGCTGGGAGAGCACCTCCCTTACAAGGAGGGGGTCGGCGGTTCGATCCCGTCATCACCCACCACTCGGGGCGTTAGCTCAGTTGGTAGAGCAGTTGACTTTTAATCAATTGGTCGCAGGTTCGAATCCTGCACGCCCCACCATCTTAATGGTGGTTCCGAGTAAAAATCTTTCAGGCAGCACCCTTATGGGGCGTTAGCTCAGTTGGTAGAGCAGTTGACTTTTAATCAATTGGTCGCAGGTTCGAATCCTGCACGCCCCACCATCCTGAAAGAGTAAAGTTGTAAAACCCCATATTTGGGGGCGTTAGCTCAGTTGGTAGAGCAGTTGACTTTTAATCAATTGGTCGCAGGTTCGAATCCTGCACGCCCCACCAGTGTAGAAAGGCGCCCTAAAGGCGCCTTTTTGCTATCCGCGATTTAGAAACTCAATTCACTAAACATATCTTTAAGCGTCCCTGTAACTCATCACGGGCGAGTCCAACGAACGCTCAAAATTCATCACGACTTTTCTGACGTAATCCGCTATCTTGTTTAGCATATAAAACATAAAAGCGCGGTTGTGGCAGACCATAGCCTGAATACCGCTTATTTCGTTAAGCCAGTAAAACGAGAAGCATGATGAGCGTGATGTTTGATCCAGAAGCAGCGATTTACCCATTTCCGCCGAAGCCAATGCCGTTAACTCACGATGAGAAACAATTTTATCGTGAAAAAATCAAACGCTTACTCAAAGAGCGTAATGCGGTTATGGTCGCGCACTATTATACCGACCCTGAGATCCAGCAACTGGCGGAAGAGACCGGTGGCTGTATCTCTGACTCGTTGGAGATGGCGCGTTTTGGCGCAAAACATGCGGCCTCAACGCTGCTTGTTGCGGGTGTGCGTTTTATGGGCGAGACGGCAAAAATCCTGAGCCCGGAAAAAACGATTCTAATGCCAACGCTGAATGCGGAATGTTCGCTGGATCTCGGCTGTCCAATCGACGCGTTTAACGCTTTCTGCGATGCGCATCCGGATCGCACCGTGGTGGTTTACGCCAACACCTCTGCAGCAGTAAAAGCGCGCGCTGATTGGGTGGTAACTTCGAGCATCGCCGTCGAGCTAATTGAACATCTTGATAGTTTGGGTGAGAAAATCATCTGGGCGCCGGATCGTCACTTGGGCCGCTATGTGCAAAAACAAACCGGTGCCGATGTCCTGTGTTGGCAAGGCGCGTGTATCGTTCATGACGAGTTTAAAACCCAGGCGTTGAGCCGGATGAAGTCGCTCTATCCGCAGGCGGCGGTGCTGGTACATCCAGAATCACCGCAGGCTATTGTTGATATGGCCGATGCGGTAGGTTCTACCAGCCAGCTGATTAACGCGGCGAAAACCCTGCCACATCAGCAGCTGATTGTGGCTACCGATCGCGGCATCTTCTACAAAATGCAGCAGGCAGTTCCTGAAAAAGAACTCTTTGAAGCGCCAACCGCTGGGGAAGGGGCAACCTGTCGCACCTGTGCACATTGTCCGTGGATGGCGATGAATGGCCTTAAGGCCATTGCCGAAAGCCTCGAGAACGGTGGCGCGGCGCATGAAATCCATGTCGATGAGCAACTTCGCCAGGGCGCGTTAATACCGTTGAACCGTATGCTTGATTTTGCGGCTACACTTCGAGGGTAACCGTCTAACATGCTGGAGTTGAAATGGATTTTTTAAGTACGCAAAACATTCTGGTGCACATCCCAATAGGCGCAGGTGGGTATGACTTGTCATGGATTGAAGCGATAGGCACCATCGCGGGTCTGCTGTGTATCTGGCTGGCAAGCCTTGAGAAGATCGTTAACTATCTTTTCGGGCTGATTAACGTCACGCTGTTTGCCATTATCTTTTTCCAGATCCAGCTCTACGCTAGCCTGCTACTGCAGGTTTTCTTCTTCGCTGCCAACATTTATGGCTGGTACGCGTGGTCACGGCAAACCGGTCATCATGAAGCGGAACTGCAGATCCGTTGGCTCCCGCTGCCGAAAGCGTTAGCCTGGCTGGCAGCCTGCGTTATTGCGATTGGCCTGATGTCTGTTTATATCGACCCGGTATTTGCCGTGCTGACTCGTGTGGCGGTGGACGTAATGCAGGGATTGGGGATGAACGTGACGATGCCCGCCTTGCAGCCGGACGCATTCCCATTCTGGGACTCCTGCATGATGGTGTTGTCGATTGCGGCGATGATCCTGATGACGCGAAAATACGTTGAGAATTGGCTGCTGTGGGTGGTCATCAATGTGATTAGCGTGGCTATTTTCACTTTGCAGGGTGTCTATGCCATGGCGCTGGAATACCTGATCCTGACCTTTATCGCCCTGAACGGCAGCCGTATGTGGATGAATAGCGCGCGTGAGCGCGGCTCTCGCGCGCTATCTCATTAATGATGGTGATGATGCCCATGCTCGGAATGTGCCTCGTTAAGGTGGCATTCCGGGCCGCTACAGGGTTGGTATTCCATCTGTACCGTTGCATGGTCAATCTGGTACTGCTGTTCAAGAAAATGGTGGATCCTTCCCAGCAAGGCGTCATGATCGTGCGGTGGCACCACCTGCACGTGCAGCGTCATCAACGGTTTCTCGCCAACTAACCATACATGCACATGATGGACATCGCGCACTTCCGGTAGCGTACGGCGCATATTGCGTTTTAATGCAGCGACATCCATGGACTTCGGCGCGCCTTCAAGCAGCTCATTGAGACTCTCTTTTAGCAGCCCCCACGCGCTTCGCAGAACCAGACAAGAAACCAGCACCGACAAAATCGGGTCAATAGGCGTCCAGCCGGTAGTCATGATAACGACCGCCGCGATAATCGCCCCTACCGAGCCGAGCAGATCGCCCATCACATGCAGCGCAGCTGCACGCACGTTCAGGTTTTTTTCCTCACTGCCACGATGCAAGATCCAGAATGCCAAAATATTCGCCAGCAGCCCGGCGACGGCAATCACCATCATGGTCGCTCCTGCTACCGGCTGTGGGGTATAGAAACGCTTCACCGCTTCCCAGACAATCAAAATGATGATGAACAGCAGGGCAATAGCGTTAACGAAGGCGGCAAGGGTGGTAAGACGTAACCAGCCAAAAGTGTGCCGTCCACTTGGAGGACGCCGGGCAAAATGCACTGCCAGCAGGGCGAATAGTAGGGCGGCAGAGTCCGTTAACATGTGCCCGGCATCGGCGAGCAGCGCGAGCGAACCGGATACAACCCCGCCGATGGCTTCAATGACCATGAAACCAGCCGTAACGCCGAAAGCCAGCAGCAAGCGGCGGCCATTACCATCATCAGGTACGGAATGCGCGTGTGGATCCTGCTTGTGCTTCATGAGCCTTATCCTTCGTTTTTTTGAACGTGACTATCTGACATCATTGCAGATCTTTGCTTTTTACGCACAGAAATAGATGCACCGCATTGCCGGGCAAAATAACGTCGACTTGGCTTTGTTAGGTTGATATATATTGTTTTTAGCGTTGTTTGTAGTTCTATATTTTAATTTTTGGTGGGTTTACGGTTATTTATTGATATTAAATTCTATTTTGTGGGGTTTTTCCAGTAATAACCCGGCTAAAGTGTAAAAGTCAGTTTACACTTTTTGGCTGACGATATAGATTTAAGGGATTGCACTCAATTGTATAAGTATGGCAACACTGGAACAGTCATGAATTATCAGAACGACGATTTACGTATTAAAGAGATCAACGAGTTATTACCTCCTGTAGCACTCCTTGAAAAATTCCCCGCCACTGAAAACGCTGCAAATACCGTTTCTCAAGCGCGCAAGGCTGTTCATCAGATCCTGAAAGGGGAAGATGATCGCCTGCTGGTCGTGATTGGCCCATGTTCTATTCACGATCCGATAGCGGCTAAAGAATACGCACAGCGTTTGCTGAAGATCCGTGAGGAACTGAACGGCGAGCTGGAAATTGTCATGCGTGTCTATTTTGAAAAACCACGCACGACCGTTGGCTGGAAAGGGCTTATCAACGATCCTCACATGGATAACAGCTTCCAGATTAACGACGGCCTGCGTATTGCGCGTAAGCTGCTGCTGGATATCAACGATACCGGCCTGCCGGCGGCGGGTGAGTTCCTTGATATGATAGCCCCGCAGTATCTGGCCGACCTGATGAGCTGGGGCGCCATTGGTGCGCGTACCACTGAATCACAGGTTCATCGCGAGCTGGCTTCCGGTCTTTCCTGCCCGGTGGGCTTCAAGAACGGTACCGACGGCACGATTAAAGTGGCTATCGATGCCATTAACGCCGCTGGTGCGCCGCACTGTTTCCTGTCGGTGACCAAATGGGGTCATTCGGCGATTGTGAACACCAGCGGCAACGGTGACTGCCATATCATTCTGCGCGGCGGCAAAGAGCCAAACTACAGCGCCTCCCATGTGGCGGCGGTGAAAGAAGGTCTAGCAAAAGCGGGCCTACCGGCGCAAATCATGATCGACTTCAGCCACGCTAACTCCAGCAAGCAGTATAAAAAGCAGATGGAAGTTGGGGCGGACGTATGCCAGCAGGTAGCCAACGGCGAGAAAGCGATTATGGGTGTGATGATTGAAAGTCATCTGGTGGAAGGTAACCAAAACCCAGATAGCGGCGAACCGCTGGTTTACGGTAAGAGCATCACCGATGCCTGCATTAACTGGGATGATACCGATACTATCCTGCGCCAGCTGGCGAATGCGGTGAAAGCGCGTCGCGGTTAATCCGCCGAGTTTTTCATTCCCCTCAGAAATAAAAAAAAGCGTGGAAATATCCACGCTTTTTCTTTTCTTACCCAGTGCGAAATTACTTCGCTTTACCCTGGTTTGCTACCGCTGCGGCTTTAGCTGCGATTTCGTCAGCATTGCCCAGATAGTAATGTTTGATAGGTTTGAAGTTCTCATCGAACTCATATACCAGCGGTACGCCGGTAGGGATGTTCAGTTCGAGGATTTCATCTTCGCCCATGTTGTCGAGGAATTTCACCAGCGCACGCAGGGAGTTACCGTGAGCGGCAACGATAACGCGCTCACCGCTTTTCAGGCGTGGCAGAATGGTTTCGTTCCAGTAAGGCACAACACGTTCGATGGTCAGCGCCAGGCTTTCGGTGGTTGGCAGCTCTTTATCGGTCAGTTTCGCGTAGCGCGGGTCGTGGCCTGGGAAACGCTCGTCGTCTTTAGTCAGCTCTGGCGGGGTAACCGCAAAGCCGCGACGCCATTGTTTAACCTGCTCATCACCGTATTTTTCAGCGGTTTCCGCTTTGTTCAGACCCTGCAGCGCACCGTAGTGACGCTCGTTCAGTTTCCAGGACTTCTCAACCGGCAGCCAGGCCTGATCCAGTTCATCCAGCACGTTCCACAATGTGTGGATGGCACGTTTCAGCACAGAGGTATAAGCAAAATCAAAGCTGAAGCCTTCAGCCTTCAGCAGTTTACCCGCCGCTTTTGCTTCGCTAACGCCTTTCTCAGACAGATCAACATCGTACCAACCGGTGAAACGGTTTTCGTTGTTCCACTGACTTTCACCGTGACGAACCAGTACCAGCTTAGTTACAGCCATACTCTCACTCCTCAAGCTTTATTGAATGATAACAATTCTCATTATATTGCCGTGATTGCCTCAGCAGCAACGCTTATGCATAACCATAGCGAAAATAGTCTCTCAGTGTAAGGCGCATGTGAACTCAGCGTTATTATTTTGTCTGCGTGTGGCGTTAATTTCAGCGATATGGATAAAAGAACGGCAGGCTTGCCCGATAGATGGTAGAGAAAAGCCGGCCGGGTAAGCGTTAGCGCCACCCGGCAAATGCACTGTTACAGAGCGGTAAACTGATATTCCGTCAGACTCACGTACTCCTCACCCGGACGCAGGACGCAGTCCGGCTGTGGCCATTCCGGATGATTGGGGCTATCCGGCAGGAATTCACTCTCCAGCGCCAGCCCTTGCCATGCGGTATACGGCTCGGCGGTACGAGACAAGGTGCCGTCTAGAAAGTTACCCGAGTAAAACTGAATCGCCGGAGCCGAGGTGTAGACCGCCATCTGCAGCTTTTTATCCTGCGACCAAACATTGGCGACGACTTTGCTGGCATCGCCTTGCGCCTGCAACAGGAAAGCATGGTCGTAGCCTTTGACCTTTTGCTGGTCGCTGTCGCTTAAAAAATCCTGCGCGATGGTTTTCGGCTGGCGGAAATCGAAGCTGGTGCTCGCGACATCCTTCAGACCTTCATGCGGAATACCGCTGGAGTCCACCGGCAGATAGGTATCTGCCATCAGCTGCAGCGTATGGTTACGCACGTCGGTCTGCGCGCCATCCAGATTGAAGTAGACGTGGTTAGTCAGGTTCACCGGACAGGCTTTATCGACCGTCGCCCGGTACTCAATCGAAATGCGGTTATCGTCGGTCAGACGATAGGTCGCCGTCGCCAGAAGCGTACCGGGGAAGCCCTGATCGCCATCTTTAGAGGTGAGGGTAAACACCACTTCGTTTGGGGTTTGCGAGGCAATAGCCCAACGGCGTTTATCAAACCCTTCCGGGCCGCCGTGTAGTTGGTGTTCGCCTTGGCTTGGGGCAACGTTGAACGTTGTTCCATCCACCGTGAAACGGCTGTGCGCAATACGGTTAGCGTAGCGACCAATAGATGCCCCAAGGAAGGCAGCCTGTTTACTGTATTGTTCAGGCGAAGCGCAGCCCAGCAGCGCTTCACGTACGCTCCCGTCTTGCAGCGGGATACGCGCGGACAGCAGCGTCGCGCCCCAGTCCATTAAGGTCACCACAACGTGGTTGGCGTTGCGTAATGTAATCAGTTGATACGGCTGACCGTCGGCGGCCAGCGTTGATGATTGACTTAGCACTGGCCGGCTCCTTGTGATGGTTTGCACACGTAGAACGTCTCTTTGATACCGGTTTTAGCTTCATACTGCTCGGCAACCGCCTGCTGCACCGCCGGAACCAGTGCTTCTGGGATCAGTGCGACAATACAGCCGCCAAAACCGCCGCCGGTCATGCGCACGCCGCCTTTCTCACCGATGGTTGCTTTCACGATCTCAACGAGGGTATCAATTTGCGGCACGGTAATTTCGAAATCATCGCGCATAGAGGCGTGAGATTCTGCCATCAGTTGGCCCATACGCAGCAGGTCGCCTTTCTCCAGTGCGGATGCCGCTTCCACGGTACGCGCGTTTTCAGTCAGCACGTGGCGCACGCGTTTGGCAACGATAGGGTCCAGTTCGTGGGCAACGGCATTGAACTGCTCAATGGAGACATCACGCAGCGCGGGCTGCTGGAAGAAACGTGCACCGGTTTCGCACTGCTCGCGGCGAGTGTTGTACTCGCTGCCGACCAAGGTGCGTTTAAAGTTACTGTTGATAATCACCACCGCGACGCCTTCCGGCATGGAGACGGCTTTGGTGCCTAATGAACGGCAGTCGATCAACAGCGCATGGTCTTTCTTACCCAGCGCTGAAATCAGCTGATCCATAATGCCGCAGTTACAGCCGACGAACTGGTTTTCCGCTTCCTGGCCGTTTAACGCAATCTGTGCGCCATCCAGCGGCAGTTGATACAGCTGCTGGAACACGGTACCAACGGCGACTTCCAGCGATGCAGAGGAGCTTAATCCAGCGCCCTGCGGCACGTTGCCACTGACAACAAGATCTGCGCCACCAAACGCGCTATTACGTTTTTGCAGGTGCTTCACCACGCCACGCACGTAGTTTGACCACTGCTGGGTGTCATGCGCGACGATAGGGGCGTCGAGGGAAAATTCGTCAATCTGATTGTCGTAATCGGCGGCAATGACGCGAACCAAGCGGTCAGTACGCGGTGAACAGCTGATCACGGTTTGGTAGTCGATAGCACAAGGCAGCACAAAACCATCGTTATAGTCGGTGTGCTCGCCAATCAGGTTTACGCGGCCCGGAGCCTGAATCACATGGGTAGCAGGGTAGCCAAACTTTTCGGCAAACAGGGTTTGTGTTTTATCTTTCAGACTCATTGTTATTCTCCGGATTCGCGAAAATGGATGTCGCTGACCGCGCGCAGGCGCTCGGCCGCTTGTTCTGCCGTCAGGTCACGCTGGGTCTCTGCCAGCATTTCGTACCCAACCATGAACTTACGCACGGTGGCGGAACGCAGCAGCGGCGGATAGAAGTGCGCATGCAGCTGCCAGTGTTGGTTGTCTTCACCGTTGAACGGCGCGCCGTGCCAGCCCATTGAGTAGGGGAATGAGCACTGGAACAGGTTGTCGTAACGGCTGGTTAATTTCTTCAGTGCCAGCGCCAAATCATCGCGCTGGGCGTCGGTCAAGTCGGTAATACGCAGCACGTGGGCTTTCGGCAGCAGCAGCGTTTCAAACGGCCAAGCCGCCCAGTAAGGCACTACGGCTAGCCAATGCTCGGTTTCTACGACGGTACGGCTGCCATCGGCAAGCTCACGCGTCACATAGTCCATCAGCATCGGTGTTTTATGCTCGCCGTAATACTCGCGCATCAGGCGGTCTTCGCGGTCAATCTCGTTAGGCAAGAAGCTGTTTGCCCAGACCTGGCCGTGCGGATGCGGGTTCGAGCAACCCATCGCAGCGCCTTTGTTTTCAAAGACCTGCACCCACGGGTATTTTTGGCCGAGCTCGGCGGTTTGCTCCTGCCAGGTTTTCACCACGGATTGCAGGGCATCGAGGCTTAGCTCCGGCAACGTTTTGCTGTGGTCTGGCGAGAAGCAAATAACCCGGCTGGTGCCGCGCGCACTTTGGCAGCGCATGAGCGGATCGTTGCTTTCCGGCGCGTCCGGCGTGTCGGTCATCAGCGCGGCAAAATCGTTGGTAAAGACATAAGTGCTGGTGTAGTCGGGATTTTTATCACCCGTCACCCGAGTATTACCCGGGCATAAGAAGCAATCCGGATCGTGCGCGGGCAGCGTTTGTTTTGCTGGTGTCTCTTGTGCCCCTTGCCATGGGCGCTTTGCACGATGCGGTGAAACAAGGATCCACTGGCCGGTTAATGGGTTAAAACGGCGATGTGGATGGTCGACGGGGTTAAATTGTGTCATCACAAAATCCTTAGTCTGGATAGCCCTGAGGGTGACGGGACTGCCAGTTCCAGGTGTCCTGCGCCATCTCATCAAGATTACGAGTTACGTGCCAATTCAGCTCTTTATCGGCCTTGGTGGCATCGGCCCAATAGGCCGGGAGATCGCCATCGCGACGTGGCGCGAAGTGGTGGTTAATCGGCTTACCGCAGGCTTTGCTGAACGCGTTGACCACATCAAGCACGCTGCTGCCCACGCCTGCGCCGAGGTTGTAAATATGAACCCCTGCTTTATTCGCCAGCTTTTCCATCGCCGCAACGTGTCCATCGGCCAGGTCCATCACGTGGATGTAGTCGCGTACGCCGGTGCCATCTGGAGTAGGGTAGTCGTTGCCAAAAATTGCCAGCGATTCACGGCGGCCAACGGCGACCTGGGCGATATAAGGCATCAGGTTATTTGGGATGCCCTGCGGATCTTCGCCCATATCACCGGACTGATGTGCGCCAACCGGGTTGAAGTAACGCAGCAGGGCGATGCTCCACTCTGGCTGTGCTTTTTGCAGGTCGGTAAGAATTTGCTCCACCATCAGTTTGCTTTTGCCGTATGGGCTTTGCGGGGTACCGGTTGGGAAGCTTTCAACGTAAGGGATTTTTGGCTGGTCGCCATAGACGGTTGCCGAAGAGCTGAAAATGAAGTTTTTGACGTTGGCGGCGCGCATGGCGGCAATCAGACGCAAAGTACCGTTGACGTTGTTGTCATAATATTCCAGCGGTTTTTGGACGGACTCACCTACCGCTTTCAAGCCGGCGAAGTGGATCACCGCCTCAATGGCGTGATCGCGCAGAATCTCGGTCATCAGCGCTTCGTTACGGATATCGCCTTCAACAAACGTCGCCTGCTTACCCGCCAGACGACCAATAACCGGCAGTACGCTGCGTTTACTGTTGCACAGGTTGTCGAGGATGATGACGTCGTGACCTTGTTGCAGCAACTGTACGCATGTGTGGCTTCCTATGTAACCGCTACCACCTGTAACCAGTACTTTCATTTTGAGCTCCGTTAAGCTTATGGCATGGAATAACCTTAGCATAACAGAGAAGCCAAAAGTGTGACATGGGCTAAATTAGTGGTATCGTTTACACAAGAGGAAATGACGGACGATACGAGCGAAAAACTATTCTAAATCATGCGAGTATTGTTTTGATGTGCAGGAAATCTGAAAAATCCTGATGGCGCTGTGCTTATCAGGCCTACCAACGACGTCATCGGATGTAGGCCGGATAAGGCGCGTGCGCCGCCATCCGGCACTGACTCAGTGGTTAGATGCTTCGCGGGCCAATCTCATAGCGATAGCCTTCGCCGTCCGCCACGAACTCTAGGCGATGAGTAATGCACTCCGGCGCATCTTCCGCATGGTGTGAAACAAACAGCAGCTGCGTTTTCCCTTCACTAATCAGCACGTCGATAAAGCGGCGTACGACCTGGCGATTAAGCGGGTCCAGCCCCTGTAGCGGTTCATCAAGAATCAGCAGCGTCGGATGTTTCACCAACGCGCGGACGATCAGCGCCAGACGCTGTTGCCCCCACGACAGTCCGTGGAACGGAGCATTGGCAGTACGGGTATCCATCCCAAGGATATGCAGCCATTCATCGACCAGTTTACGCTGTTTATCGGACACCGCCTGATAAATGCCAATAGAGTCGAAGTAGCCGGAAAGGATAACGTTGCGCACGGTGGTGCTCACCCGGTAATCCAGATGCAGGCTGCTACTCACGTAGCCGATATGCTTTTTGATATCCCAGATGGTTTCACCGCTGCCGCGACGGCGGCCAAAGAGCGTCAGATCGTTACTATAGCCCTGCGGATGGTCGCCGGTGACAAGGCTTAGCAGCGTGGATTTCCCCGCACCGTTCGGGCCGACAATCTGCCAGTGTTCACCAGGGGCTACCGTCCAGCTCAGGTGATTGATAATCGGACGATCGTTATACGAAATCACGCCATCATTGAGGACGATACGAGGTTCGTTCTCGGGAAGAGAAAGCCGCGCCGATGGGGCGTCAGGTTCCGGTAAGGCCATACCCGAGAGCCTTTCGCTATGGGCGAGCTGGGCGATTAGCGTCTGTGCCAGTAGAGCTTTTTTCTCACCGATCTCCGTCAGCGTACAGTCCGCCAACACCCCAGCAAACGGCACAAAGTCAGGGATATCATCGAAGCGGTTGAGTACGAGTACCAGCGTATAGCCCGCTTCATGTAGGGTAGCCAGATGTTCCGCCAGCTGTTGCCGCGATGCAACATCAAGGCCATCAAACGGTTCATCAAGGATAAGCAGATCGGGCTGCGCCATCAGCGCTTGGCAAAGTAAGGTTTTGCGGGTTTCGCCGGTGGAAAGGTATTTAAATCGCCGATCCAGCAGATGGCCGATGCCAAATTGTGCAGCAAGCGTCGCGCACAGCGCTGGGTCTTTCACTTCGTCTTGAATAATTTGTGCTGTGGTTCTCCCCGTATCATCTTCGCCGGGGCTGAGCAGGTCGGTATTGTTGCGCTGCCATTCATCGCTAACCAGCTTTTGTAGCTGTTCGAAGGAGAGGCGAGTGATACGCGAGAATTGGCATTCGCGGCTGCCGGAAAGTAAGGAAAGCTCGCCGGAGAGCGCTCGTGCGAGTGCGGATTTGCCGCTACCGTTGCTGCCGACAAAGGCCCAGCTTTCGCCAGCACGCAGCGTTAATTGCTCAATTTTTAATGTTTTTGTGTCGCTTAGACGAAACGTGCCTTGCGAAATTTGCAATGATGACATGATGTATCCCATTTTTTGCAGCGATATGCATCAGGGATACGTCCTCAGGCGCGCAATGTCAATGCCATCAGCACAACGTGGCAACAATGATGCGATCGGCGTTAAAGAATGCTATGACATCAGCGCCTTCTTCCAGCGTTTCGGCATCAAGCAGCGGCAGGGTCGCGCAAAGAGTTTGCCCATCCGGCAGCGCCATCAGCACTTCGCACTGTTCGTCACCGCGCTGAATATGGCTAATGCGGCAGGCAAGCTGGTTGTCGGCTTCGGCGGCGATTGCCGGATCGCGCGTCACGTTGACCCACGGCGCTTTCAGCAGAACCAGTACCTCTTTACCTTCATCGAGCCCCAGGCGCTCGCCGCTCTGGGCGGTGATGGCCACTTTCAGACGCGTGCTGCCGTCAGCCAGAAGAATATCCACATGCTGCTGTACCTGCTGGTGGTCGCGTTGCGTGACGGTACCAAACCATTGGTTACGGGCGCTGGTTTGCAGTGAGAAGCGAGAGATGGCGGCCAACAGGCTGTCCAGCGGCAGCGCATCGTCGTCACTCAACACATCGAAAGCCTTTTGCTGAATTTGCGCCAGCAGATCGTAGAGCTGAATAAGCCGCTGACCGTAGCGGGTGAGCACCGCGCCGCCGCCGCCTTTACCGCCGGTGGCGCGATCGACCAGCGACTGCTCGCTGAGCTGATTCATTTCGTTGATGGCGTCCCAGGCGCTCTTATAGCTGATGCCCGCATTTTTAGCTCCCTGGCTGATAGAACCCGTTTGTGCTATTTGTTTGAGGAGAGAAATGCGGCGCGGATCGGCGAACAGACGCTGTTGCAGCTTGAGAGTAAGAAGGATTTCGGCCTGCATAAGAGTATCCTGGCAAGAAAAAGGGTATTTTGACCCAAATGGACGCATACGCAAAGCGCACCGCACAAAAGGGAGTGTATTTCTGCGTTATCCGGTTACAATAGCCGCATCACAATGTCTGGAGTAAGCCATGTTAGAGCTGTTGAAAAGTCTGGTATTTGCCGTAATCATGGTGCCCGTAGTGATGGCTGTCATCCTAGGGTTGATTTACGGTCTGGGGGAAGTGTTCAACATTTTCTCCGGCGTCGGTCACAAAGATCGCAGCCAGCAAAATCACTGATTCCCCCTAAAACGCCCGCATTAGTCGGGCGTTTTACTATTAAGCATTTCACACTTCTGCCGATAACCTCCTGTAATTAACGTATTCAATCTTGTATCTGTAATGCATTAATGCCTGAAAACCCCTATACTCTGCGCTGTATTTTTATATATACAACGGTACTCACAGGAGTTTCAAATGACAGGTTCATGGTTACGTTTGTTTGCAGGGGCAACATTGACGCTTTCCGTTGCGGGTCACGCGCTGGCGGATGAAGCAAAAATTACCGTTTTTGCTGCCGCATCGCTGACTAACGCGATGCAGGATATTGCGAAAGAGTATAAAAAAGAGAAGAACGTTGACGTGGTGTCCTCTTTTGCTTCGTCTTCTACGCTGGCACGCCAGATTGAAGCGGGCGCACCGGCCGATCTGTTTATCTCTGCTGACCAGAAATGGATGGACTACGCGGTTGATAAGAAAGCTATCGATACCGCGACCCGTGCCACTTTGCTGGGTAACAGCCTCGTCGTCGTTGCGCCGAAAGCCAGCGAGCAGGGCGATATCACCATTGATGCGAAAACCAACTGGACCAGTCTGCTGAAAGGCGGCCGCCTCGCGGTTGGCGATCCGGACCACGTGCCGGCCGGCATTTATGCGAAAGAAGCGCTGCAAAAGCTGGGCGCATGGGAAACGCTGTCACCGAAACTGGCACCTGCAGAGGATGTCCGTGGTGCACTGGCGCTGGTTGAGCGCAACGAAGCACCGTTGGGTATTGTTTACGGCTCTGACGCAGTGGCCAGCAAAGGTGTTAAAGTCGTCGGCACCTTCCCGGAAGATTCTCACAAGAAGGTGGAGTATCCGATTGCCATTACCGATGGCCACAAAAATGCAACCGTCTCGGCGTTTTATGACTACCTGAAAGGGCCGCAGGCGTCTGAAATATTTAAACGTTACGGATTCACAACTCGCTAATGATATTGTCCGATCCCGAATGGCAGGCGGTTCTGCTGAGCCTAAAAGTGTCATCCCTGGCCGTGGTATTCAGCCTGCCGTTTGGGATCTTCTTTGCCTGGTTGCTGGTGCGCCGCAACTTCCCCGGCAAGGCTTTACTCGATGGTCTTATCCATCTACCGCTGGTGTTACCACCGGTGGTGGTCGGTTATCTGTTGCTGATTTCGATGGGGCGACGAGGTTTCATCGGCAGTTGGCTGTATGACTGGTTTGGCCTGACCTTTGCCTTTAGCTGGCGCGGTGCGGTGCTCGCAGCGGCGGTAATGTCGTTCCCGCTGATGGTCAGGGCGATTCGTCTGGCGCTGGAAGGCGTAGACATCAAGCTTGAACAGGCCGCTCGCACGCTGGGTGCCGGGCGCTGGCGGGTATTTTGCACTATCACGCTGCCGCTGATGTTGCCCGGTATTATCGTCGGCACGGTGCTGGCGTTTGCTCGTTCGCTGGGCGAATTTGGCGCCACCATTACGTTTGTTTCTAATATTCCCGGCGAAACCCGCACCATTCCCTCGGCGATGTACACGCTCATTCAGACTCCGGGCGGCGAAAGCGCAGCGGCGCGTCTGTGCCTGATCTCCATCGTATTGGCGCTGATTTCACTGATGATTTCTGAATGGCTTGCGCGTATTAGCCGCCAACGGATAGGGGCGTAACCGATGCTGGAGCTGAATTTTAGCCAGATCCTGGGCACGCACTGTCTGCAAATTAACGAATCTCTGCCCGCTTCCGGTATTACCGCCGTCTTTGGCGTATCCGGGGCCGGCAAAACCTCGCTTATCAACGCCATTAGCGGGCTGACGCAGCCGCAGAAGGGACGCATTGTCCTCAACGACCGCGTACTAAACGATGTTGAGCAGGGCGTGTGCTTGGCACCGGAGAAGCGGCGTATCGGTTATGTTTTCCAAGATGCCCGACTGTTTCCGCACTATAAGGTGCGCGGGAATCTGCGTTACGGCATGGCGAAAAGCATGACGGACCAGTTTGATAAGCTGGTGGCGCTGTTGGGAATTGAGCCGCTTTTGGAAAGACTGCCAGGCAGCCTTTCCGGGGGCGAAAAGCAGCGCGTGGCTATCGGTCGGGCGCTACTGACGGCGCCTGAACTGCTGCTGCTGGATGAGCCGCTCGCCTCACTCGATATTCCGCGTAAACGCGAACTGCTGCCGTATTTGCAACGGCTGGCGCGTGAGATAAACATCCCGATGCTCTATGTCAGCCACTCGTTGGACGAGATTTTGCATTTGGCGGATAAGGTGTTAGTGCTGGAAGGCGGGCAGGTCAAAGCTTTCGGTAATCTGGAAGAGGTGTGGGGAAGCAGCGTGATGCACCCTTGGCTGCCGCAGGATCAGCAAAGCAGTATTCTGCGCGTGACGGTGCTGGAACATCATCCACATTACTCAATGACGGCGCTGGCGCTGGGCGACCAGCACATCTGGGTAAATAAACTGGATCAACCGCTGCAAAGTGCGGTACGCATACGTATTCAGGCGACCGATGTATCGTTGGTGTTGCAACCCTCTGCGCACACCAGCATTCGTAACGTACTGCATGCCAAAGTCCTGCAATGCTACGACGATAACGGCCAAGTGGAAGTCCAGCTCGATGTAAGTGGGCGTACACTGTGGGCGCGCATTAGCCCTTGGGCAAGAGATGACCTGGCGGTGAAGCCAGGCCAGTGGCTCTATGCGCAGGTCAAAAGCGTGTCCATCACCGCCTGACTACAGTAGGTGCTTGTTGATGTAATCGGCGATAGCATCCGTGGTGTTCTCGCCGATCACCACGTTAGCGCGTGCTTTCACTGCATCGTCGGCATTGCCCATCGCCACGCCGGTTCCGGCGGCTTCCAGCATACTGATATCGTTAAAGTTGTCGCCAAAGGCAATGACATCCTGCATTGACCAGCCCTGTGCGGTAACGAACTGCGTCAGGCGTTTACCTTTGCTGTTACCCTGGCGTGCGATATCCACCTGATCGTGCCATGACCATTCGCACTCCAGTTGCAGCGTCTGCTCAACGTGTTTGGCGAAGTTCTGTAGCTTCTGGCCATCGGTGTCGGTCAGGGCGAATTTCCACACGTTTTTGACCTCGTGGGCGGCCTGGGCGAGAGAATCGACTTGGGTGAAGGACGGACGCTGGTTTTCTGGCAGCGTCAGTGCCCAGTTGCTGGTGCGGGTAACGTGTCCGGTTGGGTGCTGATACATCATGGTATCGTCGACGTACATCAAACCGTGGATCTGGTGTTCATCAAGCAGATGAATCAATTGTTGTGCTTTTTCCACTGGCATCGGATCGGCATCCAACACTTTTTTCGCTTGATAATCATACAAATAAGTGCCATTACAACAAATTGCAGGTGTATCTAACGCCAGTGCCTGATAAAAAGGATGAATGGCAACGTGGTGACGACCGGTCACAATCATTAATTGATAGCCTGCGGCTCTGGCTCGATTCAGCGCTTCCACAGAAGAGGGCAGCAGAGTTTTTTTTGGCGTCAGGAGCGTTCCGTCCAGATCCAGGGCAATTACACGTGCAGTCATAGTCAGGTCTCGCGTTAATGAGAAAATTCGCTGTGCAGGATGGTACACCGAGATGCCTGTGCGGCAAAATGATGTGAAGCAGGCCACGATACGTTGCCGCTTATTCTACGCTTTCGTAAAAGGAGTATTCATGAAACAGACCGTTTATACCGCCAGTCCGGAAAGCCAGCAAATTCACGTGTGGACGCTGAACCACGATGGCAGCCTGACGCTGGTGCAGGTGGTTGATGTTCCAGGCCAAGTTCAGCCGATGGTCGTGAGCCCCGATAAACGCTTTCTGTATGTCGGCGTCCGTCCAGAGTTCCGCGTACTGGCTTACCGGATTGCCCCGGACGACGGTGCACTGACCTTTGCTGCCGAAGCACCGCTGCCGGGCAGCCCAACGCATATTTCCACTGACCGTAAAGGCAACTTTGTCTTTAGCGCCTCCTACAATCAGGCCAACGTCAGTGTTATCCGTCTGGAAGATGGCCTGCCGCGCGATACCGTAACGGTGGTGGACGGTCTGGATGGCTGCCACTCGGCGAATATCTCCCCGGACAACCGTACGCTGTGGGTGCCCGCGCTGAAGCAGGACCGTATTTGTTTGTTCACTTTGAGTGATGATGGCTTCCTCGCACAGCAGTCCCCGGCAGAAGTGACCACCGTTGAAGGCGCAGGCCCACGTCATCTGGTGTTCCATCCAAACGAACAGTATGCTTACTGCGTGAATGAGCTAAACGGCACCGTTAACGTCTGGGAGCTGAAGGATCCGTACGGCAAAATTGAGTGCGTGCAGACGCTGGATATGATGCCTGCAGACTTCTCTGATACCCGCTGGGCGGCAGATATCCACATTACGCCGGATGGTCGTCACCTGTACGCCTGCGATCGTACTTCTAGCCTGATTACGGTGTTTAGCGTCTCCGAAGACGGCAGCGTGCTGTCATTAGAAGGTTTCCAGCCAACTGAAACCCAGCCGCGTGGCTTTAACATCGATCACAGCGGTAAATACTTGGTGGCAGCCGGACAGAAATCACACCACATTTCTGTATATGAGATTGCCGGTGAGCAAGGTCTGCTACAGGAGAAAGGGCGTTATGCGGTCGGCCAAGGCCCAATGTGGGTGGTGGTTAACGCGTATTAATCATTTTTACGCGTAGGCCGGATAAGGCGTTCACGCCGCCATCCGGCATTGCCCTCATCAGGGCGACAGTTAAAAAAAGGCCCATGATTTCATGGGCCTTTTTCACTTAAGAAGATATTACTGCTTCGGCTCAGCCACCACGTGACTTCCCACGCCGCGGTTATTGTATTCCCACATGCGGTTGAAGTTACGATCGTTCAGATCGCGTTTGGCCTGGCCTTTTTCATCCTGTGCGCCGGTATTGCCGCTGAATGGACGTTTGGAAACGGCAGCGTCTGCCCATGGTTTCGCAACGTTAAAGCCTTCGTTAATCACGCTATCGCGGATAACAACCTGACCATTGGTGTTGCTGTCGACATCCAAAGAGCGGCCCAGTTGTGCCACGCCGTCACCGGCTGCGGTAAAGCGGCTATTGGTTGCCAAGAAGCCGTAGAAGATGTTGGATTGCGTAGCCGGCGCGAACACGTAGCCTTCCTGCTGGGTACGGGAGTTCACCACGCGGAAGTCGGTGTTATCGAACACCACGGCGCCACGGCCGGAAACGATATCTACATCGCCTTCAAGGTAGCTGTTGCTAACCAGCGTACGGGTCTGGCGATTGTTTTGCAGACGGTTATCAACGCCGCTGTTGGTGACGAAGAAAGTATTCTGACGACCCAAAATGTTGACGTTGTTCAGTTGGGTTTTGTCGCCATCGGTGCGCAGTGCTACTGCCTGATGGGTACCCGCATCAACGCTGTCGCCCAGGTTGTTTTCGATGGTCAGGTTCTGCAGCTGCAGACCGCTGTTTTGCGACCAGACAACGGCGGAGCACATCACGCCGACACTGGCGCTACGCTTGCTCTGGCAGTTATCAAACATGTACCACGCCGGTTTGCCTGGCATGTATTTACCGCCTGGATTCACCAGACGACGCCAGTCTGCCGTATTCATTTCAGAATCAATGGCAAGGCCGATTTTCACGTCAACGGCTTTATCGCCGGTACCATAAATGGTCACGCTGCCCGGAGCGGCTGGGATATACACGGTGCCTTGATACTCACCCGGCAGCACCGCAATGTACTGACGCGCGCTGCTATGACGAGTAATGGCGGCATCAACCGCGGCCTGGATAGTGGTATGCGTCACGCCCGCTGTACCAGCAGGGCCAACCACGAAGTCTGCTTTCGCTGGAATAGCGATAGTGGATGGTGACCAAGCGGCAGCGTTAGGCGTCAGTGATGAAAAATAACGCGCGGCGGTGAAGTTCTGCGCTTCGTCTGCTGACAGTACCGGACGGGAAGACGTTCCAGGGGCGGCCTGGTCAGATGGACGCTGATCCGCAGGCGTTGAGCTGCAAGCCGTCAGTGTCACGCCAAAAGCCAATGCCAGCGCCAGACGAGAAACCGATAAAGTGTTCATGTTGCTCCAGGCTAATTAAGTGAATTTATAATCCTATAAAAGCAGCCTTTTTATACTAAGTTGAGCGAAACGGGAAGATGTACTGGCAAATAAATCACCTGTTTTATTGGCGACTTACCTCAGTGGGAACGCTCTGGGAGATTTTTGGCAATAAATAGCAGTAGGGCAACGGGATGATAGGCCCGTTGTGGGGAGTCTGGTTTCTGGTCACGACCGTCTAAAATGCTTTTTTGTGCGTTAGGCTGGTAATTAAGTCGGTGATGCTGAGCACAAGCGTTGAGCGAACCATTTGCTGATAGCGCTGTTCTTGCATGGTAATCAGCGCATCATCAACGACATCTTCCGGCATATGCAGCGTAGGCTGCGGTGGCAGTGCCGTCATGCAGTGCAGCATGTTTATCGGCCCAAGGATTTCATCGTCGGTGAAACTGTAAATCTTGTTCTCTTGCAGCAGTTCGTTGTTCAGCGCCACCAGAAGTTCAACGTCTTCATACTCGTCGCGGGTGATCACGCCCAGCGCGTAGATAAGTTTTAGGCGAACTGACAGATTCGCCAGTGGTCCACTGCCTTCTAAAAGCGGCTCAACCGCATACTTTACGGCGTAGTCATCCTTGCGAAAGGCCTGCAGAATCAGCAGGTCTACCGCTTCGGCCAATAATCCCACGGCGGTCTGAATGAACCCTGTCAGCGTCTGACGCGCATTGAGCCTTTCTAAAATTCGATTCTCAACGGCCTGGCTTTTATAAAGATTAGATTCGTCCATTGTCGTCATCATCGTGGTTTCATATTCCGCGGCTCTCGGCGTTTCGCGGGCGGGAGCCTTTGGACGATGCGCTTTTTCTTCGGGTTGCGCAGCTAAGCGCAGGCGATTGTGTTTCATCTTATCCTTCTTAATCTGGCGCTGCCGGTTTACGACAGCGCCAACCACTCGGGTGGCAT
This sequence comes from Kluyvera sp. STS39-E, assembly GCF_040932435.1. NCBI lineage: Bacteria > Pseudomonadati > Pseudomonadota > Gammaproteobacteria > Enterobacterales > Enterobacteriaceae > Kluyvera > Kluyvera sp. STS39-E. The sequence continues at coordinate 167,070 of NZ_JBFQGA010000002.1, read as the reverse complement.
CATGCCTTGCGTTGCATGGCGTTATACACATTCGCTATCTGTGCGACAAGGTTTGGCTCGTCGTTAAGTCCGCAAACTTCAATGATGGTGTTAATGATGCCCTTATCTTGTAAAAGCGTTGCCAGTTCTTGTGCCTGCGGATCACTGTGGCTTTGGAAGCTTAATGCTGCCGCAATACCCATCACCAGATTAGCGTGGGGCAGTCCATACTCCAGCGTCCCACGCAACGGTTTGATCAGACGATCGCTTTCGCTCAGTTTGCGCAATGGCTGGCGGCCTACGCGTTCGACATCATCATGCAGATAGGGGTTTTCAAAACGCGTCAAAATCTTGTCGATATAGGCCGCGTGCTGCTTTGGATCGAAGCCATAGCGTTTGATCAATACCGCACCGCTTTCCGTCATCGCGCTTTTGACGACTTGGCGAATTTCCGCATCAAGAATGGCATCACGGATCGTTTGATGTCCTGCCAGTTGGCCAAGATACGCGGTAATGGCGTGACCGGTATTGAGGGTAAACAGTTTCCGCTCAATGTAGGCCATTAAATTGCTGGTAGGTTCCATTCCGGCAATATTCGGCAACTGACCTTTAAACTGGGTGCTATCGACAATCCATTCACTGAAGGTTTCCACCGTCACGTCAAGGGGATCATCGTTGGCGGCGGTACTTGGGGGAACGATACGATCGACGGCAGAGTCGACAAAACCCACGTGTTCTTCAACCCAAGCGTGCAGCTCGGTAGGGATGGCCTGTAAAACATGATTTTTTAGCTGGCTGGTGCCGCGCACCATATTTTCACAGGCGATGATATTCATTGGCTGCTGATTGCCGCTGTCGTGACGGGCAATCAAACCCAGCGCCAGCGTATTGGCGATTTTGCTAAGCACCTGCGGGCCGACCGCGGTGGTTATCATATCGGCCTGCGCAATCTGTTGGATGGCGTCCGGGCTGTTACTGTTAATGGCGCGGATGTGGCTGACCTGCTCAACTCGCGCCTGCTCTCCGACCACGTTGACCTGATAGTGCTGCTGGTGGGCTAACTGGTCGATCAATGGCTGGTTAACATCGGCAAAGGTTAATTCCGCCTGTGCGTCCGCCAGCAGCTTGCCGATAAAACCCCGACCAATATTCCCTGCGCCAAAATGAATTGCTTTCATAACACTGACTCCAAAAAAGTCTATCCGTATCGGGGGCCAATAACCCCCGTACCCTTATGCCGCTTGCTCGCCGGACAGGAGCTGCAAAATTTCCTGCACGCTGGTGGTCTGCGTCAGACGCTCGATAACGTCTTTATCATCCAGCGCGTTGGCTAAACGGGCGATGACCTGCACGTGCTCGTTATTACGGGCTGCAATGCCGATAACCAATCGGGCCACCTCGTCCGGCTCATCGCCGAATCGAACGCCCTGTGGATACTGGCAAATAACAATCCCGGTGCGCAGCACGCGGTCTTTGGCTTCTACGGTGCCGTGCGGTACGGCAATGGACTCTCCCAGATAGGTGGTGGTTAAAGCTTCTCGCGCCAGCATGGCATCAATGTAGTCTGGCTCCACGTAGCCACCGGAGACCAGCATTTCACCGGCAAAACGGATTGCCTGGGCTTTATTGTCGGCGGTTAAGTTCAGGAAAATATTGTCGGCGCTAAGTTTGAACAGGTTCTCATCGCGCTCGGCTGTGTCGAATGCTTCGTCGTTGGCGGCAATAATCGTTTGGTTAATCAGACGATTATCGTTCGCCGCAGGTGGCATTTTGGCGGCCAGCAGACGAGTCGTGAGGTCGGTATACAACCCGCTATCCAAGAAATTGCTCAGCGAAATATGCATGGCTTGTGGCGCATGGCGCATCGCACGCTCGGTAAGATCCTGGTGGGTAATCACCAGATCCACATCCTCCGGCAAGCTGTTGATAGCGCAGTTGGTCACTGAAATGTGGCTAAGACCGGCGTCCTTAACTTTTTTGCGCAACACACCCGCACCGAGGGCGCTGGAGCCCATTCCGGCGTCGCAGGCGACGATAATTTTACGCACATGCTGCAGATCTTTCGACAAATCAAGGGCCGGTGCAGGCTGTGGCTGTTCGCCAGAAAGCTTGCCGCCAGATTTAGACTGCTGCTTTAACGCCTGCATACGGCGGGTCGCTTCGGATAAACCGTTGCTTTCTTCATCACCGACACGAACGCGCTTGAGCAGCATGGAGGCGGTGAGGAAGGAGACCAGCGTAGAGGCGAGGATAGAAAGCGCGACGCCAATCAGCGATGCCTTCGGAGTCATCAGCAGCACGGCGAAGATGGAACCAGGGGAAGCCGGGGAAACCAGACCCGCGTTGAACAGTGTCAGCGTAAACACGCCGGTCATCCCGCCCAGAATTACCGCCAGAATGAGGCGTGGATTCATCAGCACGTACGGGAAGTAGATTTCATGAATGCCGCCAAAGAAGTGAATGATTGCCGCGCCGCCCGCAGATTGCTTCGCGCTACCTTTACCGACGAACATATATGCCAGCAGAACGCCAAGACCTGGGCCTGGGTTTGCTTCAATCAAGAAGAAGATAGATTTACCGGTTTCCGTTGCCTGCTGAATCCCCAGCGGCGAGAAGATACCGTGGTTAATCGCATTATTGAGGAACAGGATTTTCGCCGGTTCTACAAAGATGGAGGTCAGCGGCAGCAGGTTGTGCTGCACCATGACGTTAACGCCTGATGCCAATACCTTTGACAGCACCTCCACCATCGGACCAATCGCCATAAAGGCAATCATCGCCAGCAGCATACCGATAATACCGGCCGAGAAGTTGTTCACCAGCATCTCAAAACCGCTTTTGATTTTGCCGTCAACCCAACGGTCGAAGCGCTTAATCGCCCAGCCGCCGAGCGGCCCCGCAATCATTGCGCCCATAAACATCGGCATATCTGCGCCGACGATAACGCCCATGGTGGTGATGGCACCGACCACGCCACCGCGCTCGCCGCCGATAAGACGACCACCGGTATAGCCGATTAACAATGGCAGTAAATAGGTGATCATTGGGCCAACTAGCTTGGCCAATGTCTCATTGGGCAGCCAGCCCGTAGGAATAAATAAAGCGGTAATCAAACCCCAGGCAATGAATGCGCCAATATTGGGCATCACCATATTGCTGAGAAAGCGGCCAAAATTCTGTACCTTGACCTTGATATCTGGTGATAACATAAAACACCCCTCGTGGTGCGCGTAATGATGTTACGCGTCGTCATAGTTGTGGTGGTTTCGCCAAAAACCATCCAGTCGTTCTGTATGCAAAATCGACTCTATCACGCCGTATTCATCTCGCGTACTCGAGGGGTATTTGTGATGCCGATCACTAAAGCCACCCCTGCAAAAGCACCTTTTAAGTGACATTGATCACATTAAAAGCTGTAAGTCTGCTACAAAGTTAAAATCAAGGCGTAAAAACGCCATTTTTTGTGATTAAGATCACCTTCGTTTTTGACGTCTTTGTTTTTGAATTGTGATCATATTCACAAGATGTTTTTGGCGGCTCCTCGCCGGTCCCCGTTTAGTCCCCCCGCAGCCGTATTTACGTCATAAAATTACAACCGAACGATCACAACTGTAAAAAAGCCCCACAGAGTTTCCCCTGTAGGGCCGTTATGTGCGGCGCGTGATTAGCTGAACAGCGCGGTAATTGAAGCGCTCGCTAGGCTATGGAAGTGCACGTTAAAGCCAACCATTGCACCGCTGGCACCTTCATCAACGTCAATTTTATCGACGCCGAGCGCATGTACGGTGAAAATATAGCGATGGGTTTCGCCCTTCGGCGGGGCTGCGCCGCCGTAGCCTGCTTTACCGAAATCGGTGCGGGTTTGCAGTGCACCTGCGGGTAAATTCACCAAGCCTGAACCACTGCCGGTTGGCAATTCACGGGTGTCTGCGGGAATGTTAGCAACGATCCAGTGCCACCAGCCGGAACCGGTTGGCGCGTCGGGGTCATAGCAGCTTACGACAAAGCTTTTGGTTCCAGCGGGCACGTCGTCCCAGGCCAGATGCGGGGAGATATTTTCGCCATCATAGCCCATCCCGTTGAAGACCTGACGCTGGGGAAGTTTCTCGCCGTCACGTAGATCGTGGCTGACTAATTTCATTGACTGCCTCCTTTGTTAATCCACTGATTAACAAAGGAGTGTAGCGGGTATTGCCTGCGGTTGCTGCTGCTTATTGGATAAAAAATGTTTCCTGACAGACGGCTAAACAGACCGCGCGCGTTAGCCTAGTGAGCTGCTCTTTGGTAATGAGATATGGCGGCATCAGATAAATCAACCGACCAAACGGCCGAACCCATACACCTTGCTCGACGAAGAATCGCTGCAACAACGCCATGTTAACTGGGAAACGGGTCTCGATAACGCCGATTGCCCCCAGCACGCGTACATCGGCGACGTGTTCTGAATCGGCGGCTGGCGCAAGCTCGCGTTTGAGCTGTTGTTCAATGGCGGCGACCTGCGTTTGCCATTCGCCACTCTCAAGGATAGCGAGGCTTTCGGCGGCGACGGCGCAGGCCAACGGGTTGCCCATAAAGGTTGGCCCGTGCATAAAGCAGCCCGCTTCGCCGTTGCTGATGGTTTCTGCCACTTCACGCGTGGTGATGGCGGCTGACAGGGTCATCGTGCCCCCGGTCAATGCCTTGCCCAAACACAAAATATCGGCGCTGATACCTGCGTGCTCGCAGGCGAATAGTTTACCAGTGCGACCAAAGCCGGTGGCAATCTCGTCGGCAATCAGCAAGATACCTTCACGGTCACACATTTTGCGGATGCGCTTCAACCACTCGGGGTGATACATGCGCATGCCGCCTGCGCCCTGCACGACAGGCTCGAGGATCACCGCAGCAATTTCATGACGATGCGCGGCCATCAGGCGCGCAAATGCCACCATATCGTACTCATCAAACTCGCCATCAAATCGGCTGTGCGGCGCTGGCGCAAACAGATTTTCCGGCAGGTAACCTTTCCACAGGCTGTGCATCGAGTTATCCGGGTCGCACACCGACATCGCGCCAAAGGTATCGCCGTGATAACCGTTGCGGAAGGTCAGAAAACGCTGACGTGACTCGCCTTTAGCCTGCCAATACTGCAAGGCCATCTTCATCGCCACCTCCACCGCCACCGAACCGGAATCGGCGAGGAATACGCACTCCAGCGGTTCGGGCGTCATTGCGACCAGCTTTCGGCATAGTGCAACGGCGGAAGGGTGGGTTATCCCGCCAAACATCACGTGCGACATCTGGTCAATCTGCGTCTTCATCGCGGCGTTCAAACGCGGGTGATTGTAGCCATGAATGGTCGCCCACCAGGATGACATGCCGTCAACCAGTCGCTCGCCGCTGGCAAGCTGTAGCTCACAACCCTCGGCGGAGACAATCGGGTAAACCGGCAACGGTGCGGTCATTGAGGTGTAGGGATGCCAGATATGGCGCTTATCGAAGGCGAGATCGTCCGTTGTCATAATCGACTTGTAAACCATTTTGAAAAGTTTTAGGTTTACGAGTATAAACCGAACCGAAAATTAACAAAACCCCCGGAGAAGCCAATGGCTCACCCTTTACGTTGGACAATGTCGCAGGTCACCGCTCTTTTTGATAAACCGCTGCTTGATTTACTGTTTGAAGCGCAGCAGGTTCACCGCCAACATTTCGACCCTCAGCAGGTACAGGTCAGCACGCTGCTGTCGATTAAAACCGGTGCCTGTCCGGAAGACTGCAAATATTGCCCGCAAAGCTCGCGCTATAAAACTGGGCTTGAGAGCGAGCGTCTGATGGAAGTGGAACAGGTGCTCGACTCTGCGCGCAAAGCGAAGCTCGCTGGCTCGACGCGTTTTTGCATGGGGGCGGCGTGGAAAAACCCGCACGAACGCGATATGCCGTACCTTGAGCAGATGGTGCAGGGCGTGAAAGAGATGGGGCTGGAAGCCTGTATGACGTTGGGCACATTGTCCGATAGCCAAGCCGGACGTCTGGCTTCTGCGGGGCTGGACTATTACAACCACAACCTCGACACCTCGCCGGAATTTTACGGCAATATCATCACCACCCGCAGCTATCAGGAACGTCTGGATACGCTGGATAAGGTGCGTGACGCCGGGATCAAAGTGTGCTCCGGTGGTATCGTTGGGCTGGGTGAAACTGTCACCGACCGCGCGGGGCTGTTGCTGCAGCTTGCCAACTTGCCGACGCCGCCGGAAAGCGTACCGATCAACATGTTGGTGAAGGTGAAAGGAACGCCGCTGGCGGATAACGAAGACGTTGATGCATTCGACTTTATTCGCACCATCGCCGTGGCGCGGATCATGATGCCGACCTCGCACGTGCGTCTCTCCGCCGGTCGTGAACAGATGAACGAACAGACCCAAGCAATGTGCTTTATGGCGGGCGCCAACTCGGTGTTCTACGGCTGCAAGCTGTTGACCACGCCGAACCCGGAAGAGGACAAAGATCTGCAGTTATTCCGCAAATTGGGGATCAATCCGCAGCAAACGATGGTTACCGCGGGTGACAACGAGCAGCAGCAGCGTTTGGAACAGGCGCTGATGACGCCGGACACCGAGGATTATTACAACGCGGCGGCGGTATGAGCTGGCAGCAGCGAATTGCTAAGGCCGTCGCAGAACGCCAGGAAACAAACACGCTTCGTCAGCGTCAGCCCTTAGCGCAAGGGGCTGGACGTTGGCTGGTGCGTGACGACCGCCGTTACCTTAACTTTTCCAGCAATGATTATCTGGGGCTTAGCCAGCATCCGCGGGTTATCCAGGCCTGGCAGCAGGGCGCGGAGCACTACGGTGTCGGCTCTGGCGGCTCCGGTCATGTGACCGGTTACCATCAGGCGCATCAGCATCTGGAAGAACAGCTTGCCGACTGGCTGGGCTACGACCGGGCGCTGCTGTTTATTTCTGGTTTCGCCGCCAATCAGGCGGTGATTGCCGCGCTTGCCGGGCGGGAAGATCGCATTGTTGCCGACAGGCTTAGCCATGCCTCGTTGCTCGAAGCGTCGGCGTTAAGCCCGGCACAGCTACGACGTTTCCAGCACAACGACAGCCAGCATCTCTCGCGTCTGCTTGCCGCGCCGCTAGCGGGGCAGCAACTGGTGGTCACGGAAGGCGTATTCAGCATGGACGGCGACAGTGCGCCGCTGGCGGATATTGCTCGCGTCACCCGTGAGGCCAACGGCTGGCTGATGGTTGATGATGCCCACGGCATTGGCGTTGACGGGGTAAACGGTCGCGGTAGTTGTCAGTCACAAGGCGTGAAACCCGAACTGTTGATTGTCACCTTTGGCAAAGCATTCGGCTTAAGCGGCGCGGCGGTGTTGTGCAGTCAAACAGTGGCCGACTACTTCCTGCAATTTGCCCGCCATTTGATTTACAGCACCGCTATGCCGCCTGCGCAGGCCGTGGCGCTACAAGCGGCGCTTGGCGTTATCCAAAGCGACGATGGTCAGCAGCGGCGCGAAAAGCTGGCGCAGCATGTGGCGCAATTCCGCCTCGGGGCCAGTGGGTTGGCGTATCCGTTGACCGGCTCGCAAAGCGCTATCCAGCCGCTTGTCGTCGGCGAAAACTCGCGCACATTGCAACTGGCTGACAGACTGCGTGAGCAGGGCTGTTGGGTGACGGCAATTCGTCCGCCAACGGTGCCTGCGGGCACCGCGCGTTTGCGCTTGACGCTTACCGCCGCGCACGAGCCACAGGATATTGCGCATCTGCTGGAGGTTTTGCATGGCGAGCGTGGATAAACAGGCGGTGGCCGCGGCGTTTGGACGCGCGGCAACCCACTACCATCAGCATGATGAACTCCAGCGTCTGAGCGCCGCGCAGCTGCTAAGCCAACTGCCGGCGCAGCGATTCCCAAGGGTGCTGGATGCCGGATGCGGTCCAGGGAGCTACAGCCGCTACTGGCGCGACAAAGGCAGCCACGTTACCGCGCTGGACCTGTCAGGCGAAATGCTGCAACAGGCACAGAGTCAGCAGGTAGCCGACCGCTACGTGCAGGCTGATATCGAGGATATTCCGCTGCCTGAAGCGGGATTTGATCTGGTATGGAGCAATCTGGCCGTGCAATGGTGCAGCGATCTCCACGTGGCGCTAGCTGGACTTTGCCGTCAAATTGTTCCCGGTGGCGTGGTGGCATTTACCACGCTGACCGCCGGCTCGTTACCGGAACTTAATCAGGCTTGGCGCGCCATCGACAACCATCCGCATGCCAACCGTTTTTTGCCTGAAGAGACGTTGCGTGAGGCGCTGGCTGGCTATCGCCATCAGAGCACTTCAACCTCTATCACATTGCCGTTCCCCGATGCGTTAAGCGCGATGCGCTCGCTGAAGGGGATTGGCGCGACGCACCTCCACGAGGGGCGAAGCAGCCAGCCGCTGACGCGCGGTAGGCTACGGCAGCTTCAACTCGCGTGGCCGTCGCAGGCGGGCGAATGTCCGCTGACCTACCATCTTTTTACAGGAGTGATAACGCGTGATTGAACGCTACTATGTAACCGGGACTGACACCGAAGTGGGTAAAACCGTTGCCAGCACCGCGCTTTTACAGGCCGCTCGGCTGCTGGGCCGCCGCACCGCGGGCTATAAACCGGTCGCCTCCGGCAGCGAAATGACGGCAGATGGGTTGCGCAATAGCGATGCGCTTGCGCTGCAACGCAACAGCGTACTGCCGCTTGATTACCCTGAGGTCAATCCTTACACCTTCGCAGAGCCGACGTCGCCGCATATCGTCAGTGCAGACGAACAGCGGCCGATTGAGGCCAGCGTACTGTCAGCGGGATTACGCGCGCTGGAAGCGAAAGCGGACTGGGTGCTGGTTGAAGGAGCGGGCGGTTGGTTTACGCCGCTGTCGCCGACGTTAACGCTGGCGGACTGGGTGAAGGCTGAACAGTTGCCGGTGATTCTGGTTGTTGGCGTGAAGCTTGGCTGTATTAATCACGCGGTACTGACGGCGCAGGCGATACAGCAGGCAGGATTGCGGTTAGCGGGTTGGATTGCGAACGATGTCACGCCGCCAGGACGACGACATGCGGAATATCTCAGTACGCTGGTGCGGATGTTGCCCGCGCCTTTACTGGGCGAAATACCGTGGCTTGGCGATACGGTAGAATCGCAATCGCTGGGGCATTACCTTTCTCTTGACGCGCTTTAACCTACTTGGCGGGTTATCTTCATTCGTAAGCGCTAACCCGCAGAAAACGTAAAAGAATCGCTCAAAATTCCCTTAAAATAGCTACGCCTTTTCGCTGATAAAAATCAAAAACAGCGGGAAAAAAAATATTTGCCATCGCTTTGCGTCGACGTTGCGCAAATCGCCGGGTGGCGGGGGATAGGGGCTAGAGGCAGTTATCCACTATTCCTGTGGATAACCCTGTGTATTAGGGTTAGAAAACTCGTGGTGAACGAGAGAGCATGCGGCTTTCACCCGAATTGACGCGAAACGCATCTTTTACATGATTCATTTGATTATCAATAAGATAGATAAAAGCAATGGCGTCATAAAAAGTGCTGTCAGTTGCCATAAAACTTTCATGACCTATATTGACAAATGTTAAAAGAGAAAATGTTCTGGGGATAACCTCAATTGGCTGGTGTTTTATCTGGTCTGAGGAGAAATTTCAGCCGCTCTTGCCTGTTATCGTGACGAGTACACGAAATACGATAATGCATCACTGGTTTTATATCCAGTATTTTTTATTGGCAAATCTGTACGTGGCGAGTAGAATTAATCTCCAGCCCGGCCATCAGTTATCAGGTAGCGTTGTCCATGAGTAAACCCTTTAAGTTACATTCCGCGTTTAGTCCCTCAGGCGACCAGCCTGTTGCCATTTCACGCCTGAAAGAAGGGCTGGAAGACGGCCTGGCCCACCAGACGCTGCTGGGCGTGACCGGTTCGGGTAAAACCTTTACCGTGGCTAACGTCATTGCCGATCTCCAGCGGCCAACGATGGTGTTGGCGCCAAACAAAACGCTGGCAGCGCAGTTGTATGGCGAAATGAAGGCCTTCTTCCCAGAGAACGCCGTTGAGTACTTTGTCTCCTACTACGACTACTACCAGCCGGAAGCCTACGTCCCGAGCTCCGATACTTTTATCGAGAAAGACTCCGCCGTTAACGAACATATCGATCAGATGCGCCTGTCAGCGACCAAAGCATTGCTTGAGCGTCGCGACGTGATCGTGGTTGCATCGGTTTCCGCCATCTACGGCTTGGGCGATCCTGACCTGTATCTGAAAATGATGCTGCACCTGACGGTGGGCACCATTATCGACCAGCGGGCCATTTTGCGCCGGCTGACTGATTTGCAGTACACCCGTAACGATCAGGCCTTCCAGCGTGGGACCTTCCGCGTACGCGGCGAAGTTATCGACATTTTCCCTGCGGAGTCCGATGACCTTGCGCTGCGCGTTGAGCTGTTTGACGAAGAAGTTGAACGACTGTCGCTGTTTGATCCGCTAACCGGGCATATTGAATCGACGCTGCAGCGCTATACGGTCTATCCGAAAAGCCACTACGTGACGCCGCGTGAACGTATCTTGCAGGCGATGGAAGAGATCAAAGTCGAGTTGGCTGACCGCCGCAAAGTGCTGCTGGCCAACAACAAGCTGCTGGAAGAACAGCGCCTGAGTCAACGCACTCAGTTTGACCTTGAAATGATGAACGAGCTGGGTTACTGCTCGGGCATCGAAAACTATTCACGCTTCCTCTCCGGGCGCGGGCCGGGAGAACCACCGCCGACGTTGTTTGACTACCTGCCGGCCGATGGCCTGCTGGTTATCGACGAATCGCACGTGACGATCCCGCAGATTGGCGGCATGTACCGTGGTGATAGGGCGCGTAAAGAGACACTGGTTGAGTATGGTTTCCGACTGCCGTCGGCCCTCGACAACCGCCCATTGAAGTTTGAAGAATTTGAAGCACTGGCGCCGCAGACCATCTATGTCTCGGCGACGCCGGGCAACTATGAGCTGGAGAAATCCGGCGGTGACGTCATTGACCAGGTCGTCCGTCCAACCGGCCTGCTGGACCCTATCATTGAAGTCCGCCCGGTAGGGACTCAGGTCGACGATCTGCTGTCGGAAATTCGCAAGCGTTCAGTCATTAACGAGCGTGTGCTGGTGACGACGCTGACCAAGCGTATGGCTGAAGATCTCACCGATTACCTTGAAGAGCACGGCGAGCGGGTGCGTTATCTGCACTCTGATATCGATACCGTAGAACGCATGGAAATCATTCGCGACCTGCGTCTGGGGGAATTCGACGTGCTGGTGGGTATCAACCTGCTACGTGAAGGGCTGGACATGCCTGAAGTTTCGCTGGTGGCAATTCTTGATGCCGACAAAGAAGGCTTCCTGCGTTCCGAACGTTCGCTGATTCAGACCATTGGTCGTGCTGCGCGTAACATCAACGGTAAAGCGATTCTGTACGGTGACCGAATTACCGCGTCGATGGCGAAGGCGATTGGCGAAACCGAACGTCGTCGAGAGAAGCAGCAACTCTATAACGAAGAACACGGCATCGTGCCGCAGGGTCTCGTTAAAGACGTAGTCGATATCTTGGCGATGGGCGAGGGGCTGGCGAAGACCAAGGCGAAGGGGCGTGGTAAGTCGCGTGGCGCTGCATCTATCGTTGAGCCAGATATCCAAGCCCTGACGCCGAAAGCGCTGCAGCAGCAAATTCAGGCGCTGGAAACGCAGATGATGAAGCATGCGCAGAACTTGGAATTCGAAGAGGCCGCGCAGGCGCGCGATCAACTGCACAAGCTGCGCGAGCTATTCATTGCAACGTCTTGATGCGCGTAGATAGTAGGCCTGATAAGCGTAGCGCCATCAGGCAACATGAGGCAGATTGCTTGATGATAGCTTGGTGCTGATTGCCGGATGGCGGCGTTGCCTTATCCGGCCTACATGGCGTGAGAATGTTATTTGAAACTGTGGCTGGCGTCACGAATTGGCCGCCTAGCTTAATGTTCACTTAATAAATTCTGCTGATACTATCTCTAAAATAAATGAGGGTAGTGTCATGTCTAATCTGAATGTCCCGCAGCTGTTTACCGTGCTCGTCTCTGTGGCCATCGTCGCAGGCTTTCTTTGCCATTGGATGCTGACCTACTAAAACGCTCTTAACGCTTGGCGGGTTGAAATTCTACCCATGCCCGCGTGCCGACTCCGGTATCGCGGTTTTGCAAGAAGAACGCCGCTTCATGCAGCTGGGCTATACGGGTCACGATACTTAAGCCCAGACCAATCCCGCCGTAGCGGCTGTCCATGCGCACAAATGCCTGACTCAATTCGCCAACTTTCGACTCATCAATTCCCGGACCTTCATCTTCGACGGCCAGACTTGGGCGCGCCGCTGTTTCCAGCTTCAAGGTGATCGTCGAGTCTTCCGGGCTATAACGATGCGCATTCTCTATCAGATTACGGACCAATAACCGTAGTAGGGTGGCATCGCCAGAGACGGTCACCGAGGACTCTGGAGCGTTGATAGCCAGCGTTTGCGAGCGGGTGCTGAGCATGCTCTCCAGTTCACCTTTGATTGGCTCTATCACGTCGGCCAGCAGGCAAACCTGCTGGTAACTGCCAGCGGAAAATGACTGTCCTACTCGCGCGAGCAGCAATAGCTGGGCCACGCTTTCGGTCATCTGGTCCAAACGTTGCAGCAGTGGGGAAAGATTGAGGTTTTGCGTTTTTTCGAGCAGCTCAAGATGCAGTTTTAGCCCCGCCAGAGGGGTTCGCAGTTCGTGGGCGACGTCGGCGGTAAACAGCCGTTCACGATCGAGCGTTTGCGTCAAATTTTCCACTAATTGGTTGATAGCGCGGGTTACGGCTTCCACCTCGACCGTGGTCTGCTGCAGATAAATGGGCTGCAGATTTCCCGGCGTACGAACATCGAGCTCTTTTTGCAGGTCAGCCAGTGGACGCGTGATGCGCTTCACCGCCTGTAAACACAGAAACAGCGCCAAACCGATAATCACCAGGCTCGGCAACAGTAGGCTGGCAATGGCTTCGCGCACCTCGTGGCGAATATGTTTGGCGTTGTTGTGATTGTTAATCAGCATCGCCACTTCCAGCTCGATCTGCTCTTTGCTCTCATGCCACAGCCAGAATACGCTGATAAGCTGAAAGACCACCAAGATAAGCCCTATGGCCAGCAATAGCTGGTGGCGCATCGGCCACTTGCGGATGGAAAAGGTCGCCATACCTTATTCTGCCTTCTCAGTATTAACTAACTGATAGCCAAAGCCGCGCACGGTACGAATGCGGGTTTTGCCCACTTTATCGCGCAGGTTGTGGATATGAACTTCCAGCGTATTGGTAGCGGGTTCGTTATCCCAGTTGTAGATATCGTTGTAGAGAATTTCACGGTGTACAGGGCTGCCAGCCTTGAGCATCAAACGCGAAAGCAGAGCGTACTCTTTTGGAGTCAGTTCCAGCAGCTCACCGTCAAGCCATACCTGACGGCGGGTAACGTTAAGACGCAGATTCTCAACGGTAACCTCATTATCACCTTGATTGAGATTACGCCGCAGCAGCGCTCGGATGCGGGCATTGAGTTCTTCTAACGCAAACGGCTTCACCAGATAATCATCCGCACCGGTATCGAGGCCGCTGACGCGATCCTCAAGCGTATCGCGGGCAGTGAGGATAAGGACTGGGATACTGATCTTTTCTTGGCGAATGCGGTTCAGAAAATGCAGCCCATCCTCATCCGGCAGGCCTAAATCCAGCACGATCAGACTGTAATGCCCGTTGGCTAGGCTTAGCGCTGCCTGCTGTGCCGTGGCGACGCCATCGCAGGCGTACCCCTCGCTTTGCATTGCCAGAATCAGCCCCTGCAATAGCAGGGTGTCATCTTCAACGACTAATATTTTCATCTTCTGGCCTCTATTTACAGGTGGCTAAAATATCATCCGCTGCGTGATATTCCCGCGTCTCTACGCCGGTTAAACCTAGCATTGTAGAGAACAGATTATCCTGAGAGTAGTTATTTTCTTGGGCCTGTTTTTGCAGGCAACCGTAATTTACGCCATAGCGTTTTTGATAGTCATCCGATAACCATAACAGCATTGGCACATGTTTTTGCGTTTCCGGCGCGATGGAATAAGGCAAACCGTGAAGATAAACGCCGTTTTCGCCCAAAGATTCACCATGGTCGGAAAGATAAACCAAGCTAGTGGTGAATTTATCCTGTTTCGACTGCAGCAGTTTTATCGCTTTATCGACGATATAATCGACATATAAAATGGTGTTGTCATAGCTATTTTTCAGCTGCTCTTGGCTACACGATTGAATTTCGCTGGTATCACAAGTTGGCGTATAGCGGCGAAATGCCGGTGGATAGCGGTTGTAATAAGTCGGACCATGGCTGCCGATGGTATGCAGCACAATCACGCCGTCGCCTTGCATATTATCAATCGCTTTATCGAGATCGTGGAACAGCACCTCATCGTAACACTCGCCGTTAATACATTGTCCCGGCAAATTTAATGAGGTCATATCCTGGTGCGGCACGCGATCGCAGGCACCCTTACAACCGCCGTCGTTATCGTTCCACTGCACTTGAATCCCGGCACGCTGAATAATATCCAGCAGTCCTTCTTGGTGATGCGCCAGCGATTCGTTGTAGCCGACTCGAGGCATATTGGAGAACATGCAAGGTACCGAAACGGCGGTGGCAGTGCCGCAGGAGGCCGTTTTGGGGAAATAAACGATGTTATCTTTCGCCAGCAGCGGGTTGGTTTCGCGGTCGTAGCCGCCCAACGAGAAGTTCTCAGCGCGCGAGGTTTCACCGACGATTAAAATAGTTAAGTTTTTACGCGGACCCTGTTTCATTGCCGCCTTTTGCTGGGCATCCTCGCCTATTTTTACCAGCGGTAAATTATCCATCTGGTGATGGAAAGACCAAGAGTTGAGCGCCACAATACTATTCGACGGGTTTAGTGATTTCACCAACTCTTTATTATTACGAAACAGCGAGGCGTAATCTTTATAAAATACGGCGGCAACCAATACGATAAGTAATGCAGAAACCACTATCGTGCCGACACGCATCAATGTGCCGCGCCACAGATTTGCCGCCGGTTTGATTTTTATCCACCAAGCGAGCGCGATAAAGAGCAGTGCAGTAAACCCAAGCACCGCGATCATTTGGCCGGAGAGCAGGGCATAGCTCTCGGCGGGTGTGGTATCGATAATATTGGTGATCATCGAACGGTCAATGACGACGCCAAAGTTCATCATAAAATACTGGGCGCTGGCGCTCAGGAGAATAAACAGCGTGACGGCCAGCTTTTCGAGGCGAATAAGTGAGGCCAGCGTCAGAAAAATAGCCATCACTGAAAACGCGACTACCGGCAAAGATAAAAAGACCAGCGCATTATGCAGACCGTCAATCGGTAACAGTGTAAACGCTTGACGATAAAAATGGATGTTCAGCACCAGCGCAATATAGAGTGCGAACAAAAGAATGTAGGTCAGCCGACTGACGGTAGGGCGGTAGCGCAACAGGCGAAGCATAACGGTGGACTCGGTAATTATAATGTCCGCTATGCTGCCTGACGTATTTTAAGACAACCTTAAGATGTTAAGGAAACTCAGGCAAAGGCCTGTAGGGCCTCTTCCAATGCTGCACGCAATAGCACTCGATCGTGACGATAAGGAATATCATCGGCTTCCAACGGTTGCTGAATGACCACTTTGCACTGCACGTGACTGGCGTCGACTTTCGGGCCGACTACGACCGCATCAATGACCGCCTTGCCAATATAGTGCTCCAGCAGTGCAATGCGTGCTTCAATGCTAAGGTTGCCCGCTGAGCTATGTTCGCGACCGAGGTTATCGATAAAAACCATGGGTGCTGGCGTTCGACGTAGCGCCTGGGCGACATCCGGTAGCAGTACAATGGGCAGCAAACTGGTGTAGAAACTGCCGGGGCCAATCAGAATCAGATCCGCGTGCGCGATGGCTTCTACCGCTTCTCTGGTTGCCGAAACCAAAGGCGTTAACATGAGCTCTTTTGGCGGCAGCGTCAGTTGGTCAATGTTCACTTCACCGTAAATTTCGTGGCCCTCGTTGTCGATTGCCATTAAATCAACCGGCTGTTCGGACATTGGAATCAATGAAGCTTCCACTTTCAGCAGGTTTTTTATTAAATTTATGGCCTCTAAAGGCCTGACGCTCATGTTGTCTAGCGCCTTTAACATCAAGTTTCCGAGGTTATGTCCGGAAAGTTCGCCATTACCGCCAAAACGATACTCAAACATCGTGGAAGCGACGCTGGGTTCGGTAATTAATTGGTTAAGACAGTTGCGCATATCTCCCCAAGCAATGCCCCCTTCAGAACGGCGAATACGTCCCGTTGAGCCCCCGTTATCGGTGGTTGTGACGATGCCGGTCAGGCGCGAGCCCAGAGATGAAAGGGATGACATCACGCGTCCAAGTCCATGCCCGCCGCCTAGCGCGACGACGCGGTCAAGATCGGCAAAAGTACGATTGCGCATACAACTTCCTTATAGTGAAAAACGTGCTTACAGTAGCCTAACTACCTCTAAAAGACGATGCTCTGTGCCGGTCAAAATGACGTATATCAATGCAAAAACGGTATTTTTA
Source organism: Kluyvera sp. STS39-E (assembly GCF_040932435.1). Taxonomy (NCBI): domain Bacteria; kingdom Pseudomonadati; phylum Pseudomonadota; class Gammaproteobacteria; order Enterobacterales; family Enterobacteriaceae; genus Kluyvera; species Kluyvera sp. STS39-E. Next base: position 150,444 of record NZ_JBFQGA010000002.1, on the reverse strand, counting down.
CGTATTCTGTAGGGAAAGTGCACGATAGGCTCGCTATATATAACTTTATACAGCGATTGCAAGAATGGCGAAACTGTTATTCTCGCGCTACTATTCGGCATAACCTAGTTCAGTTCTCTATCTACAATAGTCTGAACAACACACTCTAGCCTCTGTGCCTAAGTTGAAAAATACGGTGCTTTGGCCGCGGCAGATAATCTGCCGCCAGGGCGAAGGAAGAAATGATCTCGCCTCCCGTATTTGGAAAGGTGTCTATGGCTTCACAACTCACTGATGCGTTTGCGCGCCGATTTTTTTATCTGCGCCTGTCGATTACCGACGTATGCAACTTTCGCTGCACCTACTGTCTGCCTAACGGATATCAGCCCAATGGCGTCACCAACAAAGGTTTTTTGTCTCTGGACGAAATTCGCCGGGTGACGCGCGCCTTTTCGGCGCTGGGTACTGAAAAAGTCCGTCTGACGGGCGGTGAACCATCGCTACGTCGCGACTTCACCGACGTTATCGCCGCAGTGAAAGAGAACGCCTCCATTCGCCAGATTGCCGTGACTACAAACGGTTACCGTATGGCGCGCGATGTCGCCGCTTGGCGTGATGCCGGATTAACTGCATTGAACGTCAGCTTAGATAGCCTCGACGCTCGCCAGTTTCACGCGATTACCGGCCAAGATAAGTTCCGCCAGGTGATGGACGGCATCGACGCCGCCTTTACCGCGGGCTTTGACAAAGTGAAGGTTAACACCGTGCTGATGCGCGATGTCAACCATCACCAGCTCGACACCTTTCTGGCGTGGATCAAACCGCGCCGCATTCAACTCCGCTTTATTGAATTGATGGAAACCGGCGACGGCAGCGAGCTGTTCCGTAAGCACCATATCTCAGGCATGGTGCTGCGTGACCAACTGCTTCAGCGTGGCTGGATCCATCAAATCCGTCAGCGCAGCGACGGCCCGGCTCAGGTCTTTTGTCATCCCGACTACGAAGGGGAAATCGGCTTAATTATGCCGTATGAAAAAGACTTCTGCGCCAGTTGTAACCGTCTGCGCGTATCGTCCATTGGGAAGCTGCATCTGTGCCTGTTTGGTGACGGCGGCGTTGACCTGCGTGAACTGTTGGCGGAAGACGCCCAGCAGCAGGCGCTGGAAGACCGAATCGCCGAAGCCTTAACCCATAAAAAACAGACCCACTTCCTGCATCAGGGCAATACCGGAATTACCCAGAATTTATCCTATATAGGTGGATGATTCGTCATCAAGGAGCTATTAAATGAGTCAGGTGAGCGCTGAATTTATCCCGACACGGGTTGCTATTCTTACCATTTCTAACCGTCGTGGCGAAGAGGATGACACCTCCGGCCATTTCCTGCGTGATTCCGCTTTGGAAGCCGGACATCATGTCGTCGACAAAGCTATCGTCAAAGAGAACCGCTATCAAATCCGCGCCCAGGTGTCCGCTTGGATTGCCCGCGACGACGTGCAAGTGGTGCTTATCACCGGTGGCACCGGTCTGACCGACGGCGATCAGGCACCTGAAGCCTTGCTGCCGCTGTTTGACCGGGAAATCGAAGGCTTCGGCGAAGTGTTCCGGATGCTCTCTTTTGAAGAAATTGGCACCGCCACGTTGCAATCGCGCGCCGTAGCGGGAATGGCTAACCGTACGCTGATTTTTGCCATGCCGGGCTCCACTAAAGCTTGTCGCACCGCGTGGGATAACATCATCGCCGCACAGCTCGATGCCCGTACGCGTCCGTGTAACTTCCATCCTCATCTGAAGAAATAATCCATGTCGCAACTGACCCATATTAACGCGGCGGGTGAAGCCCATATGGTGGATGTCTCCGCCAAGGTGGAAACCGTTCGCGAAGCGCGCGCAGAAGCGTTCGTAACCATGATGCCGGAAACGCTGTCGATGATTATCGAAGGCAGCCACCATAAGGGCGATGTGTTTGCCACTGCTCGTATTGCCGGTATTCAGGCGGCAAAGCGGACTTGGGATCTGATCCCCCTGTGTCATCCATTGATGCTCAGCAAGGTGGAAGTCAACCTGCAGGCCCAGCCGGAGCATAATCGTGTACGCATTGAATCGCTGTGTCGTTTAACCGGGAAAACCGGCGTGGAGATGGAAGCGCTCACCGCTGCATCGGTCGCCGCGCTGACGATCTATGACATGTGTAAAGCGGTACAAAAAGACATGGTGATTGGCCCGGTTCGCTTACTGGCGAAAAGCGGCGGAAAATCCGGTGATTTTAAGGCGGACGCTAATGATTAATGTGCTGTTTTTTGCTCAGGTTCGCGAGCTGGTCGGCGCCGACTCACTGACGTTGACGCCTGAGTTTTCGACGGTTGAAGCCGTACGCCAGCATTTGGTGGCGCAAGAAGGGCGTTGGGCGCTGGCGCTGGAAGAGGGCAAGCTGCTGGCGGCGGTCAATCAGACGCTGGTGAGCTTTGACCATCCGGTTGTTGACGGCGATGAAGTGGCCTTTTTCCCACCAGTGACGGGAGGTTGAGATGAGCGAAACCCGTATTCGCGTAGGCCACGAGCCGTTTTGCGTTGGCGACGAATATCCTTGGCTTGCTGCGCGTGATGAAGACGGCGCGGTGGTGACCTTCACCGGCAAAGTGCGCAACCACAACCTCGGTGACAGCGTTAAGGCCCTGAGCCTTGAGCATTATCCGGGAATGACCGAAAAAGCGCTGGCGGAGATCGTTGACGCTGCCCGTGAACGCTGGCCGCTGGGGCGCGTCACGGTGATCCATCGCATTGGCGAATTGTGGCCGGGCGAAGAGATTGTGTTTGTCGGTGTGACCAGCGCGCATCGCAGCAGCGCTTTTGACGCGGGCGAATTTATCATGGACTATCTAAAGACCCGCGCGCCGTTTTGGAAGCGCGAGGCGACCCCGGAAGGGGAACGTTGGGTGGAAGCGCGCGACAGCGATAAACAGGCAGCCGAGCGCTGGTAGAGTACACTTATCTTAGGTTCATATTGATTTAGGAGAATGTCATGGAACGATTCCCTCGGTCCGATTCTATTGTCCAGGCGCGCAGTGGTCTGCAAACCTATATGGCGCAGGTTTATGGCTGGATGACCTGTGGGTTGCTGCTGACCGCGTTTATCGCGTGGTACGCGGCGAATACGCCAGCAGTAATGATGTTTGTCTTTTCCAGTAAAATCACCTTCTTTGGGCTGATTATTGCCCAGTTGGCGTTGGTATTTGTGCTTTCTGGGATGGTACAGCGTCTGAGCGCTGGTATGGCAACCACGCTGTTTATGCTCTATTCAGCGCTTACCGGACTCACGCTTTCCAGCATTTTTATCGTCTATACCTACTCGTCTATCGCCAGTACCTTTGTGGTGACCGGCGGGATGTTCGGCATTATGAGCCTGTATGGCTATATCACTAAACGCGATCTCAGCGGCTTTGGTAACATGCTGTTTATGGCGCTGATTGGCATTGTGCTGGCATCTCTAGTGAACTTCTGGCTGAAAAGTGATGCATTGATGTGGGCCATTACCTATATCGGCGTCATTGTGTTTGTTGGGCTTACCGCTTACGACACCCAGAAACTGAAAAACATCGGCGAGCAGATTGACGTGCGTGATTCATCGAACCTACGTAAATATGCCATCCTCGGCGCACTGACCCTGTATCTCGACTTCATCAACTTGTTCTTGATGTTGCTGCGGATATTTGGCAACCGCCGCTAAGTTATCCTCCCCGGCCCGCCTGCGGGTAGGCCGGATAAGACATTTACGCCGTCACCCGGCGTGAGAGTCACGCAGTGCCTGATGGCGCTTTGCTTATTAGGCCTACCCGATGCATCCCTTCATATTTCGCCTTCAACCGGTCAATGTTTAATCGCTATTTCCCCGGGCGGTCATGAAAATGTGACACTGCTGTCACAAAAAGGAGCACTTTTACGGAATTTTCCGTAGACTCGGGTACTCTGAATAAGCAGATAAAATTCTTCAGGAGAGAAGCCATGAAGTGGCAACAACGAATTCGTGTCGCAACCGGGCTAGGTTGCTGGCAGATTATGTTGCATTTACTGGTCGTCGCCGTGTTGGTTATGGGCTGGATGAGCGGCGCGTTAGTGCGCGTTGGATTAGGCCTGTGCGTGCTGTATGCGGTAAGTGTCATACTGATGTTGGCGCTGCAGCGTCACCACGATAAACGCTGGCGAGATGCCGCCGATGTGTTCGAAGAACTGACCACCACCTGGTATTTTGGCGCAGCGATGATTGCGCTGTGGTTACTGTCACGCGTACTGCACAACAATTATCTATTGGCGCTGGCTGGGCTGGCTATCCTTGCGGGGCCAGCCGTATTCTCGCTGTTAGTAAAAGATAAATCCTCAAGCGATCTTGCGGCGAAACATCGCGTACGCCACTGATCCCGTCGTGGCCGCTATAAACAGTAGCGGCCACAAACTCCCCCAGATAATCGACAAACTCGCATCCTTCAAATAGATCTGCTTGGTGATATCCGTGAAGTGGCGGATAGGGTTTATCCACGTCAGATGCTGTAACCATACCGGCATGTTCTCGACCGGTGACACATATCCCGACAGCAAAATCGCCGGCATCATAAAGACAAACACGCCAATAAACGCCTGTTGTTGCGTAGAACACAGCGACGAGATAAGCAGCCCAAATCCTACCAATGACAGACCGTATATCACCATGGTGAAGTAAAACAGCGCTAGCGATCCTGCAAAGGGAATCTGATACGCCCAGATGCCTACGCCCAGCACGATGGAGGCTTGTACGGTGGCGACAATCAGCGCCGGAATCGCTTTGCCGACGAAGATTTGCCAAGTGGCGAGTGGCGACACCAGCAACTGATCGAGCGTGCCCTGCTCGCGTTCACGGGCAACCGACAGCGAGGTCACGATCATCACACCGATGGTGGTTATCATGGCGATTAGCGACGGCACCACGAACCATTTGTAGTCAAGATTCGGGTTGTACCAGTTGCGCACCACCAGCTCGCTGTTGTTCGGTTTCGTTTTGCCTTCCATCAGCTCCTGTTGATAATTTTTGACGATCTGCTGTAGATAGTTAGCGGCAATCTGTGCGCTGTTAGAGTTGCGTCCGTCGAGCAATAGCTGCATTGGCGCGGTCTGGAACGTATCGAGATTACGCGAGAAATCGGCCGGGAAACGTACCAGCAGTAGCGCTTTTTGCGTGTCGATGGTCGGCTGGATCTCCTGCGGGCTCTTCAGTAGCAGCACGTGGGTAAAGGCTTTGGCGCGGGCAAAGCGCTGGGTCAGCTCAACGGCGTGCTTGCCGTTGTCTTCGTTATAAACGGCGATGGTGGCGTTGGTGACTTCCAGCGTGGCGGCAAACGGGAACAGCAGCACCTGAATGAGCACCGGCGCTATCAAAATGGCGCGGGTCTGCGGCTCGCGGAGCAGCGACTGTAGTTCTTTGCGGATAAGCGTCCATAAACGATAAAACATTGTGCCGTCCTCATGTCGGGTGGCGCTGCGCTTACCCGACCTACAGGGCTCGTAGGCCCGGTAAGCACAGCGCCACCGGGCAAAATACGCGCGCCAGAGTTAATCCAACCGACGTTTGGTTTTCATCCACGTCAGGCCAATAAACATCACCGCCGAAGCGATCAAAAATAGCGTATTCACAATCAGCACCACCGGAATATTACCCGCCAGAAACAGGCTTTGAAGAGTGCTGACGAAATAACGCGCCGGAATGATATAGGTCACCACGCGAATCGCAGCGGGCATGCTGTCTATCTGGAAAATAAACCCGGACAGCATAATTGATGGCAGAAACGCGGCGTTCAAGGCAACCTGGGCGGCGTTAAACTGGTTGCGGGTAATGGTGGAAATCAGCAGCCCCATCCCCAGCGTACTGAGTAAAAACAGGCTGGTGATGAAAAACAGAATCACCAGCGAACCGCGATACGGCACGCCGAGAATAAACACCGACACCAGCATGCATAGCAGCATGGCCAGCATGCCGAGGAAGTAATAAGGGATAAGTTTGCACAGCAGTAATTCCACGCGGGTCACTTCGGTGGAGAGCAGCGCCTCCATGGTGCCGCGCTCCCACTCGCGGGCGATGACCAGTGAGGTCAATATCGCCCCGATGACCGTCATGATGATGGTTATCGCGCCGGGAATAATAAAGTGCTGGCTGATGGCCGCCGGGTTAAACCAGTAGCGAGTCTGCACATCGATAAGCGGCTCGAAGTTCTGACCACGGTCCTCGGCGCGCTGTTTTTGCCAGATTTGCCAGATCCCCTCGACGTAGCCCTGCACAAAATTAGCGGTGTTAGGTTCGCTGCCATCGGTGATCACTTGGATTGGCGCATCGTCACCGACTCGCGTCATCTTCTTATCGAAATCTACAGGAACCACGACCAGCCCGCGAATGCGTCCGGCCTGCATCATCTCGACCAACTGGCCCCGATTATCGCTGATGGTGGCATCAATGTAGGGTGAACCGGTGAGCGTATGGGTAAAGTCCAGCGCCTCTTTACTCTGCTGCTCCAAGAGCACGCCGACCCGCAGCTTGCTGGAGTCGAGGTTAATGCCGTAGCCAAAGATAAAAAGCAGCAACAGCGGGATCACCACGGCAATCAACCAACTACTGGGATCGCGGATAATCTGCCGCGTCTCTTTCACGCACAGCGCCCGGACGCGCCGCCAGGACAAGCCTTTAACGCTCATCGGCATGCTCCTTATCCCAATCATTAATGAGGGTGATAAACGCCTGTTCCATGGTTGGGTCGGGCTGCTGCTCATCGGCCGCCTGCGCTTTTAAGTCGTCAGGCGTACCGCTGGCAATCAGCTTGCCGCGATAAACCAGCCCAATGCGATCGCAGTATTCTGCTTCATCCATAAAGTGAGTCGTCACCATCACGGTGACACCTTTCTCAACCATACTGTTGATATGCAGCCAGAACTCACGGCGGGTGATCGGATCAACACCCGAGGTTGGCTCATCAAGAAACAAAATGTCCGGTTCATGCATCAGCGAGCAGGCCAGCGCCAGACGCTGCTTAAAGCCGAGAGGCAGCGCATCGGTGGTATGGCGAGCGATGGCATCAAGGCCAAAGGCTTCACTCATGCGGCTGATCTTCTCGTTCTGAGCGCGACCACGCAGGCCGTACACCCCGGAGAAAAAGCGCAGGTTTTGCTCAACGGTCAGATTGCCGTAGAGGGAGAACTTTTGCGCCATATAGCCTAAGTGCTGACGGGCCTTACCGGAGCCGGTTTTGAGATCCATATTCAGCACCAGCGCATTACCGGAAGTCGGTACCAGCAGGCCGCACATCATTTTAAACGTGGTGGACTTCCCGGCGCCGTTTGGCCCCAGCAGACCGAAAATTTCCCCGCGCTTGACGGCGAAATTAACGTGGTCGGTGGCGGCGAAATCACCAAATTTTTTTGTGAGCTGTTTGGCTTCAATCACCGTTTCGTCAGGCGTACCTTCCACGGTATGCAGAATCGCACCCAGCGGAGATTCCGAGGTGCCGGCACCGCCAAGCAGGTCGATAAACGCATCTTCAAAGCGCGGTGCTGTTTCTTCAATTTCTAGCTCAGGCATGCCCGGCGATCGTCTCAGATCGTCAGCGGTGGCTGATTTTTTGAGGATCGTCCGCACCGAGCGCCCCTGAATCATGCCGTCGCTAACGATGTCTTGTTTCAATGCGCGCTGCAGCAGTTTGCGGTTATTCTCCGTCGGGCTGTGCATCAGAAAACTGCGTCCAGCCATGGTGCGGGTGAGGGCGGTAGGCTCGCCCTGATAAAGCAGCTCGCCTTCATTCATCAGCAGTACGTCTTGGCACTGTTCAGCTTCATCGAGGTAGGAGGTGCTCCAGAGGATCAGCATCCCGTCGCCCGCCAGTTCGTGCACCATCAGCCAGAGCTCGCGTCGTGAAATTGGGTCGACGCCGACGCCGGGCTCATCAAGCAGCAGCACTTTCGGCTCGCCGACTAACGTACAGGCCAAGCCGAGTTTTTGCTTCATGCCGCCGGACAGCTTGCCTGCCAACCGCGAGGTAAACGGGCCTAGCGAGGTAAATTCGAGTAACCGGGCGAACGTTTTCTCTCGAATTTCACCGGTGACGCTGCGTAGATCGGCGTAGAGATTGAGGTTCTCCATCACCGTCAGGTCTTCATACAGACCGAATTTCTGCGGCATATAGCCGAGCACCGCGTGCAGGGCGCTATCGTCATGAATGGGATCTAACCCGAGGACTAATGCGCTGCCCTCGTCGGGTTTGAGTAACCCCGCCAGCATGCGCATCAGCGTGGTTTTTCCCGCGCCGTCAGGCCCCACAAGACCGGTAACGTAGCCCGATTGAATGGTGCAATCCAGCCGAGCTACCGCCGGTTTGTTCATGCCCGCGAACTGTTTGACCAAGCCCTGTAGCTGGATCTGATGTTCACTCATGGCGTGGCTCGTCGTTGAAACTCAGCGTAACCGGCATCCCCTGACGCAGGCTGCCGTCGGCGTCGGTGACGATAATACGCAGACGATAAACGAGGTCGGTGCGCAGGTCCGGCGTTTCTACCGTTTTAGGGGTGAACTCAGCGGTAGGGGAAACAAAGCCGATTTTACCGTGGTACGGCTTATCTGGCCGGCCATCGGTATACAGCAGAATTTCGCGCCCCGGCTGCGCCTGATTGAGGTTCTTCTCATCAACATAGGCGCGAACCCAGACCGGATGCGTCAATGACAGCGTCAGTACCGTGCTGCCTGCGGTGAGCATGCTGCCTGGCTCTACCGCGCGGGTTAATAAGGTGCCATCGGACGGCGCGGTCAACACTGTGTCATGCAGGTCGAGGGTCGATTGTGCCAGCTGCGCCTGCGCCTGTTCTAAATTGGCTTTCGCTTGGGCAATTTCCTGCGGACGGTTCCCGGCGCGGTACTGGCTTAATTTGTCCTGTGCCGATTTCAGCGTAGCAAACGCCTGATCGCGGGATGAGCGCGCGTTGGCCAGATCATTGGCGGAAACGGTGCGGCTATTCCACAGCCCTTGCTGACGTTGCAGGAAACTTTGCGCATAGTCATAAGCGGCCTGCGCCTGCTTCACGGCGGCCGCTGCTTGAGCAATCTCTTCCGACCGGTAACCGGCCATCATCAGGTCGTACTGCGCCTGTGCGGTCGCCACGTTGGCCTTGGCCTGCATCAACGCATTTTCATACGGAGCCTTGTCCAGTTGCCCAAGCGTCTGGCCCTGCTTAATCGCATCCCCTTCATCCACGCTCAGAGATTGCAGACGTCCGCCGACGCGGAAGCTCATATTGACGGTACGAATATCAACGTTGCCGTACAGGGTGAGTCCATTATTTTGCCGGCTTTGATACCACCAGGTTCCACCGCCTATCAAGGCGACGAGGACGGCAACGGCCAGAATAAGGGCGACCGGTTTTTTCATCACTTCTGACTCCTTTGGGTTAATCCTTGCAAAATAAGATCGATATGACAGGTCACGACTTGGAAAATCTGTTCTGCTTTGTCGGCATCAAATGCTGACCAGCCGGTACGCAGCAAAATGGTTTCCCGTCCAAGACGGAATGCCAGCACTTCCCCCAACAGCGCGTGAGTGTGGAGGATCATTTGCGTACTGTTTGCATCACAGCCGGTGTAGGCGGCAATCAGCCGGGTAAGGTGGCTGTGCAGCGGTGCAATGACTCTTTCATGAATGCGTTGATAGGCGGCGGTAGGCGACAGCTGCTCGCGGGAGATGAATTTGCTGAGGCTTAGGGTGTCGTCCTGGGTCAGCAGTAAAATCATGTTATGACAGGCCTGCAGAATAAGCTCACGTATCGCCTCGCGGTCGGGCTGCTGTGTGGCAAACAGCTGTTCAGCGGCTTCGGTATGCGAGCGAAAGTTCTCGCCGATGAAATCGGCAATCCATTGCGCACAGGCCTGGTATAAATCTTCTTTTGAGCCAAAATAGTAGGTGATAGCGGCGATGTTTTGCCCAGCCTGTGCCGCAATATCGCGGGTAGTGGCGTGGAGGCCATACTCGCCGAACTGGGCGAGGGCAGCGGCAATTAGCTGGCTTCTGGCTTGCTCACCTTTGCTGGTGACTGGCGTCACATTCATAGTATCACCGTGAATTAATCAATCGATTGATTAAGATTATGCCGGGATTTTAAACTTGTCCAGTCTAGTGAATAATCTTGTTTTCCACCGTTAAGGGGATAATTTATGCGGTGCATCACAAAAACTGCTACACTCCGCCCCTTCATGACATTGTGGTTTTTGTCATTCCCTCGTTTTTTATCCCCTCGAAAACTACACCGCATGCGGTCGGGGTGGGTGTGGAGTACTTATGTCTTTTGATTCTCTCGGATTGAATCCCGAAATCCTGCGTGCCGTTGCTGAGCAAGGCTACCAGGAACCCACCCCCATTCAGCAGCAGGCGATTCCTGCTGTACTGCAGGGCCGTGATTTAATGGCGAGCGCACAAACCGGCACCGGCAAGACCGCAGGGTTTACTCTGCCATTGCTGCAGACGCTGGTTTCCCGCGAACCGCACGTTAAGGGCCGCCGCCCGGTACGCGCGCTGATCTTGACCCCAACCCGTGAGCTGGCGGCGCAGATTGGTGAAAACGTCCGTGAATACAGCCGCTACCTCAACATTCGTTCGCTGGTGGTTTTCGGTGGGGTCAGCATTAACCCACAGATGATGAAGCTGCGTAGCGGTGTTGATGTGCTGGTGGCAACCCCAGGTCGTCTGCTGGATCTGGAACATCAAAACGCCGTTAAGCTCGATCAGGTTGAGATTCTGGTGCTCGATGAAGCGGACCGAATGCTGGATATGGGCTTCATCCACGATATCCGTCGCGTCCTGACGAAACTGCCAGCGAAGCGTCAAAACCTGCTGTTCTCGGCAACCTTCTCCGACGATATTAAAAGCCTGGCAGAAAAACTGCTGACTAACCCGCTGGAAATTGAAGTGGCACGCCGTAACACCGCGTCTGAGCAGGTGACTCAGCATGTCCACATGGTGGACAAAAAGCGTAAACGTGAACTGCTGTCGCAGATGATCGGTGAAGGCAACTGGCAACAGGTGCTGGTCTTCACCCGTACCAAACACGGGGCTAACCATCTGGCCGAACAGCTGAATAAAGACGGCATCCGCAGCGCTGCGATCCACGGGAATAAATCCCAGGGTGCACGTACTCGCGCGCTGGCTGATTTTAAATCCGGCGACATCCGCGTATTGGTGGCGACCGATATTGCCGCCCGTGGCCTCGATATTGAAGAACTGCCGCACGTAGTGAACTTTGAGCTGCCAAACGTGCCGGAAGATTACGTGCACCGTATCGGTCGTACCGGCCGTGCGGCGGCAACCGGTGAAGCATTGTCACTGGTGTGTGTAGATGAACACAAACTGCTGCACGACATCGAACGTCTCCTGAAAAAAGCAATACCGCGTATTGCGCTGCCGGGCTACGAGCCGGATCCGTCTATTAAGGCTGAGCCAATTCAGAACGGTCGCCAGCAGCGTGGCGGCGGCAACGGCGGCAACGGCGGTGGTCGTGGTCGTCAAGGTCAAGGTCAAGGCAACGGTCGTGGTCAGCAGTCGCCGCGTCGTACCGACGGCGGTGCGCCGAAAGCCAAACCGCGCAGTGCGGAAGGAAAACCGGCAGGCGATAAGCCACGTCCGCCGCGTCGCCCGCGTAAACCTGCAGCGGCACAGTAAATTGCGAGCCCGGCCGAAAGCCGGGCTTTCTTTTTTGCGGCATCGGGCAGAAGATGTCACAATAGTGGCTGTTTATACAGTATCTCAGGTTTTCTCATGGCTTTGACCGCTGCGCTGAAAGCGCAAATCGCCGCCTGGTATAAGGCGCTCCAGGAACAGATCCCCGATTTTATCCCCCGCGCGCCGCAGCGGCAGATGATCGCTGACGTCGCGAAAACGCTGACCGGGGAAGAGGGACGTCATCTGGCGATTGAAGCACCGACCGGCGTCGGCAAAACCTTATCCTACCTGATCCCCGGCATTGCTATCGCCCGGGAAGAACAAAAGACGCTGGTGGTGAGCACCGCCAACGTTGCGCTACAGGACCAAATCTACAGCAAAGATCTCCCGCTGCTGCGCAAGATAATTCCCGATTTACGTTTCACCGCGGCTTTTGGTCGTGGGCGTTATGTGTGTCCGCGTAATTTGTCGGCGCTGGCCAGCACCGACCCCAGCCAGCAAGACCTGCTGGCGTTTTTAGAAGATGAACTGACGCCAAATAACCAAGAAGAGCAAAAGCGCTGCGCGAAGCTAAAAGGGGATTTGGATAGCTATAAATGGGATGGCCTACGCGATCACACCGATGTGGCGATTGATGACGACCTGTGGCGACGCTTGAGTACCGATAAAGCCAGCTGCTTGAACCGCAACTGTCATTACTATCGCGAATGTCCTTTCTTTGTGGCCCGTCGGGAGATTCAGGAAGCCGAGGTGGTGGTGGCCAACCATGCGCTGGTGATGGCGGCAATGGAGAGTGAAGCGGTACTGCCGGAGCCAAAAAACCTGCTGCTGGTCCTCGATGAAGGCCATCATTTACCGGATGTCGCCCGCGATGCGCTGGAAATGAGCGCTGAGATCTCCGCGCCGTGGTACCGTCTGCAACTCGATCTCTTCAGTAAGCTGGTCGCCACCTGCATGGAGCAGTTCCGCCCGAAAACTACGCCGCCGCTAGCGCTGCCGGAACGGCTGACCGCGCACTGTGAAGAGCTGTATGAGCTGATTGCCTCGCTCAACAATATTCTGAACCTTTATCTTCCCGCAACTCAGGAGGCCGAACATCGCTTCCCAATGGGCGAACTGCCGGATGAGGTGATGGAGATTTGCCAGAGGCTGGCAAAACTGACTGAAATGCTGCGCGGGTTAGCGGAGCTATTTTTAAACGATCTGAGTGAAAAAACCGGCAGTCACGATATCGTTCGGCTGCACCGGGTGATTTTGCAAATGAACCGCGCGCTGGGGATGTTTGAATCCCAGAGCAAGCTGTGGCGGCTGGCGTCGCTGGCTCAGGCGTCGGGGGCACCGGTCAGCAAATGGGCCACCCGCGATGTTCGCGACGGTCAGATGCATGTCTGGTTTCATTGCGTCGGCATTCGGGTCAGCGATCAGCTAGAGCGCCTGTTGTGGCGCAGCGTTCCTCACATTGTGGTCACGTCTGCGACCCTGCGTTCGCTGAACAGTTTCTCGCGTTTGCAGGAGATGAGCGGCCTAAAAGAAAAAGCGGGCGACCGCTTCGTGGCGCTGGATTCCCCGTTCAACCACGTTGAGCAGGGTAAAATTATCATCCCGCAGATGCAGTACGAACCGCTAATCGATAGTGAAGAGCAGCACATTGCCGAAATGGCGGCCTATTTCCGCCAGGAAGTCGCGAGCAAAAAACACCGTGGGATGCTGGTGTTGTTTGCCAGTGGGCGTGCGATGCAGCGCTTCCTGGAGCATGTGACCGATTTGCGTCTGATGCTGCTGGTACAGGGCGATCAGCCACGCTATCGGCTGGTGGAGCTCCACCGCAAGCGGGTAGAAAGCGGCGAGTACAGCGTGCTGGTAGGGCTACAATCTTTTGCCGAAGGGCTTGATCTGAAGGGCGAACTGCTAAGTCAGGTCCATATCCATAAAATCGCTTTCCCGCCTATCGACAGCCCGGTGGTGGTAACCGAAGGCGAATGGCTAAAAAGTCTGAACCGCTATCCTTTTGAGGTGCAGAGCTTACCGAGCGCCTCGTTTAACCTGATTCAGCAGGTTGGGCGTCTTATCCGTAGCCACAGCTGCTGGGGTGAAGTGATCATCTACGATAAGCGGTTGTTGACCAAAAACTACGGTCAGCGTTTACTGAATGCGTTACCGGTCTTCCCGATTGAACGACCGGAAATGCCGGCAGTGTCGGAAGTGAAGCATAAGGCCAAAGCGCCGAGGCGTAAAAAACGCTAGCTTGCCTGAGCGTCGTATGAGCATTCAACAGGAGTCGCAAATGGATTACCGCAAAATCATCAAAGAGATTGGACGAGGCAAAAATCACGCGCGATCCCTCGATCAAGACACCGCGCGTAGCTTATATACCCGGATGCTTGAGGGTGATGTTGCGGATCTCGAAATGGGCGCCATTTTGCTCTCTATGCGGATTAAAGGCGAAGGCGAAGCGGAAATGCTCGGCTTTTATGAAGCCATGCAGTTGCAGACAATCCATCTAACGCCGCCGTCCGGCAAACCAATGCCGATTGTGATCCCAAGCTACAACGGTGCGCGCAAACAGGCGAATTTGACGCCGCTTCTGGCGATGCTGCTGCATAAACTGGGCTTTCCGGTGGTGGTCCACGGCGTTAGCGAAGATCCTACGCGAGTGCTGACGGAGACGATTTTTGCGCTGATGGGAATCGAGCCAACACGCCATGCCGGGCAGGCACAGGCAAAGCTTGATAGTCACCAGCCAGTTTATATTCCGGTGTCCGCAATCTGCCCGCCGATTGAAAAGCAACTGGCTCTGCGCTGGCAGTTGGGCGTGCGTAATAGCGCGCACTCGCTGGCGAAGCTCATCACGCCGTTTGCAGAAGACGCGGCGCTGCGTTTGTCGAGCGTATCGCATCCAGAGTACGTGACCAAAGTTGCCAAATTCTTTAGCGATATTGGTGGACGTAGCCTGCTGATGCACGGTACGGAAGGGGAGGTGTACGCCAACCCGCAGCGCTGCCCACAGATTACGCTGATTGATAGACAAGGTGAGCGGGTGGTCTTCGCGCGGCAAAACGAAGATCCAGAAGAAGCCGTAGCTTTGCCGTCAGCTAAAGATCCTGAAATTACCGCCCGCTGGATTGAGCGCTGCGTCGCCGGCGTCGAGCCTGTGCCGCAGTCGTTGAAAATTCAAATGGCCTGCTGTTTGCTGGCTACCGGGGAAGTGAATTCCATCGAAGACGGTTTAGCCCGCGTCGCCCAAGCCTATTAACCCTCCGTAGGCCGGATAAGCATAGCGCCATCCGGCAATGCGCTCGGAACTGCCCGATGGCACTATGCTTATCGGGCCTACGAATGGTCTCCATCGCAAATTTCAGGCAAAAAAAAGCCCGGCGTGGCAGCCGGGCAAAAAAGGGTATCAACAAGTTCAATGAGGGTTGGAGCACCCGCGAGCGGTCGACTCACGGGGTATAACAGGGTTGGCAATTATTTGTAGATAACTGCAGTACCGCTAACTTTGTTGTTGGTGTTAGCAGAAGTGATGGCGTAGCCAGAAGCACCCGCTGCGGCAGCTTTCTGCGCCAGCTGAGCTTCCATACCATCCAGAGTGCTTGCGCCGTCTACGGACACAGTACCCATTTCATTCATTTTCTGAGCCTGAGCTTGAGTCACTGGTTGTACTGCAAAAGCACCAAATGACAGGGCAGACAGGGCGATAGCAGCAACAGCATATTTAATGTTTTTCATAATTAATTTCTCGCAGGTTGTTCTGTTCAGGGGACGATGTTCTGTCGATGTGATAAGTATCACGTTTTTGTTTGGCAGAATAAATCGAAGAGAATTGATGTCGATAATCAAAAAAATTGAATTATTATTAATTTATTGATTATTAATAAAATATTCACGACATGAATGGGTTTGCGGAGTGCTGAACGAAAACTGACCGAACGAAGGCACGATTTGCCACTTTATTTGCTAAAAAGCATGCTCGTAAAGATAATCGATTGCTCTGTATATTGCGGTATAGATTTGTTATCGAAACTGGATTTAGCGCCTATCTGCGGCATTATATGCTTTTATTTGTAACTCTATTAAGCTTTTGTCTTGCTGTTTATTGAGCACGGGGCGGCCTGGCATCGACATACGCCGCGCTTCGTTTATGCCGCCCATCTTCTTCATATATTTTGAGAAATTTTGGCCGTATTTAGATCTCTGACCATTCCCGCAGCAGATTGTGATACAGATTGAGCAATGAGAGCGCTTCTGCCGATTCGCCGTGACGGCTTTTCAGTGACTGAATTGTACCGTCGAGTTCAAACAGCATGGCACGACGCTTATCATCGCGGACCATCGATTGGATCCACATAAATGATGCAACGCGTACACCGCGGGTGACCGGCGTGACACAGTGCAGGCTGCTTGAGGGATAGAGCACGAGATCGCCTGCCGGTAGCTTGACCGAATGCTGGCCGTAGGTGTCGTTGATGGTCAGCTCGCCGCCGTCGTAGCTTGCAGGATCGGATAAAAATAATGTGGCCGAGAGATCGGTGCGCATCCAGCCGTTTTGCGGATGCTGGCGTACCGCGCCGTCAACGTGGAAGCCGTAAGTCTCCTGCTGCTGGTAGCGATTAAACAACGGGCTGGAAAGCGTTTTTGGCAGCGCGGCGGCAAAGAACAACGAATGGCGGTTGACCGCCTCCAATACTTTCGCCTGAAGCTTCGCGTAGCGTTCAGTGTGGGTATCCACCTGCTGATTGTTCTTTACCTGAGCCCCTTGCGCGCCGACAGTCGCTCGACCATCTACCCATTCTGCCTGATTCAGCTCATCAACAAGATAACGCACCTCCTGCTCGGTCAGTACGCTGGGAATACGGTACATCATGGGGTGTCTCCTGAAAAAAGTGGGGCTTGCGCCCCACGGTATGACTTAGAAGTGAACGTTAGCCGTTAACGCGAAGGTTCTCGGTTCGCCTGGGTGGTAGCGATAGCCACTTTTGTTGATGGAGGAAACATAATTGGTATCAAACAGGTTGTAAACATTCAGCTGCAGGTCAAGCGTGCTGTTGACGCGGTAGCCAAGCTTGGCATCGGCAACCCAGTAGCTTTCGGTATAAGACGGTGTTCCCACCGCGCCATCTTTGCCACGGTGCATACTACCAATGTAACGAGCGCCAGCGCCCACGGAAATGGCGTCAGTCGCTTGGTATTGGCTCCACAGAGTAAAGGCGTGTTCCGGAGTGTAAGGCAGGGAAGTCGTGCCGTCCTGAGCAACTTCTGCGCCTTCGTGTACGGAGGCACGTTGTTGGGTAAAGCCCCCAATGACCTGCCATGCTGGCGTGATATTACCGGCAACCGAGAGCTCATAACCTTCTACACGTTTGGTGCCGTACTGGGAGTAGGTGCCATCGTCGTTGGCTTCTACATCGTTCTCAATTTCGGTACGGAACACTGCGGCCGACAGCAGCAGGCGTTTATCCAACACCTCCCACTTAGTGCCGACTTCGCTGGTTTTGGCTTTCTGCGGCTTAAAGTCGGTACGGTTAGCGCTGCTACCAGTGCCGCCGGCTGCCAGGGCGAAGTTGCTGCCGCCTGGAGGCTGCTGAGAGATGCCGTAGTTAACGTAGACATTGCCATTTTGCGTCAGGTGATAGAGCGCACCGGCTTTCCAGTTCACCAGATTACCGGACTTAGTGGCGTCTACGGTGGTGACCGGGGAGTTTTTCGCCACGCCCGCCGGGCAGGCTATGGCTCCACGGCCGCTTCCGCCACACAGAGAGGCGCTGTCATATTCGGTGTGGTAGTTATCAAGACGCACGCCGCCGTTCAGCTCGAAATCTTGCGTGATTTGCAGCGTATCAAAGGCGTAGATGCCGAAGGTATCGGTCTGGCCATTGGCGTTAGCGCCGCTGCGACGTAAGCCGCCCAGTGAAATATTGCTGTTCGGGTTATACAGGTTTACCGGTGGCGGGGTAAACGGATACACGCCGTAGTTAGTTTGTTGTTCGTGGGTAAATTCCACGCCGGTGCTGATGTCGTGACCTACAGATCCGGTATAAAACTTGGTCGTCAGGTTCGTCTGGTTGGTGAGGATCTTGTTGCTCACATCTTTGGTGTTGGTGTTACGCGTCCAGGTCCAGGTATTGACGTTATTTGGGTCCGGCATGCCAATATTGGATGCCCCGCCCATCATCGCGGTCATCATATAGTCCTGCTTGATCTGCGACCAGCGGGTGATGTTGCGAATAGTCGTAGTGTCGTTGAAGTCGTGCTCGAAACGCATCGTTGCCGTATCGGTGGTTGAGTCGTCGTAATCCGAGTTGGTGCCATAGAAGTTATGGGTATCAACTTTGCCAGAAGAATTGAGCGCTGATGTTTTGGCATTTGGCGCAGAGTAGCCCGGCAGCCCTACGGTTGGCACACCGCCGTCTGGGGTATTGTTTTGTTTCACGTGCAGATAGTTAAGGTACAGGCGGTTTTGCGTACCGAGGCCAAAAGCGATAGACGGTGCGATACCGTAGCGCTCATTTTTGACATTATCGCGGCCCGCATCATGCGTTTTCTCACCCATCAGGTTTAAACGCACGGCAGTGGTATCGCCAATCGCTTCGTTCAGATCCAGGGTGCCACGGCGATACCATGCGCTGCCGATACTGGCGGAAGCATCAATACCGGAGTCCAAGCGCGGCTGTTTGCTGATCATATTGATCGAGCCCGTTGGCGCACTGCGGCCGTAGTCAGAACCAGATGGCCCCTTAATTACTTCAACCTGTTCGGTGTTGAACGTATCGCGAGTGACGCTGCCGATATCACGAACGCCATCGACGTAGATGCTATTGGAGGTGTCCGCACCGCGCATATAGATGGCGTCGCCGGTTGTGGAGTTACCGTTTTCGCCGGCGAAGAATGCGCCTACGCCCGGCACGTTTTTCAACGCATCGGTCAGGTTGGTTGCGCCCTGATCTTTAATAACCTGCTCGGAAATCACCGTCACGGTGCGGGTTGTATCCGCAATCGGGCGGCTGAATTTTGGGTCGGCGGATTTTCTCGGCGCGTACAGAGAAGGGGCTTGAGCTTCAACAACCAGGGTGTCATTCGGGCTTTTTTCTTTACTCTCATCGGCTTGGGCCGCAGGCGTTAGGCCAAGGCAAAGCCCGGTGAAAATGGTCAGCGAACTAAAGCTGCTGAACGGAGTGGTGCGATTCTTTTCCATATCAATGAGTTCTTATGATTTTAAAAGCGATGTAAGTGATGACATTCGGGATCTCACGTCCCTTTTGCCACTGCAGGTTTATTATTGTTAAATGCTGTTGATAATGATTCTGATAATCGTTATCAAAAGCGCAGCACTTTTTATCACTCATTGAGCTAAAAATAAATACATTGCTTTACAGTTTCTTCATAATTTATACATAAAGCTTACATATTTCAGGGGATTGAACGCATGCGCGGGGGGCAATGTTCGGGGGGAGGACTAACGAATTGGCAGGTGTAAACGTTGAGAAGGGGACCTATCAGCCGCCGAAACGGCTGACGTGGCAAGCGCTAACGGGCATCTGGGCGAATTAAATCAAAGCGGTGGCTTTCGTCTATGGTGTAGTAGGCCGAGGGACCACCGGCTCGCAGTACCGGCTGCGCACGTGCCGTCTGGTAAATACCGTCTTCTAACAGAGATTCAGCGATATGAATGCCCACCACTTCGCCGAGAACCAGCCAAGTATCTACGGCGCTGCCGTCTGCGTCGGTTAGCTGAATACACTGTGACAGCCGACATTCAAAGTTAACTGGGCTTTCTGCCACGCGTGGCGCTTTTACCAGACGGCTTGGGGCGGCGGTGAGCCCAGCCAACGTAAATTCATTTTCGCCGTGCGGCAGGCTCGCGGAGCTTTCATTCATCGCGACTGCCAGCTCACGGGTTGTCAGGTTCCAGACAAATTCTTTGGTATCGACGATATTCTGCACGCTATCTTTCCAGCCGCTGCTGGCGAAACCGATTATGGGTGGTCGATAGTTAAAGCAGTTAAAGAAGCTATAGGGCGCTAGGTTGGGGCGTCCTTGCGCGTCGACGGAGGCAATCCAGCCGATAGGCCGTGGCCCGACAATAGCGTTAAGCGGATCGTGCGGCAGTCCGTGCCCTTCGGAAGGCTGATAGAAATACATAGATGGTTAATCCTTCAAGTTGTCGCGGCGTTGGTTGCACGTAACGGGCATTTAATCGCAGGAATGCAGACTCCCTTATTTACCGCACCGCCGTCAACGGGTATCTTACGCGGCATTACGACAGGAGAAAGTCATGACTACCCAGAAACCGGGGTTGCATCCGCGCAACCGTCACCATAATCGCTACGATTTGGCCGCATTGTGTGAAGCTTGCCCCGCGCTGAGCGATTTTATTACCCTCAACCCGGTTGGGGAGCAAACCATTAATTTCGCTGACCCGCAGGCGGTAAAGACGCTGAATAAAGCCCTGCTGGCCCATTTTTACGCGGTGAAGGATTGGGATATCCCGGAAGGATTCCTCTGCCCGCCGGTGCCGGGACGCGCTGACTATATCCATCATCTTGGCGACCTGCTAAGCGATGAACGCGGTGAGGTAGTGAAGGGGGCTAGCATTCTGGATGTCGGCGTTGGCGCGAACTGCATTTATCCTCTGATTGGTGCGCACGAATACGGTTGGCGTTTTACCGGCAGCGAAACGCACCCGCAGGCATTTTCCAGCGCTCAGGCAATTCTTAGCGCCAACCCAACGCTCAACCGCATGATCCGCCTGCGTCGCCAGAAAGATCTGACGGCGATGTTCAACGGCATTATCCACAAGAACGAGCAGTTTGATGCCACGCTGTGTAACCCGCCGTTCCACGATTCTGCCGCCGCCGCACGTGCGGGTGGTGAACGTAAACGCCGTAATCTGGGCCAAGAACGCGATGGTGCGCTGAACTTTGGCGGCCAGCAGCAGGAGCTGTGGTGCGAAGGCGGTGAAGTGGCCTTTATCAAGCAGATGATTGCCGAGAGTAAAGACTTTGGTCGTCAGGTGATGTGGTTTACGTCGCTGGTGTCGAAAGGCGAAAACCTGCCGCCGCTGTACCGCGCGTTAACCGATGTCGGTGCCGTGAAGGTGGTGAAAAAAGAGATGGCGCAGGGGCAAAAGCAAAGCCGCTTTATTGCTTGGTCCTTTATGGATGACGATCAGCGTCGTCGTTTCTTGGCGCGTAAACGCTAAGAAAAAAGGCCGTTTATCCCACAGGGTAAACGGCCTTTTTATTAGGAGACGTGCTGCAGGAATTCTTGCAGACGCTGGCTCGGTGGATTCTTCACCAGCTCCTGTGGGTTGCCATCTTCGGCAATACGCCCTTTATCAATGAAAATCAGGCGAGAAGCCACTTTCTCAGCGAAGCCGATTTCGTGGGTCACGATAACCATCGTCATCCCTTCTTCCGCCAGATCCTGCATGACCTTCAGCACTTCATGACGCAGCTCCGGGTCCAGCGCGGAGGTCGGCTCATCAAACAGCATCATTTTAGGCTTAACCGCCAGCGCACGCGCAATTGCTACACGCTGCTGCTGGCCGCCGGACAGTTCAGACGGATAGTGGTGCGCACGCTCAGCTAGGCCCACTTTTGCCAGCAGATCTTTGGCCAGCTTTTCCGCCGCCTCTTTATTCTGACCGCGCACGCGAGTTGGACCAAACATCACGTTTTCCAGAGCCGTCAGATGCGGGAACAGATAGAACTGCTGGAACACCATCCCGGCTTCTTGACGGATCAGACGCTCGTCAACTTTTGGATCGTTAACTTTCAGACCGTCAACGAACAGATCGCCGCTGGTTATCTCTTCAAGTTTGTTGATGCAGCGCAGCAGGGTCGATTTACCGGAGCCTGACGGCCCGATAATCACGACCACTTCACCCTGTTTAACGTTGAGGTCGATGTTATGCAGCACCTGGGTATGGCCAAAGTGCTTGGAGACGTTTTTAAATTCAATCACAGGATTTTCATCCTTCTTTCAAGAATGCGAAGCACGATATTCAGTACCTGAGTGATGATCAGGTAGATAACGCCAACGGCGGTCCAGATTTCCAGCGCGCGGAAGTTTCCGGCAATGATTTCCTGACCGCTGCGGGTCAGTTCTGCTGCACCGATAACAATAAACAGCGAGGTGTCTTTGATACTGATGATCAACTGGTTGCCAAGCGCAGGCAGCATACGGCGAACGGCCAGCGGCATAATCACGTGGCGAATGGTTTCGCGACGTGACAGACCGAGTGCCAGGCCCGCTTCGCTAAAGCCCTTATGAATTGACAGCACCGAGCCACGGGTGATTTCGGCGATGTACGCACCTGAGTTGATCATGATGGTGATCACGGCGGCGGTGAAGGTGTCGATGCGGATGTCCGGGAAGGCCATCGGCAGGGCGAAGTAGATATACATCACCTGAACGACAATCGGCGTACCGCGGATCACTTCGATAAAGATAAGGGCGATGGTGTTGGCAATTTTGCCACCATAGGTACGGGCTAAACCCGCGACTAGGCCGATGATAATACCGCCAGCCAATCCAAGGATCGAAATCCACAGAGTCATTTTGGCGCCGTCCAAAAGAATTGGAATGGCAGGCCAGATGACGCTCCAGTCAAACTGCATGATGATAATCCTGTTACCGTGGTTCAAAAATAGCAGGGGCGAAAGGCCGCCCCTGAGTTTGCATCATATTTTAGAATAATTATTTAGGTTCGATGCCGAACCATTTTTTGTAGATTTCGTTGTACGTGCCGTTCTCTTTGAGCGTTTTCAGCGCGCCGTTCACTTTTTCACGCAGATCGTCGCTGCCTTTCGGGAACGCGATACCGTACTGCTGCGCTTCCAGAGATTCGCCTACCGCTTTGAACTGACCGTTACCGGCAGTTTTGATGAAGTACAGAATATTTGGCGTGTCGTGCAGTACGGCGTCAGCGCGGTTAGTTCCTAACTCCATATAGGCGTTATCGATGTTCGGGAACTGACGCAGATCTTTGGTTTTGATATTGGCTTTCGCGTAATCAACGGAGCCGGTGCCGCTTTTCACTGCGACCACTTTGCCATCGAGATCTTTCACGCTCTTGATGTCGTTATTGTTGTTTTTCACCATCACCAGCAGGCCGCTTTTGTAGTAGCCGTCGGAGAAGTCGATGGCTTTTTTACGCTCGTCGGTGATAGTGATACCGGCCAGCGCCAGATCGATGTTTTTGGTCTGCAGTGCAGGGATGATACCGCTGAAGTCCATTGGCTTCAGGGTGTAATTCAGTTTGAGTTCTTTCGCAATAGCCGCCCACAGGTCAACATCAAAACCGACATATTGATTACCCTGTTTGAATTCAAACGGGACGAATGCAGTATCGGTTGCGACGACCAGTTGTTTCTCCGCGGCCTGAGATGAAACCGCAAAAGCCAGGGTGAGTGCTGCCAGTGAAACTTTAAACATTGACTTCATAGCATTTCCTTTTATATCCACGGGGCGATCCCCTGCGAGAACAATCTTCTTATGAAAAAATCGTGCCAACTTCACAATGCATTGTTTATTAACAGATAATGCTTTTCTCAATGCACGATATTGGGAGGATAAATGTCTTGGTGCACCATATAAGGGCACCAAGTTGGTGCATGAAAAGCGCATCGTTAAGTATGGTGTTTTTTAGCGCAAACGCAGGGGATAAAACAATCTTTTATTAACGATTGTGTGAGGTGACTATTACAACTTGTTTACTTTATCGGGGTTTGAGCGCGGCGGGATGCACTTTTATAGTGCAATGACTCCCGGCGAGGGGGCCGGGAGGTCATCATTTTTAATTATACTTATTCAATATTCGCTTCGATGAACCACAGGAATTTATCTAAATCGCGGGAGGCGGCGGTGAAGATATCGGCGGTATCTTCGTCTTTCGCTTCTGCAATCGCTTTACGCACATCGTTAGCAACAATCGCATAACGTTCAGCCAGCTCTTTCAAGTGATCCTGCACGCTGGTGATGTCCAGCGGATAGCTTTTCAGCGGAGTCTGCGCGTTAATCACCTGAGTGGTACCCAGTGCAATGCCGCCAAGCTGAACGGCACGTTCTGCCATGGTATCCAGATGATCGGTTAGCGCAGCGCGGAAGCCATCCAGCATCTCATGTACGGCAATAAAGTTAGCGCCGCGCATATTCCAGTGCGCCTGTTTGGTAATCAGTGACAGATCGATAAACTGAAGAACCTGACGGTTGAGTAACGCAACGGTAGCCTGTTTTTCGCTTTCCGGAACATCGTTACGCGTATAGAGAAGTTGGGCGTTTTTAGTTTTAACCAGTTTTGCAGTACTCATAATCATATATCCTCTTGATCCGATACACATATATATCCGGTGTATCTGCGTCCTCATGAATTAACGAAAACAAGTATAGCACCGTCACCAGAAACGTATTTTCTGGTTGTGCCTATAGGTTTGATAGTGAGCGCATAAAAATTGAGAAATTTATTAATAAACAGATAGTTATATTTATTTATCTGGCGTTTGTATATTTTTTAAAAGACGGTATTTGATCTTTGATAAATAATCATGCGATTTTTCTTATATATTATGCATAGTGGTACACACTATGCATAATAAATTGAATCAACCAATATCGACCTTTTCGATCTTTGTTTCTTGGCGCATCGTCAGTGTGGAACCCATAGATGCCATAATAATGGCGCCGAGCGCCAGCGTTTGGCTAAAGGTGAGGGTTTCGCCTAAGAACACCATCCCGGAGAGCGCCGCTAGCGCAGGCTCCATGCTCATTAAGGTGCCAAAGGTACGCGTGGGGAGGCGCGTTAGGGCAATCATCTCCAACGTATAGGGCAGCGCAGTCGATAAGATGGCAATAGCCAGCCCTATCGGCAGCAGCGACCAGTGCCAAAGCGCATCCGCGGCTTGGAAAGCACCGATAGGGACAAACACCACGGCGGCAATCAGCGACCCCATCGCAACCGTTGCTGGCCCGTGTTCTTCACCCGCCCGGCGACCCGAGAGAATATAGACAGCCCAGCCAGCACCAGCGCCAAGTGCCAGCAACGCGCCGGTTAAATCAACGTGGGCAACATCCTGACCCAAAGGCAAAAGGAACCACAGGCCGGTAACCGCCAAAATCACCCAGATGAAATCGACCGGTCGGCGTGAGGAGAATAACGCCACGGCAAGCGGCCCGGTAAATTCCAGTGCCACCGCAATACCCAACGGTATGCGCTGCAGCGAGAGATAGAATAGGTAGTTCATCGCCCCAAGAGAGAGGCCGTAAAACAGCAGCGGCAGACGCTGTTCTTTGGCAAAGCGCAGTCGCCATGGCTTAAAGATAACCACCAGAATTAGTGTCCCCAATGCCAAGCGCAGTGCGGTGACACCAGGTGCACCTATCAATGGAAACAGCGACTTAGCGAGAGATGCGCCACTTTGAATCGAGATCATCGAGATTAAGATGACGAGTATAGGTAACCATGACGGTAGTTTGCGAGACGTGCCGGACATCTTATTCCTGTCAATTTTTGTCAAACGAGGTAAAACCGGCAGTGTAATTGAAATAGTGCACGACGGTTGAGGATTTGTTGAAAAAAAAATGACCCGGAGCGAGTAGAATTCACTTAGTCGATGATTATTTCGTCTGTCAAATTAGGAATTGTCTGGAAAACGGCGTGTTGCTTTTGTCGCAAAAACGATAAAATTTAACGTAAAAATGCGTTGTTAATGAAAGGGATATCTCTAGATGGAAAAATATTGTTACATCAAAGATGCCCTTAGACATCATCAGGCCGAAAGAGTTTCTTAACAATTTTTGATATATTTGAAACTTAGGACTTATTAGAAGCACATTTGAGGTGGTTATGAAAAAAATTGCATGTCTTTCAGCACTGGCCGCAGTTCTGGCTGTTTCCGCAGGTACTGCCGTAGCTGCAACTTCCACCGTTACCGGTGGTTACGCTCAGAGTGATATGCAGGGCGTCGCTAACAAAGCTGGCGGCTTCAACCTGAAATATCGCTACGAAGCTGACAACAGCCCACTGGGCGTGATCAGCTCCTTCACCTACACCGAAAAAAGTGACACCCAGAGCGGCGTGTACACTAAAGGCCAATACTATGGCATCACCGCAGGTCCAGCTTACCGTCTGAACGACTGGGCAAGCATCTACGGTGTAATCGGTCTGGGCTACGGTAAAGCACAGGGTAACCAATTCCCTGACAACAACAGCACCAGCGACTACGGCTTCTCCTACGGCGCTGGCCTGCAGTTCAACCCAATCGAAAACGTTGCACTGGACTTCTCTTACGAGCAGTCTCGCATTCGTAGCGTTGACGTTGGTACTTGGATTGTTGGTGCAGGTTACCGCTTCTAATCACTTCGGTGATAGTAAAAGGGGTCATTATGACCCCTTTTTTATTGCCCTTTTTAAACCTATTCCCCACTCGATTCAACAACCCGCGGCAATATAGTCGCCGTTGGCGCTGATTGGGATCACCGTTAAGAAGAGTACGGTGGCGAACAGAATCAGCATGACTCCCCCCGCAATTTTCACCGCCGGCATTATCCAACCACGACTCGTTACGCCGCCAAAAAAGGCCACGGTGCGCTCGCGTGCATAGCGAACGGCCAGCGATAGTCCCAGAATCGACAACGCGGTGCCTAGCGCCATGGTCATCACCGCAGCCACTCCCCAGCTCACCATGCCGAGCGTATTGGCGAACATTAAAATCATGATGGCACCGCTGCAAGGACGCGCGCCAATGGCCAATATCACCCCTAAACGGGTTTTCCAGTCGCCCTGAGCTACTGATGCGCCAACGCCGTGATGTCCGCAGCCGCAGTGTGCGTCGTGTTCGTGAAGCGGTTGTAGCGATGAGATGGCGGGTTTGCGCGGGCGCAGGCTTTTAAGAGCGTGATAAATCACGAATAGGCCGAATAAACCGATCATCACGGCGCTGATTTTTTCTACATACCAACGGCTGGTGCTGAGGTCTCCGGAGGCTAGGTTAAAGCCCACGACCAGGATGAACACGAACAGAATCGCACTCACGCCTTGCATTAGGCTGCCGATAAATGGCACCACGCGGGCAGCAAGCAGGCTCTCTTTATTGGTGCTCAAATAGGTGGTGACGATAAATTTCCCGTGCCCCGGGCCGATAGCGTGCAGCACGCCATAAAAGAATGCGCCGGTCAGCAACCATAAACCGCCGCTGTACTCATGATTGTTAAGCTGCAGGAGATACATCACCAGATAGCGGTGCAGGGTAATTTGCGTTGCGAGACACCATTGGATGAAGGCACCCCAGTGGGAATGGAGCATGAACGCCGCCGCGAACAGCAAAAGCGTGGAAAACCCTGCGGTGGGGATGCGCCAGTCTAGAGAGAGACGTTGTACTGTCATCGTTCGGCCTATGATAAAAAAGGACTTGAGGACAGTATAGTAATGCAAGGTGGGGCGCACGTGCTATCCGTTAACCTGAACCGAGGGTCAACGGATAGCGAGAGAGAAAAGGGCAGAATTAGCTTTTAGGATCAAATAGATCGGTCTTAAGCGTATCGTAGTCCACTTTTTGTAACTGGAAGTTGGTGATGAAGACTTTCCCTGCTTTCTGTTTGGAAATAAAGCGATACTTCGGCGTGATTTCTTTGGTCTGAATGCCCGTCCACTGCGAGAAGAAGCTCAAGAAATCGTTGGCAGAACGGCGCGCCTTAATCACGTTATGCTTTTTATCGTCGCTTGAGAGCACCATAAAAGGTACTTGGAAGTTTTGCTGGTACTTATCATCATGCGCCAAATACTGCACCGATTTACCGCGCTCTTTGAACGCCAGTCCGTGGTCAGAGAAGTAAACCAGCGAAAAGCTGTCGGTATTGCTGCGTAGCTGCGTGTAGAGCTGGCTCAACAGATTGTCGGTTTGCGTCATGGTATAGAGATAACAAGAAGTCTCTTTTGACTGCACAAACTGCGCATATTTACCCTGAGTACGGTCGCAGGCCTGAGGATGTGACCCCATCAGGTGCAAAACAATCAGCTGCGGCTGGCTGCGTTGGGTTGAGAGGACCTGAGCGGTCATTTTCAACAACGCTTCGTCTTGGGTATTTTTGTCCGCTTCAAAATCACCGCTTTTCAAGAAATGAGCTTCATCGGCGCGTTTTGCAATGCTGGCAATTGCCGTGTCGTATTCGCCAATTTGTCCCTGATTTGAGAACCACCAAGTTTGGAAACCCGCGCGGTTAGCCAGCGTGACAAAGTTATCCTGGTACAGCGGTTTGCCGTCGACTACTCGGTTGAGCGTCAGGCCCAGTGATTTCTGCGTCGAGCCGCTCGCAGCCACATAATCCGTGAACAGATTGCCGTTGACTGAGCTGGCGAACGGCGTGTTATCCCAATGTCCGCCAAAAGCGCCCAGCGCATCACGGCGGGCACTTTCGCCGATCACCACCACATAGGTATGATATTTCGGCTTCACCGCAATGACGTTCCAAGTATCTTTCACCCCGGAAAGCTCCGCCATTCGGCGCTGCTCGTCGAGCACTTCATCGTTGTTAACGATAATATCTTTCACAAAGCGAAACGCGGGGTAGCCGCTGTCTTTGAGCTTAAAGACGCCGCCGTAGAGCTTATTTTGAATCGGCTGCACGAAGAAGACAGCGATGACGAACAGCAGGCACAGCGTATTCATCAGGTTCCAGCGCGTTTTTGCGACAGGTTTGCGGCGAACAGCAATAACCCCGAGCACAAAAATAAGCAGCCCTACTAGATAGCTGTACCATGGGAAAATAGTGAATATTTCCGTCGACTCTTCCATGTTGGTGGAATGTAGCGCCAACAGCGTGTTGAAGTTTGGCGCGCCGTAAGCGGTACTGAACGGAAAATAGAGTGCGGCAACGAGTGAATATACCCCGAGGATCACCTTTTGAACTTTTGGCAGCGAGCGCCACAGCAAATGTAGCACGCAGGTAAATGCCACCGCATACAACAGGCTAAACGGATAACCCAGCGCCAGGTTTATCAGAATGGATTGTAAAAAATAAAAACCTGTCCACGGGCTTATGTTGATCCCACGTGCGGCAAGGGTGTCTTTCAGGGTTAGATTCATAGATCGCAACTATAAAAACGCCATGTGCGTCCCCTGGCGTCAAGGGTTCTTTATTGACCAGACAATGCGTGAAGAGGGGGAAGCAAAGTACAGGGCTGCAAGAAGATAAAGCCAGCTTATTATTGGGTCAACTACTGATAACGAATTGTTTTGGGATGGCGATTACAAAACCAGAAAATAAGCGGGGTTTTCGAGCGCAGTCGAACAGTTTGCTGGGTGATTGTGACGGAATGATGAAGCGGCGTCGCGACGCCGCTTAGCGGGACGGAGTGTCCTGTTGCGGTTTGTTGTTGAACAGGTCGCAGATCATACCGATCAACATCAAGCGGACTTTAAATGGAGAGTGGCTAAACACGCTAATACACCTCTTAAATTCGTTCATGGTTCCTCCTGTGATCGGCTCGTCAATCCATGATGAGCGTTCG
Source organism: Kluyvera sp. STS39-E (assembly GCF_040932435.1). Lineage (NCBI taxonomy): Bacteria > Pseudomonadati > Pseudomonadota > Gammaproteobacteria > Enterobacterales > Enterobacteriaceae > Kluyvera > Kluyvera sp. STS39-E. The sequence continues at coordinate 121,248 of NZ_JBFQGA010000002.1, read as the reverse complement.
TATTACATACAGATATAGCACAGGCTATATTTTATAGCTATTGCTAAAACGTTAATTTTTTGTGCTCGGGTCACAATCCATTACAATGGGCGAACTTGATATGACGCGTTCAGGCGTCACACATGATGAGGAAGTTCTATGGGACGTCGCGCAGGTACGCCAACAACAAAAAAAGTGACGCAGCTAGTGAATGTCGAAGAGCACGTTGAAGGATTTCGTCAGGTTCGTGAGGCGCATCGCCGAGAGCTGATTGATGACTACGTTGAGCTGATTTCCGATTTGATCCGCGAAGTGGGAGAGGCGCGTCAGGTTGATATGGCGGCCCGACTTGGGGTCTCTCAACCGACGGTCGCTAAAATGCTTAAACGACTGGCGGGCGTCGGGCTGATTGAACAGATCCCGTGGCGCGGCGTGTTTCTGACGCCAGAAGGTGAAAAGCTAGCGCAGGAGAGCCGCGAGCGTCATCAGGTGGTGGAAAACTTCCTGCTGGTGCTGGGCGTTAGCGCAGATACGGCGCGCCGCGATGCGGAAGGCATTGAACATCATGTTAGCGAAGAGACGCTGGACATGTTCCGTCAGTTTACCCACAAGCATGGGCAACAGGCTGAATGAATTTTCCGTTTATACGATCGCTGATACGCGATCGTTTTCTCCATCTGCTGTTGATTATCGGCGTGGTGCTGAGCTTTTTCGTTCCCTTCCAGCCAGCCGATTGGCCGGCGGCGATTGATTGGCACACCATAATTACCTTAAGCGGCCTGATGTTGCTGACCAAAGGCGTTGAGCAGAGCGGCTATTTTGATGTACTGGGGCGAAAAATGGCGCGCCGGTTTGTCACTGAACGCCAGCTTGCGCTATTTATGGTGCTGGCGGCGGCGCTGCTGTCGACCTTTCTGACCAACGATGTGGCGCTGTTTATCGTGGTGCCGCTAACCCTGACCTTGAAAAAATGGTGCGCACTACCGATAAACCGGCTGATTATTTTCGAGGCGCTGGCGGTCAACGCCGGTTCACTGTTAACGCCGATTGGCAATCCGCAAAATATCCTGCTGTGGGGCCGTTCCGGTCTGACATTCCCAACGTTTACGTTGCAAATGCTGCCGCTGGCGCTGGCGATGATGGCGACGCTGCTGGTGCTGTGCTGGTTTTGCTTCCCGGCGAAAAAGCTCGAATTTCAAAGCAGCGATCGTACCCCGAGCTGGCAGCCGCTATTGGTGTGGAGCTGTCTGGCGTTCTACCTGATTTTCCTCACCGCGCTGGAAATGAAGCTGGAGCTGTGGGGGCTATTAATCGTCGCCGTCGGTTTTTTATTGCTGGCCCGAAGCGTGGTGTTCAGCGTTGACTGGACGCTGCTGCTGGTGTTTATGGCGATGTTTGTGGATGTGCACCTGCTCACCAAACTACCGGCGCTTAATCAACTGCTCGGTGGCGTCAGTGCGCTCTCCGACGGCCAACTATGGCTAACGGCGATTGGTCTATCGCAGGTGATAAGCAACGTGCCGTCGACCATTTTGCTGCTGAACTACGTTCCACCTTCACTACTACTCGCTTGGGCGGTGAACGTTGGTGGATTCGGCTTGCTGCCGGGGTCGCTGGCGAACCTGATTGCCCTGCGTATGGCGGCGGACCGCCGCATCTGGTGGCGTTTCCATCTCTACTCTATCCCCATGCTGCTGTGGGCTGCCGTGGTCGGCTACGGTTTGCTTGTGATCCTCAAGTAGGCCTGATAAGCGCAGCGCCATCAGACATTATCGCCTCACAACGCCGGATGGCGCTGCGCTTATCCGGCCTACACCCGGCGTAATTTCGCTTCTGGCTCACAAAAATCGCCCCTCACTCTTGCGCCTGTTTTCGCCTTTTTGCTATATGACTAGTCATGAAATTTAAATGACTAGTCATATAGGAGTTCGACCATGAAACCATCACTGCCCGCTAACTTCCTGTGGGGGAATTCAGTCTCCAGCATGCAGACCGAAGGCGCTTGGAACGAGGGCGGCAAGGGGATGTCGGTGTACGATATTCGCGAGCCGAAAGAGTTTGCCTCTGACTGGAAGGTGGCGACCGACTCCTACCACCGCTTTGAAGAAGATTTCGATCTCATGAAAGATCTGGGCATGAACTGCTACCGCTTCCAGATTGCCTGGAGCCGCATTTGCCCAACCGGCGATGGCGAATTTAACGAAGAGGGCATCGCCTTCTACGAGCGCTTCATCAGCGGCCTGATTGAGCGCGGCATCGAGCCGATGATCTGCCTTTACCATTTCGACATGCCGCTGGCGTTGGCAGAAAAATACAACGGCTTCACCGACCGTCGCGTGCTGGATGCTTTTATTCGCTACGGCAAAAAGATGATCGACTGCTTTGGCGACCGTGTTACCTGGTGGCTGACCTTCAACGAACAGAACCTGTTCCACATGCCGGAGGCATTTCTGATTTCTGGCTATATGCAGGGTGACAAAACCCTGCGTGAGCTGTATCAAATCCAGCATCATGTGATGATGGCGCATGCGCATTTGACCCACTATCTGCATGAAACCAAACCGGGCAAACTCATGGGCGGGATGCTGGCCCATGCGCAGGTTTATCCGGCAACCTGCAAACCACGCGATGTTTTCTGCGCACAACAGCTTGATGAATTCTTTAACCAGAATTTGCTGCGCGCCTTTGCAGGCAATGGCTACAGCCCAGAAGTGATGCACTTTGTTGATAAAGCAGGTCTGCGTGATATTTATCTGGATGACGATCTCGCCGTGCTGGCGACAATGAAGAATGACTATATGGCGTTTAGTTACTATGCCAGCCGGACGCTCGACAGCGATCCGATCCCGGAAGGCACCCCGGTCAACAACTACATGTTGTTTGGTGACACGCCGAACCCACATCTGAAAGCCACCGAATGGAACTGGCAAATCGATCCGCTCGGATTCCGCAGCATCATTACCCGCTATTACAATGACTGGCGCCTGCCGGTGTTCCCGATTGAAAATGGGATTGGGGTCATTGAATCTTGGGACGGCGAGAACCCGATTGCCGATGATTACCGTATTGCCTATCATCGCGACCACATCAACGCGATGAAAGATGCGATGTTTGAAGACGGCGCGCAGGTGATTGGTTACCTCGGCTGGGGGCTGATTGATATTCTTAGCTCGCAGGGCGATATGCGTAAACGCTATGGTGTGGTGTACGTCAACCGTGACAACCACGACTTAAAAGATTTAAGCCGTGTGCCGAAGAAAAGCTATGCGTGGTTGAAAACAGTCATTCACAGCAACGGCGAAGAGATGTAATGATTCAGAAAAACAGAGGCGGGTGATGGCAGCGAAGTACATTGCGATAGCGCGGGAAATAAAGAAGCGGATCATCAGTCGGCAATATCCCGCTTCTGAACCCCTACCGGACCAGTTTGCGCTGGCGGCGGAGTTTGGCACCAGCCGCATGACCATTCAGCAGGCGATGCGCCAGCTGATTGTTGAAGGGCTGGTCTATACCCGCAAGGGGCAGGGCACTTTTGTGCGCAAGAACTTCCTTCAGCTTTCAAAGTGGGATGTTGCCGGCAGCGATTATGCGGGTGCCACCGAAACCTGGGGGCATTTGGGCAAAGTCGAAAGTGAGGTTGTGCATTTTGAACTGCGTTTCCCGACTGAAAAAGAGCAGGCCTCACTGCTGATAAATGCCGATGCGCCGGTGTATGATTTTGTCCGTTTAAGGCTGCTAAACGGCGAGCCCTTGTCGCTTGATCTCACGGTGATGCCGGTATCACTGGTGCCGGGATTGAGCAAAGGGCATCTGGAAAACTCGGTGTTTCGCTACGTGCAGGACAATCTTGGACTGAAGATGATGGGGTCGTACCGCGTGGTGCGAGCCATTAAGCCGGACGAACGCGACAGGCAGTACCTGCACTGCGAAGTGGGCGATCCGATTTTGGAAGTGGAGCAGGTTATCTATCTCGACGACGGGACGCCGTTGGAGTATGCACACTGCCACTATCGTTACGATCATGGCGGCATCGTGATTGTGAATAACGGCTAAAAAAAAATGGCGGGTGATAACCCGCCATTTTTACGATCGTTGTCTATGCCCGGTCTGCATAGCGCCGCCGGGCAATCTGCTTAGTTCAGACGAACCGGCATACCGGAACGGTTTTTAACCGCTTGGTCAACGATGCTCTGATCAACATCGGACTGGCTGGTTACAGCCTGTACTGCTTTGTTGAGCGTGACCGGAACGATTTCACCGCCTTCAAACTGCGCTTCAGTCGTCGACAGTGGGTTGTGAACCTCAATAAAGCGGCTGCCGTCTGGCTCAGTGGTGGCTTTCACCGCCTCATCAATAAACTCGACGCGCGTGCCGACCGGCACGTTCTGGAACAGGAACTTGATGTCTTCGTTACGCAGACGCACACAGCCGTGGCTCACGCGCAGGCCGATACCGAAGTTGGCGTTGGTGCCGTGGATAGCATACAGACGGCCGATATACAGCGCGTACAGACCCATAGGGTTATCAGGACCGGCAGGAACAACGGCTGGCAGTGGGTTGCCTGCAGCAATGTATTCAGCGTGCATTTTCGCCGTTGGTGTCCAAGTTGGACCGGCTTTCTTACGCTCTACCTTGGTGACCCAGTTGATAGGCGTATCTTTGCCCAGTTGACCAATACCGATTGGCAGCACGATGACGGTGTTAGTGCCTTTCGGGTAGTAGTACAGACGCATTTCCGCGCTGTTAATCACAATACCTTCATGCACGGTATCCGGCAGGATCAGCTGCTGAGGAATATTCAGCACGGTGCCGCCTTTTGGCAGGTAGGTATCCACGCCAGGGTTTGCTTCCAGCATGTTGGACAGACCCATCTGATACTGGGCTGCGAAGTATTCCAGCGGTTGCTTATTGTCTTCAGGAATCGTGATGACCTGATTCTGACCGACAATACGGCTACCGTTAGTCGGCAGCGGATAGGTGACCGCCGATGCCGAATTACAAAAGCCCACGACAGCAAGCGCCGCAGCGAAAATCGTTTTTAATTTCATGTTCATGTGTGCGAGGTATCAGTGCCTTACGGCGGTTGTTTAGGAATTTAGCCTGTTGGTAGAAGCGCATTATATGTGCATTCCTTGCCGCATGGAATTCGGATGTGTACTAAATCACATTTTTTTCACTTCTGTTACGAATTAGTCTCCAGCGATGACGAGCGCTTTTTATTCTCAATTGTGGCACAATAGGCGGTTTGTCACATTCTTCAGGATACTCCCGTGTTAGTTACCAGCAACGTTACCATGCAGTTTGGCAGTAAGCCGCTGTTCGAAAATATCTCCGTCAAATTTGGCGGCGGCAACCGTTACGGCCTGATTGGCGCTAACGGGAGCGGCAAATCTACCTTTATGAAAATCCTCGGCAGCGACTTAGAACCGACGCTGGGCAACGTTTCCCTCGATCCCAACGAACGCATCGGTAAGCTGCGCCAGGATCAGTTCGCCTTTGAAGAGTTTACCGTACTCGACACCGTGATCATGGGGCACGGCGAACTGTGGGAAGTGAAGCAAGAACGCGACCGCATCTACAGCTTGGCTGAAATGAGCGAAGAAGACGGCTATAAAGTGGCCGACCTCGAAGTGCTCTACGGCGAAATGGACGGCTACTCTGCGGAATCCCGCGCGGGCGAATTGCTGCTGGGCGTTGGTATTCCCGTTGAGCAGCATTACGGTCTGATGAGTGAAGTCGCTCCCGGCTGGAAACTGCGTGTGCTGCTGGCGCAGGCACTGTTCTCAAACCCAGACATTCTGCTGCTCGATGAACCGACGAACAACTTGGACATCGACACCATTCGCTGGTTGGAGCAGACGCTCAACGAGCGCGACAGCACCATGGTTATCATCTCGCACGACCGTCACTTCCTGAACATGGTCTGCACCCATATGGCAGATCTGGACTACGGTGAACTGCGCGTTTACCCAGGCAACTACGACGAATACATGACCGCGGCGACCCAAGCGCGTGAACGTCTGCTGGCGGACAACGCCAAGAAAAAAGCGCAGATTGCTGACCTGCAGTCCTTCGTTAGCCGCTTTAGCGCCAACGCCTCTAAATCCCGTCAGGCAACGTCTCGTGCGCGTCAGATTGATAAAATCAAGCTTGATGAAGTTAAAGCCTCCAGCCGTCAGAACCCATTCATCCGCTTCGAGCAGGATAAAAAACTGTTCCGTAATGCGCTGGCAGTAGAAGAGTTGAGCAAAGGCTTTGATAACGGTCCGCTGTTCAAAAACGTCAATCTGCTGCTGGAAGTGGGCGAGAAGCTGGCAATCCTAGGCGCGAACGGCGTGGGTAAAACCACCATGCTGAAAACCTTGATCGGTGAGCTTCAGGCCGATACGGGTACAGCGAAATGGTCTGAGAATGCGCAAATTGGTTACTACGCGCAGGATCACGCAGAAGATTTCGATAACGATCTCTCTGTGTTTGACTGGATGAGCCAGTGGAAACAAGAAGGTGACGACGAGCAGGTTGTTCGTGGTTTCCTCGGCCGTCTGCTGTTTAGCCAAGACGATATCAAAAAACCTGCCAAGGTACTGTCCGGTGGGGAAAAGGGTCGCATGCTGTTCGGTAAGTTGATGATGCAAAAACCGAACATCCTGGTGATGGATGAACCAACCAACCACTTGGATATGGAATCGATTGAATCGCTGAACATGGCTTTGGAAATGTATCAGGGAACTTTGATCTTCGTTTCTCACGACCGTGAGTTCGTCAGCTCGCTGGCGACCCGTGTGATTGAAATTACGCCTGAGCGCGTGGTGGACTTCACCGGTAACTACGAAGATTACCTGCGTACTAAAGGCGTCGAGTAATTTCCCTCACCCTAACCCTCTCCCAAAGGGAGAGGGGACCGCTCGGTGATGAGGTTTGCTCCCTCTCCCTTTGGGAGAGGGCCGGGGTGAGGGTTATCCCTGCACCCACTCACCGCTTTCTTCGCCGTTAATCAACAGCTTACGCATCTCACCTGCCGGTAACGTTACCTTCAGCGCCTTCCACGCTGGACGATAATCGCCGCGCGTATTCACCTTCAGATTAATGCTCGCACCGTCGCACACCATCTCCCATTCCAGCCATAGCGCATTGCCTTGCTGATAGCCCCACGACTCGCCATCATCCTCAAACAACAGCCCGTTTGTGCTACCGGTGCCTTTGACTGGGAACAGTTTCAACTCACGTGTGTTGTCTTCCACGGCGTTAACAAAGCTAATCCGCTCGCTTAACGGCAAACCTGCACCGGCGCGAACCAGCAGCGGCAGTTTTTCCAGCGGCGCATCAAGCGTGACCCACTGTCCGCCGCTAAACCACGCGCCGGTGTAAAAATCGTACCAGCCGGTTTCGTTATCCGGCAGCCACACGCGACGCTCGCGCTCGCCGGCCTCGACTACGCTGGCGACTAAAATATCGCGGCCCAGCAGGAAATCGTCGCACTCCACGAACGTCTGTTCATCGTGCTCGTGGTCGAGGAAGGTAGGGCGCAGCATTGGCTCATCGTCGGCGTGCGCCTGCCACAGCAGGGTGTAAAGGTATGGCAGCAGACGGTAACGCAGTTCAATCGCGCTGCGGATAGCAGGCGTTACGCCCGGATACATCCATGGTTCATTGACGGTATGATCATCGTTCCACGAGTGAATAGTGAAACGCGGGTGCATTACGCCGTTTTGTACCCAGCGCACGAACAGCTCCGGGTCCGGTTTATCGCCCGAAAACCCGCCAACATCGTGACCTAAGTTGTACAGACCAGAAAGGCTCATCCCTAGCCCCATGCGGGTGTTATAGCGCAGGGTGTCCCAGTTGGTGCGATTATCGCCGCTCCAAGTCTGCACGTAGCGCTGCATCCCGGCGCAGCCGGAACGGGAAATCAGGAATGGGCGCTTGTTGGGCGCAAAGCGCTGTTGAGCTTCCATCGAGGCGCGGATCATCAGCAGCGGCATCACCGGGCGAATGTGCTTGATGGCGATCTCTTTGCCAAAACCGTGGCAGCGCGCCTCACCGTCCCACACCTCAAACTCGTTATTATCATTCCAAGTGGAATCAATGCCCATCTCCAGCAGCTGCTGGGTTACGCCTTCCTGCCACCAGGCCACGGTTTGTGGATTGGTGAAGTCGAGGTGCGAGCCTTCGTCATCCCAGAAGCTGGAACGTTCTGGCGCGTCGCTTTCGGAATCACGAATAAACAGCGCGTTCTCGGCCACTTCGTTGTAGCGTGGGTGATCCTGTAATAGACACGGCTTGATGTTTGCCGCCAAACGCAGGCCTGCGTCATGGAAGGCTTGGCTCATCACCTTCGGTTGCGGCACTTTGTCGTAGTTCCAGTTGAACACATAGCGCTTGCCGTTAATCGAGGTATAACCCGAAGAAAGTTGGAACGAATCGCATGGAATGGCGTGTTCATCACATAGGCGGATAAAGTTCATCAACTGGTTTTGTGCATCGGGCGCATCGGTGTAGTGCATGGTGGAACCGCTGTAGCCGAGGCTCCATTTGGGCCCGAACAGTGTTTTACCGGTCAGACGGACAAAGGCTTTGGTCACATCTAGCACACGTTCGCCGGTGAACAGGTAATAGTCGATATCACCCGCTTCGGCCTGCCAGCGGCGATAGGCAGTGTGGTAGTTATCGATCTCGTTGCCCAGATCCAGCCAGCAGCTGCTGAGGTTGTCGTAAAACAGCCCGAAGCTCACATCATCACGGCGGGTGATGGTAAACGGAATATGTTTGTACAGTGGGTCGGTGCTTACCGCGTTATAACCCATGGCGTCAAGGTTGCGCATCTCATAGCGCTTGCCACCGCGTTGTAAATCCCCGGCTTTATCGCCTAGGCCATAAAAACGCTCGTCCTTACGGCGGCTTTGGTAGTGCGCAACACCGTCGCCGTGGGCGTTAACCAGATAGGCGCTAGTCGGACGGTCGTTGACCAGCGGCTGCCATTCGCCCTCGGCGTTGCGGTAGTGCCACTCGATCCACAGCGGCTGGTGGACCGTCGCACGCAGGGATTCGGTAGCGATAACAACGGTATCGTCCTGCTCGCTGAGCGTCCAACCCGGCAGGCTAAAGCCGCTGAGATCGTCACGGAGGCGACCTTCCCATGGCACATCCTGCGCCGGAGCAATGCTCCAGGTGCGATCAAGTGCCAGCTCGCCTTTGCGTTTCAGCAGTACGCGAAACAGATTCTCTTCCAGTACGTACAGACACAGCGTGTGCTGGCCATCAACACACAGTTCAACGTGATGGTTTGACTGTTTTTGCAGGGTCCAGTTTTTCAGCGTTTTCATTTTTACATCCACTCTCAGGCGCGTTTTGCGCGACGTTCAGCAATAAAGGTGACCAGGAAGAAAGCGCCAATTAGGTCAAAGAAGCCCATGGCGATAAACAGTGGGTTAAAGCCGATTTTGTCAGCGGTAACCCCGATAATCAGGGAGAAAATAAAGCTCGCGATCCACGCGGCGGAACCGCGCATGCCGTTCACGGTAGCCATCTGGCCTTTATCAAAGGACTCCACCACCAGTGCACTCAGCATGCAGGAGATAATCTGGTGGCCGAAACCGCCAATGGAGATGAGCGCAATGGCAACGTACGGACTATCGGTGAAGGCCATCGCCGCCAAAGACAGCATCAGGAAAGCGCCGCTGACCGAGGACGCGACGATTGAATTCACCCGCGAGCAGCCGAACAGACGGACATACAGTTTAGTGAGATAGCCGCTGGCGACGCTGCCAAGATCCGCCGCCAGGAATGGCAGCCAGGCGAAGAGGGCAATTTGCTTGAGGTCCATGCCGTAGGCTTTGGACAGATACAAAGGCACCCAGAAGCTCATCACCGCCCAGGCTGGTTCAGCCATAAATGCCGGGATGGCAATACCGTAGAAACGTTTGTTCTTGCCGACGGTTTTCAGCGCGGTGAGGAACGGTAATTTTACCGCTGGTGCTTCATTGTCTTGGCGAATGTAGTCCAGCTCTTCTTTGCTCAGATTCGGGTGCTGGTCCGGGTTATGGTAGAACGCCCACCACAACACCACCCACAGCATTGCCAGCACGCCGGTAAACATAAATGCGCCCTGCCAGCCAAAGGAGGCATGGGCAAAGTAGATAATCGGTGGCGCGAGCATCGCGCCAATAGAAAAGCCGACGCCCGCCCAACCTGCGGCAACTGGACGCTCGGATTTCGGGAACCATTCGCCAATAGTTTTGGCGTTCGCCGGCGTTGCCGCTGCTTCTGCGCCACCCATAAAGAAGCGCAGAATAGCCAAATGCAGCCAGTTTCCCGCGCCCGCATGCATCAGGCAGGTCAGCGCCCAAAGCCCGGCGCAAATCATAAAGCCGAGCTTCAGCCCAATAACGTCAATCAGCCAGCCGCATAGCGGTTGGAAGAGGGTGTAGGCAATCTGGAATGCGCCGACGATCCACGAGTATTGCTCGGTGGTGATACCGAGGCTGGTTTTCAACTCAGGGGCGAGGATCCCCAGAGAATTTCGGGTGATGTAGTTAACGGTGACGCCGAGTAAAAACAGCACCAGCACCCACCAACGCAAGTTTTTTACTATGCGGCGCGGCTTGCTGACGGCCATTTCATTATTGATACCCTGACTCATAGGGAACTCCACAGGATAGTGTAGGGAACGGTGAGATAACTGCGTGGAGAGTTGTCACACCACTTTTAATAAGCTTTTGATTATCTGCGATATTATTTTTATGATGATCCATCATTCTTGTATGGAAGTTGTTCTACCAATTCACCATAGAAGAGAACAAAAACCCGGGAAAGCAGGTTTGGTGCACGTTTTTTCATGAGTGGCTGAGATACATTACGAATATCTATTTCAGGTCAGGAAACGTAAGGTTTTCTAGTCATGAAAATTCTTTCATTTTCGAATTAGAGGCAGATCACAAAATGGAAAAGAAGCTGAAAATTGCCGAAATTTCCGCGCGCACCGGGCTGTCCGCCAGCACCGTTTCGCGGGTGCTGGCAGGGAAGGCCAACACCAGTCCGCGTGCTCGTGAACAGGTGCTGGCCTGCGCGCGTGAATTGGGGGTGATGGATGGGATGGCCGCGGGACGAATGCTGCTAAATAGCCTGATTGTCTTTGCGCCGCCCCGGGCATTTGATGAGCGCTCGGATATCTTTTACTACCGCGTTATCCAAAGCATCAGCAAGGCGCTGTCGGCTCATGAGGTGCGGCTGCGCTACTGCGCGCTGGAAGAAAACGACAGCGATCCAGCGCTGTTTCTCTCGCGGATGAATGAACCGGAAACCCAGGCGGCGATTCTGTTGGGAATTGACGATCCGCATATTCACGATCTGGCGGCGGATCTCGGCAAGCCCTGTGTGCTGATCAACTGTCGGGACTCACGCATGCGGCTGCCAGCTATCGCTCCGGATCACCGAATGATCGGCGCCTTTGCCGCCCGTTACTTGTTCGAAATGGGACATCGTGAAGTGATGAACGTGATGTGTTTGCGCCGCTACACGATGGAGCAGCGGCTGGCAGGAATTAAGGAATCTTGGCGACAGCACAACCTCGATTTCCAGCACGACCGCGACCTGCTCAACATCAGTAGCTTCAGCGCCAAAGAGGCGGAAGAGAAAGTGGGAGCCTGGCTCGATACCCTCGATGCTAAAGCGCTGCCCACGGCGTGTTTGGTTGGCGGTGATTTTATGGCGGCGGGCACCATCAACGCTCTGCGCCAGCGTGGGCTGCGGGTGCCGCAGGATATGTCGGTGATGAGCATCGATGGCTTTAATCTGGCGGCAATTGAAGATGTGCCGCTGACCGCGGTGCACGTACCGCGTGACGAACTGGGCGTGGAGGCGGTGCAAATGCTGCAACAGCGGCTGATCCGCCCAGAAGCGCCGGTGGGGTCGCTATTGCTTTATGGTCGTTTGGCGGTGCGCGAGTCGGTGCGGCGAGTGCGCCCAGGCAAAGGGCACACCGCCGTGGAGCGGGAAGGCTTGTATGACAATCAGATATCGATGCCGAGTGCGCGCTTACCGTGAATATTCAAATCGGCAAGCGTAAAACGGCCCTGCCAGTTGGCTTCATAATCTTCGCGTGGGAAATCTCCCGGTGATGCGCCGCGCTCCAGCGCCGCCCTGACCTTATGGGCATAGGCGAGATTTTTCGCGCACATTGGGGCGGCGGGGATATACATCACGTTGCCCCAGCCTTGCTGGTTTTCTACCGCCGCCACCGAGTGGATCACATCGCAGTGCCACCACACCGAATCTCCCGCTTCCAGCGCCGGAATCGAGGTTAGCACGCTTATCAGCAGCGGGTGCCACTTCTCAGAAATCGGCAGCACTCTTCCTGGCGCTACGCCGCACAGCTCATCGTCCGGTACATCGTCGAGCAGCGGGCGGAGCAGTACGTAGGCCATTGCTTCTGGAATGGGAACGACATGCAAAAGCCCCTGGTCTGGGATCATATCCGACAGCGCCGTCCAGCCTTGGAAGGTACGGAATACCGAACATTTGGTGGTGTTATCTACCGTATACTCTTCCACCTCGGTACGATGCGCCGCGTTCCACGGATCGTACTGGTCCACGTTACCGTTAAATACGTTGGCGAAGACATTTTGGTAGGCCGGCAGCAGCCAGCGCTCTAATGCGCCGGAATCGGTATGTGCCCCCAGCCCTTTAGAAGTGGTGCCCGGTGGGCGGCGGCGAATACGATCCGGATAAATGACGCTAATATCCGGGTTAAACCACTGCTTGCCGTCGCTCGAAACCTGCCACAGGCGATTTAAAAATGACTGCGCCTGTGCCATCTCCGAACTCTGGCGTGCCTGCATTTGCGCCTGTGACCAGTAGATCGGGTAGATTTCCGGACGTGAGGCGTCGAGCGAGCCAAAAAAAGCGTCGCCGGGGCCCTTATAAACATCGTCAAAATGGTTGAGGTCGAGATAGTCGAGCATTGAACGATCCCACGCCAGCGCCTGTTCGCGCGGGAAGTGAGCTTTAATCACCGCGCATCCCCGACGTTTAACCTCGGCACGCGTGGCGTCGCTGATGCGTCCCGCCGCGATATCGGCAAACGCAATCTCTGGCCATACCGGCTTTCCCTGTGCTTTCAGGGCGTTAATTTCCGCCACGCGGGCCTCTATTCTGGCGCTCAGGCGGTCGAACACCGCCTGCACGTCGCCAATTTGCGTACGCAGCGTTTGCTTCATTTGGCGAATCGCCGCTTTTGGATCGGCAGGGAGCGTTTCGTGGGTAAAGGTAACCGTCATATCAACCTCGTAATCTTTCATTCGAAAGTAAAATGCATTACAGGTGATAATGTAAGTTAAAATAAAGTTAATGCAAGTTTAAATTTTAGGCGGGGTGGGAGTGGGAGTGGGATGTAGGCCGGATAAGGCAAAGCCGCCATCCGGCAGAATCGTGAACTTTGCCGGATGGCGGCTTTGCCTTATCCGGCCTACGACTTAGAAGGGGGTTGTTCCGTCCAGCACGGCTTGAATCACGTTCAGCGCGCCGTTGTGGTTGTTATCGTCGGTCCGATAATCGGCAATGGCCTTAATGCTGTTGGCGGCGTTGTCCATGGCAAAGGCGTATTTCACCAGCTTCAACATCTCGGCATCGTTGTCACTGTCGCCAATTGCCACACACTCTTGCGGCGAAATCTGCCAGCGTTGCAACAGACGACTGATGCCGTTGGCTTTATGCAGACCCGGAATAATCAGGTCAACAAAACCGAAGCCGCTGGTTACTGGTTTCATAATGCCATCCAGCGACACGTGCAGCTTATCGACCAGACCGGGAATATCACTGTCTGGCAGATTTAGGGAGAATTTAAAGATTTTATCGTCAATATCGTGGTAGCTAGCCACGCGTTTTAAGCGGTAATAATGCTTAGACATCAGTGCGACAAGGTCATCCGGCGCGCTTTCGCTGATGTAGGCGCTTTCCAGCCCACAGGCGACAAATTTCAGCTGCGGATCTTTAAGGAGCTCGGTAAATACCGTTTGTGACTCGTGGCGGGTTAGCTCGCCGTGAAACAGCTCTTGGCCGTGTTCATACACCAGCGCGCCGTTTTCAGCGACAAAGGAGATGCGGTCGCGGATTTCGGGGAAGAAGGTGATGAGCTGATAATACTGGTTGCCGCTGGCGACGACGAATTCAATGCCACGCTGTTGAAGCTGTTCAAACTGCGCCAGAAACCGCGTGCGGTCATAGGTCTTGGCGTCATTAAGAAAAGTTCCGTCCATATCAGTGACGATAACTTTAACGGTCATACGAGATGCTCCTGGGGTAAATCCGGCCAGCAGCAATTTAATTACAATGTGAGCTAAAGCACAAATTTATTTCATTCGAAAGGGAGAGGCGATGGGGATGCATGTGCGCAGGACCCTCACCCCGGCCCTCTCCCTAAAAGGGAGAGGGAGAAAACCGGAGCCCTCTGGCAGCGCGGAGGGGGAAATTGACTAACGGCACCAATCGGTTCCCTCTCCCCTTTGGGGAGAGGGTTAGGGTGAGGGGATAGCTCCAAACCTACAGCGTATGCTCGGTACGCGCGATAATATCGTCCTGCGCATCTGGCGACAGGGCGGTAAAGAACGCCGAATACCCCGCCACACGCACCACTAAATCACGATACTGATCCGGATGTTTTTTCGCCTCAAGCAGCGTTTCACGCGACACGATGTTGTACTGAATATGCCAGCCTTTGTGCACCTCGAAGAAGGTGCGTAGCAGCGCCATCAGCTTTTGTTTATCGCTCTCGTTTTCAAGCGTTGCCGGGTTCAGCTTCTGGTTTAACAGCACACCGCCGAGAATCGCCGAAGTGGGCAGTTTGCCAACGGAACTAATAACCGCCGTGGGACCGAGGTGGTCGGTACCAGAAGCCGGGCTTGCGCCTTCCGCCAGCGGAGTTTTCGCTTTACGGCCATCCGGCGTTGCCATGGTTTGCGCACCAAACGGCACGTTTGCCGAAATGGAGGACGTGCCCGCGTAGTAGTTGCCGCCAATCGGACCGCGACCGTAGCGCGGGTTGTGATACTGCTTCAGCTCGTCGATATAGGTCTGGTAAGCGCGTGCCAGCAGGGTATCAACGCTGTCATCATCATTGCCGTATTTCGGCGCGCCGTTGATCAAACGCTGGCGCAATTGTTCGTGAGTCAGGCCGTCGTAGTCTTCTGCCAGCGCTTTCGCCAGCGCCTGCTGACCAATGATCCCCTGGTCGAAGACCAGTTTTTTCACCGCAGCCAAGCTGTTACCGAGGTTGGCGATGCCCACCTGCAGTCCGGAAACCCAGTCATACTTCGCGCCGCCTTCTTTGATGCTTTTTGCTCGTTCGATGCAGTCATCCACCAGCGCCGAGCACAGAATATCGTGGACGTTTTCTTCCAGCATGGTATCGACCACGTACTCAATCTCAATAGATTTGCGGGTGTAGTAGCGGATCTGCGTATCCCAATCGGCCAGCATTTGCTCGAAGTTGGTGAAGTTGCCTTGAGACAGCGCATGCTCTTGCGGCAGGAATACCTGACCGCTGGTGGCGTCACGACCGCCTTCCATCGCAGCCAGCATCACGCGGGCAAAGTTGATAAAACTCATGCCGGTGCAACGGTAACCCCATTTGCCGCCGACGGCGGTTTCGATGCAGCCGATTGCCGCATAGTCGTAAGCATCTTCAGGCTCAATGCCCAGCTTAATGAATTCAGGGATCACGATTTCATCGTTGTTAAACGCCGGCATCCCGAAGCCGCAGCGGATCACCTGTACACAGGCGTCGAGGAAGTCGCTGCTCATTCCCGCATGGTAGCGCACGCTCAGGTTTGGCTGAGTGGAGCGCAGACGGCCGCAGGATTCGAGAATAGCGTAGGAGAGCGGGTTCACCGCGTCCTGCGCTTCGCCGTTTTGTAGCTTCTGCCCGCCAATGGTGACGTTCTGATACAGCGGACTACCTGCGGAAGCCTTCGAGTGCGAGCCGGAGCGGATTTTGTTCACTTCCAGCAGCTTCAACCAGCAGCTGTGCAGCAGCTCAATGGCCTGCTCGCGTCCCAACGACTGTTCTAATTCAACGTCGCGGCGATAGTACGGATAGAGATACTGGTCCATACGCCCGAACGACACCGAGTGGCCGTTGGATTCAATTTGCAGAATCAGTTGGATGAAGTAGCACAGCTGCAGCGCCTGCCAAAATGTTTTTGGCGGCTGGTGGGCAATCACTTCACAGTTGTCGGCCATTGCTAGCAGCTCGTCACGGCGGCTTTCGCGCACCTCTTCACAGGCCATCTGGCGGGCCAGTTCCGCGAAGCGCACAATGTGCAAGCTGACCGCGTTGAGCACAATATCAATTGCTTTCAGGAACTGTTCACCGTGCAAATCTTCCAGCACGGTCAGGTTAATGCGGGTACGACGCTCGGCAACTTTGGCGCGCATACCGTCGAGACCTTTCTCCAGCAGCAGCGGGAAGTTGACGGCCAGGTGCGCATCGCCGGAGGTCATATTGCCTTCCGCTTTGATGATCCCGGTTGCCAGCAGCGCTTTTTGTTCGTCAGTAAACATGCCGTAGCAGCGATCCTGCACGGTCTGGCCGCGCCACCATGGGCATACTTCGTGCAGTACGCGCTTATTTTCTTCGCTAACGGCAAAGCCCGCGCCAGGACGATCGGCTAAATCATCGATCTCTTTCTCAATCCAGCTAACGGTATATTCCGGGAAGATTGGCGCTGCGCGAACTTCGGAGGCCTGGTTGCCGATAATCAGCTCGTCATGCTTGATCCAGATGGTACGTTCCGCTAGGTGCTGCGCCAGTGCGAGCGCGCGACGAACGGGGATGGGCTTATCGAGATGCTGCTGGTAAGCCTGCGTGTAGTGGAGTGCGCGTTCGGTACATACCGGCGGCTTCACGATGTGCACCAGCGCGTTTTTATGGGCCTGAATGCGGGCGGTCAATTTATCGAGAGTCAGCGTGGTCATCAGTTTTATCCTCGTAGTGTCGCCGTTAACCCATTGTCATGGGCGTACCGTTGGGCAAAATCCAACAGCGCCGGGTCGTTCAGCGGCTTATCGGGTGCAAAGTAGGGTTGGCCGAGCAGCGCATACTTGTTGATGCCCAGCGTGTGGTAAGGCAGAAAATGGATATCACGCACGCCGGATAGCTTATCGGCGGCAAAACGGGTGATGGCTTTAATTGACTCTTCATCGGCGTTAAAGCCCTGAATCAGCGGGACGCGCAGAGTCATCTGTTTTCCCGCAGCGGACAGGCGTTGCAGGTTATCGAGCACGCGTTTGGCAGAGCCATCGGTCCACTGCTTAAAGCGGGCTTCATCCACGTGTTTTAAGTCGGCCAGAAACAGGTCGATATAAGGCAGCGCCGGTTCCAGATAGCGCCACGGCACGTGCAAGCAGGTTTCCACCGCCGTGTGGATGCCGTTTTCATGCGCGCTTTTTAATAGCTGAAGTGCCAGCTCCGGGTTCATGAACGGCTCGCCGCCGGATAAGGTCATGCCGCCGCCGCTACGGTCGTAGAAAGGTTTGTCGCGCAGCACGGTGGCCATAATCTCGTCGACGCTCTTTTCTTCACCACAGACGGTGAGTGCCTGGGTTGGGCAGCACTCTTTTAGGGTATGCAGAGTTTCCGCATCCAGCTTTTCCCGATGGATAACCAGCCCGCTGATGACGCGTTCAATCACCGCTGGCGCAGCCTTCTGACACAGGTCACAGCCTTCAAGGCACAGACGTGGATCAAACAACACATCTTGTTCTCTGGCGCGGCTTTCCGGGTTTTGGCACCAGCGGCAGCCAAGCGAGCAGCCCTTAAGGAAAACAACGGTGCGGATGCCTGGACCATCGTGGGTAGAATAGCGCTGAATGTTGAAAATCATATGCAGTCCTCTTCTTTCGTATAAAGATTAAAATACTTTCGAATGAAAGTTATTTTGATGTGCGTCAACTTAAGCGGAGGTTTTGCTGTGGTAGTGTTATTCCATGCTCAATATCACGGTTTAAGGACACATCATGGAACTCTATCTCGACACTTCAGACGTTGCGGCGGTAAAGAAGCTGGCGCGCGTATTTCCGCTGGCGGGCGTAACGACGAACCCCAGCATCGTTGCGGCGGGAAAAAAACCGCTGGATGCGCTGCTGCCAGAGCTACTGGACGCCATGGGTGGAAAAGGGCGTTTATTTGCGCAGGTGATGGCGACGACCGCCGATGGCATGGTGGCTGATGCGCACAAGCTGCGGGCGATTATTCCCGATCTGGTGGTGAAAGTGCCGGTGACGGCAGAAGGGTTGGCGGCGATTAAATTACTCAAAGCTGAGGGCATACCAACGTTAGGCACCGCTGTATATGGCGCGGCGCAGGGGCTGTTGTCGGCGCTGGCGGGTGCGGAGTATGTGGCGCCTTATGTGAATCGCGTTGATGCGCAGGGGGGGAATGGCATTCAGACCGTTTGCGAATTACAAGATCTGCTGACCCTGCATGCACCGCAGGCAAAAGTGTTAGCGGCAAGCTTTAAAACCCCACGCCAGGCGCTAGATTGCCTGCTGGCAGGCTGCCAATCTATTACGCTGCCGCTGGACGTGGCGCAGCAGTTAATTAGCTACCCGGCGGTTGATGCGGCGATCGTGAAGTTTGAGCAAGACTGGCAGACGGCGTTTGGACGCACGTCGCTGTAAATATTGCCAGTTGGCGCAGATGCATGTGGATTTGTCTGCCTGATAAGCGCAGCGTCATCAGGCACAACGGTGCAGATTGCCGGATGGTGGCGTTGCCTTATCCGGCCTACGCGACTCTCCCCATCGGGGAGAGGGTTACGCCGAAGCCTGCCCGCACACCTCGCACGTTGGGTTGCGCATCAGCTTCATCTCCCTAAACTGACAGCGCATCGCATCATACATCACCAGTTTCCCAGCCGCAGGCGTGCCGTAATGCGTCAGCACCTTAATCGCTTCCATCGCCTGCATTGCGCCAATCACGCCGACTAAAGGCGACATCACGCCGGCTTCCACGCAGGTAAGTGCGTTCTCGCCAAACAGACGGCTCAGGCAGCGATAGCACGGCTCGCCGTCCTCGTAGGTGAAGACCGATATCTGCCCTTCCATGCGAATCGCCGCGCCAGAGATAAGCGGTGTTTTATGCCGGAAGCAGCCGCTATTGAGCTGATTACGGATGGTGACGTTATCGGTGCAGTCGAGCACGATGTCATGCTCGGTAATCAGCGCCGATAGCGCTTCTTCGTCAAGTAGCGCATTGACAGTGACCAGCTTGACGTGCGGGTTGATTCGCGTGAGCGCGTCACGGGCGGAATCCACTTTCGGCTGACCGATGGTCGCATCGCTGTGCAACGTTTGCCGTTGCAGATTGGAGAGCGATACGGTGTCGAAATCGAGTAGCGTCATTTGACCGACGCCCGCCGCTGCCAGATATGGCGCCGCAGCGCAGCCCAATCCACCAAGGCCCACGACCAACGCGCGCGAGGATTTTAGCTTCTCCTGGCCGTCAAAATCGAAATCACGCAGGATTATCTGCCGGTTGTAGCGCAGCATTTCGCTATCGCTAAGCACCTCAGCCATCACAGGCCTCCCAGCAGGTGGTTAAACGGCTCCACTTCAACCCATTCTCCCGCTTCAACACGACCGCGTTCGCGCTCCAGCACGATAAAGCAGTTGCCCTGGCTAAAGGAGCTGAAAATATGTGAACCCTGATGGCCGGTGGTGGCGACGGTCAGCTCACCATTCTCATTGCGGGTCAGCAGCCCACGCTGGAAGTCGAGGCGGCCGGGTGATTTTTTCAGGACATCGGTGGTGCGTACGCGCAGACGCGGCGCTTGGGTCGCATGATGACCCGCACTGAGCTTCGCCAGCAGTGGCTGAACCAGCTGATAGAAGGTTAACGCCGCGGAAACCGGGTTCCCCGGCAGGCCGCAGAACCAGCTGTGACTGAGTTTGCCGAAGGCGAACGGTTTGCCGGGTTTAATCGCCAGCTTCCAGAAACTGATTTCACCCAGCTCATCGAGAATCGTTTTGGTGTAATCCGCTTCACCCACCGATACGCCGCCGGAGCTTATCACCACGTCTGCCTGTTTATCCGCCTCGATAAAGGTCTGACGCAGCTGTTCCGGGTCATCGCGAATAATGCCAAGGTTAATGACTTCGCAGCCGAGTTGTTCGAGCATCAGGTGCACGGCCAAGCGGTTAGTGTCGTAGATTTGCCCGTCGCCCAGCGGCTGGCCCGGCAGTTGGAGCTCGTCACCGGTGGAGAACAGTGCAACGCGAACCTTGCGCACGACGCTGGCTTCAGCGATACCGAGCGAAGCCAGCACCGGCAGCTCGGCGACCGTCAGCCGAGTTCCTGCGGGGAACACCACCGCGCCGTTGGCAATATCTTCGCCACGCAGACGGATATTCTGACCCGGCTGCACGTTAGCGGTAATGCGGACGCCCGTGTCGGTCTGCTCGGTCTCTTCTTGCATGACCACGGCATCGCAACCCTGAGGAACCGGGGCGCCAGTCATGATGCGAATACAGGTTCCCACAGGCCATTCACCGTGGAACGGCTGCCCGGCAAAAGCTTTACCCGCCACTGCCAGCGGCGCACCGGTTGCGAGGTCAGACAGACGCACCGCGTAACCATCCATCGCCGAGTTATCAAAGCCCGGAACATCCAGTGGAGAAATAATATCGCTGCCCGTAATGCGGCCAAACGCTTGGAGCAGTGGCACCGATTCGCGGGTATTCAGCGGGGTAATCTGGTCAAGCATCTGCGTCAGCGCGGTATCAAGCGGTATCAATCCGGCGGTAAAATCCATGAGTTAACTCCTGCGGGAAACGTTCTAATCCGCCCATTATGGCAGAAAAGGCCCGCAGACTGTATGCCACCTGTGGTGTACAGTCACATTACTGATGGCACTTTACATATTCAAAATTGATATAGTTGAAGAGCCACTATAATGATATTTATAAAGAAAATGAGGGATTTTTGGGCATGGGCAAGGCAGTCATTGCAATTCACGGCGGCGCGGGAGCGATAAGCCGTCATCAGCTTTCGGCACAGAAAGAACACGAGTTCGTGACGGCGCTTTCCGACATCGTGGAAAGCGTGCAGAAAATGCTGGAGTCCGGCGCCTGCGCGCTGGATGCGGTTACCGAAGCGGTGCGCCAGCTTGAAGAGTGTCCTTTGTTTAACGCCGGGATCGGCTCGGTATTTACCGCCGAGGAAACCCACGAGCTTGACGCCTGCGTGATGGACGGCAATTCGCTGGCAGCCGGGGCGGTAGCCGGAGTCAAGCACCTGCGCAATCCGGTGCTCGCCGCCAGACTGGTGCTGGAAAATAGCCCGCACGTGATGATGATTGGCGAGGGCGCGGAGGCATTTGCCAAATCGCAAGGTATGGAGCTGGTGCATAATTCCCTTTTCTCCACCGATACGCGTTTTCAACAGCTGGTGGAAGCCCGCAGCAACGGCGAGTTTATTCTCGACCACGACGGCTCCCCGCTCGACGAGCGCCAGAAAATGGGCACCGTGGGCGCGGTGGCGTTGGATTTTGACGGCAACCTAGCGGCGGCTACCTCCACCGGCGGCATGACCAATAAGCTTCCCGGCAGAGTGGGGGACAGTCCGCTGGTGGGCGCAGGGTGCTACGCCAATAATGCCAGCGTCGCGGTCTCCTGCACCGGCACCGGTGAGGTGTTTATCCGCATGCTGGCGGCCTATGACATCGCGGCATTGATGGAGTACGGCAACCTCAGCCTGCTCGAAGCCTGCGAACGAGTGGTGATGGAAAAACTTCCAGCGCTCGGCGGCAGCGGCGGACTTATCGCCATCGACCGTGAGGGCAACGTGGTTCTGCCGTTTAACAGTGAAGGTATGTATCGTGCTTGGGCCTACGCTGGCGATACGCCGACCATTGGTATTTACAAGGAATAAAAGGAGTTACCGTGCCGCATTCCGCTGAGCTTGATGCCTCGCAGGTACTGAGTATTCATAATCTGAACATTGCATTTCGTCAGGATAAGCAGTCCGTTGGCGTCGTAGAGCAGCTCTCATTTCATCTCAACCGAGGCGAAACGCTGGCGATTGTCGGTGAGTCCGGTTCAGGGAAATCGGTAACGGCGCTGGCGCTGATGCGGCTGCTGGAGCAGGCCAGTGGGCAGATTTCCTGTGAGCAAATGCTGTTGCGACGGCGCAATCGTGAAGTAGTCGACCTGCTTGAGCAGACGCCGGCGCAAATGCGCGGTATACGCGGTGCGGATATTGCGATGATTTTTCAGGAGCCGATGACCTCGCTGAATCCGGTGTTTACTATCGGCGAGCAGATTGCCGAGTCGATCCGCCTGCATCAGGGGCTAGGACGCGAAGCGGCGCTGGCGGAGGCGAAGAAGACGCTCGATAAAGTGCGCATCCCTGAAGCGCAAACTATGCTATCCCGCTACCCGCACCAGCTTTCCGGCGGTATGCGTCAGCGAGTGATGATTGCCATGGCGCTGTCGTGCCGTCCGGCGGTGTTAATTGCCGACGAACCCACTACCGCGCTGGATGTCACCATTCAGGCGCAAATTCTCCAGCTTATCGACGTGTTGCAAAAAGAGATGTCGATGGGGGTGATCTTTATTACCCACGATATGGGCGTGGTGGCAGAAATTGCCGATCGGGTGTTGGTGATGCATCAGGGCAAAGCGGTAGAAACCGGCAGCGTAGAGGAAATCTTCAATGCGCCGCAGCACGACTATACCAAACGCCTGCTGGCGGCGGTGCCTCGGCTAGGTGCCATGCGCGGCAGCGATTTCCCGAAGAGTTTCCCTGAACTTAATGCGCCCCATATTGCCCCTCAGCCCCAAGACACGGTGGTCGAAGGCCAACCGATTCTTCAGGTGCGCAATTTGGTGACCCGCTTTCCACTGCGCGGTGGGTTGCTAAACCGCGTGACCCGGGAGGTGCATGCGGTGGAAAACGTCAGTTTTGATCTTTGGCCGGGAGAAACGCTATCGCTGGTTGGTGAGTCCGGCTGCGGTAAGTCGACCACCGGGCGGGCGTTGCTGCGGCTGGTGGAATCGCAAAGCGGCACTATCACGTTTAATGGCGAGCGCATTGATACGCTCAGTGCGAATCAGCTCCAGCCACTGCGCCGCGATATCCAGTTTATTTTCCAAGATCCTTACGCTTCGCTCGACCCGCGTCATACGGTCGGCTTCTCTATCATGGAGCCGCTGCGTATTCACGGTGTGTTGGAAGGCGAGGCGTTACAACAGCGCGTCGAATGGTTATTGCAGCGCGTCGGCCTGATGCCGGAACACGCATGGCGCTACCCGCATGAGTTTTCCGGCGGGCAGCGCCAGCGCATCTGTATTGCCCGCGCGCTGGCGTTAGAGCCAAAGGTGGTGATAGCCGATGAATCCGTCTCGGCGCTGGATGTGTCAATTCGTGCGCAGATCATCAATCTGCTGCTCTCCTTGCAGCGCGAAATGGGCATTGCCTTTTTATTTATCTCACATGATATGGCGGTGGTGGAACGCATTAGCCATCGCGTAGCGGTGATGTACCGTGGGCGAATTGTGGAAATTGGCCCGCGCCGCGCTATCTTTGAAAATCCGCAGCATCCGTATACCCGCAAGCTGTTGGGCGCGGTGCCGGTAGCCGATCCTGCACATCGCCGTCCGCAGCGCGTGCTGCTGTCGGACGAGCTACCGGGGAATATTTACAAACGGGGCGAGGCAGTAGAACCGACAGCTTTACAACAGGTATCGCCAGGGCACTTTGTTGCCCGCGAGCCGGCAGGCAGTGCGCTAATAAATCGATAGTAAAACGACAAAACGACAGGCAGGGGACAACATGACACAACGCGTTTCACGTAAATGGCTGGTTGCATTAGGGGTAGCGTCCGCGCTTGCCGCTTCTCCCGCGTTCGCGGCAAAAGATGTAGTGGTGGCGGTAGGCTCTAACTTCACCACGCTCGACCCGTATGATGCCAACGACACGCTATCGCAGGCGGTGGCGAAATCCTTCTATCAGGGACTGTTCGGTCTTGATAAAGAGATGAAGCTTAAAAATGTACTGGCTGAAAGCTATACCGTGTCGGATGACGGCAAAGTGTATACCGTCAAGCTGCGTCAGGGAGTGAAATTCCAAGATGGCACCGACTTTAACGCCGAGGCGGTAAAAGCAAACCTCGACCGCGCCAGTAACCCGGAAAGCCACCTCAAGCGCTACAACCTGTACAAAAATATCGATAAGACCGAAGCGGTAGACGCCAGCACGGTCAAAATCACCTTAAAGCAGCCGTTCTCAGCGTTTATCAATATTCTTGCTCATCCAGCGACGGCGATGATTTCTCCTGCGGCGCTGAAAAAATACGGCAACGAGATTGGCTTCCATCCGGTTGGTACCGGGCCGTATCAGCTTGATACCTGGAATCAGACGGATTTTGTGAAGGTCAGTAAATTTGCCAACTACTGGCAAAAGGGGCTGCCGAAGCTCGACTCCATCACCTGGCGTCCGGTGGTTGATAACAATACCCGCGCGGCGATGCTGCAAACCGGCGAAGCGCAGTTTGCTTTCCCTATCCCTTATGAGCAGGCCGCGCTGTTGGCGAAAAATAGCCAGCTTGAACTGGTAGCCAGTCCGTCAATCATGCAGCGTTACATCAGTATGAACGTGACACAAAAGCCGTTCGACAATCCCAAAGTTCGTGAGGCCATCAACTACGCGATTAACCGTCAGGCGCTGGTGAAGGTGGCCTTTGCCGGATATGCCACACCCGCCACCGGCGTGGTTCCGCCGTCTATTGCCTACTCGCAGCAATATCAGCCATGGCCGTATGACCCGGCAAAAGCGCGTGAGCTGCTAAAAGAGGCGGGCTATCCGAACGGCTTTAGCACCACGCTGTGGTCATCGCACAATCACAGCACCGCGCAAAAGGTCCTGCAGTTTACTCAGCAGCAGTTGGCGCAAATTGGCATTAAGGCACAGGTAACGGCGATGGACGCCGGGCAGCGTGCGGCGGAAGTAGAAGGTAAGGGACAAAAAGAGAGCGGCGTACGGATGTTTTACACCGGCTGGACGGCATCGACCGGTGAAGCTGACTGGGCATTGTCACCGCTGTTCGCTTCTTCTAACTGGCCGCCAACCCAATTCAATACTGCGTTCTACAATAATCCTCAGGTCGATAAAGACCTGATAGCAGCGCTGCAAACGACCGACGGTAATGAGAAAGCACGGCTCTATAAAGAAGTTCAGGATACTATCTGGAAAGAGTCGCCGTGGGTGCCGTTGGTGGTAGAAAAACTGGTTTCCGCACACAGTAAGTCATTGTCAGGGTTCTACATTATGCCGGATACTGGCTTTAGCTTTGACGACGCAGATTTGAAGTAAACGTTGTTTCCCTGCTTCATGATGAAGCAGGGAGCCATCGGCAAGGAGATTCATGCTCAACTATGTCATTAAGCGCCTACTCGGCCTGATCCCCACGTTGTTTATCGTGGCCGTGCTGGTGTTTTTATTTGTCCATATGCTGCCAGGCGATCCGGCGCGGCTGATTGCCGGACCGGAAGCTGACGCGCAGGTTATCGCGATGGTGCGCCAGCAGCTGGGGTTGGATCAGCCGCTGTACGTGCAGTTTTGGCACTACATTAGCCACGCCGTGCAGGGCGATTTTGGCACCTCGATGGTTTCGCGTCGCCCGGTGTCCGAAGAGATTGCGAGCCGTTTTCTGCCAACGCTTTGGTTAACCCTAGCCAGTATGGTTTGGGCGGTACTGTTTGGTATGGCGGCTGGTATCGCCGCTGCCGTCTGGCGTAACCGTTGGCCCGACCGCGTAGGTATGGCGCTGGCAGTCACCGGGATCTCCTTCCCGGCGTTTGCGCTTGGGATGCTGCTCATGCAGATTTTCTCCGTCGAACTGGGTTGGCTGCCTACGGTCGGGGCCGACAGCTGGCAGCACTATATCCTGCCGTCAATCACGCTGGGCGCAGCTGTAGCTTCGGTAATGGCGCGTTTTACCCGCGCCTCATTTGTTGATGTACTCAACGAAGACTATATGCGTACCGCCCGCGCCAAAGGGGTGAGCGAAAAGATGGTGGTGCTCAAACACGGGCTGCGCAACGCTATGATCCCGGTCGTCACCATGATGGGGCTCCAGTTCGGCTTTCTGCTCGGCGGCTCGATTGTGGTGGAGAAAGTGTTTAACTGGCCGGGGCTTGGGCGTCTGCTGGTGGACTCGGTGGAGATGCGTGACTACCCGGTGATTCAGGCCGAGGTGCTGCTGTTTTCGTTGGAGTTTATTCTTATCAACTTAGTGGTGGACGTGCTTTACGCCGCCATTAACCCGGCTATCAGGTACAAATAACGTGCGATTATTGAATTGGCGTCGACAGGCTGCACTCAATGCCATGCCGGTGATGCAAACGGCAAAACAACGCACGCCGTGGCGTGAGTTCTGGCGGCGTTTTCGCCAGCAGCCGGTCGCCATGGCGTCGGGTATCTTCGTGCTGCTGCTGATTGTCGTGGCGGTGGTCGCGCCGTGGATTGCGCCGTTTGATGCTGAAAACTACTTTGACTACGATCGCCTGAACGAAGGCCCGTCGTTGATGCATTGGTTTGGCGTGGACTCACTGGGCCGCGATATCTTCAGCCGGGTGCTGGTGGGCGCGCAGATTTCCTTAACCGCGGGCGTCTTCGCCGTACTGATTGGTTCCGTCATCGGGACGGTGCTGGGCCTACTGGCGGGCTATTACGAAGGCTGGTGGGACCGCATTATCATGCGTATTTGCGACGTGCTGTTTGCTTTCCCCGGCATTTTGCTGGCGATTGCGGTGGTGGCTATTATGGGCAGCGGCATGACTAACGTGATTATCGCCGTGGCGATTTTTTCCGTTCCGGCCTTTGCTCGCCTAGTACGCGGCAACACGCTGGTACTCAAGCAGCAAACCTTTATCGAATCGGCGCGCAGCATTGGTGCCAGCGACAGCGTGATTATCTTCCAGCATATTCTGCCCGGTACGGTGTCATCGATAGTGGTCTACTTCACCATGCGCATCGGCGTGTCGATCATCTCCGCCGCTAGCCTGTCATTCTTAGGCCTTGGCGCACAGCCACCAACACCGGAGTGGGGGGCGATGCTTAACGAAGCGCGAGCCGATATGGTGATTGCGCCGCATGTTGCCGTCTTCCCGGCGCTGGCGATTTTCCTGACGGTGCTGGCGTTTAACCTGCTGGGCGATGGGCTGCGCGACGCGCTGGATCCGAAGCTGAAAGGGTGAGCTTTAACGGCAGAAGAACAGACAATTATGGGTGAAAGCCTCTGGCACTTTGGCCGCGAGCGTAGTGTATTGACGGCATTTTGGGCCACGCAGCCAAAGAAGGCATGTGTTCACGCGGGCGAAAAGTGCCGCTCAGTTAGGGGGACCTAGAGGACTGAGCATCGACCTTACAGACATTTTTTTGTAGCGCAAACTAGCGCATGATGTGTTCGCGTCGCTCTACAAACGTGAGATCGGGTAGCGAATGCCGTGGGGTGCTTCCTTCTTGCATTGCATTAAGAACAGCCAGTGCAAGGTCACAGCCCAACTGCTGGTAAGGAATTTCAAAGCCGGTGGGTTTCGTTGGCAAAAATGCCGACATATCGCTGCTAAACACCCCGGCAAAGAGGGGAATATGCCAGCGTTTCTGCTGTGAGTAAGCACTGGCGCCTAATAGCTGTAAATCGCTCAGAAACACAACGTAATCAGGCGGTGTTGTCAGCGAGTGGAAATATTGCAGCGCCTCAAACCCTGAAGCTTCACTAATGTCGCCGTAAAATATGTAATCTTCATGGATGGGTAAATTATGGCGAGAGAGTGACGTACGCCACGCCTCGGCAAAAATATCACCTTGGGTGCTTTGGTTGCCGAGGGTGACAAGCGCAAAATTCTGATACCCCGCAAGTAGACCTCGCTCAACCGACACTTTCGCCACGTGAGCAAAATCAAGATCGACCCAGTTAAACTCGCCCTGCAGCGTATGGCTTCGTCCCAGAGTAGCAAAGGGAAATCCATGGCGACTAAGGTAGTCAATTCGCGGATCGTGCAGCGTAGTGTTTGTCAGAATCACGGCATCCGCTTTACGTTGCTCAATGATCTTTTGTAGCCACAGTTGTTCGTCAGCATCATTGAGCGCTAGGTGTAGGATCGTATCAATATCCTGTTGGCGAAGATGCGCTTGTAGGCCTGCGGCGACGCGCATAAAGAATGAGGCGGTATAAAAGTTATCACCATCACCAGAAGGAAGCAGTAGCGCAACGGTGTTTACTTTGCCCTTACGTAAATTACGACCTGCGGCGTTAGGTAAGTATCCGTAGAGATCGGCTGCCTCACGAACTCTTTTCTGGGTGGCTGCGCTGACTTCCGGATGATTGTTGAGCGCACGAGAAACGGTAGCGATAGAGAGATTTAACTTCTTTGCTAATGCTTTGATATTCATTAAATTCCTTCCGTTGAATATGGACGATATCGCTATGTTTATATCGTGAACAGCTCAATTTATCTATCTGAGATAACATTCTCAATAATATATCACGGCATCAATAAGAACGTGCAAATTTAAACCATAGATCACAAAAACATTTATCCTTATCTCTATTGGCTATTTTCATAATTGACAGGAGAACAAACATTCACCAGGATCGGAAACGTTTCCGGAATCATGATTAACATTTCCTAGAGGTGAACATGAATACGCTGAAAATCAAAGGTAATACACTGTGCTGGACGTGGAATGGGCAATATTTAAAAATAATCCCATGGGGTAAAAATAGTCTGAGAGTTATTTCAGGTTGGCAACCGGATGATGCTGAAATACCAGACAATGCGCTGATGAACGTTGCTGAAATTATCCCTGACTTTTATCAGGAAGAAGAACAAATAACGATATCCAATGGCAACGTTCGCGCATGTGTCGACATGCAAGGACGAGTGACTTTTTATAATCAAAAACAAGAGTGTTTACTCGAGGAGATGTGGCGACAGCGAGATAATGGCGAACATTTCTGGGATGTAGGTGAACAGCCGCAAAAGAAAATCAGTGCCCTCAAAATCTCCGCGCGAGAGTGTAAGCCATTGGCAGGTGATGCCTTCGAAATTAACGTCAGGTTTGAGAGCAATCCTGCCGAGAAAATATGCGGAATGGGACAGTATCAGCAGCCTTTTATTAATCTGAAAGGTTGTGCCATTGAACTGGCGCAGCGTAATTCTCAGGCCAGCGTGCCGTTTATGGTGTCGAGCTTAGGCTATGGTTTTTTATGGAATAACCCGGCTGTTGGTGAAGCTATTTTTGCCTGTAACGAAACCCGTTGGCATGCCAAAGCAGCGGCCCGCATTGATTATTGGATTACTGCAGGCGACACGCCGCAGGCGATTATCCAGCAGTATGCGGAAGTCAGTGGAAAACCACCGTTGATGCCTGAGTTTGCGTTGGGACTGTGGCAGTCCAAACTGCGTTATCGAAATCAGGAAGAGCTTTTAGCGGTAGCAAGACGTTATCGCGATGCGGGAATCCCGCTTGCGGTTATTGTTGCGGATTTCTTCCACTGGCCAATACAAGGAGATTGGCGCTTTGATGAACGAGAATGGCCCGATCCTGCGGCGATGACGGCTGAACTTCGTCAAATGGGGACTGAATTAATGGTATCCGTTTGGCCTACGGTCGATGTCCGCAGTGAAAATTATGCGGCGATGAATGAACAAGGTTTTTTGGTTAACACTCGCAAAGGTCTGAATATCAATTTTGATTTTTTGGGTAACACTCGTTTTCTCGATGCGACTCACCCGGATGCGCGCAAGTTCGTTTGGCAGGTGTGCAAGAAAAACTATTTTGATCAGGGGGTGAATCTGTTCTGGCTCGACGAGGCGGAGCCGGAATATGGCGTTTATGATTTTGATAATTATCGCTATCACGCGGGAAACACGCAGGAAGTCGGCAATATTTATCCCCTTAACTATACGCAGGCATTTTACGAAGGGTTGCGCGAGTCAGGGCAGGATAATCCAGTTAGTTTAGTACGCTGCGCCTGGGCGGGCAGCCAGCGCTACGGCGCGCTGGTATGGTCCGGTGATATTCATTCTTCGTTTGAATCGATGCGCAACCAGATTTGCGCGGGGCTCAGTATGGGGATGGCTGGCATCCCTTGGTGGACGACGGATATTGGCGGATTCCATGGCGGTAACGTGAACGATCCGCAGTTTCATGAATTACTGATTCGCTGGTTCCAGTGGGCGGTATTTAGCCCCGTTCTTAGAATGCACGGACACCGTGATCCGATTACGGAGCCTGAAATTCCGTGGCGTGACGGCATAGCCCAGTGCAACAGCGGGGCTGGAAATGAGCTCTGGAGCTTTGGTGATGAGACGTTCGTGATTCTGAAGCGCTTCACGGTGCTGCGCGAAAGGCTTCGTCCGTACCTGCGCGAACTCATGCGTGCTGCGCATGAATGTGGAGAACCGTTAATGCGGCCGATGTTTTATCACTATCCGCAGCAAACGCAGAGCTGGGAAATGACCGATCAGTATCTCTTCGGCAGCGACATCTTAGTCGCGCCGGTGGTGAATGCCGGGGCGACGGTGCGTGAGGTCTGGCTGCCAGCTGGCGATGCATGGGTTGATGCAAACACCGGGCAGCAATATCGCGGAGGAACGAGCGTAACAGTTTCTGCGCCGCTCTCCGTGCTTCCGTTGTTCGTTCGTGAGGGGGCAGAAGTGCTGACCACCATTGGGGGAATGGAAAAATGAGTGAAATATCTAACGCTGTCCCTTCATCTGCACCCGTTACAACCCTTGCGCGCTTAACCGTGGCTGAGAAAATAAGCTATGGCTTAGGTGATGCCGGTGGGACCATTGTTACCGGTTTGATTTCCAACTTTTTGACCTTTTTCTATACTGATATTTTTGGCCTGACGCCAGCAATCGTCGGCACGTTATTTCTGGTTTTAAGGATAATTGATGCGATCTCCGACCCGCTCATCGGGATTGTGGCCGACCGGACTGCCACTAAGATGGGGCAATTCCGCCCGTTTATTCTTTGGACGTCCGTTCCACTGGGTCTGATTGCATTTTTAACCTTCAGTGTTCCCGACCTAGCTTATCATTGGAAAATTGTTTACGCCGTTATCACTTATTTTGCATTGTCGGTTCTATATTCTTTAAATAACGTTCCGTATTGTGCATTAATCACTAAAATTACGGCCAATCCGCTGGAGTTGGTTTCCTGCCAATCGTGGCGCTTTGCATTATGCGGTGTTGCCGGATTTGCTGTGTCAGTCGGCTTGCCGATTATGGTGAAGTATTTTGGTGGAGATAATCAGGCGCAAGGTTATCAATGGGGCGTTGGGGTATTAGCGCTGTTTGCTATAATCATGTTTTTATGTTGTTTCTATGGCGTAAAAGAACGAGTGGCGGCGAGAAATAACCATACGTTTAATTTGAAGGAGAGTCTAAAGAGCATTCGGCATAATGATCAACTCCTGCTGACATTCGTGATGTCTTTGCTCATCATCAGCATTTTTAATACCAAAGGTGGGGCGGCGATGTATTTTATCACCTACGTCCTGCACGGTGATGCGGCCTATACGTCGCTGTTTTTTGGTCTGGCGACACTAGGTGGCATTCTTGGTTCAGTGTTAGTTCAGTATCTGACGCGTATTTTTGAAATCCGCCGTATCTATTTTTGGGTAAACGTGGTGCTTGGGCTGGCACATTTTGCGGTATGGTTTGTGCCGGGGAGCGCAACTACCGTTTGGCTGGCGCTGGTTTTTCTGTGCTGTCTGGTGCTGGGGTTTATCCTGCCTATGCACTTTACGCTGGTTACCTTTGCGGATACTTACGGCGAATGGAAATCAGGGCGGCGCTCATCGGGAATGAATTTTGCGTTTAACTTATTCTTCGTGAAACTGGCTTGGGCAGTAGCGGGGGTAATTATCAGCGCGACGCTGATGGTGGTGTCCTATCAATCAGGTATGGAACATCAAACGGCATCCTCGCTTGCGGGCATTACGTTGTTATCAACGGTGATCCCCGGTTGCCTGCACTTATTATTAGCGCTGACGGTGGCGTTTTTCCGCATTGATAATCAACTGGTAGCCACGATGGAAAAAGCATTAGGGCGCCAATAGAATGGAAATCCTGCCTTTCCCCAGCGGGGAAAGGCAGGGTGAAATTAAACCCGGCTACCCCACAGGTCGTATTCGTCGGCGTTTTCCACCTTCACACGTACCACGTCGCCCGGCTTCACGTTGGTTTCGCCGTTCAGGTAGACCGCGCCGTCGATTTCCGGGGCGTCGGCCATGCTGCGGCCGATGGCGCCTTCTTCGTCAACTTCATCGATCATCACCAGAATTTCGCGGCCCACTTTTTCCTGCAGGCGTTCAGCGGAGATCTGCTGTTGCAGCTGCATGAAGCGGTTCCAGCGATCTTCTTTCACATCGTCCGGTACCTGATCTGGCAGGTCGTTTGCCGATGCGCCGTCAACCGGGCTGTACTGGAAGCAGCCAACGCGGTCGAGGCGGGCTTCTTTCAGGAAGTCGAGCAGCATCTGGAAATCTTCTTCCGTTTCGCCAGGGAAACCGACGATAAAGGTGGAACGCAATGTCAGCTCAGGGCAGATTTCACGCCACTGCTTGATGCGTGCCAACTGGCGGTCAACGGAGCCTGGGCGCTTCATCAATTTGAGAATACGCGGGCTGGCGTGCTGCAGCGGGATATCCAGATACGGCAGGATTTTGCCTTCTGCCATCAGTGGGATCACGTTATCCACGTGTGGATACGGATAAACGTAGTGCAGACGCACCCATACGCCCAGCTTAGACAGTTGTTCGCACAAGCTTTCCATGCTGGTTTTTACCGGCTCGCCGTTGTGGAAACCGGTGCGGTGCTTAACGTCAACGCCGTAGGCCGAGGTATCCTGGGAAATCACCAGAATCTCTTTTACGCCAGCATCAACCAGACGCTTGGCTTCTCCGAGCACTTCGCCAATCGGACGGCTGACCAGATCGCCACGCATAGAAGGAATGATGCAGAACGCGCAGCGGTGGTTACAGCCTTCGGAAATTTTCAGATAGGCGTAATGGCGCGGCGTCAGCTTCACGCCCTGTTCCGGCACCAGGCTCAGGAACGGGTTGTGCTGAGGTTTTGGCGCGTAGTGGTGAACGTGCTCCAGAACCTGCTCGTAGCTGTGTGGACCGGTAATTTCCAGAACTTTTGGGTGCACTTCGCGAATTTGATCTTCTTTGGCGCCCAGGCAACCGGTCACAATCACCTTGCCGTTTTCTTTCAACGCTTCACCGATGGCTTCCAGAGACTCCTGGACTGCGCTGTCGATAAAACCACAGGTATTGACGATAACCATATCGGCATCATCGTAACTCGGCACGACGTCGTAACCCTCGGTGCGGAGTTCGGTCAGGATGCGTTCAGAATCCACGAGATTCTTCGGGCAGCCTAAAGAAACAAAGCCAATCGTGGGTTGGCGATGAGGTGATAAATCTGACATATGTACATTGCTCAAAAGTTGGGGCCAAGAAAAGCGGGGATTCTACCATGATGGTAGGAAAACTATAGGTCAAAAATACGCGATGAGCAGGCAGAATGCAGGTGAATAAAAGCCCCTGCATTCGCTGTGTATAAGTGCCGCCCACCGGCGTGGATGGGCGGATAGGGGTTACGATTTGGTCGCCTTGTCTCCCCGGATAATAAAGGGAACCGAGTCACGAAGTGACGGGTTGACGGTGCCGCTATGGTCAAGCCCTTCATAAACATGCACTTCCGTTTGGGTACCTGCGGCTTTAACGGCGTCGGAGAAGCGCGTCTGCATAGCAGTCGGTACGTTGATATCCACACTGCCAATACCGATAAACACCGGATGCTGAATATGCATTGTTGGGTACAGCATAGTGTTGATTCCGGCGCTAAGCAGGGATTCGATGGCCGGTTTCAGCGTATTTCCGGCATTCAGACCGGCCTGCATGGTTTTTTCCGTCAGCGGCGTAATGCACAGATTTTTCGCCTGTTCCAGCAGTGGAAGGGCACCGTCTTGGAAATAATCGGACGGCTTCAGCGATGGATCCGCGTCGGCGGCAGCAAGGTAGATGTAGAAAATATAGGGGATTTTAGGGTCCCCGGCGTTGGCATTGCCCGCTTGGGCTGGCGGCAGAATATCCGCGGCCGTAGTATTGGCGGCAAAATACGGCGTCCCGGTTAGCACCGTTGAACGGATGTTCAGTTCAGGAGCGTATTGTGGTTGGAAACCTGCGCTTGAAAATGCCGCGTGCGCGCCCTGTGATTGGCCCACAAGAATGAGCTCATTTTTCAGCGGGAACTGCTTTAGCGCAGAACGAACGCCGTCCAATATGCTCCAAGCTTCCCCACGGGCATTGAGGTAATGGTGCACGCCATCAGAGCCGAGCCCAGCGTAGTCTGGTGCAACGATGGCGTAGCCTAGAGAAAGCCAAGTGTTGAGGTATTGTTTATCCCTCGCCGTGCGTTCATTGAGCGAAGGGGCACACTGGTTGGCGACGCCAACGGTGCCATGCGCCCAAACGACAACGGGCCATCCACCCTCTGGCGTTTTCCCTCGCGGAATAAATACCGCCGCAGAGTCGGTACGCGGCGAGTGCCCATCCACACCGCTACGCGAAGGGTAGTGCATCAGATACTGCTGGGCAGCTTCGCTCAGCCCGTGATTTGCTGTCAGAGTGCTAATACTTTCGCGGCTTTTGGTATCCACCGAGGCGGCAAGGGCGGGGGCGACGCTTACCGATAAGAGCAGTAACGCCGACGCGCTAGCCCGCAGCTTTTCCTGAAATAACATTCATTACATCCTTTTTTGTAGCCTGAATAGTCACAGTTTAGTCGGCGGCGTGTGAACGCAGGGTCAATCAAATCATGATAGTGCGGGAAAGGCGTGTCTTAAGGTTGTTCCGTTGTTAAATATGTTGCGAATAATGAATCATTGATGTCGCGCAGTGTTTTGTACGTTTAGTAAACACATAATGAATAGGCCAATGGGTGGCAAGGGAGGTAAATGCATGACGGAAAGCAAACTGAAACGCCAGCTGATGGGGCAGCTCATCAACGCGCGAATTGACCTTGATGCCTATTTGCAGTTGAGAAAGGCAAAGGGGTATATGTCAGTCGCTGAAAACGATCATCTGCGTACTAACCTGCTCGACTTGTGCTGTGAGTTACGCGATAGCGTGCTCGTGCTAAAACGCAGTAGTTCGCCGCAAGAACTGGAAATTTTTCGGCTGGCGGGCGAGGCCATCGCCTCGGCTGCGGTCTGTTTGATGAGCGGGCGTTACGACTGCCCGTCTTATATTGCGGTTAACGTAGTGACCCTTGAGCGCTGCTTGGCAGCGTTGACCAAAAGCATCAACAAGCTGGATAGCGAATCGTTAATGACGCATGCTTGAAATCAGGGGGACATCAGTCCCCCTGTCATTTTATCCGGCGATAGTGGAACCCTGCGGCTGCACAGCGGCGGGTTTATCTCCTCGCGCATCTCGTAGCGTAAACACCGAAACCAGAGTAAAGAACCCGGCAATCGCCCCCAGAATCAGGTAGGTGTCGGCAAATCCGATGGTGTCATACAGATAACCGGCAATCGGTGAATAGATGGCCGTCGCGATAGAGGCAACGAACAGCACCAGCAGGTAGACCGTTGACAGCAGCTTGTTGTCGAAATTGGCGGAGATGAATTTAAACACCGAAACCAGAATCAACGGTTTTTCGATGGCGTGCAGCATTTTCACCGCCGCAATCCATACTGGCCCCAGTTGAATGGCAGAACCGGCAATACGCACTGACATGATCGTTCCGGCAATCACCAGCGCCCATTTTGCGCCGGTCCGGTTAACAAACCATGGCATCAGGCACAGGAACAACGTCTCGCCGCACACCTGGATGGATGCCAGAATACCGTACCAGTGGTTACCTTCCTCTTTGGTCGGGAATTGCATGGAGAAATACTGGGCGAACTGTTGATCGTAGGTGTCGTAAATCTGCGTGACGAACAGGGTGAAGATCAGCAGCATCCAGAACTGTCCGTTCTTCGCCAGTTCCAGCGCGTGGATGACCTTCAGCGAGTTGGTTTTTTGGATCTCCGCGTCGGTGAGCTCGATTTTGGTCATCATAAAGCACATTGCCGCCACCACGATGGCGCAGCTGGCAAGCCAAAAAGAGAGGTTAGGAAGGGTATCGATATATTTACCCACGATCCACGCCGCTGCTGCCCAGCCCAGCGATCCCCACATACGCACTCGGCCATATTCAAAACTGTAGCGGCGGGAGATTTTATCGATGTAGGAGTCAATGACTCCGCAGCCTGAGTTAAAGATGATACCAAGGTAAATCCCGCCCAAGATCGCACCGAGCCAGAAGCTGTGCACCAGCAACGGAGCGTAAACGTAAATGAAGAACGGGCCGACCGGCAGTAACAGCGCGACGATTATCCAGATGAGCTGTTTTTTCAGGCCAAATTTATCGGATATAAACCCAAAGAATGGCTGCATTAACAGCGCAATAAAGGCGTTGATAGCATAGAGCAGGCCGGTTTGCGTGGCGCTGATCCCCAGATGCTGGGTGGTCCAGATAACAAAGAACGCCATGGTTGATGACCAAGCGAACAGGTACAGAAAATCGAATATGCTGAGCAGAATATAATTACGTTTGCCGGGTAGTAGCATCGCCACATCCTCATCAAATATCAGGCCATCCCCTTGGCACATAGCGACCGCGCTGTGCCCACTGAATATTGTTTTGTATGTTTTGTTGTAAAAATGTCATACGTTAACAATTTCTGTTTTAATCTGACATCTGAACACCATGAGCAAGCAATGCCCATGGTGGATAATTGTGATAAATTTCACAAATGAGTGTGGTTTTTAACTTCGAATAGCGATAAAGATCACTTATCTATTTTTGGGAGCGTATGACTTTTTTAAATCTTTGGTGTCAATTTATCCGCCAGCGTTCGCAGCTGATCGGCAATGCTCAGTAAATCGGTCTCGGAATTATGCAGCGGCCCCGCTGAGTTGCGAACCACCAATCGGCTCGGCAGGATCGTTGACGCACGCGAAGTTAGCGGTGACTCCATCGACTGAAGCAGCTGTTGAACTGCCATTTTCCCTTGTAAATCAAAATCAATGGCTACGGTAGTTAACGCGGGTTCGAAGAAAGCGCTCTCGTAGGTATCGTCGTAGCCAACCACGGAAATGTCCTGCGGGATTTTCCGTTTTTGCTGGTGCAGCGCGCTTAGCGCCCCCAGTGCCATTTGGTCATTGGCGATCAGCAGCGCGGTAGCCTGTGGCGTTTCGCGCAGCATTTGTAGCGTTGCGAGATAGCCGCTTTGCGCATCCCACTGTCCATGGTGCACCGCGAGCGGATTAAGCTGGTAGGACGCAAGCGTATCGCGCCACGTGTTTAATCGCAGACGAGCAGGCACCGAGTTTTCCGGGCCTGAGAGCAGGCAAAACTGGCGGTGACCCAGGTCATACAGATACTTCACGCTGGCCCGCGCGCCTTCCGCTGGGTTAAACGTCACGTTGAACACTGAGCTGTAGGGATCAACGTCAAGGAACAGACACTGCACGTCGGGGTTTTCATCGACCAGGCTTTCTGCCACCGGCGTTTCAAGCGGGGCGTTAATGATCACGCGTTCCACCCGCTGGGACTTCAACTCATTGATGGCGGCTTGAATGCTGTTATCGCTGCCGTCATCAATCATCGAAATCAATACCTGATAACCCTGTTCACCGGCGTACTTTTTCACCGCTGCGGCGATTTGTGATGGGGCGTGAAGCGCCAGTGAAGTGGTAATCAGCCCCAGCGTTTTGCTCTCTTTGCCGACCAACTGCTGGGCGACGCGGTTGGGCACGTACTTCAGCTCGGCAATGGCCAGCTCGATTTTATGGCGTGTTTTTGCCGAAACATTGGCGGAATTGTTGAGCACGCGGGAGACGGTCTGGTACGACACATTGGCATGACGCGCGACGTCCGCAAGGGTTGCTGCTTTGGTTTTCATACTCGCCCCATCAAAAATTTGTACCAGTATACCCGAGCGATTGTTGGACGTGTCACTTAAGCACCGGCTGGTCGGGCAGCAGCGGGGCATTTGTCGGATAAAACGCGTGGGAGATCACATTTTATGCCGACATAGGTTGCGGGCAAGGGGCGTTGGCGCGTAGAAAAGCGGTGTTGTGAACGAATAACATTTTTTGTCTGTATGTGACATAAGGGAACCGACATGGACAAGCATTTGCCAATAAATCCCGCCGCCCCCTGGCTTTTGCACGGCGCTGATTACAATCCGGAACAGTGGTTACACGTGCCGGGGATCTTGGAGCAGGATATCGCCATGATGCAGCAGGCGGGCTGTAACGTTATGTCGGTAGGCATTTTTAGCTGGTCGGCGCTGGAGCCCGCCGAGGGTGAGTTTACCTTTGCGTGGATGGACACTGTGCTGGATAAACTCCACGAAGGCGGTATTTCCGTTTTCCTGTCGACCCCCAGCGGGGGAAAACCCGCGTGGCTGGCAGCAAAATACCCGCAAACCCTGCGAGTCAGCGCGGCAAGAGTCAAGGCGCTGCACGGTGGGCGGCATAATCACTGCCTTTCGTCTGCGGTCTACCAAGACAAAGTGACGTTGATAAACCGCAAACTCGCGCAGCGCTATGCGCATCATCCTGCCGTGTTGGGCTGGCATATCAGTAATGAATACGGCGGTGAGTGTCATTGCGATTGCTGCCAGCAGGAATTTCGTCTGTGGCTGCAAACGCGCTACCAAACGTTGGATGCGCTAAATCATGCTTGGTGGACCGGATTTTGGAGCCACACCTACAGCGACTGGTCGCAAATTGAATCCCCTTCGCCACAGGGTGAAATGTCGAATCATGGGCTAAACCTCGACTGGCGGCGATTTGTAACCTCACAGGTAAAGGCGTTCTACCAGACCGAGGTTGCGCCGCTGAAATCCGAACGTCCTGAACTGCCGGCAACAACCAATTTCATGTGGTATTTCAACGATTATGATTATTGGCAGCTAAAAGATGTGGTCGATTTTGTCAGTTGGGACAGCTACCCCATGTGGCATAAACAGGAAGACGAGCGTGCGGTGGCCTGTAAAACGGCGATGTACCACGATTTGATGCGCACGCTCAAAGACAAGCCGTTTGTACTGATGGAATCGACGCCGGGGCAAACCTGCTGGCAGCCGACCAGCAAGCTAAAAAAACCGGGGATGCATATCCTGTCATCATTACAGGCTGTCGCCCACGGCGCCGATGCAGTGCAGTATTTCCAGTGGCGCAAAAGCCGTGGGGCCGTTGAGAAATTCCACGGTTCGGTTATCGACCATGTCGGTCACCTCAACACTCGCACCGGGCGAGAAGTGTCGCGGCTGGGTGAAATGCTCGCGGCGCTGAGTCCGGTGGTTGGCAGTAAAACCCAGGCGAAGGTGGCCATTATCTTCGATTGGGAAAATCGCTGGGCGGTGAACGACGCGGCCGGCCCGAGAAACTGTGGCATTCATTACGAGCAGACGGTGGTCGATCACTACCGTCCGTTCTGGGAGCAGGGGATTGCCGTCGATATTATTAACGCCGATAGCAGTCTTAACGGTTATGAGCTGGTGATTGCGCCAATGCTGTATATGGTGCGCGACGGTTTTGCCGAGCGGGCCGAAGCCTTTGTGCGGGCTGGCGGCTACTTTGTAGCAACTTATTGGTCAGGGATTGTTAACGAGAGCGATCTTTGTCACCTCGGCGGTTTCCCAGGGCCTTTACGTCCACTGCTTGGCGTTTGGGCCGAGGAGATCGATAGCCTGACCGATGAGCAAAGCAATGGCGTTGAGGCGCTGCCGGATAGCGGATTACAGGGTAGCTGGCGTGCCCGCGAGCTGTGTGAAGTGATTCACCCGGAAGGCGCTGAGGTGCTGGCGTGCTACAGCGAGGACTTCTATGCGGGTTACCCAGCGCTCACGCAGCATCGATTTGGTAAAGGTAAAGCGTTCTATATCGCCTCTCGTAATGATGATGCTTTCCATAAGGCATTTACCGGGATGCTGGTTAACGCCCTAAAACTCCCGCGTGCCCTTAACGCCGAACTGCCCACCGGGGTGGTCACCACGCGGCGGACCGATGGCGAATGGGAGTGGGTATTTGTGCAGAACTTCACGGATGGTGAGCAGACGATAGGGTTGACGGATATTTTCCACAACGCGGTGTCCGGCGAGAAGGCGGAGAATTCGCTGACGTTGATGCCGTGGGGATGTGAAGTGTTGACTCGAGCGCTGTAAACCGATGGCCGGATGGCGGAGTTACCTCATCCGGCCTACATCGTTTTGCCATTGTGCGGGTTAGCGCATAATCCGCCGCAATATCCGGTTGGCTTGTTCGGTAAACTCGGTAGCCGCTTCGTCAATCGTCGCCTTGCCGTAATCGATGTTCTGCAAGGCGGCGACGAACAGCGCGATAAACTGCGGATCTTCCAGATACGGCAGCGTTTTCGAATTATTCGGTAGTGCGGCAGACTGCATTAACCCAGCCAGCACGGGATCGGCGTCTTTCAACAGGCCGGCTTCACGCAGGATTTGTTCACCTGAACGGCTCAGCGGTACGCCGCGCTCTAAGCCAACAGGCACCACGCCGGCTTTCTCGTTTAGTAGGAAATTAACCAGCGTTGCCGCTTCCTGTGGATGGTGAGTATTTTTACTGATGGAGAACATCAGCGCCGTTTTGTGGAACTGCCCGGCATCTTTTGCCCCTTCACGCATCGGGTATGGCCCCATGACCAGATCGGCAGGGTTTGCCAGATTTTGCGATTCAGCCGTATAAAGCACGTTCCAGTTATAGATGCCGGCCCATTCACCGTTGAGCCACGGCTTCATTTCATAGGCGACCCCCTTACCAAATGACGCCATCGTCCGGGCATCGGGAACCGTATGGGCGTCGACCATTTTGCGGTAGAAGGTGAAAGCCTCGACCAGATCGGCATGACTCCAGTTCAGCTTACGTTTCTTCTCGTCAATCATCGGCTTCTGGTGGCCCTGATAAACGTATGAATTGAGTAGCAGCAGCGAATCTTGCTCGGTTAGGATCAGCGGGAAGTAGTTATCGCCCAGCTTTTCTTTAAACACCGGCCCCGCTTTTAGCAGTTCATCCCAGGTTTTTGGCAGCGCGACTCCGGCTTTGTTCCACGTTGCCGCGTTGTAATAAAACAGCATCACGTTGGCGGAGACGGGTATGGCGTTTACCTTCCCATTAACCGTGGTGCTGGCCAACGATTCCGGGGAGAACTGATCCAGACCAATCGGCTTGGCCAGTTTGTTAAGGTCGTAAAACCCTTCGCCGGTTTTCGAGAGCAGGGTCAGCCAGTTCCAGTTGGTCTGCATAACATCGGCTTCGGTATTACTGTTGATTTGCGTGGTCAAACGCGAATAAAAACCATCCCAGCCGGTGTATTCGGCTTTCACTTTGATGTTGGGGTATTGGGCTTCAAAGGCTTCAAGTGCCTTTAAGGTTGCCTGATTACGGGCCTTGCCGCCCCACCAGGCAAAACGGAGTTCCACCTGATCGGCGCTGTGCGCAAAAGGCATCGCGCCGAAACTGCAGCAGGTAAGCAGGAACACAATTGATTTTTTCATGGATGAATCCTCCGTGTAGAAACAACTAGCCGCGGCGCAGGCGGTAGTGGGTCAGGCTTTTCACCAACTGCATTTCCTCCTCGCACCACGGTTTGCCTTCTGGCGTAAGCACATCATGAAACCACAGCGATTGCGGCGCGGGATGGTCTTTATTGACGCTGGTCCAAGGGATCCAGGTCTGCGTTTTGCCAGCAACCAGACCCCACTGATAACAGCCGGTATCAAAGGCGCTGAATAGCGGAAGCTGCTCGCTGAATCCGCAGTCCATATGACGGGCGAGCCATTCAGTGCACAGGACCGGTCGGTTGCGTAGGGCTAGATTTTCCAAAACGCCGAGCTGGTGGGCGGCATTGTTGTAGTTGTGGTAACTAATAATGTCGGAAAGCTCGAGGGCGGCGACATCAATAGGGTGCTCCAGCGTACCGTAATGCTGATGGTCGATGTGCCATGCGCCGACGGTGAGCGGCTGAGTTGGGCTCACCTCGCGCGCCCAGCCAAAGGTGGCAATCATCAGCTCTAATGCGAAGTGCTCCAGCGCTTCGTCATACTCCATCGATTCGGTAGGCGAGAGGTTAATGCCGCGATTGCCCGGCTCGTTATAGAGATCCCAGATAGCTATCCGCGAGTCATTTTTGAACTGCGTCAGCACGTCGCGAACATAGGCTTCAATCCGTGGCCATTGCTCTGGCTTCATGACCATCGAGCGACCCGGGCTGGCGGCTGCTTGGCTATTGTGAACACCTT
The DNA here is from genome assembly GCF_040932435.1 of Kluyvera sp. STS39-E. NCBI lineage: Bacteria > Pseudomonadati > Pseudomonadota > Gammaproteobacteria > Enterobacterales > Enterobacteriaceae > Kluyvera > Kluyvera sp. STS39-E. The sequence continues at coordinate 78,875 of NZ_JBFQGA010000002.1, read as the reverse complement.
CGCGCGGTGGTTTTTGTGGCCCCAAATAGGGTTCATCACCGGAGAAAGCGCAGTCGTCCATGAGCGTCAGCATGACCTGGATTTGGTGCTTTTCCGCCAATGCGAGGAAACGGTCAATACGCGCTAACAGGCCGTCGCGGTCTGCCTGCCAAACGATAAACGGCAAATTGGTGCGCAGGGCGTTGTAGCCGTGGTCATGGGCCCAGCCCAGTTCTTGGTCGATGGTGGCGGCATCAAACGTGTCTGCCTGCCACATTTCGGTCCAGTTAACCGCGCTACGGGGAAGGTAGTTAAATCCGCAGGCCCATCCGTGCTGTTGATACCAGGCCTCGGCCTGTGATTCGCTCCATTGCGAGTTCATTATGTTTCTCCAGTGCTAATAATTATTAGCTAATATTTATTATCAACTGGACGTTGTGCAATCTTAAAGCGGTCAATATGCTGGGGCGTTCACAAAAAAAAGCAAAGATATCTGTGCTATAGTCGGCGGCGACAAGGAGCAAACATGCCGAAAAAAAATAAGATAACGATGAGTGATATCGCCAGGGAAGCCGGTGTTTCTCAGGCAACAGTCTCTCTGGTGCTCAACAATAGTCGGGCCATTCGCCTAAGCGATGCGACGCGTGAACGGGTGTTTGCCGCCGCATCGGCGCTGGGGTATCAGAAGATTATCGTGCCTCACCGCCCGGACGGGCAGGAGGAGATAGCCCTGTTGCTGTGCGGCATGCCGAATTATGACCCGTTTGTCGATGCCATCAGCGAGGCCAGCAGCACCGCCTGGCAGCGGGATATGCTGTTGACCGTCTACGATTACGGTGACGATATGCAGATGGTTGAGCAGATCTTACATCAGCTTGAAAGTCGTAACTGTGTAGGCATAGTGCTCGCCAGCCCGGTGACCCGGGCGTTTGATTTCTCGCCGTTCGAACCGATGTTGAAAAAACCGGTGGTGCTGCTCAATCAGTACGATCCCAACCGTCCGCTACTGCCGACCTTCCTGCCCGATGACCGCGCCAACGCCTGTCAGATAGTCAATCATCTGCTGGATCAGGGCATGACCCGTATCGCGCATATCACGGGGGATGAGTGGATGGACGCCAGCGTGCTGCGTCTGGAAGGCTATCGGCACACTCTCCAGCAGGCCGGCATCGACGTTGATGAGGCGTTGATTAAGCAAACCGATTGGTCACTGGACGCGACATACCAAGCTACGCTCGAACTTATGCGACTGCCGTCGCCGCCGCAGGCTATTTTTTGTGCCAGTGACTGGATGACTCTGGGCTGCTATCAGGCGTTGGCAACGCTGAACATTTCGATTCCGAAAGAGGTGCTGGTTTGCGGCTACGATGACCAACGTATTGCGCACCAGTTGACGCCTGCCTTAACCAGCGTGCAACTTGCCTACAATGAATTGGGGCGTATGGCGGTGAGTTATTTATGTGATGGTGATGATGCCGCAGCGCACATCCGGCTGGTGGGGAAATTGCAGGTGCGTGGCAGCAGCCAGCGCACCTGAAGATCTTAGCTGACCGGGATCATCACCACGTCGCGGAAGGCCGGGCGGTCGGCAAGCTGTTGATACCAGCGCGTCAAGTGCGGACGCGGCTGCCAGGTTTTCACCGTTTCCAGCAGGTTGTAGACAAACGGCGCCACGGCGATATCGCCCACGCCGAAGTCATCACCGGAAAGCCAAGTTTGCGTCGCCAGCGTATTATCGAGAATTTCCAGCAGCGGCTCGCAGGCAATAATCGCCGCGTCAATCTCGGCCATGTTGCGTTTTTCTGCTGGCGTTCTCACCAGCCCAATCAGAATCTTTCGATGCGTTGGCGAGAGGGTTTCATTAGCCCAGTCCATCCATTTCTCGCTTTTCGCCCGCAAAATCGGTGTCGATTGCCATAACGTCTTGGCACCGTACTGCGCCGCGAGGTAACGCACGATGGAGTTGGATTCCCACAGCACGTCGTCACCGTCTTTGAGCATCGGCACCAGGCCGTTTGGGTTAAGCGCCAGATAGGCCGCGTCGTGGTTCACCCCAAAACCCTGTCCCGCCATAATCTGCTCATAAGGCAGACCCAGCTCAGCCAGCGTCCAGCGTACTTTTTTCACGTTCGTTGAGTTATTGCGTCCCCACAGCGTAACCATAGCTACTCCAGTTTGTTTAGCGGAAATTTACTGTGAGCTAAAGTTAACGAATTCGCAATCACTGTCAAAAAAATGTCAGGTTTTCAGCACAACGTGAGGATCTTGCGTAAACTTAAAAAACTTTACCAACTCACTGTTTCTTTAAGAGTGTTTCTACGTTATTACTCACCGCCTAATGCAGTACGGTTACTGTTGTGGCGTGTTTTTGGGAATGGATACTTGGGTGGCTTTTATGATGTATAACACGAATGCCTTTCGCAGCCTGCTGGCGGGCTCAGCGCTTTTATTGGTAGTAGCACCGGCGGTGCAGGCGGCGGATCAGCTTCCTGATGCGCCATCGATTGATGCGCGTGCTTTTATTTTGATGGATTATTCCAGCGGTAAGGTACTGACCGAGGGTAACGCGGACGAGAAGCTCGATCCGGCGAGCCTGACGAAAATCATGACCAGCTACGTAGTGGGTCAGGCGCTGAAAGCGGGAAAAATCAAACTTCCTGATATGGTCACCATCGGCCGCGATGCGTGGGCCACTGGCAACCCGGCTCTGCGAGGCTCTTCGGTGATGTTCCTGAAGCCGGGCGAGCAGGTGTCAGTTGAGAACCTTAATAAAGGGGTGATCATCCAGTCGGGTAATGACGCCAGTATTGCCATCGCCGACTACGTAGCCGGCAGCCAAGATTCTTTTGTGAGCCTGATGAACGGCTACGCGCAGAAAATCGGCCTGACCAATACCACCTTCAAAACCGTTCATGGCCTTGATGCACCGGGGCAGTTCAGTACCGCCCGCGATATGGCGTTACTGACACGCGCCATGATCCACGATGTGCCGGAAGAGTACGCGGTACACAAAGAAAAAGAGTTCACCTTCAATAACATCCGCCAGCCAAACCGCAACCGTCTGCTGTGGAGTTCTAACCTGAACGTTGATGGCGTGAAAACCGGGACTACGGCGGGGGCGGGATACAATCTGGTCTCTTCTGCGACTCAGGGCGATATGCGCCTGATTGCGGTGGTGCTCGGCACCAAAAGCGATCGCGTGCGTTTCAATGAGTCGGAAAAGCTGCTGACTTGGGGCTTCCGTTTCTATGAAACGGTGACCCCGATTAAACCGGATGCCACCTTTATCAGTCAGCGCGTTTGGTATGGCGATACCAGTGAAGTGAAGCTGGGGGCCGGAGAAGCCGGTTCCGTGACTATTCCTCGCGGACAGCTCAAAAATCTGAAAGCCAGCTACACCTTAACGCAGCCGCAGCTGACTGCGCCGTTGACCAAAGGCCAGGTCGTGGGCACCATCGACTTCAAACTCAACGATAAAACCATCGAACAGCGCCCGCTTATCGTGATGGAAGCGGTCGAAGAGGGCGGGTTCTTTAGCCGCATGACCGACTTCGTGCTGATGAAATTCCACGAATGGTTCGGCGGCTGGTTCTCATAACAAGGCCTTAGTACAGCAGCGAAATTTGCTGCTGTTTTGCCAGTGCCACCAGTTCGTCATCCGGGCAGGTGTCACTGGCAATCACATCAAAGCGGGTTAAATCGCCCATGCGTGCCGGACGCACTTTGCCAAACTTGCTGTGATCCGCCACCAGTACGTGATACCGCGACTGACGCATTGCCCAATGCTTCACCGGCAGCTCTTCGAGATTAAAACAGGTTGCTCCCATCTCAATATCGATGCCCGCCGCAGAATAAAATGCGATATCCGGGCACAGGTGCGACAGCGTATCGTGCTCGCTAATTGGCTTAAAGATCGCGTTGCTGGCGTGAAATTCACCGCCGCAGAGAATCGGCCGGCACTGGGGCTTGTCCTGCAACGCGAGGAAGGTATTCAGCGAATAACAGACGGCGGTAAAGGGCAGCTCGTTATCAATAGCGTCAATAATCCACGGCGTGGTCGTGCCGCAGTCGAAAAAGGCCATCTGATGCGCTTTTAACAGCTTTGCTGCATGGCGAGCGGCCAGCTTCTTTTCATCAACCAGACGGGTTTTTTGATCGCTTAGCAGATAGTGGGGGACGCTACGGGGTTCCAGCACGACATAACCGCCCAGCAACACAACCGGGCCGCTTTCGCTGTTGAGGTCGCGACGAATCGTCATTTCAGAAACGCCAAGCAGCGCCGCCGCTTCTTTTAAATGCAGCTTATCGCTACGTTTTAATGCCTGAATCAGTTGGCTAATTCGTTCGTCGCGTCGTGTTTCCATAGTTCCTCTAGCGGAAATGCCCCGGCAAGGATGCCGGGGTCAACGCGTCATTTTACCTGCGAGCGTAGAGCTAGTCACGCACCCAGCCTTTACGAATCGGCAGTGAGAAAATCAGGCGGTAAATGTGTTGCAGGCGTGGGTAGACCGCTGCGCTCACGGACTGCCACAGCAGATGCGCCACCATGCAGCCTATTAGCCCGCACAGGAAGCCGCCGAGCATATCCATCGGCCAGTGTACGCCAAGGTAGACGCGCGACCAGGCTATCGCCACGCCGACGGCCATCAATACCAAACCCGACCACAAACGATGCCAGAACAAGAACGCTAGTGCGAAGGTGAAAATCACCGTGCCGTGGTCGCTGGGGAAAGAGTTATCCGCGGCATGATACAGGAAGTTATAGCCAATGCCGGCGGCAAACGGGCGGTCATGCGGAAAGAGCTGACCCATGGTCCAAGACAGCGCCAGGCTAGTGGCGATGGCCAACGCTACTTTCACCACCAGATGGCGCTGGGCATGTACCTGTTTTCGTTCTCCCCACAACCACATGGCGGCAGCAAGCAGTGGGACAATCAAAATCAAATCCCGCGCAATAAAGGTGGCGAGCGAAATTTGCCACCCTTCAGAGGCTGGCGTGGCATTGATCAGCAAAAACAGCGTGTTGTTCAGGTTTTCCAGCATGGCGTTCCGGCTTCGTTGATGACAATTTTATGACAGCCACCTTAAAAAGACCGCCCCAGATAGTAAAGAGGGATCGTCTTAATCGAACATCTGTTTCGACATTAAGGTGATGAATTGAGCGGTGTGGAGTATACCGCTCACTACCTTAAGCAAATCTTAACGACATCAATTTGTGCGAAATCGTTAAGCTGCGTGATAATTAACTATCACCACTACCGCGCATTGATTAAACTTGCGCGTTTTTATTATGGATACGAGCCAAATGGATACTTCCACTTCTTCCCGGAAACGCTTGGGGCGTAAGGCAATTTTGTTCCCGCTTTGCCTCGTGCTCTATGAGTTTTCGACCTATATTGCCAACGATATGATCCAGCCGGGTATGCTGGCAGTCGTTAAAGAATTTAATGCCGGCGATGAGTGGGTACCAACGTCAATGACCGCTTATCTGGCGGGTGGCATGTTCCTACAGTGGCTGTTAGGGCCGCTTTCAGATCGTATTGGGCGTCGCCCGGTCATGCTTACCGGTGTTATCTGGTTTATCGTTACCTGCCTTGCCACGCTGCTGGTACAAAACATCGAGCAGTTTACTTTCCTGCGCTTTTTGCAAGGGGTGAGCCTGTGCTTTATCGGCGCGGTAGGTTACGCCGCGATTCAGGAGTCGTTTGACGAAGCCACCTGCATCAAGATAACGGCGTTGATGGCGAACGTTGCGCTGATTGCACCGCTGCTGGGGCCGCTGGTGGGCGCGGCGTGGATCCACCTTGCGCGCTGGGAAAGTATGTTTGTGCTGTTCGCGCTGCTGGCGGTGATTTCGTACGTTGGACTGTTCAAGTCGATGCCTGAAACGGCAACCCGTCTTGGCGAATCGCTGTCGTTAAAGGCGCTTGGGCAGGACTATCGTGAAGTGCTGAAAAACGGCCGTTTCGTCGCAGGCGCGTTGGCGACGGGCTTTGTGAGCCTGCCGCTGCTGGCATGGATTGCCCAATCGCCGGTTATTATTATCAGCGGCGAGAAGGCCAGCAGCTATGAATACGGTCTGCTGCAGGTGCCGATTTTTGGCGCGTTGATTCTTGGCAACCTTGTGCTGGCGCGGCTGACATCACGGCGCACGGTGCGTGAGCTCATTATTGCCGGTGGCTATCCGATTATGTTCGGCTTGGTGCTGGCTGCGGCGGCAACGGTGGTTTCTTCCCACGCTTATCTGTGGATGACCGCGGGGTTAAGCTTCTATGCCTTCGGCATTGGGCTTGCCAATGCCGGTCTGGTGCGCTTAACGCTGTTTGCCAGCGATATGAGTAAAGGCACGGTATCGGCGGCGATGGGAATGTTGCAAATGCTGATCTTTACTGTGGGCATTGAGCTTAGTAAGCACAGCTATCAACTAGGTGGGATTGGCATGTTTAGCCTGTTCAATCTGGCCGGCGGTGTGCTGTGGCTGGGGTTGGTGGTGATGTTCCTGCGCGACAAAAAAGTGGGTAGCGGCCTACAACCTGAATAACAGACTGTAAGCCGAATCAAGCAACGCTGCCATCCGGTACTAATCTGCCCGATGGCGCGATGCTTTCGGGCCTACCGCTTGGTAAACGGTGCTTCGCCTTTGAGTGCCTTATCAATCATCTCCAGCACACCTTCCTCGTTATTATGCGGCGCATGATAACCGGCAACGGCTTTCACCGCGTCAACGGCGTTAGCCATCGCCACGCCGTATCCTGCCTGTTTCACCATCTCAAGATCGTTACAGCTGTCGCCGAATGCGACAACGTCTTCATCCGCGATTCCCCAGCGGTCTTGCAGCAAACGCAGACCGTGAGCTTTATGCACGCCTGGGATGATAAGGTCGATGCTGCCGTGGCCGGTGGTGACCGCCGTCAGCAGATGGCCGAGCTTGGCGTCGAGCGTTTCCTGCATCTGCGGGACTTTCTCGTCCGGGATGTTGAGGGCAAATTTCAAAATGGTGTCATCGATATTGTCGAAGTTATCCACCAGTTCGATGCGGTGATAGTAATGCTGCGCAATTTCGTGGAAACGTGGGGTATAGCTTTTAAGCGTATATGCGCTGGCTTTACCGCAGGCAATAATCTCAATTTCCGGGCGGGTCAGGAGGAAATTAACGATTTGCTGGAAGTGGTCGCGCGGCATGGAGCAGTTGTAAATATCCTCACCCGCATCGCGCACCCAACCGCCGTTTTCGGCGACGAAGGCAATCTCTTCGACAATTTCCGGGAAGAAGGAGGCGAGCTGGTAATATTGGTTACCGCTGGCGACCACAAAACGGATCTGCCGCTGTTTCATCTGCTGATACTGCTGAAGAAAACGCTCACGGTTGTAGGTTTTCTTATCGTTCAGGAAGGTGCCATCCATGTCTACGGCGATCAATTTAACGCTCATCAGTGACTCTCCATTACAGTACGTGGCTCGGGTTTAGCCACCGCTTTCGCCACCATTGCGGCAATCAGAACCAGCGTCAGTACGGCCAACATTGCGCTACGCAGACCGTAATGTTCGCCAAGGAAACCGAGCAGCGGCGGGCCAACCAGGAACGCCAGATACCCAGTGGTCGCCACAACGCTGACGCGGGTAGGGGCATCCGGGCCGGTGTCGCTGGCGGCGGAAATGGTCAGCGGGAAACCGAGCGAAGCGCCCAGACCCCACAGAATAACCGAGACGCCGGCAACCCAGGCGCTGTCGACAAAGATAATCAAGGCAATGCCCAATGCGCCCATTAGCGCGCTGGCGCGGACTACGGTAACGCGGCTATAGCGGTCAATAAACCAGCCACCGGTGAAGCGCCCGACCGTCATGCCGAGGGTAAAGCCGGCATAAATGAGGGAGCCGGAGGTAGGGCTAAAACCGTGGCCGTCGACCATCAGCAACGGCAGCCAGTCGTTGGCGGAGCCTTCGGCAAATGCCATCGCCAGCACCACAACGCCAATCAGCATCAGCTGCATATCGCGCCAGAATGGTACGCCTTTTTCCTGATGCTGTGCGTTTTCAGCTTCGTTGCGCCCGGTGCCGTCTGGAATGGCCTTTATCGCAATGGCGATGGGGGCGATACCGACCAGCCCTGCAACCATAATGTGCCACATCGCGGGTAGGCCAAAGGCGGTAACCGCCATGCCGACGCCTGCGCCGACCAGCGTACCCAGGCTGTAGAAACCGTGCATCATCGGCAGCACGGTTTTTTTCATTTCGCGCTCAACCGCTGCGCCTTCGACGTTAATCGCGACCTCCGCCGAGCCGAAGCTGGCACCAAAGACGGCAAGGCCGATGGCGAATATCCACGCAGAGCCAAAGTGCAGCGCGATACCTAAGATCATCATGCCGACGATAGCGCATGACATGGTGGTACGGATGACGACGCGGGTTCCAAATCGTTTCACTAAAAAGGAAGAACACAGGATGCCGCTCATTGAACCAATCGACAGGCCGAACAGCACAATACCCATTTCTGCCGTGGATAAGGACAAAATATCGCGGATTGCCGGGGTACGTGTGGCCCATGAGGCCATCAATAAACCGGGCAAAAAGAAGAACATAAAGAGTGCCCACATCCGTAGTTGCAGGGCTTTACGAGAGGTCAACGTTGTCATCCATTTGGGTCGGGTCGGAAAGTATGCAGACAACACTAACAAGGTTGTGTACATTTGTACATAATTTGAAAGAGGGAAATTATGGCCCGCCGACCGAACGATCCACAGCGCCGGGAGCGCATCATCAACGCAACTCTGGAGACCATCGCGACTCATGGGATAAGTGCGGTGACGCACCGAAAAATTGCCAATTGTGCCGATGTGCCGTTGGGATCAATGACCTACTATTTTGACGGCATTGAAGCGCTGCTAAGTGAAGCTTTTGGCGCGTTTACCGCGCGAATGTCGGAAGAGTATTCGGCCTTTTTTGCCGGCGTCACTACCTTTGATGGCGCCTGCGATGCGGTGGCTGAACTCATTTTCAGCAGCCAAGTCACCACGCCAAAAAACATGACGCTGATGTATCAGTTTTACGCTCTCGCCAGCAGCACGCCATCACTTAAGGAAGTGATGCAAAACTGGATGAGCCGCAGCCAGCACACGCTGGAGCAATGGTTTGATCCGTCTACCGCGCGTGCGTTAGATGCTTTTATAGAAGGCATGACGCTGCATTTCGTCACCGACAGCCAGCCGCTGACCCGCGAGGAGATCCGAAAAATGGTAGGTAGGACGGCGGGAGAGGGCCTGTAAAAGCGTATACGCCTAGTTAACCCTTATTGTGGCTAGCGTCATCATTCTCATTTGGGGTAATGATTAGTTAGAGTTATGCTATAATCAGAAAGGCTGGAAATTTTAAATTAAATGCCCAATATTTTATAGAGCTTAGGGAATGAAATACGTATTAAATGCTAAGTTTAGCTATGACTCAGACAACGATGTTTTGAGTGTAATCAATACCCCTGAGACTGAAATTACGCTTACGATCACGGCGAGTAAAATATTTCATGTTTTATTAGAAAATCACGGCCATGATATGAGCCGTGAAGCGCTGATGGATGCTTTATGGGAAAAATATAAAATTCATCCATCGGGAAACTCACTAAACCAGTATATATCAATACTCAGAAAAACATTGGTTGATATTGGCTGCGACGCAAATATTATTATCACCATTCCTAAAGTGGGCTTCTGTATCCCCAGCAATATGGTATCGTTACCCCCATCTGACAATAATGGTGTGACAGTTCTTGGCAGAATTAGCAAAAGCAGAAATATTGTTTTAGCAACCTTGGCTATTATTTTTTTAGGCTTGTTTTTATCTTTATGGATAAATTTCAACGAAGAAAAAATTAGCAATATGCATGTGCTGACGGAACTAAACGGTTGCAGTGTATATACACTGGGCAATGGTTTAGAGTCAGGGAAAGAAATTATAATCAATGAGATAAAAGGACTTCAGCGCAATGGGATGCTGCCAACCACCTGTGAACCCGGGTTTTTTTATCTAACTTCGGTAGAAAACGTCTTCTCAAAGTCAAAGGGCGGACGTTTTTTCGTTGCTCAGTGCTCGCGTGAAAATTCTAACCTAACGAACTGTATCTCTGTATATGAAAACAAAAATTAAGATATTGGCTGGGTTTTTACTCATTGTGTTTCTGGCGGCACTTTTCGCAGTCTTCTACTGGTACGTGCAATCTGAGAAAGAAAGTGAATCCAGCTTTACCTGCTCTGGAAATGTTCATTTCCTATTACGGGATGATTATTCTTTCTCTGGTACGGTTAAGTTAGCCTTTATGAATGATCACCGCGGCTTGCTCGCTTACTCCGGTACATTGAGCAAAGAAGACAAAGATGTCGCTAAATTATTGCGAATTAACTATTTTGATGTGAAAGTTGAAAGCAATAACTATTTCCAAATATCGAATTTCGATATCAAGAAAAATATCAACGACACCCTAAAAGATGAAGACTTCAATCATCTTATTTTTGATTTATCTTCCGGGCCAAGACGGCTTGAAATGCACCACATTGCTGATAATGCCTTATTGATAGGTAATGTTTTTTCTCCTGTATTTATTTGCCTGAAGTAAATGGGGCTGTATGCAACGATACCCGTAGTAGCTCTTTGGTTTCCAAAGAAACCAAAGAGCGTTGCAACCAGTGCATAAACATCGAATGTGGGCACCCCTTCGGAACGCATGAAACTTTTATTCGCTCCGTATGCCGCCTGCAAAAAATCAGCGCAGCACCGCCTCATCCTAAAGGTATGCAGGAACAATTTGCTTACTGATTTTGGTCCGCCTCTGATGTAAGAACTATTTTACAAGGCGGCGGATTTTACATACGGTTCAGTCCACTACTACAGCTTGTTTTATCATTTCTGCAACAGCACTCCTGCTAAATCCTGTTTCATCTGCGATCTCCAGTACTTTAGCTTCAGCCATGGCTTTGCTGCGCATTGCTGACAGTATGGGTTTAAAGGAGTGGTTGTTTCCCTGAAGGTTCAATGGCAGCGAAATGCTGGAAATCAACGATTCTTCCAGTACCCAGGGTTCTTCATCTGTGATCCAATAAACCCTGGTATTCTTATCCATCCACTGATCCAGCCATTGCTCTCCAGGATGAGTAAATGTCGTTCTCTTGCCTGAGCCAACCCGACGGAGCGGGAAATTACTTGTCGTCGAAAGCAATACTCCCAGCGTGCGTCTGAGTGTTGAGCCTTCGGCGTTGCCGCTATAGTGGGTTTTGATGCGCTGCCGAAGGTTGGCGCGGCTATTAGGTTTGCTTTTTTTGTCGGGCGAAATACCGACATAGAGCAACGTGTACCCATCTTGGGTAATGCAACCCTCAATTGGAACACCCGGGGGAATCTCTTTAAACCACCAGAAATAGATGCCATTCACAGCAGGGACAGGTGTTGGATGACACATGATTTCTGCTCTGCTGAATGTTTTGTCAGGATAAAAATTAAACACTCATATTCTCCACACTGATTTATCCTGATAGCTTATTAGATAATCATATGGGAATGCTTGATTTACATAGGGGGAATAATGAGTTTAAGAGTAACGACACAGCAGGTAGATACTTGGAAGAAACGTATCCAGCGAGATGGTTTGAAAGGCTCAACTTACTTTTGCCAACAGGGCGGGGCTGTGTGGGTTTCCGCTTCGGGTGATCACCAAGCTGTCTGTCAGCTAGTTTTAGGCAGAGATTCAGGAACAAGTTCCTTAGCGAGTTATTTACGCTGGGATGATGTTGGTGCGGTTGATTTGGTTGAATTGTTGTACGCGATTGAAACGGCATAAAACAGAGACTTATGGCTGCATGCCGAAAGCGCTGTTGCCATTCTGTCGCCGCCTACATCAAAGCAGTTTCATAACTGGCTGGTTTTAAAGGCTACGAAATTCAAGCAACAAAAAACCCATCAACCTTGAACCAAAGATGGCGGGGTTGATGGGCTCCACAAAATGGGGACATCAAAGAAAAGCAGTGGCACTAATTAAGACTTGCGCTTGGATGAAAAGTTCGGCGTTGCGCAAAAATAATTTTCTTTTCTTTGTTTTTTCCCGATAAAGGCTAGCCGCCGATCCCAGGCCAGATGATGATAATCAGCGTACCAGCCAGTGTTAACAACACGTTAGCGATGGCGTAGGTGCCCGCGTAGCCAAGTGCGGGAATGTTGCTGCGTGCAGTATCGCTGATAATTTCCATTGCCGGCGCGCAGGTTCGTGCGCCCATAATCGCCCCAAACAGCAGCGCGCGGTTCATGCGCAGGATGTAGGCGCCAAACAAGAAGCAGATGACCACCGGGATCAAACTAACGAACAGCCCGGCGACCAGCATTTGTCCGCCTACGACGCCAAGGCCGTTACTGATGCCGCTACCCGCGCTAAGGCCTACGCCGGCCATAAAGACCATCAGGCCAAACTCTTTCACCATATTCAGCGCACCCTGCGGGATGTAGCCGAACGTTGGGTGGTTGGCTCGCAGGAAACCCAGCATAATGCCGGCGAACAGCAGACCTGCGGCGTTACCGATGCCGAAGTTAAAGCTGCTGAACTGGAAGGTGATCATGCCAATCATCAGACCCACGATAAAGAAGGAGCAGAAGGCAAGTAGATCGGTGACCTGACTATGAATGGAAACGAAGCCAATGCGGTCGGCGACGGTTTTCACACGGCGCGCGTCGCCGCTTACCTGCAGCACATCGCCTTTATTGAGCACGATATTGTCGTCAATCGGCATCTCAATCTGGCTGCGGATCACCCGGTTAAGGAAACAACCGTGGTCGGTCAGCTTTAACTGCGCCAGTCGGCGGCCAACGACATTATGGTTTTTGACCACAATCTCTTCGGTCACAATACGCATGTCCAGCAGATCGCGATCGAACACCTCTTTACCGTTACGGAAGCTTGGATCGAGGCGCGCGTGTGCGTCCGGGTAACCTACCAGCGAAATCTCGTCGCCCATTTGCAGCACCGCATCGCCGTCAGGATTGGCGAGGATGCCGTTGCGGCGGATACGTTCGATATAGCAGCCGGTCTGCCGATAAATGCCCAGCTCGCGCAGGTTTTTACCGTCGGCCCAGGCAACCAACTCCGGGCCAACGCGATAGGCGCGGATAACCGGTAGATAGACTTTACGATTGGTATCAGTATCTAGGCCGCGCTCGCGAGCGATTTGCTGGGCGCTGGTCTGCAGGTCCTGATGTTGGAATTTCGGCATATAGCGTGCGGCGACAATCAGGCTGACCAAACCAATCAGATAGGTTAACGCGTAGCCGAGGCTCAGATTGTCCTGCGCTTGCGCCAACAGGCCCGGTTCCATGCCGGAATGCCGTAGCGTATCACCAGCACCTACCAACACCGGTGTGGAGGTCATGGAGCCTGCCAGTAGCCCGGCCGTCAGGCCGATATCCCAGCCAAATAGCTTACCGAGTCCTAGAGCAATGAGCAGCGCGCTGCCAACCATTACCAGACCGAGCATCAGATAATTTTTGCCGTCGCGGAAGAAAATAGAAAAAAAGTTGGGTCCTGCTTCTACGCCAACGCAGAAAATAAACAACATAAAACCGAGGTTAAGCGCATCAGTGTTAATACTGAAGTGTTGCTGCCCTAATAAGAGAGAGACCACTAAAACGCCAATGGAATTACCAAGTTGGATTGAGCCTAGGCGTAATTTGCCAAGACAAAGCCCCAGCGCTAATACCACGAATAATAACAGGATGTAATTCCCGTTTAACAAATCTGCGACGTTTATATTCACGGAGTCTAACTTATTTTTTACCAGTAACGTGTTGAAAGGAATGGCTATTTGATCTACTGTTGACCACGGGCTATGGCTTGCGTGCTGCTATCCTGAACCCGAATAATAACCAGAAAATAGCGAACGATAGTTTAATCGTTCCTGACAGCTACGGCTAGCAACAATCGCTTTTAGCGCAGAAGTGTTTTGGCAAGGAAAGCCAGTGACTTTATCTGACTGGGCGTCCGTAAGGACGAGGTCTGGATTTTGATAGAGATTTTTTCAGGAGAAGCGTGTGAAAAATGAACGCGGTTGGGCAGGCGTAATTTGCTGCTTTATATTATTTATAGTGGTCTTTTGTTCACTGGTGCTGCATGTGAAAGGCGCTTTTCGCGCGTCTGGCGCACCTGAACTGGGTCTGCTTTTTTTTCTTATTCCTGGGATGGTTTCAAGCTTTATTTCTTCGCGCCGTCGAGTGCTGCGTCCGCTGCTGGGTGCTGTTCTGGCCGCGCCGCTGTGCTTGGTGCTGACCCGCGTTTTCTTTATTAGTGACCGTTCACTGTGGCAGGAAATGGCTTGGCTCTTTAGCGCGATTTTTTGGTGTGCGCTGGGTGCGCTGTGCTTTTTGTTCGTCAGTTCGATGCTGAGTGATAAACGTCGGGAAGGAAAACGCCCGCTGTGAAGCGGGCGCTGGAGTCAGTATTACGCGAACAGGCCGAGGTTTTCTTTCGCCCAAGCTTCAAAATCTGTGCACCCACCGATGTGCTGCTGATCGACAAAAATCTGTGGCACGGTCTCAACCGGCTTACCCACCGTTTTTTCTAAGTCAGCTTTGCTGATGCCTTCTGCGTGAATGTCGACGTAACGGTAATTGAAGTCGTCACGTTCTTGAGTCAGTTTCTCCGCCAGCTCTTTTGCACGAACACAGTAAGGGCAACCAGGACGACCAAAAATAACGGTAAACATAATGTCTCTCCTTAAACGAGCGGAATATTCAATGTGCCAGTTGGCTAATGGGTCCTATGATGCCGCGCGGGAGGAGAGGGGGAAAGAAGGTTTTCCCTCTTGTTCCGATTCATTCAGACTATGTTTGGTTAAATATTTTTCGCGGACATGCCGTTATACTCGTCGTCAATGACTGAAGAAAATACGGTATCGGTTCACAGGAGGAGAAGCATGCGTTCGCTCGGAGCACTTCCGAAAAGCGTGTTAGTACTGGAAGCTATTGGCATGGTTATGCTGGCAGCGGCGTGGTTGTCGCTCAATCAGTACGTGACCTTGCCGGACCCCTTTTCCAGCCAGCTGGCGGCGGTGGTGATGATCTTCGTTGGCATTGCGCTAATGCTGCCCGCGGCAGGGGTGCTTTTCTGGGGGATTGCCCGCGCTGCGGCTCCGCAACTGATGAACTCTAAACCGCCGCGAGATAAGGAAAAAAAAGATGACACCGACCATTGAGGTACTGCTCAACCATCGCTCCATCCGCCAGTTTACCGGCGAACCGATTACTGATGACCAGCGCAACGCGATTATTGCCAGCGCGCAGGCTACATCAAGCTCCAGCTTTTTGCAGTGCACCTCAATCATCCGTATCACCGATAGTGACATGCGCGCTCAACTGGTTGAGCTGACCGGCGGGCAGGCCCATGTGGCACAGGCGGCGGAGTTCTGGGTGTTCTGCGCAGATTTCAATCGCCATCTGCAAATCTGCCCGGATGCGCAGTTGGGGCTAGCCGAGCAGCTATTGCTCGGCGTGGTCGATACTTCACTGATGGCGCAAAATGCGCTGACGGCCGCCGAATCACTAGGACTTGGCGGCGTCTACATTGGCGGCCTGCGTAACCACATCCAGTCGGTCACCGAACTTCTCGGATTGCCAAAACACGTGCTGCCGCTGTTTGGTCTGTGCCTTGGCTGGCCTGCCAGCCAGCCGGATCTCAAGCCGCGTCTGCCAGCGACTCTGCTGGTGCATGAAAACCGCTACCAGCCGCTGGATAAGGTTGAACTGGAACGCTACGACGAGGAGCTGGCGCAATATTATCTGTCGCGTAGTACCAACGCGCGTCGAGATACCTGGAGCGACCATATTCGTCGTACGCTTATTAAAGAAAATCGGCCGTTTATTCTGGATTATTTGCATCAGCAAGGTTGGGCGACGCGCTAAGGGGCGCCGACTTTTTGCTGTTTTTCTGGAGAGGTAAAGGGTGAAAATTGCCATTTTGTCCCGGGATGGAACGCTCTATTCGTGCAAACGTCTGCGCGAGGCAGCCAAGCGTCGGGGCCATATTATTGAAGTACTCGACCCGCTTTCTTGCTACATGAACATTAACCCGTCGGCTTCGTCGATTCACTATAAGGGACAGCAACTGCCGCATTATGACGCGGTGATCCCAAGAATCGGCTCGGCGATTACCTACTACGGGATGGCGGCGTTGCGTCAGTTTGAAATGCTGGGTAGCTACCCGTTGAACGAGTCGGTGGCGATAACCCGCGCCCGCGATAAGCTGCGTTCTCTACAGCTTTTGGCGCGCCAGGGGATAGATTTACCGGTCACCGGTATCGCTCATTCGCCGGACGATACCAGCGACCTGATTGATATGGTCGGCGGTGCGCCGCTGGTGGTGAAGCTGGTGGAAGGCACGCAGGGCATCGGCGTCGTACTGGCCGAAACGCGGCAAGCGGCGGAAAGCGTGGTCGATGCGTTCCGTGGCCTCAATGCGCACATCCTGGTTCAGGAATATATTAAAGAGGCTAAAGGGCGCGATATTCGCTGCTTCGTGGTCGGTAATGAAGTGGTCGCTGCCATCGAGCGGCGGGCGAAAGAGGGCGATTTTCGTTCGAACCTGCATCGCGGTGGCGTGGCGGTGGTGGCGAATATCACTCTCGCCGAACGTGATATCGCGGTGAAAGCGGCGCAAACGCTCGGCCTTGACGTCGCCGGAGTCGATATCTTGCGTGCCAATCGCGGCCCGTTGGTGATGGAAGTCAACGCCTCGCCGGGTCTCGAAGGAGTGGAAACCACCACCGGAATTGATATCGCGGGAAAAATGATCGAATGGATCGAACGTCAGGCACATCCCGGCTTTTGCCTGAAAATCGGCGGATAGTTGCGGCTTTCATAGTATGCGGTGATATTTTTGCGTAAACTGTGGGCTAAAATCGTATTTATACTACCGGGTCTTCGCCCGGTAGCTGTTTTTCTGGAATTTCACTTTACTGCATGAGGTCATAGGCAATATGGATTCTCTCGTCGTCCCGAGTCTGGATACGTTACGTCAGTGGCTCGACGAAATGGGCATGAGCTTTTTTGAGTGCGACACCTGTCAGGCGCTGCACCTGCCGCATATGCAAAATTTTGAAGGCATCTTTGATGCCAAAATTGATCTCATCGATAACGTTGTGTTGTTCTCTGCGTTGGCTGAGGTCAAGCCTTCCGCGCTGCTGGCCCTTGGGGCCGATCTTTCAGCTATTAACGCCAGTTCGCTAACCGTCAAAGCTTTTCTCGATATGCAGGATGATAATCTGCCAAAACTGGTTGTTTGCCAGTATTTATCCGCAGCCGTCGGGGTGACTTTCGAGCAATTCGCTTCGTTTGTGCAGCAGAGCGAAGAACAGGTATCGATGGTGATCCTTGAGGCTTCCGCGCACGACCTGCTGTACAAAGCGGAAGAGAGTGAGCAGCCACCGGAAGATATTCAATACCATTTTCTTCACTAATTACCCCCGCTAAATAGCGCAGTCACTGCCATAGTGGCTGCGTATTACATTTTTTTATTCTACAGTTAACCTCTTTTTAAAGTTTCTTTCACTACCTGACTGCCTCTTTTGGCTGATCAGATAGAGTGATCCTGCATAAAAAATTGATAAAAGACGTTTTTTACGCTGCCCTATAGCCTCCGACTCGGGCTACAGTTATTCTTGCGACATATCAGTGCACCCCCTAGTTATTGCTGACAATAATCATTGTTGGCGAGGATTTTGCATCGGTATCGCGAGCAATGATTGCAGGGGAGCCGGTGCTCTTCTCTTTCATACGGTCCGAAATAATATGCATGATTTCTGCATACTCTAAATTGCGTATATTTAGTCCGTTTGTTAACGGGCGACGAGAAGGATAAGAGATATGGCCGCCTTGAGTAAAAAATGGTTAACGGGTCTGGTGACGGGTGCGCTGATGGCCGCCTCGGCAAGCGTGCTCGCTGCAGAACAAAAAACGCTGCATGTTTATAACTGGTCTGACTATATCGCGCCGGACACGGTGGCGAACTTCGAAAAAGAGACCGGCATTAAAGTCGTGTATGACGTATTCGACTCCAACGAAGTGCTGGAAGGCAAGCTAATGGCAGGAAGCACCGGTTTTGACCTGGTGGTGCCTTCTGCAAGTTTCCTTGAGCGCCAGTTGACGGCGGGTGTATTCCAGCCGCTGGATAAGAGCAAGCTGCCAAACTGGAAAAACCTCGATCCGGAAGTGCTGAAGCTGGTGGCGAAACACGATCCGGATAACAAATACGCTTTCCCTTATCTGTGGGCGACCACGGGTATTGGCTACAACGTCGATAAAGTGAAAGCTGTACTGGGTAAAGATGCACCGCTCAACAGCTGGGATCTGGTGATGAAACCGGAAAACCTCGAGAAGCTGAAAAGCTGCGGCGTGTCCTTCCTTGATGCCCCGGAAGAGATCTTTGCCACCGTGCTGAACTACTTAGGCAAAGATCCTAACAGCATGAAAGCTGATGACTATACCGGCCCGGCAACCGACTTACTGCTGAAGCTGCGTCCGAATATTCGCTACTTCCACTCGTCGCAATACATTAACGATCTCGCCAACGGCGACATCTGCGTTGCGATCGGCTGGGCGGGCGATGTTTGGCAGGCGGCGAACCGTGCAAAAGAAGCCAAGAACGGCGTGAACGTTTCCTACTTCATCCCGAAAGAGGGCGCGCTGGCGTTCTTTGATGTCTTCGCGATGCCGGCCGATGCTAAAAACAAAGATGAAGCCTATCAGTTCCTCAACTACCTGATGCGTCCGGACGTGATTGCACATATCAGCGACCACGTGTTCTACGCCAACGGCAACAAGGCGTCTACACCGCTGATAAGCCCGGAAGTCCGTGATAATCCGGCTATTTATCCACCGGCAGATGTCTTCGCTAAGCTGTTTACGCTGAAAGTCCAAGAGCCAAAAATTGACCGCGTCAGAACGCGTGCATGGACCAAAGTGAAAAGCGGAAAATAACGAAATCACTAAAACAGTGATGCTATTGCACCGGGGCAGTGCAGCTGCCCCACGCTGGACACCGGCCGCCCGGCCGGTAACCAGGGGTTGATATGACAACCGGGTCATATCGATATTTGTTTTTTGCCGGAGAGCACCAGATTGAACGACGCAACCCACCGCCCACAGGCGAAAACTCGCAAAGCGCTCACCCCGCTGTTGGAAATCCGTAACCTGACCAAGTCTTTTGACGGTCAGCATGCGGTAGATGACGTTAACCTCACCATTTATAAAGGCGAAATCTTTGCTCTGCTGGGCGCTTCCGGCTGCGGTAAGTCGACCCTGCTGCGTATGCTGGCCGGATTTGAACAGCCAACCGCTGGCCAAATTGTGCTGGACGGCGTCGACTTGGCGCACGTTCCGCCTTACCTGCGTCCCATTAATATGATGTTCCAATCCTATGCGCTGTTTCCGCACATGACCGTGGAGCAGAACATTGCCTTTGGCTTAAAGCAGGACAAACTGCCAAAAGCTGAAATCACCGCTCGGGTTACCGAAATGCTCGCGCTGGTGCACATGCAGGAATTTGCCAAACGTAAACCGCATCAGCTTTCCGGCGGTCAGCGTCAGCGCGTGGCGTTAGCGCGAAGCCTAGCGAAGCGTCCGAAGCTGCTGCTGCTGGATGAGCCAATGGGTGCGCTGGACAAAAAGCTGCGCGACCGGATGCAGCTGGAAGTGGTGGATATTCTGGAGCGCGTGGGCGTGACCTGCGTGATGGTGACCCATGACCAGGAAGAAGCCATGACCATGGCCGGGCGCATTGCCATTATGAACCGTGGCAAATTTGTGCAGATTGGTGAACCGGAAGAGATTTATGAGCACCCTACGACCCGCTACAGCGCTGAATTTATCGGCTCGGTTAACGTGTTTGAAGGGCTGCTAAAAGAGCGCCAGGAAGATGGCCTGGTGATTGATTCGCCGGGGCTTGTCCATCCGTTGAAGGTGGATGCCGATGCTTCGGTGGTCGACAACGTACCGGTGTACGTGGCGCTGCGCCCAGAAAAAATCATGCTCTGCGAAGATCCGCCAGCCGACGGTTTTAACTTTGCCGTGGGGGAAGTGGTGCATATCGCCTATCTAGGCGATCTCTCTATCTATCATGTGCGTCTTAAGAGCGGCCAGATGATCAGCGCCCAGTTGCAAAACGAGCATCGCTACCAGAAAGGGTTACCGACCTGGGGCGATGAAGTCCGTTTGTGCTGGGAAGCCGACAGCTGTGTGGTGTTGACGGTATAAGGAGGGGGCAATGAGTATTTATGAAGCACCGGCCCGCCCGCATAAACCGGGCGGCATCGCCCTATGGCTTGCGCGCATCAACATGAAGCATGGCCGTAAGCTGGTCATTGCGCTGCCGTATGTCTGGCTGATTTTGCTGTTTTTACTGCCGTTCCTGATTGTGTTCAAAATCAGTCTGGCGGAGATGGCGCGCGCCATTCCGCCATATACCGACCTGATGGAGTGGGCGGATGGGCAGCTGAGCCTGACGCTTAACTTTGGCAATTTCCTGCAGCTCACCGACGACCCGCTCTATTTTGAAGCCTATTTGCAGTCGCTTCAGGTGGCCGGTATTTCGACGATTTGCTGCCTGTTGCTCGGTTATCCGTTGGCTTGGGCGGTCGCGCACAGCAAACCATCGACCCGTAATATCCTGCTGCTGCTGGTCATTCTGCCATCGTGGACATCGTTTCTAATTCGCGTGTACGCGTGGATGGGCATTTTGAAAAACAACGGTGTGCTGAATAACTTTCTGATGTGGCTGGGTGTTATCGACCAGCCGCTGACCATTCTGCACACTAACCTCGCAGTTTATATCGGTATTGTTTATGCCTACCTGCCGTTTATGGTGCTGCCTATCTATACCGCGCTGACCCGTATTGATTATTCGCTAGTCGAAGCCTCGCTGGATCTGGGTGCGCGTCCGCTGAAGACCTTCTTCAGCGTGATTGTGCCGCTCACCAAAGGCGGCATTATTGCCGGGTCGATGCTGGTATTTATCCCGGCGGTGGGGGAGTTTGTTATCCCAGAACTGTTGGGCGGCCCGGATAGCATCATGATTGGCCGCGTGCTGTGGCAGGAATTCTTTAATAACCGCGACTGGCCGGTGGCCTCGGCGGTGGCGATCGTCATGCTGTTGCTGCTGATCGTGCCGATCATGTGGTTCCACAAATATCAGCAAAAACAGATGGGGGAGAACGGATGAACAACTTACCGGTCGTGCGCTCACCGTGGCGTATCCTGATTCTGGTGATTGGGTTTACGTTCCTGTACGCCCCAATGCTGATGTTGGTTATCTACTCATTTAACAGCTCAAAACTGGTTACCGTCTGGGCGGGGTGGTCAACGCGCTGGTACGGAGAGCTGTTCCGCGATGACGCCATGATGAGTGCGGTTGGGCTAAGTCTGACTATTGCGGCAGCGGCGGCAACGGCGGCGGCGGTTCTAGGGACCATTGCCGCCATGGTGATGGTGCGCTTTGGCCGCTTTCGGGGATCGAACGGCTTTGCCTTTATGATCACGGCACCGCTAGTGATGCCGGACGTGATTACCGGGCTGTCGCTGCTGCTGCTGTTTGTGGCGCTGGCACATGCCATTGGCTGGCCGGCAGACCGCGGGATGCTCACCATTTGGCTTGCCCACGTCACCTTCTGTACAGCCTATGTCGCAGTGGTTATCTCCTCGCGTTTGCGCGAGCTTGATCGCTCAATCGAAGAGGCGGCGATGGATCTGGGGGCGACGCCGCTGAAGGTCTTTTTCATCATTACGCTGCCGATGATTATGCCGGCGGTGATCTCAGGCTGGCTGCTGGCCTTTACGTTATCGCTCGATGATCTGGTGATCGCCAGCTTCGTTTCAGGCCCAGGGGCGACCACTTTACCGATGCTGGTCTTCTCCAGCGTGCGTATGGGGGTGAATCCAGAAATTAACGCCCTGGCATCGCTAATACTCGGCGTCGTCGGAATTGTCGGATTAATCGCCTGGTACTTGATGGCGCGCGCAGAAAAACAGCGAGTGCGCGATATCCAACGTGCAAGACGCGGATAATCCACTTAAAATCGATACGGATATGCAGTCGATGCCGCGAACGTTCGCGGCATCGTTTTCATGGAAGGCATTACATTGGAATTGTTTACTCGAAGCCGTCGGTCGCACGCCCGTCTGAATGTTCCTGCTTTAGTGCAGGTGGCTGCGCTCGCAATTATTTTAATCCGCTGTCTCGACCTGCTAATGATCATCAACCTGCTGGGTCTAAGCGGTATTGGCGACTTTATTCATCGCAGCGTGCAAACCTGGACGCTGACGATGGTGTTTCTCGGTAGCTTGGTGCTGGTTTTCGTTGAGATTGGCTGTGCGTTTTCGCTGGTGAAAGGGCGCAACTGGGCGCGATGGGTCTATTTGCTGACTCAATTGATTGCCGCTGGATACCTGTGGGCGGCCTCGCTTGGCTACGGTTATCCGGAGCTGTTCAGCATTGCCGGGGAGTCAAAAAGGGAAATTTTCCGCTCACTGGTGATGCAAAAAATGCCGGATCTGCTGGTTTTACTCCTGCTTTTTATTCCACCCGCCTCGCGACGATTTTTCCGCTTACAATAACGGTGATACAATCCCCGCCCCATTTTGTCTCAAGGTCTTTGTATGCAGTGCGCACTTTATGATGCCGATCGTTGTCGTTCCTGTCAGTGGATTGAACGTCCGATCGCCGATCAACTCGCGGCCAAAATGGCCGATCTCCAGACGCTGTTGGCGGATGCCGCCGTGGTACAGTGGTGCGCACCTGTCTCTGGCCCGGAACAAGGCTTTCGCAACAAAGCCAAAATGGTGGTCAGCGGCAGTGTGGAAAAACCGCTGCTCGGCATGCTTCATCGCGACGGGACTCCAGAAGATTTAACCGACTGCCCGCTTTATCCAGATACGTTTGCGCCGGTCTTTGCCGCACTCAAGCCTTTCATTGCCCGCGCTGGGCTGACGCCGTATAACGTGGCGCGTAAGCGCGGCGAGCTAAAATATCTGCTGCTGACGGAAAGCCAGCGCGACGGCGGCATGATGCTGCGCTTTGTGCTGCGCTCAGAAGCCAAACTGGCCCAGCTTCGTGCTGCGCTGCCCGAGTTGCAGGCGCAACTGCCGCAGCTCTTGGTGATTACCGCCAACATTCAGCCGGTGCATATGGCGATTATGGAAGGTGAGCAGGAGATTTTCTTCACCGAGCAGCAGGCGCTGGCGGAGACCTTTAACGGCGTGCCGCTGTGGATCCGCCCACAAAGCTTCTTCCAAACCAACCCCACCGTGGCTAGCGCGCTGTACGCCACCGCCCGTGATTGGGTGCGGGAATTGCCGGTGGATCACATGTGGGATTTGTTCTGCGGGGTAGGCGGTTTTGGCCTGCACTGCGCGACGCCGGAGATGACCCTCACCGGTATCGAAATTGCCCCGGAAGCTATTGCTTGCGCCAAGCAGTCGGCGGCGGAACTCGGGTTAGATAAACTGCATTTCCAGGCGCTGGATTCCACCCAGTTCGCCACCGCCCAGGGTGAGGTGCCACAGCTGGTGCTGGTCAACCCGCCACGTCGCGGGATTGGTAAAGCGCTGTGTGATTACTTAAGTCAGATGGCGCCGCAGTATATTGTCTACTCAAGCTGCAATGCGCAGACCATGGCGAAGGATTTTGCCCACCTTTCGGGCTACCGCGTGGAGCGTGTACAGCTGTTCGATATGTTCCCGCATACCGCGCATTACGAGGTGCTGACCCTGCTAGTGCGGGAGTAACCCACCGGTGACAGTGCGCCCGGCAGGCCTTCGCCGCCGGGCAGCAGGTTGAATCTATTGGCTCATGGCATCTTTTTTCATCGTGTCTTTCGCCATGCTGTCCATCTTGCCCATTTTGTCCTTCTTCATCCCGTCTTTGGACATGTTCTCTTTGCACATGCCGTCTTTGCACATTTTATCGTGGGATTTCTTCATCCCGTCTTTTGCCATCGTATCGTGAGACATGGCCATTTTATCGTGGCTCATACCGTCTTTGCTCATGGAGTCAGCTGCCTGCGCGTTGACCATAAACAGGGCGCACAGCGCGGCGCTAGCGATAATCATCTTTTTCATGGTATTTCCTCGTCATTTAAGTGTGGTCAATTAACTGCCGCCAAACCAGTTATAGCCCTGATCTTCCCAGTAACCGCCTGGGAACCGGTTGGTTATCTCAATGGCTAAAACGTGCTTTGGATTTTTGTACCCGAGCTTGGTCGGGATACGGATTTTCATTGGGTAGCCGTACTCCGGGGGCAGAATGCGGTTATCCCAGGTGAGTGCCATCAGCGTCTGCGGGTGCAGAGCCGTGGCCATATCAATGCTGGTGTAGTAGTCGTCGGCGCAGCGGAAGCTGACGTATTTAGCCCGTTTATCTGCGCCAATTAGCGCTAAGAACTGATGAAATGGCACGCCGCCCCATCTGCCGATGGCGCTCCAGCCTTCTACGCAGATATGACGCGTTATCTGGCTGACTTGCTGCATGTGGTATAGCTCTGGGAGCGTCCAGCTTTTGCTCTCCCTGACCAGCCCGTGGATGGCCAACTGGTAATCATGACCGTCAACCTGCGGGATCTCATCCGGGCCGTAGAAGGCGTTAAACGGGAAGGGGCGGGCGATATCAGATTCCTGATACTCCGGCGCCAGATCGTGGTGGCTAAAGAGAAAGCCCTGCACCCGGTCGTTAAAGCGTGACATGCGGGACAGCGCATGTTCCACACTCTGGTTATCACTGATATCGCAGCCGGTCAGCATCATGATGCCACCGAGCGTCAGTCCTTGGCGCAGCAGGCGGCGGCGCCCCGGGCTTAGCAGTTTCTCCGCATCCTTCACCAGATAGTGCGCGTCGCTCTCGGAGAGAAAGGTCGGTTTTTTCATTATTTTATCCTTAGCGCCCGCGCAGCATGGCCAGCAGCGTACGGGGAACCAGCAGCACCATCAGTAGGTGGATAACCACAAACAGCGCCATGCCACTCATACAGAAAAAGTGGATATAGCGCGCGGCGTCATAGCCGCCCAGCAGCGTCCGCAGCAACGGAAACTGCACCGATTTCCACAGCACAAGGCCAGACAGGACCAGCCCAATACCGAGCACAATGACGGCGAGATAAGCGATTTTTTGTACGGCGTTATAATGAGTCAGGTCGGCATGGGCGAGCTTGCCGCGCAGCGCCTGCCCGATATCATCACGCAGTTGCCGGAGCGAAAGTGGAAAGAATTTGCGCCGAAAATGGCCCGTCGCCACGCCAAGCGTGAGGTAGACGGCGGCGTTGATTCCCAGCAGCCACATCATGGCAAAGTGCCACTGCAACGCGCCGCCCAGCCAGCCGCCCAAAGTTATCTCCGCGGGAAAAGAGAAGCCGAAAAGCGGGGAGGCGTTATAGATGCGCCAGCCGCTAAATAACATGCCCGCCATGGCGATGGCGTTAACCCAGTGGCACAAACGAACCCAGACGGGATGCACTGTTTTTGGATGTGATGAGAACATGCTCGGCGCTCCGTGAATGACATGTCCGCAGCATGCGCCGCATTTGGTCACCACATCCTCACCAAAGTTTAAATAAAATGTGATAACTCGGGATGCTCGCCTGCGGTAAGCTTGAAAAAAAGGCTGGATGAAACGTCATGAATAGCGCAAAGAAAATATTATTGGTGGAAGACGACCAGGACATCGCAACCTTACTGCGGCTTAATCTGCAGGATGAAGGTTATCAGATCGTGCATGAGGCGGATGGCGCGCGGGCGCTGGTGCTGTTGGAGAACACGGTTTGGGATGCGGTGATCCTCGATTTGATGCTGCCCGGCGTCGATGGGCTGGAAATCTGCCGCCGCATTCGCCAGATGACGCGCTATCTGCCGGTGATTATCATCAGCGCGCGCACCAGCGAAACGCATCGCGTGCTGGGGCTGGAAATGGGCGCCGATGACTATCTGCCGAAGCCTTTTTCGGTGCTTGAGCTTATCGCCCGCGTGAAGGCGCTGTTTCGTCGCCAAGAAGCGATGGGACAGAATATCCGTCTGGAAAGCGGGGCGATTACCAGCCACGGCCTAGATATCGATCCGCTCTCCCGCGAAGTAAGGCTGCGCGGTGAAATGATCGAGCTGACGCCGCGGGAGTTCGATCTGCTGTACTGGTTTGCCCGTCATCCAGGTGAAGTTTTTTCCCGCTTGGCGCTGCTCGACAGAGTATGGGGCTATCAGCACGAAGGCTATGAACATACGGTCAACACCCACATTAACCGTTTGCGAATCAAGATTGAAAACGATCCCGCTGAGCCTGAGATTATCCTGACCGTGTGGGGAAAAGGGTATAAGTTCGCCAGCGAGAAAGCGGAGTCCACATCATGATCCGACACTTAAGCCTCAGCCAACGGTTGACGCTGGTGTTTACGGCGATCCTGCTGCTTTGCGCGGTAGCCGCCTGTAGCGTCCAGCTGTATAACAGCAAGCAGTATGGTAATGCGATGGTGCAGCGCCTGTCGGCCGGGCTGGCGCAGCAAATCGTCAACAGTGAGCCGTTGCTCGACGCCGAAGGCGAGGTTAATCGTCAGACCTTAAAACGGCTCTTCGATCGGCTAATGACGCTTAACCCCAGCGTCGAACTTTATCTTGTCTCAAACGGTGGTCGCCTGATGGCCGACGCCGCGCCGCAGGGCCATCTGAAGCGCCAGCAAATTGATATTGTGCCGCTGCAAACCTTTCTCTCAGGAGCGGCTTGGCCGGTCTACGGTGACGACCCACGTAGCGTGGACAAGCAGAAAGTGTTTAGCGTTGCGCCGGTGATGCAAGACGGCAAGCAGCAGGGCTATCTCTACATTATTCTGCAAGGGGAAGATCTCAACGCGCTGGCGGATAACGCGTGGCGGCAGGCCCAGTGGAGTACGCTGCTATGGTCACTGCTGCTGGTGGCGTTGTTTGGCCTGCTGGCCGGTAGCATGGTTTGGTATTGGGTGACGCGTCCGGTTAAAAAGCTGACCGCCGACGTAGAAGGGCTCAATCAGGACAGCATCAGCGCTATCAGGCAGTTGGCGCAGCAAACGCCGGAGATTGACCCGGCAAACGAGGTGGCGATTCTGCGCAATACTTTCATTGAGCTGGCGCGAAAAATCGCCAGCCAGTGGGATCAACTGTCCGACAGCGACAGGCAGCGTCGCGAGTTTATCGCCAATATCTCCCATGACCTGCGCACGCCGCTGACTTCGCTGCTGGGGTATCTAGAAACGCTGTCGATGAAGGCCGATACGTTGTCGCCGGAGGATAACCGCCAGTACCTGTCGATTGCCCTGCGTCAGGGACACAAGGTTCGCCATCTTTCCCAACAGCTTTTTGAGCTGGCGAAGCTGGAGCATGGCGGCATTAAGCCGCAGCTGGAGCGCTTTGCGATTGGCGAGCTGATTCAGGACGTGGCGCAAAAGTTCGATTTGATGATTGCGACACGGAAGCTGACGTTAAAGGTCGAGGTGCCGCGCGCGCTGCCGCTGGTGAATGCGGATGTGTCGATGATTGAGCGGGTGGTGACCAATTTGCTGGACAATGCCGTGCGCCATACCCCAGAGGGCGGTACGGTGGTCTTACGCGTCTGGCAGGAAAATGAAAAGCTGCAGGTGGAAGTCGCAGATAGTGGACCGGGGGTGGAACAAGAACTTCGCGATCAGCTGTTCCTGCGCCCTTCAGCGCTCAATCCGCAAAGTGCGAGAGAGAATCGCGGTGGCTTAGGATTGTTGATTGTGCGTCGGATGCTGGAGTTACACGGCGGGGGGATTCGTCTGATGGATGCCACAACGGGCGCCTGTTTTCGCTTTTTTGTTCCGCTATAAGTAAAAATCCCCGGCGCAAAGCCGGGGATCACTAATTATTCAGCAAACCACTTATCGTTGATTTTCTGATAGGTGCCGTCGGTTTTAATCGCCTTCAGCGCGCCGTTGAGTTTTTCCAGCAGCGCTTTGTTATCCGGGCGAACAGCAATGCCTAAACCGATACCGAAGTACTGTGGGTCGGTGACTTTCTCGGTTGCCACGCCCAGCTGTGGATTGGTTTTCAGCCATTCATTGACGACTGCGGTATCACCAAACACGCCATCGATACGACCATTCTTCAGGTCAATAATCGCATTCTGGTAGCTGTCATAAGCCACTGTTTTCACTTCAGGGTGCTTATCCATCAGGTATTTCTGGTGGGTGGTGCCGTTTTCCATCCCGATACGTTTGCCTTTCAGATCGTCAAAGGTTTTGAACTCGCCTTTTTTCGCAATAACCAGCGCGGAGTTGGCGTAGTACGGGTCGGTAAATGAAACCTGTTTGCTACGTTCTGGGGTGATATCCATACCGGAAATCACAGCGTCGTATTTTTTGAATTTCAGCGCCGGGATCAGGCTATCAAACGCGTGGTTGGTGAAGGTACACTCAGCCTGCATCTGTTTGCACAACGCGTTAGCCAGATCGATATCAAAGCCAACAATCTGGTTGTTTGCATCCATTGATTCAAATGGAGGATAGGTCGCGGAAACGCCAAAACTGATTTTATCTGCGGCATGAGCGCCTGCGGCAACGGTGGCGAGTAAGGCGGCCAATACTAATTTTTTCATGGATGTGCTCCTGTCTGTCTAGCTTGTTGGTTGCTGCCCTGCGTGTGGCATGAAGCTACAATGCCACTGTGTGAATTTATATGCAATATAGTTGATTAAATATTTTTATTTAATGCAAAAAAAACGGATAAGCCAGTCACTTATCCGTTTTCATAATTGCTATTTATGCAATGAAAGTTAGTTTCGGCGCTCGAAGGCCAGCGCTTTGCGCTCAATTAAACGCATCAACAGCGTTAGCAGACCGTTCACTACTAGGTACACAAGCCCAGCAGCACCAAAGACCATTACATCGTAGGTGCGACCGTACAGCAGTTGCCCGTGGCCCATCACTTCCATCAGCGTGATGGTGTAGGCAAGCGAGGTACTCTTAAATACCAGCACCACTTCGTTGGAGTAAGAAGAGAGCGCGCGCTTTAACGCATACGGCAGCAAAATGGCCAGCGTATCTTTCTTGCTCATCCCCAGTGAACTGCACGATTGCCATTGTCCTTCCGGGATAGCTCTGATGGCCCCGAAGAAGAGCTGCGTGGTATATGCCGCGCTGTTAAGCGACAGTGCAATCAGCGCACACAACCACGGCTCGGACAGCAGGTGCCACACCACCGGGTAATTCTGCAGCGACGGGAACTGGCCCGGGCCGTAGTAAATAAGGAAGATCTGCACCAGCAGCGGCGTGCCGGTGAAGAGGGTGATATAGCCGCGAACCAGCCACACCACCACCGGTGTTTTCAGCGTCAGGATGATGGTGAATATCAGCGACAGTATCAGCGCCACCACGATAGAGGCGACGGTGAGCGTCAGGCTGGTATGCAGCCCTTTCATTAGCTCCGGTAAATACTCGAGCATCAGCCTGGTCTCCGTTCAAAGCGAGTGGTACGCAGGTCAATGCGTTTGAGAATGTACTGGCTTAACAACGTAATCACCAAGTAAATAGCCGCCGCGACGATGTACCAAGTAAACGGCTCTTGGGTGCGCGTGGCGATGCTTTTGGTTTGCAGCATCAGATCGTTAACGCTAATCAGTGAGACCAGCGCGGTATCTTTCAGCAGTACCAGCCACTGGTTACCCAGCCCCGGCAGCGCGTGTCGCCACATCTGCGGCATCACTAGGCGGAAGAAAATCGCGCTTTTCGACAGCCCCAGCGCTTGGCCTGATTCCCACTGCCCAATCGGTACCGCCTTCAGTGCGCCACGCAGCGTTTGCGATGCATAGGCGGCGTACAGCAAGGAGAGGGCGATAACGCCGCACAGGAACGGGCTAACGTCGAAGTTTTCGATCTGCATCTGCACGGGAATTTGCACGAAACCGAGGTTGATGGTGAATCCATCGGACAGCGTCAGCAGCAGCTGAGAGGAGCCGAAATAGATAAACAGCACCACCAGAATTTCCGGCAGACCGCGCAGCACGGTAACCAGCGCGGAACCCGCCCAAGCGACCGGACGCCATTTAACTGACTCCCAGACCGCAAAGAGCATTGCCAGCGCCAGCCCGATGACCAGTGCACAAACCGCAAGGCCGACGGTCATGCCGGCGGCGCTTGCTAAAGGAAACATTTCGTTCATCAAGTCTTACTTCTGGAACCATTTAGCGTAGAGGGTCGCGTACGTCCCGTCTTTTTTCACTTTTTCCAGCGCAGCGTTGAATTTCTGCTGCAGCTCGGTGTTGCCCTGGCGGACCGCAATGCCAAGACCTGTGCCGAAGTAGCCTTTGTCAGCCACTTTGTCACCGACGGCGGCCAGCTTGTCGTTCGCTTTCAGCCATTCTGTGACGACGGCGGTATCACCGAATACGGCATCAATACGGCCGTTTTGCAGATCCAGTTTCGCATTCTGGTAGCTGTCATAAGGTACGGTGGTGATTTCTGGATGTTTATCCATGATGAATTTCTGGTGCGTTGTGCCGTTCTGAACGCCGACTTTCTTACCTTTCAGCTGATCGATACCGGTGAATTTGCCTTTCACACCCACGAACAGCGCAGAGTTTTCGTAGTAAGGCGTGGTAAACAGCACCTGTTTTTCACGTTCTGGAGTGATATCCATACCGGCCATCACCGCGTCGATGCGGCGGAATTTCAGGCTTGGGATCAGGCTATCAAAAGACTGATTGCTGAAAGTACAGGTTGCGTCGATCTCTTTACAGAGGGCGTTTGCCAGATCCACGTCAAAGCCGACGATCTGGTTATTGGCATCCATTGACTCAAACGGAGGGTATGAGGCTTCTGTTGCGAAACGAATGGTTTGTGCGGCGGCAGCGGAGAGGCTGACGCTGGCAAGCAGCGCGGCGATCAGTATTTTTTTCATAGTCATTGTCCTGAATCTCAGTGAGAAAGATAGCTTCTGAATGCATCTGTCTGTGGGCTGTTAAAACAGCTTGCATCGCCTTGTTCGACGATATAACCGTTTTCCATGTACACCACGCGGCTGGCCGTTTTACGCGCCACCTCAACCTCGTGGGTAACGATAACTTGGGTAATATTGGTCTCCGCCAGCTCATGAATGATGCTGACGATTTGCGCGGTGATTTCCGGGTCGAGAGCGGCAGTGGGTTCATCAAACAGCAGAACCTGTGGCTCCATCATTAACGCTCGGGCAATTGCCACGCGCTGTTGCTGGCCGCCGGAAAGATGCAGCGGAAAACGATCGCTGTACGGCTTTAAGCGTAAACGCTCCAGCAGTTTTTCTGCGCGGGCCATCGCCTGTTCTTTGCTTAAACCCAGTACTCGGCAAGGCGCTTCAATCAGGTTTTGTACTACCGTGAGGTGCGGCCAGAGGTTGTACTGCTGGAAGACCATGCCCACGTTCTGACGCAGTTCGCGAATCGCTTTGTCTGACGGGGATTTAGCAAAATCGAAATGGTTACCCGCAATCGCCAGGGTGCCAGATTTTGGCATCTCTAGCAGATTCAGCACGCGCAGCAGTGAGCTTTTGCCCGCGCCGCTTGGGCCAAGCAGCACCAGCGTTTCGCCTTCAGGGCACTGAAGCGTGATGTCGAACAGCGCCTGATGTGCGCCATAAAAGCAGTTAATGCCGTCTAATTTAATGCTCATTGATACCCGTCACGAAAGTGTTGTCCTCGCCCTGGAAACGCCAGGGGCTTACTCAACTGCCGTACTTCGCCTTCCTGCTGAAGGTCTCACTGATGGAGTCATTATCAGCAATTGAGGCCGCAAATAGTACCTTTGACAGAATAGTTATGCAATATTTGTGCGTTAAAACTTAAATATAAACCAACTTTTGTTTTAAAGTTAGCACAAAATAACGGTCGCTGTGGGGGCGGGGAACAAATGTCGGCATTCCGTGAGGAATGCCAGACATTTTGCCGGAATAGACGGTTAGACAGAATTAGTTAACAGATTATTAACGTTTTTCGAGAGATTGCCGTAATGTGCCGGCCGGCGCATGGGTGTTGTTACCCAGATAACGTACATCATCGACGGCCCAGCACTGGCCTTCACGAACCATCAACACCTCATCTTTCCAGCTTTGGCTGCCCTGTTTTAACTCAACGCGTAGCGGAATGTTGCGGGCATCGGTATTGGGGATGGTTGAAGCGCTGGCAACGCTTGCGCTATTTGGCGCGGTGCTGCTGCTTGAGAACAGGTTGGATTGCATAAGCGTACGCTGACTGTCGTCTTTGCTGCTGTCATTGAGCAGTTTGGCTAAGCCATCGCTGAGATAAGGCCGCAGCGCGGTGTAGTCATGAGTCCGTTGCTGGACCTGAGCGTCGTAAAATTTCTGCGCCACGGCGTCTGGGCCGCCTTCTACGCATGGTCCGCTGCGGGTACCAATATCTTTATAGGCAGGGGTGACGGTCGTACAGGCGCTGAGTGCTAGCGCGCAAGGGATAACAAGAGCAAGAACGTGATATCGCATGGTTGTTTCCTTATCAGCAAACTATCTTAAGAATATCTTTCCAAGCATAGCGTATCGGTCCGATAATGCGTTTAGCGCTGAGAGCTAAGCTATTGAACGTTAAAGAAGGAGCAGGTCATGCAATTTTCAACAACCCCCACCCTTGAAGGACAGCCGATTGTCGAGTATTGCGGCGTCGTGACTGGGGAAGCCATCTTAGGTGCGAACATCTTCCGCGACTTTTTTGCCGGTATCCGCGATATCGTCGGTGGCCGTTCCGGAGCCTACGAAAAGGAACTGCGGAAAGCGCGTGAAATTGCCTTCAAAGAGCTGGGCGAGCAGGCCGAAGCGCTGGGAGCCGATGCGGTGGTCGGTATCGATATTGATTATGAAACCGTGGGCAAAGACAGCAGCATGCTGATGGTGAGCGTTAGCGGAACGGCGGTGAAAACGCGCAAATGAAACGGCTCCTGACGGTTTTAATGCTGGCGGTTTTGCTGGCGGGGTGTGCCGGGGAAGGTAAAAAAGCGGTTGTGGTGGAAAAACCGGGCTACGTGCTCGATAAAAGCCGATCGGCACCGGCGGCGTACCCGCGAATAAAAATGCTGGTTCTCCACTACACGGCTGATGATTTTGACGTCTCACTACAAACATTAACCGGCAGCCAGGTGAGCGTACATTACCTGATCCCTGCCGTACCACCGCTGATGCACGGCAAACCGCGGATCTGGCAGTTGGTGCCGGAGTCAGAGCTCGCTTGGCATGCTGGAATCAGCTTCTGGCGAGGCGCAACGCGCATCAACGACACCTCGATAGGTATTGAACTGGAAAACATGGGCTGGCAAAAGTCAGAGGGCACCCGATACTTTACGCCGTTTGAACCCGCGCAGATCCAGGCGCTCCTCCCACTGGCCAAAGACATTATCAAACGCTACAACATTGAGCCGCAGAACGTGGTGGCGCATTCGGATATCGCGCCGCAGCGCAAAGACGATCCCGGTCCTTTATTCCCCTGGAAGTCGTTGGCGCAGCAGGGCATAGGCGCATGGCCAGATGAACAGCGGGTCGCGTTTTATCTCAATGGACGTTCGCCTAACGCGCCGGTGTCTACGTGGAATCTGCTCGACCTACTGGGCCGTTACGGTTACGAAGTGAAACCCGGCATGACCCGTATGCAGCAAATGAGGGTGATTGCAGCGTTCCAGATGCACTTCCGCCCGGAACGCTGGGATGGTGTTGCCGATGCCGAAAGTCAGGCGATTGCGGAAGCACTGCTGGAAAAATACGGGCAGGGATAACCTAACGGGGCAGCTTGCCGTGATCTTCAAGCCAAGCGGCGGTACGGATAATACCGTCGTCTAGCGAGACAATAGGCTCGTAGCCCAGTTCTTCCCGGGCACGGCTGATATCCAGCGTAAAATCGAAGTTCAGCTTAGATACGCCGTAGTGGGTCAAAGAGGGCTCTTTGGCCTTCTTATCACCAAAGCGTTCCATGCTGCGCGCAATCATATCTAGCATCGGATACGGCACCGAGCGGATCCGGCAGGCGATATCCAGCTCGTCAATCAAGCGTTCAACGATGCTGCGCAGCGTGCGCGGCTCGCCGTTGGTGATGTTATAGGCACGGCCGGACGGCAGGTCGTCACAGCGGGGCTGACTGGCGAGCCACATCGCGTGTACGGCATTTTCGTAGTAGGTCATGTCCACCATCGCATGGCCGCCACGTGGCAGCAGTACGCTACCGTAATGGTGCATCATCTGTGCTAGGCGTGGGATAAAGACTTTATCGTGCGGGCCAAATACGCTCTGCGGACGCAGGATGGTGAAGCGGGTATTGGGGTTCGCCTGTGCCAACAGCTGAATCACCTCTTCGCTGGCGGCTTTACTACGGGCGAATTCGTTGGCGAAACGGTGTGGACGAAAGTCTTCTTTGATATCCCGATGATGGTGATAATCGAAATACAGGGAAGGTGACGAGATATGAATGAAGTTGCGCACGCCCCAGGCCACGGCCCATTCACCAAGACGACGGGTGGCACGGACGTTCGCCAAATCAAACGCCGCCTGCGTGCCCCATGGTGAGGTAAAGCTCGAGCAGTGCCACAGGGTGTCTACTCCCGCCAGCATCACTTTTGCCTGCGAAGAGACTAGCTCGGTTAGGTCGGCATGGACGAACTCGGCGCCCATTTTTTCCAGCAGTTTACCCATCGCTTCATTGCGACCGCTCGCTCTGACGCTAATGCCCCTGCTGCGCAGATATTCAACCGCATTTCTGCCTAAACCGCTGGTGGCGCCGGTGACCAGTACCTTCATAATCATCCACAGTGTTAAAAAAGAGTTTCGTGCGCATTCTTCCGTTTATTTCACTCGTATGCAATGGGAAACTAAGACGAAATAAGCCTATTGCTCATTTTTTGCCGTAACTTCTTCTGCCAGACGAGCGATGCGCCGCGCCATTCCGCGGAAGATAAACAGGTGCGCCGGTATCATCAATAGCCAGTATAGTAATCCTGGCATACCGTGCGGATGCCACCAGGCTCGAACATCAAGCTCGCGATGCGTCCCTTTATCCACTAGTGTAAAACTCAGACGGCCAAGCCCTGGCGCTTTCATGCCGAACAGTAAGCTGAGCGCTTTTTCCGGTTCGACGATAATCACCTTCCAGCTATCGACCCTATCGCCGGTCTGTAACAGCGGACTCTCGGGGCGGCCCTTGGCCAGCTTATGACCCACCAGCAAATCCATTGCCGCGCGCGTCTTCCACAGAACGTTGCCGAAGAAATAGCCCTCTTTGCCGCCGAGACGGTTCACCACTTCCCACAGTGCTGACAGACTGGCTGAGGTCTGGACGGTACATCCGGCCTGCTTGGCAAAAAAACCGTACTCCGGACGCCAGCGGGCAAACGCCTGCGCGTCGTAACCCCAGTCGCTGGAGTTGGCGAGCTTTTTCTCCTCTTCCAACGTACGGCGTACCGCTTCGTCAAAGGGGATCAAGGTTTGCGGGATCAGCGCGCGTAGATCCTTGTCATCCGCCAGCAGATCGTGTTTTAGACCTTGGATCAGCGCTTTGGCGATCGTCGGCGGTACCGAGGTGATGACGTTTAAGAACCACACCGAGATCCAACTGGTAGGGAAGGGGATGGGGATCAACAGACGGTGGCGTCCGCTGACCGCCATAAAATGCTCAAACTGCTGCTGATAGGTCAGCTCTTGCGGGCCCGCCGCTTCAAAAACCCGGTGCTCATGCGCCGGATGATTGAGCAACTCGACCAGATACACCAGCAGGTTTTCCAGCGCAATCGGCGTAGTCCGCGAACGGACCCAGCGCGGCGGCGTCAGCACCGGCAGGTTGTAAACCATATCGCGCATCACCTCAAACGCAGCGGAACCGGCGCCGACGATAATCCCAGCGCGCAGCTCGGTGACCGGAACGCCAGCATCACGCAGAATATCGGCAGTTAGCTGGCGCGCCTGCAAATGTGCCGACTGTTCATGCGCCGGAGCCTGCAGCGAGCTTAGGAAAATAAGCTGCTTTACCGGCGTGATAAGCAAAGCGCTGCGCACGTTTTCCGCGACCCGGCGTTCATGCTGGAGAAAATTATGGCTCTCACCCATACCGTGTACCAGGTAGTACACGGTATCGACTCCGTTCAAGAGCCTAGCGATATCGCCATTTTTTTCCAAGTCGACCGAATGGCAGATCACCCCCGGCAACTTGAGCTTTTGCAGCCGTTCAATACGGCGTGCCACTGCCCTCACGGTATACCCGCGCTGGCTTAATTCCGTCACCAGATGCTGGCCGATATAGCCGCTGGCACCAAAAACCAGAATAGTTTGTGTCACGCCGAGGCTCCTTAACGGGCTAAAAAGGCTTTCCAGTGCGCAACCACTTCCGTGAGCTGCTGACGGCTAACGTCCAGATGCGTGACTAAACGTACGACCGGTGAGGCGTTGATCAATACGCCGCGTTCCTGCATAAACTCACCCAGCGCCGCCGCGTTTTCGTCACCGACGCGAACAAACAGCATATTGGTGTCATGACGCATCACGTCGGCGCCAATTTCACGCAGCTGTTCGGCAAGCCAGGCGGCGTTATCGTGATCGTCTTGCAGACGGGCGACGTTATTTTTCAACGCGTACAGCCCGGCTGCCGCGAGGAATCCGGCCTGGCGCATGCCGCCGCCGGTCATCTTACGCCAGCGGTTGGCACGTTTAATGTAGTCGTGATTGCCCACCAACAGCGAGCCAACTGGCGTCCCCAAACCTTTGGAGAGGCAGATGGTGAAAGAGTCGCAGTACTGGGCAATGTCTTTAAGCTCGCAGCCGTAGGTGACGAGGGCGTTGAAAATACGCGCACCGTCGACGTGAAGCGCCAGCTCGCGCTCGCGGGTAAACTCCCACGCTTCTTCCAGATACGCCTGCGGCAGCACTTTGCCGTTATGGGTATTTTCAATGCTCAGCAGTTTGGTGCGAGCAAAGTGGATATCGTCAGCTTTGATTTTGGCCGCCACTTTATCCAGCGGCAGGGTGCCGTCGGCTGCGGCGTCAATCGGCTGCGGCTGAATGCTGCCCAGCACCGCCGCGCCGCCCGCTTCATACAGATAGTTATGCGCGCCTTGGCCGACGATATACTCTTCGCCACGTTCGCAGTGGCTTAGGAGTGCGACGAGGTTGGCCTGAGTTCCGGTCGGCAGGAACAGCGCTGCCTCTTTGCCCGCCAGCTCTGCGGCGTACTGTTGCAGGGCGTTAACCGTTGGGTCATCGCCATAGACATCATCACCGACCGGCGCGCTCATCATCTCATCGAGCATGGCGCGCGTCGGACGGGTTACGGTATCACTACGTAAATCAATCACGGCATTTCCTTTTTAAACTCAGAAGAATGCCTCCATTTTTACCTGAGCCAGTTGGTTTTCGCCAGCTCAATGACTTCATCGCCGCGTCCGTTGATAATGGCGCGCAGCATATACAGGCTAAAACCCTTGGCCTGTTCGAGTTTCAGCTGCGGTGGCATGGCGAGTTCTTCCTTTGCGACCACGACGTCAACCAGAACCGGGCCGTCAATGCTAAAGGCGCGTTGGAGCGCCTCGTCGACGTCGGCGGCTTTTTCCACGCGGATCCCGGTAATGCCACAGGCTTCGGCGATGCGCGCAAAGTTAGTATCGTGCAGTTCGGTGCCATCAGTCAGATAACCGCCCGCTTTCATCTCCATGGCCACAAAGCCCAACACGCTATTGTTGAAGACCACGATTTTTACCGGCAGCTTCATCTGCGCCAGCGACAAAAAGTCGCCCATCAGCATGCTGAAACCCCCGTCACCGCACATGGCGACCACTTGGCGCGTGGGTTGCGTGGCCTGTGCGCCCAGTGCCTGCGGCATGGCGTTAGCCATGGAGCCGTGATTGAACGAACCGAGCAGTCGGCGCTTGCCGTTCATTTGCAGATAGCGCGCAGCCCATACCGTTGGCGTACCGACATCGCAGGTAAAAATGGCGTCATCGGTGGCGTAACGGCTAATTTGCTGTGCTAGATATTGCGGGTGGATAACTTTGTCACTGGCGGTGGCCAAATCGTCTAGCCCCTTGCGTGCGCTGTGGTAGTGCTCCAACGTTTTGTCGAGGAACCGACGGTCGGTTTTCTCTTCCAGCAGCGGCAGAAGTGCGGCGAGGGTGGCTTTGACATCGCCAATCAGCGCCATGTCCACTTTGCTGTGCGCACCGATGCTGGCGGGATTGATGTCAATTTGAATGATGGTGCTGTCACTTGGATAGAACGGGCGATAGGGGAATTGGGTGCCGAGCAGGATCAGCGTGTCGGCGTTCATCATGGCATGGAAACCGGAAGAAAAACCGATAAGCCCGGTCATCCCCACGTCATAGGGATTATCGTACTCGACGTGCTCTTTGCCGCGTAGGGCGTGGACAATAGGCGATTTCAGTTTCTCAGCAAAAGCGATAAGTTCCGCATGGGCGCCCGCGCAGCCGCTACCACACAGCAGGGTGATATTGCGTGAGGTTTTCAATTTCTCAGCCAGCTTTTCCAGCTCGGCTGGCTGCGGCGTAATGATAGGCTGTGGTGCAGGATACCAGTGGGTACTGGCGTTTTCCGGCGCGGCTTTCAGCGCCACATCGCCTGGGAGCACCACCACCGACACGCCGCGGTTCAATACCGCTTTTCGCATGGCGATAGCCAGCACCTGAGGGATCTGCTCCGGGGATGAAACCAGCTCACAATAGTGGCTGCATTCGCGGAATAGCTCCTGTGGATGCGTCTCCTGAAAATAGCCACTGCCGATTTCGCTCGACGGAATATGTGCAGCAATCGCGAGCACCGGAACATGGTTGCGATGGCAGTCGAACAGCCCGTTGATTAAATGCAGGTTACCTGGCCCACATGACCCGGCGCACACCGCCAGTTCGCCGGTGAGCTGTGCTTCGGCTCCGGCGGCAAATGCAGCCACCTCTTCGTG
The DNA here is from genome assembly GCF_040932435.1 of Kluyvera sp. STS39-E. NCBI lineage: Bacteria > Pseudomonadati > Pseudomonadota > Gammaproteobacteria > Enterobacterales > Enterobacteriaceae > Kluyvera > Kluyvera sp. STS39-E. The sequence continues at coordinate 39,943 of NZ_JBFQGA010000002.1, read as the reverse complement.
TCGCGTCGGCATCCACGCAATGGTGCCCATCCGATTCAGGCTATCGCTAAGCCCGTTGAGCGAATCCCCGGTCACGCCCCAGATTCGTTGGACTCCAGCTTGTTCAAGAGTTTTGGCAATGTAGTTGGCTACGGTCTGTTTCATGGTTTTCCATCTCCTTAAATGTGATACCGGTTACAAGTTTAGATGAATCTCGTCGTTTCGCAGGCTTAATCCCCTTATTTTCAGCAGGTATATTTCGTAAATGAGAAGCAGTAACTTAGTGTTCTACAGGGATAAAACAGGGATAAAAATGAGATGATCACAACATTATTAAATGCCGTGAACCGCACGCTGTCGCACGAAGATTTTGGTAAGCTTTTGCTGCGTCTTGGCGTCGGTGGGTTGATGCTGTTTCACGGCCTGCACAAGCTGTTTGATGGCGTGGATGGCATCAGCGGTATGCTGGTGGCGAAAGGGCTGCCTGGATTTATTGCCTACGGCGTGCTGGTAGGTGAAGTGGTGGCACCGATTCTGTTGATTCTCGGCGTGTTGACCCGTCCGGCGGCGCTGGTGTTAGCGTTTACGATGGTAGTCGCCTGGCTGATGGTCGGTCTGGATAAAACCGCTGCACTAGATAAAACCGGCGCGTGGGCTATCGAGAGCCTAGTGTATTTCTTTGTTGCGGCGCTGGTCATTGCGTTTATTGGCGCGGGGAAATATGCGCTGGGCGGAAATTCGGCCTGGCGTTAGCCTGAAAATGCAGAGGCGAGTAACGGGGAAAATCCGGCTCGCTTCTGCGCGCGATAGGAATGCTAATTCCATTCATCGTTGTCCCACCATGTTTGCCGACGCCTCACTGCGCGCTTCGTCAACGCGTTTGCCATCGCCGCGCCAATTTCTGCACTGACCACCAGCCCTTGAACAAACGGACGGTCGTGCATTAACCACGGCAACCCCCCAAAGGCGATGCGACCGCCAGCATTTTCTGGCCCTTGCAGGGTGTAATCTTCACCAATATCCGGGATGTTATCACCGCAGGCCAGTAATTGAGCGCGTAGTGTAGGGAAAGGAATATCTTTGCTTTCCAATGCTTTTTGCCCGCGGGCATCAATAAATACGTCGAATTCCCGGCGCTGATTATCGTGATAGATAACCACCTTTCCCTGTTCATCTTTACGCTCATAATCAGCCCCTAGCCCGAGGATCTCCATCAGCCCGGCCTCGTGTAACGCCAGCAGGCGCCGGATAGACTCAGAGGGAATGGCGGCGTAATTATCGATGAATACTCGTGATAGACCGCGTTTGAACCGTGCTCTGTCAGTCCCATCGAGATACGGCACAATATCTTGAATCACTTCATGCAGGCGCAGTAGGGTATAGCGCCACGCCACGGTGTATTGCTGCTGTTTGTTACGTTCAACTTCCAACAGGTTGAGTCTTGCCCAATCAAACGGATCGCGTTGAACTCGCTCGGCAAAACAGGCATCTGAAAACGTATCTGCAGTGAGCTTTTCAAGGCTTATCAGCTTACTCCATTGCGGTGCAGCGTCCTGTAACTGCTGCACAATAAGCGCGAAGATGCGATCCAATAGCCCGTTTTGACCTTGCGCAATAGCGCACTCAACGGCCTCTTTGGTGGCGATGTTCAGCGGCTCATAGGGTAGAGGGCAATAAAAATCCGCCTCTGGCAACACACCGCTACGAGACATCAGGGTGAGTTTCAGGTTTTGGCTGCCGGGTTTGAGTTTGAAACGGACGGCTTCGTCAGCGTCGGTGATGAAAGTGCCATGTTGGCAGACCACGGCGACGGCCGCATCAAGCGCGCTCAATGAGGTGCCCAGAATTCCGACCCGGCAGGCGCTAATCTGCGCGTCCATCAGGCCGGTCCACGGGCTGGGGAAATATTGACGCGACGCGGTATCGCTTTCAGGCCACAGGTGGCCGGTTGCGATAACGGCGAAATCAACATCAACGGGTTGGGACCCATTGTTTACCCACAGTGAGACCCCTTCTGGGTTTGCACGTAGATCGGTGACTTTACTGGATTCATGGATCGAAACCTCAAAGCCCAATCTTCGCGCTTCGTCGACAAGGGATAAAAAGCAGCAGCGATAATAGTCGCCGAGGAGAATGCGCGGCAAAAACTGGCGTTCGTGGAGGCTTGTGCGTTCTATGCCAAATTGCGCTAGGTATTCATCGCTTTGGTTCTGTAACCACGTCAAATAGGAGACCTCAATCGGTGGGATCTCGATGCTGGCGATGTTTGCCAGCATATATTCTGAATTATTCTCGCTGTTGTAAGGCATACCGACGCCCGCCTGCTTGGCTTGCTCATAAAGCTGGACTGCCAGCGGTTCGCCGCGCTCCACCAGAGTATGAAAGGTGTAGATGCCGGTGGGGCCAACGCCGACGATAGCGACTGTCTTCATGAGGTTCCCTCTGGCGCATTGAACTACGTGAATTTATAGGGGAAAAGATGCGCCACATTGGCGGCGAGAAAGTATAGGCCAAGGCTTTCGGTTCTTTGTTTCATTTCCTCGAGGGGGAGAGCAGGGTCGGGCTCGCGTCCTCCCCAAATAAGTAACCCCTTGTGGGCGTAATCTTCCATGACCTCCACCGTTTTTCCGTTGCTGAGTGCAAGAACAACCTTGTTGCTGTCGACCGATGTCATCGAACCTTTATCATCGGCGATAGAGATTGTGATGGCGTCTGTGCGAGAGTGATTGTCGGTGTGCGGAGAAACGACAATCCCGTTCGCCGCAACAGGCGTAATGTCCAGCCGTGAGGTCGGGGTATTGGTGGAAGTGTCAGACGGAACTCTTCCACCCCAAACGTAGATACCGTCTGGAATGCCCGGCGGCAACGGCCGTGGGCTGGCGGTTAGCTCGAGCGTTTTACCGTTCCCAAACGTCACAATGATGCTGCTGCCTTTTTGCAGGTCTAGGTCACCATTCGCGCGAGGGGTATAGATTTTCATGTCATCAGCCATCGTCATTTTCACCGTGTATCGACGTTTTAGTATACGCAATTAAGCCAACCGCAAAATCAGCTTGAGCCTAGATACTGCTTGAGCGTATCGACGAACAGACTGAGCGCGGCATGCTGGTGATCGCGTGATTGATACAACGCGTAAATGTTCAGCGGTTGGGGTTGCAGATGCGGCAAGACCTGGACCAACCGACCGCTTTCAAGTCCAGCCCGAGCCTCGAGTTCGGGCACCATCGCCAAGCCCACATCCGCTTCGGCCATATCACACAGTAGTGACGATATTCCGGCACTAAAGTTACCGCCTACGGCTACCGATATCGCGCCTTGTACCGGGCAGCGAAAAGACCAAGACTGCCCGGAAAAACGGCTGTAGTGCAAACAGTTGTGCTGCGCGAGATCTTCAGGCGTTGTCGGTATACCGGCTTTTTTGAGGTATCCGGGCGATGCGCACAGTACCGATCGGCAGGTTCCAAGCAAACGCGCAATGGCTCCCGGTTCTGGCTCGTTGGTGATGCGAATTGCCAAATCGATTCGCTCTCCGACGAGGCTGACCGGATGGTTATTGATATCAACCTCAATTCGCAGTGCCGGATAGCGGGCGAGGAATGCGGGCGTCACCGGTCCAAGCAGATGGCTCGCGGTAAAATGGGCACAGGCAATACGCAGCGTCCCGGATGGCGTAATGCGCGTGGCGTCGCCTTCAATTCCTTGTGATAACAAGGCCAGCTGTCGGGTTTTTGCCAGCGTTTTCTCACCTGCCGGCGTGATGGTGAGCCTACGGGTTGAGCGATGAATCAGCCGTGCGCCGGCCCATTTCTCCATCTCATCAAGATAGCGGCTGACCATCGGGCGGGAAATGCCGAGTGAACGGGCAGCTGCGCTTAGGCTGCCGAGTTCACAAATGCGGTTGTAGGTGATTGCCGCCATGATCCTGTCCATTGCATCCCCATTAGATCGTTTTATGAAACACTGCATGTATTGTTTCAGGAATTCTAGCAGAAGTATAAATCCGTAAAATGTGGGGCGAAACGTAACTCACCGGAAAAACCATTGAGGACCCCCATGAATATAAAATCACTGTCGCTGGTATTGTCACTGGCGGCGGCACCGGCATTCGCCGCGCCATTGCAGCTCGATGTTTACAATCCGCAGGAAAAGGGCATTTTCCCGGTGTCGTCGACTCTGGTCTCCGGCCCGAAAGAGGCGGTGCTGTTTGATGCGCAGTTCAGCGTGAAAGATGGCGAGAAGCTGGTGCAGATGATTCGCGCGAGCGGCAAAACGCTTAAAGAGATTGTTATCACCTCCGGCGATCCAGATTTCTACTTCGGGCTTGAGCCGCTGGTGAAGGCGTTCCCGCAGGCTAAGGTTGTGGCTTCACAGGCCGTTGTTGACCATATCAAGGCCACCAAGGACGCGAAGCTGGCTTTCTGGGGCCCGCAGATGAAAGAGGGTGCGCCGACGAAAATCATCGTACCGCAGGCGACCAACAACACGCGCTTTACCGTGGACGGCGAGGCGCTGGAGCTAAAACACGCAGGTGATTATGCCGCGTACGTTTGGATCCCCGTGAACAAAGCAATTCTGGGCGGAACCGGCATTGCGTCGGGTATTCATGTCTGGACCGCGGATACGCAAACCCCGGCGATTCGTCAGGGTTGGATGAATGTGCTTGGCGAAATGCAGTCGCTAAAACCGCAGCAGGTTATTCCGGGACATTATCTGGGAGAGCGCCCGGCAAACGATGCGGCTATTACCTTTACCCATCGCTATTTGCACACCTTTGAGCAGGCTTTGGCCCAGCAAAAAGACTCAAAAGCGGTTATCGCGACCATGAAAGCGGCCTACCCGAAACTTGCCGATGACAGCTCGCTTGAACTGAGCGCGAAGGTGAATACCGGCGAGATGAAGTGGTAACAAGACGCTGCATGCTGGTCAGTTAAGGGGGCTGTAGGCCGGATAAGGCATTTATGCCGCCATCCGGCAATTGATGCCGGATGGCGCTTCGCTTATCCGGCCTACAGTTCGGGGTCAGTGCCTGCCTTCCAATCTCACAATCAGAGAACGAAGAAAGTCTTTCAACCGCGTGGCGGGGGCCGACAACGGTTTTCCGGCAAGGGTCACCACGCCGACGTCCATGTAGGTGATGCAGTCTTCAATCGTTCGGCGAATAATGCGCTGACCGTTCAGTGACCAGGGGCGATAAACCAGGTCGGATAAAATGGTAATCCCGTTCCCCTGAGCCACGAGGCTGCGCACGGCCTCAAAAGAGTTACTGCGAAAGTGAATGTTGGGCTGATAACCGTCGCGTTGCCAGACTTCTGCTATTACCGTCGGATACCTGTCGGTTTCAAGCATCAAAAAGGGCAGTTTTTCAATATCCTGCAGGCGGATAACCGGCTGGCTGAGCAAGGCATGCCCCGGGGCTATCCACAGCTGGCGCAGTGAGCGAATAATGGTTTCGACCTCAAGGTCGCCGTCGTGCTGAATATTCGAGGTGAGTAAGAGACAAAAATCGACCTGCTGCTGTCGCAAAGCGTTCAGCAAGTCTGGCGCAGTGGCCTCGAAATAGTCGATTTCCAGCAATGGGAATCGGTTTTCAATATCACTGAGCATCTCCGGTAGCAGGTACGCCGAAAGCGTCTGGGCGATGCCGATGCGTACTTTCCCGGCCGTGGTTTCAGGCTGACGGTGTAAATCTTCTAGCGCAAGGCGGCTGTTGCCGATGATAGTGCGGGCATGCGTTAGAAAGCGCTCACCGGCCACCGTGAGCTTAATCCCTTTAGGGTGACGCAGAAACAGCGGGGCATTTAGCGCTTCTTCCAGATTGCGTAACGCCACGGTCATTGACGACTGCGATACGTGGCAGCGGCTGGCTGCTTTCGACACCTGCAAGGTTTCTGCTAATGCGATGTAAAATTCAAGTTGCCTGAGTGTAAACATCATAGTTTCAAACGATACCTACAAAGCAAAACTTTATATTAGCATCTTCATTCCCTTCGCAGTAATGTTCTGCACTACAAAGTTATATTATTGCGCGGAGTTATTATGCCTTATTTATTACTCACCGTGGCCGCTTGCTTTTGGGGCGGAAATTATGTGGTGGGGCATTTATTAGTGAATCTGGTGGACCCGATTATATTATCTTCCGCTCGCTGGATATTGACGGCAATACTGCTGGCGGCGCTCTATCACCGGCAGATTGCCGGGCAGTGGGGCGCGATGCGTCGTTCTTTCCACATCATCACCTTGCTGGCGTTATTTGGTCAGGTACTATTCCCGCTGACTTTATATATCGGGCTACAATATACCTCATCACTTAATGCAGCCATTTATTTATCCACAACGCCAGCATTGGTCTTATTGATTAATAAAACGATTTTTAAAGAAAAAATATCTATCCAAAATATCGCCGGGGTTATCATCAGCTCTTTAGGCGTGATATGGCTGGTGATGCAGGGGGATCTATGGCATCTCGATACGCTCAAAAACCTCAACCGTGGCGATTTATGGACGATGGGATCGGCCGCGAGTTGGGCGGTCTATTGCGCCTTCCTGCGGCTTAAACCGCGTGAAGTGGGCGGAAATGCGTTTGTCGCCGTCAGCGCAACGATAGGGGCCGTGGTGCTGCTTCCGATATTGATTTTCTCTATGGCAACACATGGCCTTCCCTCGGTAGCCGAATTCAGCCGTAGCGGGGTGATCATCGGTTTGCTGTATCTGGTGATTTTTCCTTCATGGTTGTCGTACTTGCTGTGGAACAAGGGTATTGGGGCCATTGGTGCGACGCGGGGCGAAGTCTTCTCCCATATCATCCCGCTCAGCGGTGGCTTATTTAGCGTGCTGTTTCTCAGCGTGCCATTACATTCTTTTCATCTGGTTAGCGCGCTGCTTATTGTCTGCGGAATTGCGCTGTGTTCGGGCAAACCGGCGAAAAGCACGGCTGTAGCGAGCCGCGCGTAAAAAAAAAACGCTGGGTATAAACCCGGCGGCTTTTTGACGACTGGAGTGACGGAATTACGCCAGCACTAAGTCACCCTGTGGATGACATGAGCAGGCCAGCACATACCCTTGGGCAATTTCCGCGTCGGTCAGCGTCATGGTGCTGCTGACGGTATATTCGCCGGAAACAACTTGGGTTTTGCAGCAGCCGCAAACGCCCGCGCGACATGCGGCAACGACCGGCACTTTATTGCTTTCTAGCGCATCCAGCAGCGCTGTGCCTACCGGCGCATAAAACTCTTTTGCCGGCTCGAGCTTGGTGAACTTCAGTCCGGTGGTTGCAGCACTGGCAACCGGCGTGAAGAATTTCTCTTTAAAGAAACGCGTTACGCCCAACGCTTTCACTTCTTTTTCTACCAGATCCATATACGGCGCGGGGCCGCAGGTCATCACGGTACGTGCGGCTAAATCGGGCACGCTTTTCAGCAACTCGCTGCTCAGACGGCCGGAAACGAAACCATGAGTGGCTTTGTTTTCTGCCACCAGCGTGACGGGATACTGACGCCATTCGTCGGCAAAGATCACATCTTCCGGCGAACGAACGTTAAAGATAACCTGCACATCGGCCTGCGGACGGTACTTCGCCAACCAGCGACGCATCGACATGATTGGCGTCACGCCACAGCCTGCCGCCAGCATCAGGAACTTGTCGTCCGCTTTGTCTTCGCAGGTGAAATCACCCATCGCATCGGACAGCCAGAGGTAATCACCGCGTTTTAAGTCGCGGGTCAGCCACTGTGAACCGGCACCGTCGTCAATGCGGCGGACCGTTAGCGTGATGTACTCGCTAACGCCTGGCGTTGAGGAGAGGGTGTAGGCTCGCAGCGTTTCTGCGCTGTTGCGTACGCTGACCAGTGCATACTGCCCGGCGCGGTACGGATAATAGTCGTGGCACAGCAACGCTATCGTCCATACATCCGGCGTTTCCTGATGGATGTGATGAACCTGCATCCGCCATGGGCACTGATTTGTTGGCATCGTCATTCTGTACTCCTTACGCGCTCAGCAGCTGCTTCATATCTTCTTCAACGGTGGTCACGGAACGCAGACCAAATTTCTCGTTGAGCACGGCCAGCAGATCAGGCGTGAAGAAGCCCGGTGCGGTTGGGCCAGTGACGATATTTTTCACGCCCAAGGACAGCAGGGTCAGCAGAATAACAATCGCTTTTTGTTCAAACCAAGAAAGCACCAGAGACAGCGGCAGGTCGTTCACGCCGCAGCCCAGTTTTTCCGCCAAGGTTACCGCCAAGATGATGGCAGAGTAAGCATCGTTACACTGACCGGCGTCGATAAGACGTGGCAGGCCTTCGATATCACCGAATTCCAGTTTGTTGAAACGGTATTTACCGCAAGCCAAGGTCAGGATCAGGCAGTCGTCCGGCACGCTGGTGGCGAAGTCGGTGAAGTAGTTACGCTCACCGCGCGCGCCGTCACAGCCGCCGACGAGGAAGATGTGGCGCAGTTTTTCACGGCTCACCAGATCGATCAGGGAGTCAGCCGCACCCAGCAGGGTTTGACGACCGAAGCCGACGGTGATCAGGTGCGGAATTTCGCTGTATGGGAAGCCAGCCATCTGCTGCGCTTGGGCGATAACCGGTGCGAAATCATCACCTTCCAGGTGGCTGACATTTGGCCAGCCGACGATGCTACGGGTCCAGATGCGGTCGTCGTAGGCGCCAATGGTTGGGTCGATGATGCAGTTAGAGGTCATCACGATTGGGCCTGGGAAACGGGCAAATTCAACCTGCTGGTTCTGCCAGCCGCTGCCGTAGTTACCAATCAGGTGTTTGAATTTGCGCAGTTCAGGGTAACCGTGTGCTGGCAGCATTTCGCCGTGGGTATAGACGTTAACGCCGGTGCCTTCGGTTTGTTCCAGCAGGTTGTAGAGATCTTTGAGGTCGTGACCGGAAATCAGGATGCATTTGCCTTCGGTCGCTTTGACGTTGACCTGAGTTGGCGTTGGGTGACCGTATTTGGTGGTTTCACCCGCATCCAAAATGCTCATCACTTTGAAGTTCATCTGGCCGATTTCCATAGAACACTCCAGCAGAGCGTTCATGTCAGCAGGCCAAGTCCCCAGCCACGCCATGATTTTGTGGTATTGGGCGTAGATTTCGTTGTCGTACTGATCGAGGACGTGCGCGTGCTCCATGTAAGCCGCCGCACCTTTCAGACCGTACAGGCACAGCAGACGCAGGCCGAGGATGTTATCGCCGATGGTTGCCTTGTCTTTATTCGGCGTGAACTCAGCCGCCTGTTTTTGCAGGTCGCCCAGATCGTCGCTCACCAGTTGAAGAGCGGCCATTGGGTGGGAAATGGCGGCATTGGCATCAACGGCTAGGCACTGAGCTTTCAGCGCTTCGCGCATGGCGATAGCGTCACGTGCGTAGCCGACGATACGCGGAGAGTCGAAGTTAACGTTGGTTAAGGTAGAGAAGAACGCGCGCGGGGCGAAGTTATCAACGTCGTGGCTGATGATACCGTATTCACGCGCTTTCACCGCCCATGCGGACAGACCTTGCAGGGCGGCGATCAGCAGATCCTGCAGATCGGATGTTTCTGCAGTTTTACCGCACATACCCTGTGCGTAAGAGCAGCCGTTCCCTGCCGGAGTACGGATGGTTTGTTCACATTGCACACAAAACATGGTCACACCTTTTTTAAAGTTATATTTAATATACATGTTTAAGGGTAAGCCTGACGGATGACCTTGAAAAGGCCTTTTTAGAGCAACTTACAGGGAGGTTGATTTAGCGCAATTTTGGCGGCAGCAGAGGCTACCGCCTTGGGAGTATTAGGCGGTGAAGAAGGCCATCATCAAAGGCACCAACAGGCTTAATATAAAACCGTGAACGATGGCTGGAGGCACCATTTCCACGCCACCGGAGCGCTGTAGCACGGGCAGGGTGAAGTCCATCGATGTTGCGCCACACAGACCCAGCGCCGTAGAGCGGCTGCGACGTACCATTCCGGGGATCAACATAATAGCCACCAGTTCACGCGCTAGGTCATTGAAGAAGGTGGCGCTGCCGATAACCGGGCCATAAGCATCGGTCAACAGAATGCCTGACAGCGAATACCAGCCAAAGCCTGACGCCATTGCCAGACCGGTTTTAATGGGCAAATCCAGTAAGAAGGCATTAATGACGCCAGCAACCATCGAGCTGGCGACAACCACCAATGCAATGAGCATTCCGCGGCGATTGAGAATAATTTGGCGTAGCGTCATGCCGCTATTACGCAGCTGAATTCCCACGAGGAACAGCAGGAAAATAAGCGTGTATTCGCTGGCATCGGTGGCGTGCTGTAAAAATGAAAGGCCGGTTAACCCAAGCACGAAACCAGCAATCACCACAAAACACAGTTTTAATGATTCCAGCGCCATGGCTAAACGGGAAGGCAATTTTTCCTGATGGTGAGGATGTCCCCACGGACGTACTTTTTCCAACCACAGCAGGGCGGCAGTATTACAGGCCAGAATAACCACAACACTTATAGCGGAATAGTGCAGGATGGCGAGAAGGTTGGCGGTTAAATTATCCAGAAACGCCAAGCTTATTCCCATAAAAAACAAAATGAGATACACAATCCAACTGAGCAGTCGATTAATGAGCTGGAGGGTGCCGCGATGGCTAAGGGGAATGAGGTAGCCGAAAACTAACGGCACCAGAATAATGAGCAATCCGGATAACATGGCTGACACAGTTCCTTGCAGTATTTAAATCGCGCAGAGACACTACCTAAATCCACATACTGAGTAAAGCCATGAAAAAAGAAAGACCCGACAGAGTCGGGCCTTTGTTGGCCGGATAAGGCAACGCCGCCATCCGGCAATGTGCCAAGTATTGCCTGATGGCGCTACGCTTATCAGGCCTACAGGCTACTTATTTCTTTTCCAGCAGGGTGCGATAAATCAAGCCACCCAGGATACCGCCGATAATTGGCATAACCCAGAACAGCCAAAGTTGGTTCAGTGCCCAGCCGCCTTGGAAGATAGCTACTGCGGTACTACGTGCTGGGTTAACGGAGGTGTTGGTCACCGGGATGCTGATTAGGTGAATCAGAGTCAGCGCCAGACCAATCGCAATAGGGGCAAAGCCTGTGGGTGCATTTTTGTCCGTTGCACCGTGGATAACAATCAGGAAGCCACAGGTCAGAACGATTTCAATCACGATAGCGGAAAGCATAGAGAAGCCGCCCGGTGAGTGTTCGCCATAGCCGTTAGAAGCAAAGCCGCTTGCTGCCGCATCAAAGCCGGCTTTGCCGCTGGCAACGAGGTACAAAATAGCTGCTGCGATAATGCCGCCGACAACCTGCGCGATGATATAGCCAATCACGTCTTTTGCCGGGAAACGACCGCCGGCCCACAGGCCCAGAGTCACCGCAGGGTTAAAATGACCGCCAGAAATGTGTCCGACGGCAAATGCCATGGTCAGGACGGTTAAACCGAACGCCAGCGCAACGCCTGCAAAGCCAATCCCTAATTCTGGAAATGCTGCAGCCAGAACGGCGCTACCGCAACCACCAAATACCAGCCAGAAGGTACCGAAGCACTCTGCAGCTAATTTTCTAAACATAACCACCTCGAATCAAAAATATTATCGTCACAAAGGATGACGACACAATTTATACCTACCGAAAATGGGGGCAGATATAGTCAGCGTTATTTTAAAAACTAACGTCATCCCTTAACCAGTTAAATAAATACGTGAACTTTGACACAAAACAATGTGGTGTCATTCCTTAATCAATTTATTCTTCGAATTAGAGTGTAGTGCATTATTTTCGGATTAATCGGGTAAGGGTGACAAGGAGCGCACTTTATTACACTTAATGGTTATTAAAGCAACACATAGTCCGGATCCGGGCTACGGGGCGGTGTCAAGCGTATGGCATGCCGCTATACTGCCGATAAGCAGGATGGTCGTTACCGTGTTACGGAGGATTTATGCTTCTTGAGCGCACCGAGATTTCAGGGTTTCGCGGCATTAACCGTTTATCGTTAATGCTGGAGGAGAACAACGTCTTAATCGGCGAGAACGCTTGGGGCAAATCGAGCCTGCTGGATGCGTTAACGCTGCTGCTTTCTCCGCACGAAGAGTTGTACCATTTTGTCCACACCGACTTCTGGTTCCCGCCGGGTGATATAGAAGGGCGGGAACATCATCTTCATATCGTTTTGACCTTTCGCGAAAATGAGCCCGGTCGATATCGCGGCCGCCGCTATCGGGGGCTCTCAGACTGCTGGACGCTGTGTCATGACGGTTATCAGCGCATTTTCTATCGCCTTGAGGGCGAGCTTGCTGCCGATGGCAGCGTGCTGACCCTGCGCAGTTTTATCGATAGCGACGGTCAGGCGTTGGAATTAGATGACATTGACGCTCAGGCACGCGAGCTGATTCGCTTGATGCCGGTGTTGCGCCTGCGTGACGCGCGTTTTATGCGGCGCATTCGCAACGGCACGGTGCCTAACGTACCGGATGTTGAAATTACCGCCCGCCAGCTTGATGTCCTCTCTCGCGAACTGGTGACCAGTCCGCAAAACCTTAGCGATGGTCAAATCCGCCAAGGGTTGGCGGCAATGGGACAGTTGCTGGAACATTACTTTTCAGAGCAAGGCTCAGGCCCCGCCATTCAGCGCTTAATGCGCCGTCGCTCCCATGATGAACAGCGAAGCTGGCGCTATCTTGATTTGATCAACCGGATGATTGATAAACCCGGGGCTCGGAATCATCGGGTGATCCTACTGGGGATGTTCTCAACGCTTCTGCAGGCGAAAGGGACGGTCAGACTGGATAAAGATGCCCGTCCGCTGCTGCTGGTGGAGGACCCGGAAACGCGTCTTCATCCAATCATGCTCTCGGTGGCGTGGAGTCTGCTCAATTTGATGCCGCTCCAGCGCATCGCCACCACCAATTCTGGCGAGCTATTGTCGCTGACCCCGATGCAGAATGTCTGCCGCCTGGTGCGAGAGTCCTCCCGCGTTGCCGCCTGGCGTTTGGGTCCGGAGGGGATGAATGCTGAAGATAGCCGGCGTATCTCCTTCCATATCCGATTTAATCGTGCCTCTTCGCTGTTTGCCCGCTGCTGGCTGTTGGTGGAGGGGGAAACGGAAACGTGGGTGATAAACGAGCTGGCCCGTCAATGCGGGCACCATTTTGATGCCGAAGGGATTAAGGTCATTGAGTTCGCTCAGTCAGGATTAAAACCGCTTATCAAGTTCGCCCGGCGAATGGGTATCGAATGGCACGTGCTGGTTGACGGCGATGAGGCAGGAAAAAAATACGCGGCGACGGTTCGCGGGGTGCTCAATAACGACCGGGAGCTTGAGCGCCATCATTTAACCACGTTGCCAGCGCCGGATATGGAACACTTTATGTATAGGCAGGGATTTTCGAATGTCTACCATCGCGTGGCGCAACTGCCGGAGAACATACCAATGAATATGCGACGGGTGATAACCAAAGCGATTCATCGATCGTCGAAACCGGACCTGGCGATTGAGGTGGCGATGGAAGCGGGGCGGCGCGGTACTGATGCCGTGCCGCCGCTGCTTAAAAAAATGTTTTCCCGCGTCGTTTGGCTGGCACGCGGGAAGGCGGATTAACGCTGGACGGCCAGAGCCACCTGCTGCTGGAGCGAATCCAGCAGCTCATAGCGGCGGCGATATTCTGCGCGCTTCTTACTGGCTATCTCTTCCATGGTTTTACGCGGCAGCGCCAACGGCAGTACGTAATCCCCTTTCGCATCAGTCACCGCACTTAACGATTCCCAGAAGCTATTGTAATCAGCATGCAGCTTGTCGCGTTTCTTACGGCGATAGCGCAGGCTGCGATAGATATGGGTTTCATTACTCACCGCACGGACATGCTCCACCGACAGTTGTGCCGCCAGCGTGAGCAGCGCATCTACGACCAGACGTTTAGGAAACAGGCCGTGACAGGCTTTGGTTGCCACCTGAATCAACTGATGAGGAACATCGGCTTTTGCGCCCTGTAGGCCACCGATAAAGAAGGTGTTTACGCCATTGTACTGACACAGGGTAAAGGTCAGCTCGGCCAGCACGGTATTGTCCGTATCGCGGAACGTCAGGGTCGCTTCACCTTCCTTATCCAGCATGGAATCAGCACCTAAATAAATGCGGTAGCACTGACCTTCTTTTCCTTCAATGGTCGTGAGCAACGCACCGTTGGCGGAAAGATAGCCGCTGGCGATGCTGTCCGGAAGCTTGTCGAGCATCTGTTGATAATGACAGCACAGTGCATCGATGGTCTGTTTTGGGCTCATATGCGTTGACAGCCAAGGGCGATGCAGTCTGCACGGCAGGCCTGGCTGGACGTTGAGTATTTGCATCAGCTGCGGTTGTTTGGTCAGGCTGTCTAACAGCTTACCGGTCATGCGCGGTGCGCCGAGTGTGCGCAGCAGGAATTTACGGCGATAGGCGGGATTCTTCCAAGCTCGGCCAGGAGTTAATGCTCCTGAGGTCAGTAGCTTAAAGAGATGCCAGCTGGACTCGGGCTGTGGCGCAGTGGAAAAGGTCAATTCGGCAACGCTAGACATAGGAAAAATCTCATCGCATGGAGGTTTTGCCTATTTAATCAACGGAATCTTCAATGATTCTTCAACAAATGCAAAGATTGTGAAGAATTGACTTTGTTTATGAATGGTTTAAGTTTGGTAGCGAACTTTTTTGCTGGGTTTTTATGCGCCGACTTTTCGGCGCATAAAAATTATTTACCGTGCTGAAAACAAAGACGACATTTGTGACTGGATTTCATCCAACAGTTGATAGCGGCGACGATATTCGGCGCGTTTTTTACTGGCAATCTCAGACTCGTCTTTACGCACAATCTGGATGGGGATATGGAAATACCCTTGCTTATCGCACTCTCCGCCGACGGCGGCCCAGAAAGTATCGTAATCAGAGAGTATTTTTTTGTTCTTATCCTGGTAACGTTCGCCTCGGAAAATATGGACTTCATTGCTGACTGCGAGAATTTGCTCAACTTGCAGACGTTCGGCAAAACGGCATACGGCTTCCATCACTAGGCGTTTAGGAAATAGGCCGTGACAGGATTTCGTTGCGTTCTGAATCGCCTCATGCGGCAGGTCGCGTTTGCCCCCCTGCAGCCCGCCGATAAATAGCGTGCGCTTATTGTTGTAGGCCAGAATGCTGAAGGTCATTTCCGCCAGCACGTCGCCGTCGCTATTACGCATCAGGATCGTACTGTCGCCTTCTTTATCCAGATTGACCTGCATCGTTAATTCGAAGGTAAAGGTGTCGCCATTTTTGCCTTCAACCTGCGCCAGCGGTAAAGCCTGTGTATTCAGGTAGGTGGTCAACTCTTCTGAGGACATCACCTCCGACAACAGCGTATAGTGATAACGCAGCGCATCCAGCACCTGATGGCGGCTAAAGTTGACCGCCAGATACGGGCGATGCAGGCGTACCGGTAGGCGCGGCTGTCTGGTCAGCAGGGCGTCGAGGTTTGACCATTGGGACAGTTCGCTCATCCATTCACGGCTTAAACGCGGCATCATCAGGGAGCGCAACATAAATTTCCTTCGGAAACTGCGCTGGTTCCAGAACTCGCCTGGTCGCCATTGACCGCTAAACAGGCTAAAAAAGAGGCCTAAAGCGGAGGGGTGTCGAGAGGATTCGAATGAGTTTTCGCTAAGCTGTGACATGGTTTACTATCCAGAAATACATTTTGGCGCTGATTTTAGCATTGACGAAATGAATCAATTAACGCAACACCGCCGTTGACTACCCCTTTTCACGGTTTGTTTAACCTGTGTTTAAGTTGGTATTTACATTCTGTCGGGTTAATCGGGAATTTAGGATTTTTATGAGCATCAAGGGAAAATTTAAAAAACGGTACGTCTTCGCAATTATCATTTTAGTTATTGTGGTTATTGCAGCTTGGAAAACGCTGAATGCGCCGTTGCCCAATTACCAGACGTTAATTGTGCGCAAGGGCTCCCTTGAGCAAAGCGTACTGGCTACCGGTAAGCTTGATGCGCTACGCAAGGTTGACGTCGGCGCGCAGGTCAGCGGTCAGCTCAAGACTCTGTCGGTGAATATCGGCGATAAAGTGGTAAAAGATCAGCTATTGGGGGTTATCGATCCCGAACAGGCTCAAAACCAAATAAAAGAAGTCGAAGCGACGCTCATGGAGCTAAACGCCCAGCGCCAGCAGGCCGAAGCCGAGTGGAAACTGGCAAGCGTCACCTACGCGCGTCAGCAGCAGTTGGCAAAAACTCAGGCGGTTTCGCGCCAAGATCTCGATACCGCCGCGACTGAAATGGCGGTCAAAAAGGCGCAAATTGGCACTATCGATGCGCAAATAAAACGCAACAAAGCCTCTCTTGATACAGCCAAAACCAACCTCGATTACACCCGGATTGTGGCGCCAATGGCAGGGGAAGTGACGCAAATTACGACCCTGCAAGGGCAGACGGTTATTGCCGCCCAGCAGGCGCCTAATATTCTGACGCTGGCGGATCTCGGCACGATGCTGGTGAAAGCGCAGGTGTCTGAAGCTGACGTCATTCTCCTTAAACCTGGTCAAAAGGCTTGGTTTACCGTATTGGGCGATCCGTTAACCCGCTACGAAGGGACGCTGAAGGATATTCTGCCGACGCCGGAAAAGGTGAATGACGCCATTTTCTACTACGCCCGTTTTGAAGTTCCCAACCCGAAAGGTGTGCTGCGTCTGGAGATGACGGCGCAGGTGCATATTCAGCTTAGCGGCGTGAGCGATGTGTTGACGATTCCACTGTCGGCGCTTGGCGATAACGTGGGTGACAATCGCTACAACGTGCGGCTGTTGCGAAATGGCGAAGTGAAAACCCGTGAAGTGGTGATTGGTGCGCGTAATGATACTGATGTGGAAATCGCGAAAGGCCTAGAAGAGGGCGACGAGGTGATTACCGGTGAAGGGAAAGCCGGAGCAGGTAAATGACCGCACTGCTTGAATTGACCGAAATCCGCCGTAGTTACCCTTCCGGCGATAGCAGCGTTGAGGTGCTAAAGGGCATTTCCCTACAGATTAACGCCGGTGAAATGGTGGCTATCGTCGGGGCATCCGGCTCGGGTAAATCGACCCTGATGAACATTTTGGGCTGTCTGGATAAACCCACTAGCGGCACCTATCGAGTGGCCGGAACCGACGTGGCGACCCTTGATGGTGATGCGTTGGCCGAACTGCGCCGCGAGCACTTTGGTTTTATCTTCCAGCGCTACCATCTGTTATCGCATCTGACGGCAGCGCAAAACGTCGAGGTGCCGGCGGTGTATGCGGGCATGGAACGCAAAGCCCGGCTGGAGAGGGCGAAACAGCTTTTACAGCGTCTGGGAATGCAAGACCGGGTTGACTATGCCCCTTCACAGCTTTCAGGTGGTCAGCAGCAGCGAGTCAGTATTGCTCGCGCGCTGATGAACGGCGGGCAGGTGATCCTTGCGGATGAGCCAACCGGGGCGCTGGACAGCCATTCCGGCGAAGAGGTGATGGCGATCCTTCATCAGCTCAAAGAGCAGGGACACACCATCATCATCGTGACCCACGATCCGCTGGTAGCGGCTCAGGCTGAGCGGGTGATTGAAATTCGTGACGGTGAAATTATCCGTAACCCACCGGCACGTGTTGGTGCAGCGGCATCGCGTTCACCTGCGGCCCAGAACGTGTCCGGCTGGCGGCAGTTTAGCAACAGCTTCCGTGAGGCGCTTTCGATGGCATGGCGTGCGATGGTAGCGAATAAAATGCGTACGCTCCTGACGATGCTCGGGATTATTATCGGTATCGCCTCGGTGGTATCGATTGTGGTAGTGGGCGATGCGGCCAAACAAATGGTGTTGGCGGATATTCGCGCTATCGGCACCAACACTATCGATGTCTACCCGGGTAAAGATTTTGGCGATGACGATCCTCAGTATCAGCAATCACTGAAGTATGACGATCTGCTAGCGATTGAAAAGCAGGCGTGGGTTAGTTCAGTAACGCCATCGGTGTCGAAAAATTTGCGGATCCGTGCGGGCAATATTGACGTTGCAGCCAGCGTACAGGGGATTGGCCAGCAATATTTTAACGTCTACGGCATGACCTTTAGTGAAGGGAACACCTTCAATGAGGTGCAGGCGGCGGAACGCTCGCAGGTGGTCGTGCTGGACAGTAACAGCCGCCGCCAGCTTTTTCCTAATAAGACGAATGTGGTGGGCGAAGTTATTCTCGTCGGCAATATGCCAGCGACGGTTATTGGCGTGGCGGATGAAAAGCAGTCGATGTTTGGCAGCAGCAAAGTTTTGCGCGTCTGGCTGCCGTACTCCACCATGTCTGGGCGTGTGATGGGGCAAGCATGGCTGAACTCGATTACCGTCAGGGTTAAAGAGGGCTACGATAGCAGCGTCGCTGAAGAGCAGCTTACCCGTCTGTTGAATTTGCGACACGGCAAAAAAGATTTCTTCGTCTGGAACATGGACAGCGTCTTGAAAACGGCAGAACGCACCACACATACATTACAGCTGTTCTTAACGCTGGTGGCGGTGATCTCGCTGGTGGTTGGTGGTATTGGCGTGATGAATATTATGCTGGTATCGGTCACCGAACGGACACGAGAAATTGGTATCCGTATGGCAGTAGGCGCGCGAGCCAGCAACGTACTGCAGCAGTTTTTGATAGAGGCTGTTCTTGTCTGCCTAGTTGGCGGCGCAATAGGGGTTGCGCTGTCGTTAATGATTGCGCTGCTGCTGCAGTTGGTACTGCCCGGTTGGGAGATAGGTTTCTCGCCGCTGGCACTGTTGACGGCGTTTATTTGCTCGACGCTAACCGGTGTTTTATTTGGCTGGCTACCGGCGCGTAACGCCGCACGACTTGACCCGGTGGATGCGCTGGCGCGTGAGTAACTTTGGCGTCATTCAGAGGTAAAAATGCCAGTCAGAAGGACTGGCATTTTGATAGCGAGATGTACACAATGGGGCAGTATACTAGGCGGCCGTTTCTGCTTGCGCTTCCAGTGGAATAATGACGCTAGCGTGATTGCCTTTCGGCCCCTCGTGGACATCAAAGTGGACGGATTGCCCGGCTTTTAATGTTCTGTACCCATCCATCTGGATGGTGGAGTAATGGGCGAAGATGTCCTCGCCACCGCCTTCCGGGCAAATAAAACCGAACCCTTTAGCATTGTTGAACCACTTAACAGTACCCATTTCCATACTTCGACATCCTTCGTAATTCTATTATACGTTTATAAGTAGATGGAATGAACCGGTGGTGGAGTCAGGAGTTGTTCAAAACCTCACCAACTCTCGCCAGTACAATTTAGATATTTCGAACAGTGCGTCAAGCGTTTGAGGGGGACAATAGGCGGAAAATGCATCAAAATTTGAAGCAGTTAACGCTATTGACGGGAATGTGACAGAGTTCGCGAATGGCAACTATAGGTGATAGCTATCTATGATCTACAGTAAATTCAGAACCTATATATGCAGCAATGGGTGCCATATGGCGAATGGGGTATCTCACTAATCATATGGAATCTCGGCATATAACGAGGCTCGTCAGCAGCAATAGATGACACCGACGATGATAACTGACAATGAGTAAGACCAGAGACTGGCTGGATTTCGACCAGCTTACGGCAGACAAACTCAAAGATGGGCTTAAACCCCCGTCGATGTATAAAGTGATATTGGTCAATGATGATTACACTCCGATGGAGTTTGTTATTGACGTGTTACAAAAATTCTTTTCTTATGATGTAGAACGCGCAACACAATTGATGCTAGCGGTTCACTATCAAGGTAAAGCAATTTGTGGTGTATTTACGGCAGAAGTCGCCGAAACCAAAGTTGCGATGGTGAATCAATACGCGAAGGAAAACGAGCATCCATTGTTGTGTACGCTGGAACAAGCCTGATACAGGCATGAAAATTGGGGGAGGTGCCAATGCTCAATCAAGAACTGGAACTCAGTTTAAACATGGCTTTCGCCAGAGCGCGCGAGCACCGTCACGAGTTTATGACCGTCGAGCACCTGTTGCTGGCTCTGCTGAGCAACCCATCCGCCCGTGAAGCGCTGGAGGCGTGCTCGGTCGATCTGGTGGCGCTGCGTCAGGAACTCGAAGCCTTCATTGAACAAACCACGCCGGTACTCCCGGTCAGTGAAGAAGAGCGTGAAACACAACCGACGCTCAGCTTCCAGCGTGTTCTCCAACGCGCGGTCTTCCACGTCCAGTCATCCGGGCGTAGCGAAGTCACCGGCGCTAACGTCCTTGTGGCGATTTTTAGCGAGCAGGAGTCGCAGGCTGCGTACCTTCTGCGTAAACATGAAGTGAGCCGCCTTGACGTGGTGAACTTCATCTCTCACGGCACGCGCAAAGACGAGCCAAGCCAGCCTTCCGATTCCGGGACTCAGCAGACTAACGAAGAGCAAGCAGGCGGGGAGGATCGTATGGAAAACTTCACCACCAACCTTAATCAGCTTGCTCGCGTCGGTGGGATTGACCCACTGATCGGTCGCGACAAAGAGCTGGAACGCACTATTCAGGTTCTGTGCCGCCGTCGTAAAAACAACCCGCTGCTGGTGGGTGAGTCCGGTGTCGGTAAAACCGCGATTGCGGAAGGCCTTGCATGGCGCATCGTGCGCGGCGACGTGCCGGAAATCATGGCTGATTGCACCATCTATTCATTGGATATTGGCTCGCTGCTGGCGGGAACCAAATATCGCGGTGATTTTGAAAAACGCTTTAAAGCGCTGCTTAAACAGCTTGAACAGGATACTAATAGCATTCTGTTTATCGACGAAATCCACACCATTATTGGTGCCGGTGCGGCGTCGGGCGGCCAAGTAGATGCGGCGAATCTGATTAAACCGCTGCTCTCCAGCGGCAAGATCCGGGTTATGGGTTCGACAACCTACCAGGAATTTAGCAACATCTTCGAGAAAGACAGGGCGCTGGCGCGTCGTTTCCAGAAAATTGATATTACAGAACCATCGGTGGAAGAGACCGTACAGATCCTTAACGGTTTGAAGCCGAAGTATGAAGCGCACCACGATGTTCGCTACACGGCGAAAGCGGTACGCGCGGCGGTAGAGCTGGCGGTGAAATATATCAACGACCGTCACCTGCCGGATAAGGCGATTGACGTCATTGACGAAGCGGGTGCGCGTGCGCGCCTGATGCCGGTGAGTAAGCGTAAGAAAACGATCAACGTGGCGGACATTGAGTCCGTGGTGGCGCGTATTGCGCGTATCCCGGAGAAAAGTGTTTCCCAGAGCGATCGTGACACGCTGAAAAACCTCGGCAATCGCCTGAAAATGCTGGTGTTTGGACAGGACAAGGCAATCGATGCGCTGACTGAAGCCATCAAGATGAGCCGTGCCGGTCTTGGGCATGATCATCGTCCGGTAGGTTCCTTCTTGTTTGCGGGCCCAACCGGGGTAGGTAAGACGGAAGTCACCGTCCAACTGGCGAAAGCGATGGGCATTGAGCTGCTGCGTTTCGATATGTCGGAATATATGGAGCGCCATACGGTGAGCCGCCTGATTGGTGCGCCTCCGGGCTACGTTGGTTTTGATCAGGGCGGCCTGCTGACCGATGCGGTGATTAAGCATCCACATGCAGTGCTGCTGCTGGATGAAATCGAAAAAGCGCACCCGGACGTCTTTAACCTGCTGCTGCAGGTGATGGACAACGGTACTCTGACCGATAACAACGGCCGTAAAGCTGATTTCCGCAACGTGGTGCTGGTGATGACCACTAACGCCGGCGTTCGTGAAACTGAGCGTAAATCGATTGGCCTTATCCAGCAGGACAACAGTCCTGATGCGATGGATGAGATCAAAAAGATCTTCACGCCAGAATTCCGCAACCGTCTGGACAACATCATCTGGTTCGATCATCTGTCGACCGATGTGATCCACCAAGTCGTCGATAAGTTTATCGTCGAGTTGCAGGTTCAGTTGGATCAGAAAGGCGTCTCGCTGGAAGTTAGCCAGGAAGCTCGCGATTGGCTGGCTGAGAAAGGCTATGATCGTGCGATGGGTGCACGTCCAATGGCCCGTGTGATTCAGGATAGCCTGAAGAAACCGCTGGCTAACGAACTGCTGTTTGGTTCGCTGGTGGACGGCGGGCAGGTTACCGTCGCGCTCGATAAAGAGAAAAACGAGCTGACCTACGGCTTCCATAGCGCGCAGAAACATAAACCGGAAGCGGCGCATTAACGGCTGATGTCGGGATATAAACAAAACCGGGCTGCTAATAGCCCGGTTTTTTTATACCGGCTTAATGTTGCTCAACGGCAAGATAACGAAGCGAGAGATAAAAAAAATGCCCTGCATAAGCAGGGCATCATTATTTGGCAAATAGCGCTCGGCGAACGTTGCGCCAGGCGCTCATTATCTGCGGGTTTTAGCGACTACGGAAGACAATGCGGCCTTTGCTCAGGTCGTACGGGGTCAGCTCAACAGTCACTTTGTCGCCCGTCAGGATGCGGATATAGTTTTTGCGCATTTTACCGGAGATATGTGCAGTCACCACGTGTCCGTTTTCCAGTTCTACGCGGAACATGGTATTAGGTAACGTATCAAGTACGGTACCCTGCATTTCAATATTGTCTTCTTTGGCCATCTAATCCTCTGGGGTATCACTACCGTAATTTGAACCGGCAAGATAATGCCGAAGTTCATCAAGTAAGTAAAGAATTGTCCTTCTTAATCGGCGAAAGTCGTTTTTGCGCATTACCCTTTCACCACACAAGAAGATTATGTGATGGGCGCAAACCAGGCCGGAAACAGCAGGATAAACGTGGGCGTTATCTGACTCGAATGATTCCCAAACGGCGGCGGGGCAAAAGGCAGAAGCGACTCTCGTCGGCAATTATATCATCCTGATGGAAATTGTGCTGAAAACATTTACGTTTCAGCTGAAAACAGGCGGTGTGGGACCCAAAATTTTTCCGATAGCGATCCGGTGCGGAGATTATCTAGGTGTTCTAGGTAGTCGCGACGGGGAATTTCCACGGCACCAAGCGAAGCGGTATGGCTATTTAGCACCTGACAATCAATCATTTTACCACCTGCTTGGCTAAATGCCTCACAGAAGACGTACAACGCGGTCTTAGAGGCGTTCTCTGCACGGCTGAACATTGACTCACCGCAGAACAGTTCGCCCATAGCAACGCCATACATGCCGCCTACAAGGGTATCACCAAGCCACACTTCAATAGAGTGCGCGTGGCCGAGTTCGTGTAGGCGATGATAGGCTTGGCTGATACTGGTGGTAATCCATGTCCCTTCGTGGCGATCCTGCGCACAACCCTCAATCACTTGGCTAAAGGCATAGTTGAGCGTCACGCGGTAAGGCGAGGTCTTATGGAAGCGTTTCATGCTGCGGCTTAGATGGAACTGTTCAGGCCACAGTACGGCGCGAGGGTCAGGCGACCACCACAAAATAGGGTCGCCGGGAGAAAACCACGGAAAGATCCCGCGTTGGTAGGCCATCAGCAGACGAGCGGGCGCGAGATCGCCCCCTAAAGCGAGGAGCCCATTTGGTTCGCGTAATGCGCCCTCCGGAGAGGGAAAAGCAATCGAGTGTCGAGAAAGCTGGACAAGGCGCATGCCGCGATGACCTCACGAAACAAAGTTATCTAATCATATACACAAAATAATCTAAGTTGCAGGACAAAACGCTTCAGGCGTTTTGAACAGCGCTTGCACTGGCCTCTAAGGGGCGTAGACCGCGCACCTGCAACGTGAAGTATGACGCGTATAGTCTACAGGCGCTGTTTAAACTGGTAGTAACGACCTTGTTTTGCCAGCAGTTCCGTATGATTACCTTGCTCAATAATTTGCCCGTTGTCCATGACAATAATCTGATTAAATCTCGCCAGACCACGCAGGCGGTGAGTCACCATCAGCAGCGTTTTATCGCGCATCACGTCTGCCAATAACTCAAGGATTTGACTCTCGGTAGTGGCGTCCAGACCTTCTGTTGGCTCGTCCAGCATCATTAGCGGCGCATCGTGCAGTAGCGCACGAGCAATGCCAAGACGGCGCAGTTCACCGCCAGACAACTGACGACCACCTTCACCCAGCCAGCTATTAAGCCCGGCATCCTCAAGCAGCTTTTCCAAGCCCGTACGGCGCAGCACTTCGCTCAACGTATCATCGCTGGCATCCGGTTTTGCTAACAGCAAGTTCTCGCGCAGCGTGGCGCTAAACAGGTGTACGCGCTGCGGGACGAGGCTCATGGTACGGCGCAGTGTTGGCTCATCAATAGCGTTTAGCGCGATATCGTTGAGCTGAATGTTGCCCTGCTGCGGGTCCCAGGCGCGGGTCAGCAGCTGCAATAGCGTTGATTTACCGCAACCGGTACGCCCGAGAATGGCAACATGCGAGCCGGCGTGAATTTGCAGCGAGATATTATCTAACGCTGGCTGCGACTGCTCTGGGTAGGTGAACGACACCTGCTCCAGCGTCAGCGCGACCTGCTGCGGCGCAGCGGCGGTTGATGTTGGGAAAGCGACTTCTGGTTTCTGTTCAATAATTTGGCTTACGCGTGTTGCCGAGGCGATGACCTGGCCTAAGTGCTGGAATGCACCGGTAACTGGGGCTAGCGCCTCAAAGGCTGCCAGCGCACAAAAGACAAACAGCGCGATTAACGCACCAGGCTGCATATTATCGCCAACGCCACCGGCCGCTAGCCAAAGCATGGCAACCACCGCTACGCCGCCAATGAGCAGCATCAGCGCTTGAGACAGCGCAGTAAGTTCCGACTGGCGACGCTGGGCGTCGTGCCAGTTCACCTCAGTTTGTTCCATCTGCTTACGGTAGCGCTGGCTAGCATTGTAGATGGTCAACTCGGCCTGGCCTTGTAGCCATGCGGTCAATTGTTGGCGATATTCTCCGCGCAGCGTAGTGAGCTGCTCTCCTGTCGGTTTACCTGCACGGTAAAACAGTGGCGGCAGTAACAGCAGCGTGGCCAGCATAATGCCGCCAAGCGTGAGGGCCAGCGTAACGTCCAGTATGCTCAGCCCAACGGTGACCACCACAATCACCACAAGGGCACCAATCAGCGGCGAAATGACTCGCAGATAAAGATGATCGAGGGTATCAACGTCCGCCACCATGCGGTTAAGCAGTTCGCCTTGGCGAAAACGGGCCAGACCTGCGGGGGAGAGCGGTAGCAGTTTGCTGAAGGTAAACACGCGCAGGTGTTGGAGCACCCGGAAGGTGGCGTCGTGGCTTACCAGCCGCTCAAAATAACGACCCGCTGTACGGATAATTGCTGCGCCGCGCACGCCGGCTGCGGGAAGCATATAGTTAAAACTGTAAGCGCCCGCAAACCCGACAAACGCCGATGCGGACAGGAACCAGCCGGAGAGCGTCAGCAAGCCGATGCTTGCCAGCAGGGTAACAATCGCCAGAACCACGCCAAGGCTTAATAACCATTTATGGCGTTTATAGAGCGCCAGATAAGGTAACAGTGCGCGCATTTAAATCTCCTCCTGGCGATTGGCGAGAAGACGCGTAAATAAGCCATCGGCGTCCACCAGCTGTTGATACGTTCCCTGCTCAATAATCTGACCGTCCGCCATCACCCAGATAACGTCCCAATCGGTCAGACCTTCAAGTTGGTGAGTGACCATTAGCGTCGTTTGTTGGGCAGAGGCTTCAGTCAGCGCCTGCATTACCCGCTGCTCACTATGGGCATCCAAGCTAGCCGCTGGTTCATCAAGCAGAAGCAGACGGCAAGGGCTAATCAACGCACGTGCCACTGCCACGCGTTGCGCCTGACCGACGGATAAGCGAGCGGCCTGCTCGCCAACCACCGTGTCCACGCCGTCAGGAAGCAGCGGCAGGAATTCGCTCACCCACGCTTTATCAAGCGCGTTTTTGAGTTGTTGCTCACTGGCGTCCGGATCCCGTAGCAGCACGTTCTCGCGCAGCGTAGCGGCTGGAAGCTGTGGATTTTGCCCAACCCAGCTCATCATGCGATGCCAGCCTTCCGGCTGTAGATGTCGCAGTTCAACGCCGTTTACCAGCAAAGATCCGCTGTAGGGCAGGAACCCGGCTAGCGCATTGAGCAGCGAGCTTTTTCCTGAACCACTTTGCCCAACTAGCACGGCGCGCTGGCCAGCGTTGAGGGTAAAGTTCAGCGGGCCTACGAGCATTTTGCCTTCAGGCGAGGTGATAAACAGATCTTTTGCCTGCAGCGTTACAGGTTCGCTGGTATCCAGAACCTGATCCCCTTGTTCCGGATTCGCCAGCGGTGCTTCTAGGAAAGTTTTCAAGCTGTCTGCCGCGCCGACGGCCTGCGCTTTGGCGTGATAGAAGGTGCCTAAATCACGCAGCGGCTGGAAGAACTCAGGTGCCAGAATCAACGCTAAGAAGCCGGAAGAGAGCGTGACTGCCAGACCGTAGCTACCAAAATTCAGCTCACCCAGATAGGAGAAACCAAAGTAGACCGCTACCAATGCAATGGACAGTGAGGTAAAGAATTCGAGCACGCCGGAAGAGAGGAAGGCGAGACGCAGAACTTCCATCGTGCGGTGGCGGAAATCCTCTGATGCTTCGCGGATGCTTTGCGTTTCGGCTTCACCGCGACCAAAAATACGTAGGGTATCCATACCGCGCAGCCTGTCGAGAAAATGACCGCTCAAACGCGCCAGCGCGAGGAAGTTACGTCGGTTGGCATCGGCGGCGCCCATGCCGACCAATGCCATGAAAAGCGGAATGAGCGGGGCGGTAATCAACAGGATAAGCGCGGCTGCCCAGTTTGATGGAATGATAGCCACCACGATTAATAACGGCACGCAGACCGCCAGCGCCATCTGCGGTAGGTAGCGGGCGTAGTAATCGTGCATATCATCAATTTGCTCAAGAACCAGCGTGGCCCAACTTCCGGCAGGTTTGCCCTGAATCCAGGCCGGTCCTGCTTGCTCAAGTCTGTCTAAAACCTGACGACGAATTTCATAACGAATCTGTTGTCCGGCATGGAAACCCACGCGTTCACGTAACCAGACGACCCAGGCACGGAGAATAAAAATCAGCACCAGTTGGATAAAGGGCAGCAACAGGGCTTCGCGCGGGATACTCTCCATAATCATGTGATGAAGAATACGGGCGAGGAACCAGGCCTGACCAATAATCAGAACGCCGCTGACGAAGCCGAGCAGACGGGAGAGGGCTAACCAGCGGCGTGAAAGTACGCTTTGCTGTTTGAGCCAGCGGGTGAGTTCTTGTTGGCGACTTTTATTCATTGGGCGCTTAGCAGGTAGCTTATGGTTTTAGTTACGGGCGCGGCAATGTTACAACGCAGAAAAAATAAAGGCGACTTATCGTCGCCTTTTTTACTTTTGTTACTGACTTGTAAAGATTATTTGCAAGCGTCAGCCAGACCGTCGAGGTAACGTTCTGCGTCCAGCGCGGCCATACAGCCGGTGCCCGCAGAGGTGATTGCCTGACGATAAATGTGGTCCATCACATCGCCTGCGGCGAAGACGCCAGGAATGCTGGTTTGCGTGGCATTACCGTGAATACCGGACTGCACTTTGATGTAGCCGTTTTCCAGTTCCAACTGACCTTGGAAAATTCCGGTGTTTGGGCTGTGACCAATAGCAACAAACAGACCCGCGACGTCCAGAGATTCCACGGTGTCGGTGTTGTGCGTATCGCGCAGACGCAGTCCGCTCACGCCCATTTGGTCACCGGTGACTTCGTCCAGCGTACGGTTGGTATGCAGCACGATGTTGCCGCTTTCTACTTTATCCATCAGACGTTTGATCAGGATTTTTTCTGCACGGAATGAATCACGACGGTGAATCAGGTGCACTTCTGAGGCAATGTTTGACAGGTACAGCGCTTCTTCAACGGCTGTGTTACCACCACCGATAACCGCGACTTTCTGGTTGCGATAGAAGAAACCGTCACAGGTTGCGCAGGCGGAAACGCCACGACCTTTAAAGGCCTCTTCCGACGGCAGACCCAGATAGCGGGCTGAAGCGCCGGTAGCAATGATTAACGCATCGCAGGTGTACTCGCCGCTGTCGCCGGTCAGGCGGAACGGACGGTTCTGCAGGTCAACGCTGTGGATGTGATCGAAAAGAATTTCGGTCTCAAATTTAGCCGCATGCTCATGCATACGTTCCATCAGCAGTGGACCGGTCAGGTCGTTTGGATCGCCAGGCCAGTTTTCCACTTCGGTCGTGGTGGTCAACTGACCGCCTTTTTCCATTCCGGTAATCAGTACCGGTTGCAGATTTGCGCGTGCAGCATAGACCGCAGCGGTGTATCCCGCAGGTCCAGAACCAAGGATTAGCAGCTTACTGTGTTTGGCCGTGCCCATGAGATCCCCATAATTGTTGGCAGTCATTGGTCTGGATTGTAGGGAATTTGTAGACGTAAAAAAAGAGCACAGCGATTTTGTTAACGATATGTGCAATAGAACAGGCCGATTGATTGACTATTTTAGCATCAAAAAATATAACTATTTCTACTGCGCGCTATGGAATTATAAGACGATTACATGTGAATCAAGCCCGGGTGATAATGAATATCTGGCATGTTGTACTAAAAAAAGATGTTTTACTTTGACAATCCCCTGTGCTTTTGCGACAACATTCAAGGAAGAAGAAAAGCAGTGTTTCGCGTGTGGTGAATTTTCATGCACGCAAATGCCATTTTTACCCGGTTCACTGAAATCTACGTATGGTGTGGACAGATACCATACGTGATGTCGGAGACTGTCCTTGCGGCGCCGGGGCTTCTCATACGCATACCCTGGGATATGCGTCGTTGCAGCAACAACGGCGTATTGAAATCGGGATAAGGCTCTGAACAGTGAAGTGCACAGAGTCAAGACAGGAGTAGGGAAGGAATACAGAGAGACAATAATAATGGTAGATAGTAAAAAACGCCCTGGCAAAGATCTCGACCGCATCGACCGCAACATTCTGAATGAGCTGCAAAAAGATGGGCGTATTTCGAACGTCGAGCTTTCCAAAAGAGTAGGACTTTCTCCGACCCCGTGCCTTGAGCGCGTACGTCGCCTGGAACGACAGGGTTTTATTCAGGGTTACACTGCGCTGTTAAACCCACATTATCTGGATGCATCACTGCTGGTATTTGTTGAGATTACTCTGAATCGTGGTGCGCCGGATGTATTTGAGCAATTTAACACCGCAGTGCAAAAACTTGAAGAAATTCAAGAATGTCACCTCGTTTCTGGTGATTTCGACTACCTGTTGAAAACGCGTGTGCCGGATATGTCGGCCTACCGTAAGCTTCTGGGCGAGACTCTGCTGCGCCTGCCTGGCGTCAACGACACCCGTACCTATGTCGTGATGGAAGAGGTCAAACAGAGTAATCGTCTGGTAATTAAGACTCGCTAAAACGGAACAGGTGCAAAATCAGCGTAGTTTGATTACACTCCTGTTAATCCATACAGCAACAGTGTCAGCGCAATCTGACACTGTTGTCCGTTTTTAGCATTGGCACCTGGAGAGCCTTTCTTGAGCCAGGAATATACAGAAGACAAAGAAGTCAAACTAACAAAACTCAGCAGCGGACGCCGACTCCTTGAGGCGTTACTCCTTTTATGCGCCATTTTTGCCGTTTGGTTAATGGCCGCACTACTGAGCTTCAATCCTTCCGATCCCAGCTGGTCGCAAACGGCCTGGCATGAACCTATCCACAATTTATGTGGCGCTTCGGGCGCATGGCTTGCTGATACCCTGTTCTTCATCTTCGGCGTCATGGCGTACACCATCCCGGTGATTATCGTGGGTGCCTGCTGGTTTGCCTGGAAACGCCGGGCAAGTGAAGATTACATCGATTATTTTGCCGTCTCGCTGCGTTTAATCGGCGTGTTGGCCATCATTTTGACCTCCTGCGGTCTGGCGGCAATCAACGCCGACGATATTTGGTATTTCGCTTCCGGCGGCGTGATTGGCAGCCTGTTGAGCACCGCACTGCAGCCAATGCTGCACAGCAGCGGCGGTACCATCGCATTATTGTGTATCTGGGCCGCCGGACTGACGCTGTTTACCGGCTGGTCATGGGTCAGCATTGCCGAGAAAATGGGCAGTTGGATCCTCAATATTCTTACCTTCGCCAGTAACCGCACGCGTCGTGACGACACTTGGGTTGAAGAAGACGAGTACGAAGATGAATACGAAGAGGACGATGGCAGCGTAGCGCAGAAGTCGAAAGCGTCGCACGAATCCCGTCGCGCCCGGATCCTGCGCGGTGCGTTGGCCCGTCGTAAACGTATCGCGGAAAAATTTGCCAACCCGATGGGGCGCATGACCGATGAAGCCTTATTCTCTGGCCGACGTATGGATGATCCAGAAGAGGCCGCGCGTTACAGCGTAAAAGCTGATCCTGACGACGTGCTGTTCTCGGGAGCTAGTGCAACGCGTACGGCGGATTATGATGAGTTTGACCCGTTGCTGAGCGGCCATACGGTGACGGAATCTGTCACTGCCGCAGCGGCAGTCGGGACTGTGCCAGTGTGGGCGGCGGAAACCGCGCAGCCAGTGCAGTTTGCCGATAGTCAGCCGGTTTCTGGCCCTGATGCGGCATGGCAACATGCAAGCGCGGCGGAATACGGTACGCAGGAACCACAGTACGCGCAACCGCAGTCACCGGCTTACGAGCAGCCGCAGTACGCGCAACCGCAGCCACCGGCATACGAACAGCCGCAGTACGCGCAACCGCAGCCAGCGGCCTACGAGCAGCCTCAATACGCGCAACCGCAGCCACCAGCGTACGAACAGCCGCAGTACGCGCAACCGCAGCCAGCGGCTTACGAGCAGCCGCAGTACGCGCAACCGCAGCCAGCGGCATACGAACAGCCGCAGTACGCGCAACCGCAGCCACCGGCTTACGAGCAGCCGCAGTACGCGCAACCGCAGCCAGCGGCCTACGAGCAGCCGCAGTACGCGCAACCGCAGCCAGCGGCCTACGAGCAGCCGCAATACGCGCAACCTCAGCCAGCGGCTTACGAACAGCCGCAATACGCGCAACCGCAGCCAGCGGCCTACGAGCAGCCGCAATACGCGCAACCTCAGCCAGCGGCTTACGAACAGCCGCAACAACCGCTTTATGAAGAACCACAGTACACGCAGCCAGAGCCACCCGCGTATGAACAACCTTACGCAGCTCAGGAACAAACAGCACCAGTGGTTGAGCCGGAACCGGCTGTGGAAGAAGAGGTTAAGCCAGCCCATCGTCCACCGATGTACTATTTTGAAGAAGTTGAAGAGAAACGTGCGCGTGAACGTGAGCAACTGGAGGCATGGTATCAACCAATCCCTGAGCCTTTAGCGCCGGTTGAACAACGCGGCGTCTTCACGTCCACCGCAGCATCCGTTCCGGTTCCTGAGCCGACCTCTACGGTGGCGCCAGTCGCCGCCAGTGTTCGTCATGCTTCTGCCGCCGCAGGTGCTGCCGCAGCCGTTGCGACTTCTGCGCCGTTGTTTAGCCCGGCCGAAGGACCGCGTCCGCAGGTAAAAGAGGGCATTGGCCCGAAATTACCACCGCCGAACCGTGTCCGGGTACCGACGCGTCGGGAGCTGGCTTCTTATGGGATCAAGCTGCCATCGCAGCGCATGGCTGAAGAGCGTGCAGCGCGTGAAGCTGATAATTATCAGCATGAAAGCGCCGATGATCTCAGCGCAGACGAAGCCGAAGCGCTGCATCAGGATGCGCTGGCACGTCAATTTGCCGCGTCTCAGCACACCCGTTATGGTGAAACTAACGCGCATGAGGATTATGCCGCTGAGGAAGATGATGCGGATAGCATTGCGGAAGCTGAGCTTGCACGACAGTTTGCCGCATCGCAGCAGACGCGTTATGCCAGCGAGCAGCCGCAGGGTGCCCGTCCGTACTCGGCTGAGGATTATGAATTCTCGCCAATGAAAACGTTGGTTGATGACACGCCGAAAGCGCCGCTGTTTACGCCGAGCGCGATGCCAGAGCCGCAGCCGTATCAGCAGCCACAGCAACAGCCGCCACAGCATGCTCAGAGTTATCATCAGCCACAGCATGTGCAGCAGCCACCGGCGCAGCCGCATCAGTATGCACAGCCACAGGCGCCTGTACAGCAGCCACAATATGCGCCACCTCAACAGCATGTACAGCAGCCGGTAACGCCGCCGCAGGAAAGCTTAATCCATCCGTTGCTGATGCGTAACGGCGACGATCGCCCGCTGCAGAGGCCAACGACGCCGCTGCCATCGCTCGATCTCCTGACGCCACCGCCGACGGAAGTGGAGCCGGTTGATACCTTTGCGCTGGAACAAATGGCGCGTCTGGTTGAAACTCGCCTAGCCGATTACCGTATTAAGGCCGACGTGGTGAACTATTCACCTGGCCCGGTTATCACCCGCTTCGAGTTGAACTTGGCACCGGGCGTGAAGGCTGCGCGTATTTCTAACCTTTCCCGTGACCTCGCGCGTTCGCTTTCGACCGTGGCGGTGCGTGTGGTGGAAGTAATCCCGGGCAAGCCATATGTCGGCCTTGAGCTGCCGAATAAAAAACGTCAGACCGTTTACCTGCGTGAAGTGCTGGACTGCGACAAATTCCGCGATAACCCATCACCGTTAACCGTGGTACTGGGTAAAGATATCGCCGGTGAACCAGTCGTTGCCGATCTTGCCAAAATGCCACACCTGCTGGTTGCGGGTACCACCGGTTCCGGTAAGTCGGTTGGTGTGAACGCCATGATCCTCAGTATGCTGTATAAAGCGCAGCCTGAAGATGTTCGCTTCATCATGATTGACCCGAAAATGCTGGAACTGTCGGTGTACGAGGGCATTCCGCATCTGTTGACTGAAGTCGTTACCGACATGAAAGACGCTGCCAACGCTCTGCGCTGGAGCGTTAATGAAATGGAACGTCGCTATAAGCTGATGTCTGCGCTAGGCGTACGTAATCTGGCGGGTTATAACGAAAAAATTGCCGAAGCGGCCCGTATGGGACGTCCGATTCCGGACCCATACTGGAAACCGGGCGACAGCATGGATGCCACCCATCCGGTGTTGGAAAAACTGCCGTATATCGTCGTGCTGGTGGACGAATTTGCCGACCTGATGATGACCGTAGGCAAAAAAGTGGAAGAGCTTATTGCTCGACTGGCACAGAAAGCGCGTGCTGCCGGGATCCACTTGGTCCTTGCCACCCAGCGTCCGTCGGTTGATGTCATTACCGGCTTGATTAAAGCCAACATCCCAACGCGTATTGCTTTTACGGTTTCCAGCAAAATTGACTCCCGCACTATCCTCGATCAGGGCGGCGCAGAATCACTGCTGGGCATGGGTGACATGTTGTACGCGGGGCCGAACTCAAATAACCCGGTACGTGTTCACGGGGCGTTCGTCCGCGACCAGGAAGTCCACGCCGTGGTTCAGGACTGGAAAGCCCGTGGTCGTCCGCAGTACGTTGATGGCATTACCTCCGACAGCGAAAGCGAGGGCGGCGGCGGTGGCTTTGACGGCGGCGAAGAACTGGATCCTTTATTCGATCAAGCGGTGAACTTTGTGACTCAGAAGCGAAAAGCGTCGATCTCCGGCGTCCAACGTCAATTCCGCATCGGCTACAACCGCGCTGCGCGTATTATTGAACAGATGGAAGCGCAGGGGATTGTCAGCGAGCAGGGGCATAACGGCAACCGCGAGGTGCTTGCACCACCGCCGTTTGACTGATTGCAAAGATGGGTAAATAAGTCAAAATTAAGCATTTTCTTCTGTCACCACACGAAATGGCGTCATAGAGTGGGTGACAGAGGCTCTCCTCGCGAGAGCATGAGGCTATTTAAGGATTAACAATGAAAAAGTTCGCCATCACCTGTGCATTACTTTCCAGCTTTGTTGTTAGCAGCGTCTGGGCAGACGCCGCTGGTGATCTGAAATCTCGTCTGGATAAAGTGAGTAGCTTCCATGCGAGTTTTACCCAGAAAGTGACCGACGGTAGCGGTAATGCGGTACAGGACGGTCAGGGCGACCTGTGGGTTAAACGTCCGAACCTGTTTAACTGGCATATGACTCAGCCGGATGAAAGCGTGCTGGTCTCTGACGGGAAAACCCTGTGGTTCTATAACCCGTTTGTTGAACAGGCAACGGCGACCTGGCTGAAAGACGCGACCGGCAATACGCCGTTTATGTTGATTGCTCGCAACCAAGCCAGCGATTGGCAGCAGTACAACATTCAGCAAACCGGCGATGATTTTGTCCTGACGCCGCGCGGCAATAATGGCAATCTGAAGAAATTCACCATTAATGTGGGTCGTGATGGCACTATCCATCAATTCAGCGCCATTGAGCAGGACGATCAGCGCAGCAGCTACCAGCTGAAAACGCAGCAGAACGGTTCGGTAGACGCATCCAAATTCACCTTTACACCGCCGAAGGGCGTGACGGTGGACGATCAGCGTAAGTAAGAGGCATGCGTGGGCAATTTGTCGCTCGATTTTTCCGATAATACTTTTCAGCCTCTGGCCGCGCGTATGCGGCCAGAAAATTTAGCGCAGTATATTGGCCAACAGCATTTGCTGGCCGCTGGCAAACCATTGCCGCGTGCCATTGAGGCTGGGCATCTGCACTCGATGATCCTTTGGGGGCCACCTGGTACCGGCAAAACGACGCTGGCAGAAGTGATTGGCCGCTATGCGAATGCCGACGTTGAGCGAATCTCTGCCGTCACCTCCGGGGTGAAAGAGATTCGTGAAGCTATCGAGCGAGCGCGACAAAATCGCAACGCCGGTCGGCGTACTATTTTGTTCGTTGATGAAGTCCACCGCTTCAATAAAAGCCAGCAGGATGCCTTCCTGCCGCATATTGAAGACGGCACGATTACCTTTATCGGTGCGACCACCGAAAACCCCTCGTTTGAGCTGAACTCCGCGCTGCTTTCCCGTGCTCGCGTTTATCTGCTGAAATCGCTGACTGTCGAAGATATCGAGCATGTGCTAACTCAGGCAATGGAAGACAACGCTCGCGGCTACGGCGGCCAGGATATTATCCTGCCGGACGAAACTCGCCGCGCCATTGCGGAGCTGGTTAACGGTGATGCGCGCCGGGCGCTGAATACGCTGGAAATGATGGCGGATATGGCCGAACTGGACGCTTCTGGCAAGCGTGTGCTGCAGCCACAGTTGTTAACGGAAATTGCCGGTGAACGCAGCGCGCGTTTTGATAACAAAGGCGATCGTTTCTACGATCTGATCTCCGCGCTACATAAATCGGTACGCGGCAGCGCACCGGATGCTGCGTTGTACTGGTATGCGCGGATTATTACCGCCGGTGGCGACCCGCTGTACGTGGCGCGTCGCTGTTTGGCCATCGCTTCTGAAGATGTGGGCAATGCTGACCCACGTGCCATGCAGGTGGCGATTTCGGCTTGGGATTGTTTCACCCGTGTCGGACCTGCAGAAGGCGAGCGCGCGATTGCTCAAGCAATTGTTTATCTGGCCTGTGCGCCAAAAAGCAACGCCGTCTATACCGCTTTTAAAGCAGCGATGGCGGATGCGCGCGAACGCCCGGATTATGATGTGCCGGAACATCTGCGCAACGCACCGACCAAACTGATGAAAGAGATGGGCTACGGGCAGGAATATCGCTATGCCCATGATGAACCTAACGCTTACGCAGCGGGTGAAGAGTATTTCCCCAGCGAAATGGCGCAAACTCGCTACTATCGTCCAACGAATCGGGGTCTTGAAGGCAAGATTGGCGAAAAGCTCGCCTGGCTCGCTGAACAGGATCAAAATAGCCACACAAAACGCTACCGCTAGCGCAGTCGTTGCGGTAATGTTGTCGATGTACCTCTGTGACCGCAGGCTGCGGTCACATACTCCACTTTCAATTCGATAAGCATAGGATAAGCATGCTCGATCCCAATCTGCTGCGCACAGAGCCAGACGCAGTCGCAGAAAAACTGGCACGCCGGGGCTATAAGCTGGATGTAGATAAACTTCGCGTTCTTGAAGAGCGTCGTAAAGTACTGCAGGTAGAAACTGAAAATCTGCAGGCAGAGCGTAACTCGCGATCGAAATCCATTGGCCAGGCGAAAGCACGCGGGGAAGACATTGAGCCATTACGCCTGGAAGTGAATAAACTCGGCGAACAACTTGATGCCGCAAAATCCGAACTGGACGTTCTGTTGGCTGAGATCCGCGATATCGCACTGGCTATCCCGAACGTTCCTCATGACGATGCACCTATCGGCCGTGACGAAAACGACAACGTTGAAGTTAGCCGCTGGGGTACGCCGCGTGAGTTTGATTTTGATGTTCGCGACCACGTAACGCTGGGTGAAATGCACAGCGGTCTGGATTTTGCCGCTGCCGTTAAGCTGACCGGCTCACGCTTTGTGGTTATGAAAGGCCAGATTGCCCGTATGCACCGCGCATTGGCGCAGTTCATGCTGGATCTTCACACCGAGCAGCATGGCTATAGCGAAAACTATGTGCCTTACTTGGTTAACCACGACACTCTGTACGGTACTGGTCAGTTGCCGAAGTTCGCAGGCGATCTGTTCCATACTCGTCCGCTGGAAGAAGAGTCAGACAGCAGCAACTATGCGCTGATCCCAACGGCAGAAGTGCCGCTGACGAACCTGGTTCGTGACGAAATCATCGATGAAGATGATTTGCCAATCAAAATGACCGCGCACACGCCGTGTTTCCGCTCAGAAGCGGGATCTTATGGCCGTGACACCCGTGGTCTTATCCGTATGCACCAGTTCGACAAAGTTGAAATGGTGCAGGTAGTGCGTCCGGAAGATTCAATGGCTGCGCTGGAAGAGATGACCGGTCACGCGGAAAAAGTCCTGCAGCTGCTGGGCCTGCCGTACCGTAAAATCATCCTGTGCACTGGCGACATGGGCTTTAGCGCATGCAAAACCTATGACCTTGAAGTTTGGGTTCCGGCACAGAACACCTACCGCGAAATTTCCTCATGTTCCAACGTGGGTGATTTCCAGGCGCGCCGCATGCAAGCTCGCTGCCGCAGTAAGTCCGACAAGAAAACACGTCTGGTGCATACCCTGAACGGGTCTGGCTTGGCGGTAGGACGTACTTTGGTTGCTGTGCTGGAAAACTACCAGCAGGCCGATGGCCGCATTGAAGTTCCTGCGGTGCTGCGTCCTTATATGAACGGTTTGGAATTTGTTGGTTAATTCTCACCGTTTTGAAAAAAAAGCGCCGAAAGGCGCTTTTTTTATGTCTCACATTGATACCGAACAATACCTCTCCTGGTAGAACGCTTAATACTCCTTCCTAAGTAACGCCCAGCATAAAAAACTACAATAACAGTATTTCGTTATATAAATAACTATATAACGATCAATGTTTTCAATGTCAGCAACGAAGTGAGTATCCATGAAAACTGAAACCCCCGATGCTTTACTGGCAGCCGAGGTCAGCCGTCGTGGTTTGATGAAAACCACGGCAATCGGCGGACTGGCGATGGCCAGCAGCGCGTTGACGCTCCCATTCAGCCGTATTGTCAGCGCTGCGGATGCGATTGCTCCAGCAACGGCCGCAGAGCGCGTCACCTGGAGTGCCTGTACGGTGAACTGCGGTAGCCGTTGCCCGCTGCGTATGCATGTTGTCGATGGCGAGATTAAATACGTCGAGACAGATAACACCGGCGATGATGACTACGAAGGTCTCCATCAGATCCGCGCCTGTTTGCGAGGCCGTTCAATGCGCCGTCGCGTCTACAACCCGGATCGTCTTAAGTATCCAATGAAGCGCGTAGGTAAACGTGGCGAAGGCAAATTCGAGCGTATTAGCTGGGATGAAGCTTTTGACCTGATTACCGACAATATGCAGCGCTTAATCAAAGACTACGGTAACGAATCGATTTATCTCAACTATGGTACTGGTACGCTTGGCGGCACATTGACCCGCTCTTGGCCACCGGGAAAAACGCTGATTGCGCGTCTGATGAACTGCTGCGGCGGTTATCTGAATCACTATGGTGACTACTCCTCCGCGCAGATTGCAGCCGGTCTGAACTACACCTACGGCGGCTGGGCCGATGGCAACAGCCCGTCGGATATTGAAAACAGCAAGCTGGTGGTGCTGTTTGGTAACAACCCTGGCGAAACGCGCATGAGTGGCGGCGGGGTGACCTACTATCTGGAACAGGCGCGGCAGAAATCCAATGCCCGTATGATTATCGTCGATCCTCGTTACACCGACACCGGTGCGGGTCGTGAAGATGAGTGGATCCCAATTCGTCCGGGTACCGATGCGGCACTGGTTTCCGCACTGGCTTGGGTGATGATCACCGAAAACATGGTCGATCAGCCGTTCCTCGATAAGTACTGCGTGGGTTACGACGAGAAAACGCTGCCAGAAGGCGCACCGGCTAACGGCCACTACAAGGCTTATATCCTTGGTCAGGGCAATGACGCTACGGCGAAAACGCCGGAGTGGGCATCGACCATCACCGGTATCCCGGTTGAACGGATCGTGAAGTTGGCACGTGAAATTGGCAGCGCAAAACCAGCTTATATCTCCCAAGGTTGGGGGCCGCAGCGCCACGCCAACGGTGAAATTGCCACCCGTGCTATCTCGATGCTGTCAATTCTGACCGGCAACGTTGGTATTCACGGCGGTAACAGCGGTGCGCGTGAAGGCTCCTATGAGGTGCCGTTTGAGCGTATGCCGACGTTGGAAAACCCGATTGAAACCAGCATCTCCATGTTTATGTGGACCGACGCTATTGTCCGTGGCCCGGAAATGACGGCACTGCGCGACGGCGTGCGTGGTAAAGATAAACTGGATGTGCCGATCAAAATGATCTGGAACTATGCCGGTAACTGTCTGATTAACCAGCACTCTGAAATTAACCGCACGCATGAAATTCTGCAGGATGATAAGAAGTGCGAAATGATTGTGGTTATCGATTGCCACATGACGTCGTCGGCGAAGTATGCCGATATTCTGCTGCCGGACTGCACCGCATCCGAGCAGATGGACTTCGCGCTGGACGCTTCCTGCGGCAACATGTCTTACGTCATCTTTACCGATCAGGTCATCAAACCGCGCTTTGAGTGCAAAACCATTTATGACATGACCACTGAGTTGGCGAAACGCATGGGCGTAGAGCAGAAGTTCACCGAAGGTCGGACGCAGGAAGGATGGATGCGCCATCTGCATGAACTCTCTCGTCAAGCTGTGCCGGAACTGCCGGACTTCGACACCTTCCGCAAGCAGGGTCTTTTCAAACAACGCGATCCAGAAGGCCATCACGTTGCCTATAAAGCATTCCGTGAAGATCCGCAGGCAAATCCGCTGACCACACCGTCGGGTAAAATTGAAATCTACTCACAGGATTTGGCAAAAATCGCTGCAACCTGGGAGCTGGCGGAAGATGATGTTATCGATCCGTTACCGATCTACACCCCGGGCTTTGAAAACTACAACGATCCGCTTGCTGGAAAATATCCGCTGCAGCTGACGGGCTTCCACTACAAGTCCCGCGTTCACTCGACCTACGGGAACGTTGATGTGCTGCAGGCTGCCTGTCGCCAGGAAATGTGGATAAACCCACTGGACGCGAAGAGCCGTGGGATTGCTAATGGCGATCGCATTCGTATCTTCAATGACCGAGGTGAAGTGCATATTGAAGCCAAGGTTACACCGCGCATGATGCCGGGCATCGTGGCGTTGGGTGAGGGTGCCTGGTACAACCCGGATGCGGGACGTATCGATCAGGCAGGCTCTATCAACGTGCTGACGACCCAGCGCCCATCGCCGCTGGCGAAAGGCAACCCATCGCACACGAATCTCGTCCAGGTTGAGAAGGTGTAAGGAGTAACCGATGACCACCCAATATGGCTTTTTTATTGACTCCGCCCGCTGCACCGGTTGTAAAACCTGTGAACTGGCCTGTAAAGATTACAAGAACTTAACCCCGGACGTCAGCTTCCGCCGTATCTACGAATACGCGGGTGGCGACTGG